>CACOXV010000017.1 GCA_902631295.1 Paracoccaceae bacterium | reverse complement strand
ATGAGATTAGATGGCAGTGAAGAAAGGTTGTTAACTGCGTCATTTTTAGATGAGGGTCCAACTTGGTCCCCAAATGGTCGCGTTATAGTATTCAGTCGATCTACTCAGGGCAGAAATGGTACTTCATCACTGTACAGTGTAGATATCTCGGGTAGAAACTTGAAACCACTTATCACCCCAGAAGGAGCATCGGACCCTTCATGGTCACCTCTAGCTCGATAGAAATTTATAGCACTTTCCAGATACTAATATACAATGTAAACTTGTATTAATGAATATAGTAGGTGAAGTATGAAAAAGCTTAGAAATGCAATATTAGTTAGTACTCTGTCGATTTTAGCAGCATGCTCTAATTCAGGTAACCCCTTCGGAGGCGGTTCTAATGATACATTTTTTGGAAATAATATGGGAGATGTATCTAATCCTACATCGCCAGCTTATTTTCAACAAGCCATAGGCGACCGGGTATTTTTTGCGATCGATCAATCCAGTCTTAGCCCAGAGGGTATGGATCTTTTAAATAGCCAAGCAACCTGGCTAATGGCAAATGGTGATTACGAAATCATTGTTGAAGGTCACGCAGATGAACAAGGTACCAGGGACTATAATGTTGCGCTTGGCGCCAGGAGAGCTAACTCTGTAAAAGAATATTTGAATTCCCTAGGTGTGGCAGCAAGTAGAATACAAACTGTAAGTTATGGTAAGGAACGCCCAATTGAAATTTGCAGTAAGGAAAGCTGTTATTCGGTAAATCGCAGAGCTGTGACGGTTTTGAGTAATTTGGGGTCCTGATTAATAATTTAGGAAAGCTTAATGCGGCTTTTATACGTGATCTTTTTGGCACTATTAGCTACAGGTGCTCACGCTCAAAATAACGAGCAGACACTTGCCGATGTGCGTCAAGATTTGACCATACTTTACATAGAGATGCTAAAAATGAAGAGAGAGCTCTCCACAACGGGAGCTGCTTCACCCCAGGTTGTTACAAGCGGATCAAGTTTAGCAAGGCTTGAGGCTATTGAGATTGAGCTTCAAAGGCTAATTGCTCAAACCGAGGAATTGCAGTTCCGGATTGATAGAGTGGTTCGCGATGGAACAAGTAGAATAGAAAATCTCGAGTTTCGTCTGGTGGAGCTGGAAGGTGGCGATGTATCAAATATATCAGAAACAAGCACTTTGGGAACATCAATTGATTTAGATGATGCTATTGAAAGTTCGACAAAGACTGTGGCAGTCGAGCCGGAATTGGCTGTTGGAGAAAAAGCAGATTTTGATGCAGCTTATGATGCACTTGAAAATGGTGAATATGAGTTAGCAACTAATTTATTTGAGCGCTTTTCAAATACTTACCCAGATAGCCCCCTTAACGCGCGTGCATTACTTTCGAGAGGCATTGCTTTTGAGGAATTGGGTGAATTAAAATCAGCAGCAAGAGCATTTTTAAATAGCTACACTGATTTTCCGGAGTCAAATGTTGCTCCACAAGTTATGTTTAGACTGGGTCAATCATTAGTAGATCTTGGTCAAATAGACGCCGGTTGTCAAATCCTGTCTCAAGTACAGATTAGGTTTCCAGAGGCTGAAGAGACAGTTTCAGCATTGGATGCAATGAATGAATTACAGTGCCAGTAAGGTCTGCACGTGAGCTTTGATTTCAATGTAATCTCTAGTAAGTTTAATAAAAAAATTGATAGTTTTCTAGATAGTCTCTCTTACAGCCCTGCTGCTCTTGGCGTCGCTGTTTCCGGTGGTAGTGATAGTCTAAGCCTTTTATACCTAATAAATTCTTGGTCAAATAAAAAAAATTTGAAAATCATAATTCTCACTGTTGATCACAAGCTAAGAAATGGATCAGCTGACGAAGCACTATATGTAGGAAAACTATGTAACAAGCTTGGCCTAATACATAAAACGTTGTTTTGGGCCCATGAAAATATTAAAGGCAACTTATCTGCCAGTGCTCGAGAAGCTCGATATCGATTAATGCAAAACGCCATTCCTTCTGGGGCTATTTTAGTTACAGGACACACCCTTGATGACCAAGCCGAAACTTTTCTAATGCGATTACGAAGAGGATCTGGAGTGGATGGGTTGGCGAGCATGGCTGAGAAGAGTTATTTGTCTTTTGGAAATGACAAGATGATAGTATACAGACCGCTTTTAGATTTTGAACGTCAAACTTTGAGAAATGTTTTAAAGTTTTATCAGGTTGATTGGATTGAGGATCCAACAAACAATGATAAGAGTTTCGAGAGAGTTAAAGTGAGGGATCTGCTCGCGCGCTGTATCGAAATAGGCATAGATAAAAGCACGATTAGCCAAACTGCACTATTGATGCAAAGTGCAAAAACAGCATTGAACCATTTTGCATCAGACTGCTACGAAAAATTTGGATCATGCGATAATGGAGATATCATTTTTGACTTTGATGAATTCTCTAAGCAACCTTTGGATATCAAAAGGCGTTTGATATCTGCCGCGCAAAAATGGATCTCAAACCAAAAGTATCGTCCCAGGCTATCGCAGGTTGATGGCTTGATTAACTCTTTAGATGAAAAGATAACTTTTTCTGGGTCGGGAACAATTTGTTACTTTCATGACAATAGCATTAGAATAACTAGAGAGGTGAATGCATCCGTTTGTGAAATAGAGGCCTCCAATGGTGTAATATTCGATCGAAGATGGAAATTAACAGCATTAGAAAATTGTAGGGATCTAACTATCAAATGCTTGGGTAAAGATGGATATACGTTTTTGGAGCCAGGTTTAAGAAAAAAAATTCCATATAAAACTATAATTGCGCTACCAGCTTTGTTCAATGATAACAATTTGGTAAATTTTCCGTTTATAGACCCCAATTCAAAATTTAAGTTTAATTTATGCAAACAGCCGTTTAATCAATTCTTACTAGACCATTGAACATAGCGAACTAATGTTTATGTATGGTAAAGTAATAATTCCACGTCGTTGTGGTTTTCAGTAAGGAGAGCTCTATTGAGCAACAATCGTAATATAGCCTTTTGGTTAGTTCTGTTTCTACTCATTGTCGTGTTATTCAACGTTTTCAGTTCTGGCACGTCATCGTTACAATCCCGAGAGATTAGTTATTCTGACTTCGTTGCATCTGTTGAACGTGGAGAGGTTGCAACAGTTATCCTGGACGGCGAAAATATTCGCTTCAAAGGTGGTGATAATGTTGAATACGTAACGGTTCGACCCGCCGACACAAATGTTACGGACCTTCTTATTGAAAACCAAGTTGTTGTAAGGGCTGAAAAACAAGAACAATCGTTATTTCAGTCCTTCATAATGTCGATTTTACCATTTTTACTGTTGATTGGAGTATGGGTTTATTTCATGAACCGCATGCAAGGAGGAGGCCGCGGAGGAGCTATGGGCTTCGGTAAAAGTCGCGCGAAACTCTTAACCGAAAAACAAGGTAGAGTTACTTTTGATGATGTAGCTGGTATTGATGAGGCAAAAGAAGAGCTTGAAGAGATAGTAGAGTTTTTACGGAATCCCCAGAAATTTAGTAAGCTGGGCGGTAAGATTCCTCGTGGAGCACTTCTGGTAGGTCCTCCGGGTACAGGTAAAACATTACTTGCCAGAGCAATTGCTGGGGAGGCGGGTGTTCCTTTCTTTACAATATCCGGTTCTGACTTCGTTGAGATGTTTGTAGGCGTAGGTGCTAGCAGAGTTAGAGATATGTTTGAGCAAGCAAAAAAAAATGCACCGTGTATTGTTTTTATTGATGAAATAGATGCAGTTGGAAGAAATAGAGGTGCGGGCTATGGCGGCGGAAACGATGAACGAGAGCAGACCTTAAACCAACTTTTGGTTGAAATGGACGGTTTTGAGGAAAATGAAGGTGTCATAATTTTGGCTGCAACTAATAGACGTGACGTACTTGATCCTGCACTGCTGCGTCCTGGTAGGTTCGATCGTCAGGTTAATGTTCCAAACCCCGATATCAAGGGAAGGGAGAAAATACTTAATGTGCATGCTAGGAAGACGCCGCTCGGTCCTGATGTTGATCTGCGCTTGATTGCGAGAGGGACCCCTGGTTTTTCAGGCGCTGATTTAGCAAATTTGGTTAATGAGGCCGCTCTAATGGCTGCAAGAATTGGACGAACATTCGTAAGTATGATTGATTTCGAGAACGCAAAAGACAAAGTGATGATGGGAGCAGAGCGGAGGTCTATGGTTCTTACAGATGATCAAAAGGAAAAGACTGCATATCACGAGGCAGGTCATGCTATCGTAGGTTTGGAGCTTCCACAGTGTGATCCAGTTTACAAAGCTACAATTATTCCGCGGGGTGGTGCCTTAGGAATGGTCGTATCGTTGCCTGAAATAGACCGCTTAAATTGGCAAAAGGCTGAATGTGAAGAGAAGATGGCGATGACAATGGCCGGAAAAGCAGCTGAGATCATCAAGTACGGGGAAGGTAATGTATCTAATGGTCCAGCGGGCGATATTCAACAGGCATCTGGTCTAGCTCGCGCAATGGTTCTTCGTTGGGGCATGTCAGAAAAAGTAGGAAATATTGACTACGCAGAGGCTCACGAAGGATATTCTGGTAATACAGCTGGTCTCTCTGTGTCGGCGAATACTAAAGAGCTTATCGAGGTTGAAGTTAAAAGGTTTATTCAAGAAGCATATGACAGAGCGTACAAAATTCTCAGTAAGAAGAAAACTGAATGGGAGAGACTTGCTCAAGGTTTACTAGAGTACGAAACTTTAACAGGTGATGAGATAAAGAGAGTTATCAGAGGTGAACCACCTCAAGGAGATGATGATCCCGAGGGTGATGCCGCTAAATCTGACAGTTCCGAAAAAGCTTCTGTTATGGCAGTTCCAAAAACGAAGTCGCGTATCAAAGGCAAGAGCGGTGGAAAGATGACGCCAGAGGCGACCTAGATCCATTTATTATAAGCTGAGCACTGTAATTTTTGTGGTATTTACCATTTCAGGCGTGAATGGAGCCGTCTCCGCAGGCTAATGCGGCTTCCCGAATTGCTTCTGAGTAGGTAGGATGTGCGTGACATGTTAAAGCTACGTCTTGCGCTGCTGCACCAAACTCCATAGCCATACATAATTCATGTATAAGGTCACCGGCGGCAGGTCCAATGATATGGGCACCTAAAATGCGGTCAGTCTTGGTATCAGCTAATATTTTAACAAAACCGTCTGCTGCAAAGTTGGCTTTAGCTCGTCCGTTGCCTAAGAACATGAATTTACCTACCTTATAGTCCTTTTCAGATGACTTTAGCTCATCCTCAGTTTTACCTACCGTTGCAACTTCGGGAGACGTATAAATTACTCCTGGAACCAGGGCATAATTAACATGTCCGTGTTTTCCTGCGATAATTTCTGCGGTAGCGATACCTTCATCTTCAGCTTTGTGCGCTAACATTGGTCCCTGAATTGCATCCCCTATCGCATAAATTCCATTTACGCTCGTTTTCCATTTATTATCTGTTTCAATGTGACCTTGTTCTGACACTTTAATGCCTAATTCTTTAATTCCCATGCCATCTATAAAAGGTTTCCTACCCGTTGCGACTAAAACTATATCAGCTGCTATAGAATGCTCACTTCCATCTGAGTTTTTATGATATAAAACATTTGCATTATTTTTGTTGCCAGCCACGGATTGAACTGCAGCGCCCATTATAAATTTTATCCCTTGCTTTTTAAGTATGCGCTGGAATGTCTTTTGAAGCTCTGAGTCAAGACCTGGCGTTATATAGTCCATGTACTCTAAAACGGTCACCTCGGATCCAAGTCGTGAGTAAACCGAACCTAGTTCTAATCCAATCACACCAGCTCCAATAATAACCATTCTTTTCGGAATTTCTTTAAGTTCTAATGCACCGGTTGAACTTACAATTATCTTTTCATCGATTTCAACACCTGGAAGCGAGGAAGGTTCTGATCCAGATGCAATTATTATATTTTTCGTCTCGTAAGTTTGGTCATTTACTTTTACATTTCCGATAGATGGAATCGTGGCCCAACCTTTGATCCAATCTATTTTATTTTTCTTAAATAGGAATTCAATTCCTTTAGTATTTCCTTCAATCACTTCCTTCTTGTAATCTTGCATTTTGTTCCAATCGACCGAAATTTTTTCTGAATTCAGGCCCATTTTGGAAAAGTTATTTTGTGCTTCATGCAATTGATGTGATGCGTGTAATAATGCCTTAGATGGGATACATCCCACGTTTAGGCAGGTCCCGCCAAGAGTTTCTCGACCCTCTACGCAAGCGGTCTTTAGTCCAAGTTGAGCGCAACGTATCGCTGCTACATAACCCCCAGGTCCACTACCAATAACAATTACGTCGTATGACATTTCTATCCTTTAAATTTTTTCTCTAAGATATGAAGTTTATAGTGCTTTACTCGGCTAAAATAGTTCAAGTCAAAGATCCATAAGTAATCGTCTTGGATCCTCTAGTGCTTCTTTTACCCTAACCAAAAATGTTACTGCTCCTTTGCCATCTACAATACGGTGATCATAGCTCAAAGCGAGATACATCATCGGCCGGATTACTATTTCTCCATTTTCAGCTATTGGCCTATCTTGTATCTTGTGCATCCCAAGTATTCCAGACTGTGGTGGGTTCAGTATTGGTGATGACATTAATGAGCCGTATACACCTCCATTTGATATCGTAAATGTTCCATCTTGCATATCTGCCATTGACAGGTTTCCGTCTCTTGCCAGGAGTCCTTTTTCAGCAATTTGCTTTTCAATTTCAGAAAATGACATTTCATCTACACTGCGAATTACCGGCACGACTAAGCCGGTAGGCGTACCGGTAGCAATTCCCATATTAACATAGTTTTTGTAAATAATTTCATCACCGTCAATTTCGGCATTTACTTCGGGAATTTCCTTTAGCCCTTGACAGCAAGCCTTTGTGAAAAATGACATGAACCCTAAGCGCACACCGTGTTTCTTCTCAAAGAGATTTTTATATTCTTGTCTTAAATTGATAATAGCAGTCATGTCGACTTCATTATATGTTGTTAACATTGCTGCGGTATTTTGACTGTCTTTTAGCCTTTTAGCGATAGTTTGACGAAGTCGCGACATTTTTATACGTTCTTCTCGTCTATTTGCCTTTTGATTTGAGGATTTAGAGCTTACGGGAATTGAATCCTGTGCTACTTTCTCAAGTGATTGGCTTTGTTCCTTACCTAATATAGCGTTTTTAACATCCTCTTTCATAATTCTACCGTCACGCCCGCTACCCGTAATTTGGTCCATTGCTATGCCAGCTTCAACAAGTGCTTTTTTTGCGGATGGTGCCACTTGCACGTCCACATCTGTATGGGGTTTCTCAGTCTTTACCTCGTTATCTTGATTATCACTATCAGGCTTTTGTTGGGTCTCAGGTGTTAATTTATTTTCCTTTTTGGCTTTTAATACCGCCAATAACGCGTCTACACCGACCGTTTCACCTTCATGTGCAATAATCTCAGAAAGAGTCCCTGAAATTGGAGCCGGGACTTCGACAGTCACTTTGTCAGTCTCAAGTTCACATATCATCTCATCAATGGAAACAACTTCACCAGGTTTCTTAAACCAAGTTGCTACAGTGGCTTCTGTTACAGACTCGCCAAGTGTAGGTACTCTAATTTCTGTCATAACTTACTGCCCCTCAAAACTAAGCGCTTCGTTTATTAGCGCTTCTTGTTGATTTTTATGAGTCGAAGCCAGTCCTGTAGCTGGTGATGCGCTTGCTGATCTGCCAACGTAATGTGGACGGTTAACTCTAGCTTTTATTCTATTGAGTACCCATTCGAGGTTTGGTTCCATGAAAGTCCAGCTGCCTTGATTTTTTGGTTCCTCCTGACACCAAATCATTTCAGCGTTTTTAAATCTTTCTAATTCCTTTACGGCTGAAATTGCTGGAAACGGATAAAACTGTTCAAATCTGAGCAGATAAATATCGTTTATACCTCTTCTATCCCGCTCCTCGAGTAGATCGTAGTAAACTTTTCCTGAACACATAACTACTCTTTTAATTTTCTTATCTGGTAATAGTTTTGTTTTACTTGATCCTTTTTCTGCGTCGTCCCATAGAACTCTGTGAAAACTAGAACCATCGGTAAACTGGGATCTGTCAGACACACAAAGCTTGTGACGAAGTAAGGACTTAGGTGTTACCAAAATAAGTGGCTTTCTGAATGAACGATGTAATTGACGACGTAGAATATGGAAGTAGTTGGCAGGGGTGGAACAATTAGCCACAATCCAATTGTCCTGACCACACATTTGCAAAAACCGTTCTAATCTTGCAGAGCTGTGCTCCGGTCCCTGACCCTCAAAGCCATGAGGTAGAAGAACCACAAGACCTGACATGCGCAACCACTTGCTTTCACCAGAACTTATGAATTGGTCAAACATTATTTGAGCCCCATTTGCAAAATCGCCAAACTGAGCCTCCCAAGCTACTAGAGTATTGGGTTCTGATAAGGAGTAACCATACTCAAATCCCAATACGGCATATTCAGACAACATGGAGTCTATTACTTCATATTGTGCTTGTCCCTCGGTAATATGATTTAGCGGATAATATCTCTCTTCATTATTTTGATTAATAATTCCTGAATGTCTCTGACTAAACGTACCGCGTGTCGCATCTTGACCAGAAAGGCGAACAGGAAAACCTTCAGTAAGTAGTGAGCCAAATGCTAAAGCTTCAGCGGTGGCCCAGTCTAAACCAGTACCAGTACTAAACATTTTCTTCTTATTTTCGAATAGACGGGCTACTGTTTTATGAGCTGGAAAATCATCGGGTATCTTTGATAAACAGTCACCAACTTGTTCAAAAGTTTTGTCAGAAATTGCTGTTTGTCCCCGTTGGTAATCGTCCTTATTTCGATCTAGATGAGACCATCTTCCATCAAGCCAGTCAGCTTTATTGGGTTTATAATTTTTTCCAGCTTCAAATTCATCATTCAAAAAAGATTGAAAACCGGTTTTTAGATCCTCAATTTCACCTTCTGGGATGAGTCCATCTTGAACAAGTCGATCGGTATACAAAGTCAAAGTCGTTTTTTGTTTCTTTATTTTTTTATACATTATCGGATTTGTAAACATCGGTTCGTCACCTTCGTTATGGCCAAATCTTCGATAGCAAATTATATCGATAACAACATCTTTTTGGAATTTCTGGCGAAATTCTGTAGCTACTTTTGCAGCATGAACGACAGCTTCTGGGTCATCACCATTCACATGAAAAATTGGAGCCTCAACCATAAGAGCTATATCCGTTGGGTATGGAGAAGAACGGCTGAAGTGTGGCGCAGTAGTGAAACCTATTTGATTATTTACGACCACATGTATTGTTCCGCCGGTCTTATGACCGACCAATCCTGATAGACCAAAACATTCAGCAACTACCCCCTGGCCGGCAAATGCTGCATCTCCATGAAGTAGCAATGGCAAAACTGTGGTCCTTTTGCTATCATTCAACTGCTGTTGTTTCGCTCTAACTTTTCCAATTACGACTGGGTTCACTGCCTCCAGGTGTGATGGATTGGCAGTTAATGATAAATGCACAGTGTTTCCATCAAACTCTCTATCTGATGAAGCACCAAGATGGTATTTAACATCGCCAGATCCATCAACATCTTCTGGCTTGAATGATCCTCCCTGAAATTCATTAAAAATTGCCTTAAATGGTTTGCCCATCACATTAGCGAGAACAGATAATCTACCTCTATGTGGCATTCCAATTACGATCTCCTGAACACCCAAAGCACCGCCGCGTTTTATTATTTGCTCCAAGGCCGGAATAAGTGCTTCTCCACCATCAAGGCCAAATCTCTTTGTTCCCATGTACTTAACGTGAAGAAATTTTTCGAAGCCTTCAGCCGCAACTAATTTGTTCAAGATGGCCTTTCTACCTTCTCTGGTAAACTTTATCTCTTTGCCATACCCTTCTATTCTTTCTTTAAGCCATGCAGACTGTTCAGGGTCTGAAATATGCATATACTGAAGCGCAAAAGTCCCGCAGTAAGTTCGGCGCACCAAGTCAATTATTTCACGCATAGATGCAATTTGCAGGCCTAAGACATTGTCTATAAATATAGGTCTGTCTAAGTCCTCATCTCTAAAACCATAGGATTTAGGGTCTAGCTCAGGGTGAATTGCTTCGTTCCTGAGTCCAAGGGGATCGAGATCTGCTACAAGGTGTCCACGAATTCGGTGGGCCCTTATGATCATTATCGCTCTTATGCTATCGAGTACTGCTCTTTCTACCGCCTCATTACTTACCGTTATATTCGCGTCATTTGCTTTTGCAGTTATTTGCTCACTAAACCGATCCACAATTTCAGCATCAGCACTCCATTCACCAGTAAACGCGCTTGTGAATTCATCACTGGGGTTTTGAGGCCAATCCGGTCGTATCCAGCTTGGTTTAATTGGAGTATTTAAAGTTTCATTAAAATCAGCGTCAAGAGATTGAAAAAATGCTTGCCATGCGGCATCAACCGACTTTGGATTTTTTTTAAAATTTGAATGTAAATTCTCTAAATACTCTGCATTCTGGCCTTGCATGAATGAAGATCCATGGAAAAATTCGTTCGAAGATTGCTCATTCATTTTTATACCCATTTAACCCAATTATTATTAATATGGCGCGGTTTTTGCTCATTTTTTTTCGTCTATTGCCTGCAAAACAGCTTCACCCAATCCTGCAGGGCTTTCTGCAACGACAATCCCAGCAGATCGCATTGCTTCTATTTTATCTTCAGCGCCCCCTTTACCACCGGCTACAATAGCACCCGCATGACCCATTCGGCGGCCTGGCGGAGCTGTGCGACCGGCAATAAATCCTGCTATGGGCTTCTGTCGCCCATGCTTCGCTTCTTGTTTTAAAAAATCGGCCGCTTCTTCCTCTGCAGAGCCTCCAATTTCACCAATCATTATTATACTCTCGGTTTTATCATCTGAAAGAAACCATTCTAAAACATCGATGTGTTCAGTTCCTTTGATAGGATCACCGCCTATACCTACGCACGTCGATTGGCCCAGCCCGACATCAGATGTCTGTTTAACAGCTTCATAAGTAAGTGTTCCCGATCGTGATACAACACCAACCGATCCTTTGCGGTGAATATGGCCTGGCATTATGCCGATTTTACATGAGCCAGGTGTGATGACTCCTGGACAGTTTGGTCCAATCAAAATCGATTTTGAGGTTTCCAGTGCCCTTTTTACCTTCACCATATCTAGAACTGGTATTCCCTCAGTAATCGCTACTATTAGGTTTATTTCAGCATCTATAGCTTCCAAGATTGAGTCTGCTGCAAATGGTGGTGGAACGTATATAACGCTTGCATTTGCTGCCGTGGCACTCATTGCTTCGTGAACTGAATTGAATACAGGCAGTCCAATATGTTCTAGACCACCCTTGCCGGGAGTAACGCCACCAACCATATTTGTACCGTATTCAATAGCCTGCTCACTATGGAATGTTCCTTGGGATCCGGTAAGGCCTTGACAAATTACTCTAGTATTTTCGTTAACTAAAATTGACATCGCCTTATCCTTTTACCGCTTTTACTATTTTCTCGGCGCCATCTTTTAGATTAGTTGCTGCAATTACATCTAAGCCTGAAGTGTTAATAATTTTATTACCTTTCTCTACATTCGTACCCTCTAACCGTACTACTAAAGGTACTTTTAATCCGACCTCTTTAACAGCAGCGACAACTCCCTCGGCGATTACATCACATCTCATAATTCCGCCAAAAATATTAACTAGAATACCTTTAACATTTGGATCTGATGTAATTATTTTGAAGGCCTCCGTGACCTTTTCTTTCGTGGCTCCACCACCTACGTCTAAAAAGTTAGCTGGTTCGGCTCCATACAGTTTAATGATGTCCATAGTGGCCATTGCTAGGCCAGCACCGTTAACCATGCAGCCAATTTCACCGTCTAAGGCGATATAATTTAAATCATATTTTGAGGCCTCTAGTTCTTTTGGGTCTTCTTCTGTAACATCTCTCAACTCTGCTATATCTGAATGTCTATATGTGGCATTGCCATCAAAGCCCATTTTTGCATCCAAGCATTTTAAATCCCCGGAGCCGGATACAATTAATGGGTTGATCTCCAACATCTCCATATCTTTTTCAACGAAGAGCCTGTAAAGGGTGTTCATGAGTGAGACACACTGCTTTAGTTGTTTTCCTTTTAGACCCAACATAAAAGCAATTCTTCGTCCATGGTATGGTTGGAATGACGTGGTAGGGTCTATTGAAAATGACAAGATTTTTTCTGGTGTATCTGCCGCTACAGCTTCAATATCCATTCCGCCCTCGGTGGAACATACAAATGAAACTCTACTTGATTGTCGGTCTACTAAAATGGCTAAGTATAGTTCTGTAGTGATTTCTGAGCCGTCTTCTATGTATACCCGGTTAACTTGTTTGCCTATTGGGCCAGTTTGATGAGTTACCAGAGTTCGACCTAGCATTTTTTTTGCCTCAGAAGCAGCTTCTTCAACTGATTTAGTAATTCGCACTCCACCCTTAGTACCGGCATCAGCTTCTAAGAAAGAGCCCTTACCCCTGCCACCAGCGTGGATTTGAGCCTTTACAACCCATATTGGACCATCTAGTTCACCGGCCGCTGTTTTAGCATCTTCTGATTTTAGCACTATTCTTCCGTCTGAGACGGGCGCACCGTAGCTTCGAAGTAGAGCCTTCGCTTGGTATTCATGAATATTCATACTAATGTCCCTGTGATCCCGTTGATACTAAAGAGCCATTAAGATACTGAGGTTTCTACTAATATTTTTCTGATTGACATAAAAAACTACATAATTTGTCAATCTGTGATCACGTTTATAATATTGTGATCACAAAATTATATTTCAAATTTTCTTCATTTTTACTTTGCAATGTGACTGGAATTAAATTTGCTGCTTTGCTTATTATTACACTGTATAGAGCTAAGCTTATTATTTCAATGAGCTATCTATTTTCTTACATGCAGAAACCAAACTTTTAACAGACTCTACAGAACTATTAAACATATCTTGTTCTTCTTTAGTCAGTTTGATATCCACGATACGCTCTATACCTTCGCATCCAATAATAGTGGGAACGCCGACATACATATCTGATACACCCAATTCACCTTTACAGTAAGCAGCACACGGTAATAGCCGTTTATGATCTTTAAGGTACGCTTCAGCCATTTCGATTGCTGCCGTCGCTGGTGCATAAAATGCCGAACCGGTTTTGAGCAATCCGACGATTTCGGCACCGCCGTCTCGTGTTCGTTGAATAATTTTATCTAACCTATCTTCTGTAGTCCATCCCATTTCTACCAGGTCTGGTAATGGAATACCTGCGACGGTTGAGTATCTTGCTAACGGTACCATTGTATCGCCGTGTCCCCCAAGGACAAAAGCTGTTACATCTCGCATTGATACATTGAATTCGACAGATAAAAAGTGACGAAACCGAGCGCTATCTAATACTCCAGCCATACCACAAACTTTACTCTCAGGTAGCCCAGAGAATTCTCTTAATGCCCAAACCATTGCATCTAAAGGATTTGTTATACATATAACAAACGCATTTGGAGCGTGAGCTTTAATTCCCTCACCTACCGATTTCATTACTTTAAGATTAATGCCTAGCAGATCATCTCGACTCATACCAGGTTTTCGCGCGACTCCAGCGGTTACGATGCACACATCTGCACCGCTTATATCCTCATAGGATTGAGTGCCCTTCAATGTTGCATCAAAACCTTCTGATGGTCCGGATTCTGAGATATCTAATGCTTTGCCGTTTGGGATACCCTCTGCAATATCAAACAAAATTACATCACCTAGTTCTTTTATTGATGCAAGGTGTGCCAATGTACCACCAATTTGTCCTGCCCCTATCAGAGCGATTTTAGATCTAGCCATAGAAAACTCCGTTTTCACTAAAAAAAGTCACAAGAAGGCGTAGACTTTTTAATTTATTTTCGCAAGGCCGCTGCAAAAAGAGTTTAATTTAATTTCTAAGCAAAATTTGGTAATTTCATCTTTACAAAAGTATTTGAGGTTGTTTCAATTTTCCTTTTACTTTCTTCTTTTCATTGGATATTTGGTGTTTGGTCATTTCTTGGAGGTTCTTAATGATAACTTTATACCGATTGCTCACTGGCAAGGATAATTCTGACTTTTGCTACAAGGTAATTTTGGTACTTTCGAAAGGTTGGAAACTCTTTGGAGATCCTCAGTATAGTTATGATAGCCAAAGTAGTGAAATGCGTTGTGCTTAATCAGTGGTAAAAAATATTAGTCAGGATTAAAATGCTGATATGAAATTGGGGGATCAGTAAATTATACTGTTATGCTCTGGCGGTAATATAAAATTTGAAGTAAATATTGCTTTAGTAGCTAATGAGAATATGTAATTTTTCAAAACATGGATGATTTTAATATGTCTACTTCAAAGAGTGACCAGCGACCACTTTCGCCCCACTTATCCGTTTACAAGTGGCAGCTGCATGCTATCACCTCGATACTCACAAGAATAACTGGAAATGCGCTTATAGTTGGAGTTATTTTATTTGTTGGGTGGTTACTTGCAGCGGCAACCTCTGACTATAATTACCAAATAGTAAATTGGATAATTTCAAGTTGGCTAGGTAAGTTGGTATTAATTGGGTCCCTTTGGGCCCTTTGGTATCATAGCTTGGCTGGAATTCGTCATCTGATCTGGGATCATGCAGTATGGCTTGACATAAATAAATCGAGACTTTTGGGTTGGGCCGTGGTGTTTGGTTCGTTTGCATTAACTTTTGTGACTATTCTATTTGTATAAAGTCGCTGCAGATCAATTGAGTTTAGGAGTTATATTTGATGGCATTTAACATTATTAAAACGGGCACGTCACACCACAAGGCAATGAAATTTAGCTCGATGATCTTGGTTTTGATGATACCTGTTTTCCTTCTAACAATCGCACCTCTGATGGGTGAGCAGCGTGAATTTGTTTTATCAAAGCTTGAACAGCCGCTTTATGCGCTTATCGTCGCAGTTACGTTTACAGTCGGGCTTTTACATTTTAAAAGTGGCGTTCAAGTGTTAATTGAAGACTACGTGCACGGTAAAATGACTAAAGTGTGGATAAATCTTACTATTGCTTTATCTTACATTTTAATAGCATTAACGCTTTTTGCGTTGTTCAAGATTATGATATAGGGACTGTTCATTGGAAGCATATTCTCACGAAACTCACGAGTACGATGTTGTTGTAGTGGGTGCGGGTGGCTCTGGCTTGCGGGCAACTCTAGGCATGGCTGAACAAGGGTTGAAGACAGCTTGTATTACAAAGGTTTTCCCTACAAGGTCTCATACAGTTGCTGCTCAGGGCGGTATAGCAGCCTCGCTAGGGAACATGGGCCCTGATCATTGGCAGTGGCACATGTATGATACCGTAAAAGGGTCAGATTGGCTCGGCGATACTGATGCTATGGAGTATTTGGCGCGCGAAGCTCCCAAGGCAGTATATGAGCTTGAACACTACGGCGTTCCTTTCAGTCGGACCGAAAAAGGCGAAATATACCAGCGTCCTTTCGGAGGGCATACTACCGAATTTGGAGAAGGTCCACCTGTACAAAGGACCTGCGCCGCAGCAGATCGAACTGGTCACGCTATTCTTCATACACTGTACGGCCAGTCACTTAAACAGAATGCAGAATTTTATATAGAGTACTTTGCTATTGATCTCATAATGTCGGAAGACGGACAATGCCAGGGTGTTGTATGCTGGAAATTAGATGACGGGTCTTTTCACGTTTTTAACGCTAAGCTGGTAGTTTTGGCGACTGGTGGATACGGCCGTGCATATTTTAGTGCCACTTCAGCTCATACATGTACGGGTGACGGCGGTGGAATGGTTGCTCGTGCTGGTCTACCGCTCCAAGATATGGAGTTTGTACAATTCCACCCAACTGGAATTTACGGATCGGGCTGTCTAATAACAGAAGGAGCTAGAGGTGAAGGCGGTTATTTAACAAATTCAGAGGGAGAGCGTTTTATGGAGCGATATGCTCCACATTATAAGGATTTGGCGCCCCGAGATTATGTTAGTCGTTGTATGACTATGGAGATCCGAGAAGGTAGAGGTGCGGGTAAATCAGGTGATCATATACATCTCAATTTAAGTCACTTACCAGAAGATGCACTTTCAGAAAGGTTACCAGGAATTTCTGAGTCTGCAAAAATTTTTGCTGGAGTAGACGTCACTAAAGAGCCCATACCAGTACTTCCAACTGTGCATTACAATATGGGAGGTGTTCCTACTAATTATTGGGGTGAGGTATTAAGTCCTACTAAAGAGAATCCTAATAAAATTGTGCCTGGGTTAATGGCTGTGGGCGAAGCAGGGTGCGCGTCCGTTCATGGAGCGAATAGGCTGGGATCAAATTCATTGATTGATCTTGTGGTCTTTGGGAGAGCTTCCGCTATAAAAGCTGGCAAAGTTGTTGATGCTGATGCTCAGAACCCTGATTTGAATAAACTTTCTGTTGATCAGGCTTTTGACCGTTTTGATGGTCTTAGATACGCTAAAGGAGCTATTCCAACAGCCGACTTGCGTTTGCAAATGCAAAAAACTATGCAAGAAGACGCTGCAGTATTTAGAACTGCTGAAACACTATCAAATGGTGTGGAAAAAATGAGTAATATTGCCGAAGGCGTAAATGATCTGTCGGTAGTCGATAGAAGCCTTGTTTGGAATAGTGACTTGATGGAAACACTTGAACTTACAAATCTGATGCCAAACGCTCTAAGCACAATTTACGGAGCCGAAGCTCGCAAAGAAAGTCGAGGAGCCCACGCTCATGAAGATTTTACAAGTCGTGATGACGAAAATTGGCGGGTGCACACTATCGCTCGATTTTCAGAGAACGCTAAATCTGTCAAGCTCAGCTACAGGCCCGTTATAACAGAACCTCTCTCCACTGAAAATCAGGGTGGCATAAGTTTGTCAAAAATTGCACCAAAAGAGCGGACTTTCTAGGAATAATGTCATGGTACAGTTAACACTACCCAAAAACAGTAGGATTATGAAAGGGAAGACTTGGCCGAAACCAGAGGGTGCTAATAACTTACGCATATTCAAAATATACCGTTGGTCTCCTGATGACACACAAAATCCAAGCTTAGATACATACTTCGTAGATGTTGATAATTGTGGCCCGATGATTTTGGATGCTTTAATTAAAATTAAGACAGATATTGATCCAACTTTAACGTTCCGTCGATCATGTCGAGAGGGGATTTGCGGGTCTTGCGCTATGAGTATAGATGGTATCAACACACTGGCATGTATTCACGGTATTGATGATGTAAAAGGTGACATCAACATTTATCCGCTACCTCACATGCCAGTAATAAAAGATCTTATACCTGATCTAACGCATTTTTACGCACAGCATGCCTCAATAATGCCGTGGTTAGAAACCAAAACAGATAGGCCAAGTAATGAATGGAAGCAATCCATTGAAGATAGAAAAAAATTAGATGGATTATACGAATGCGTAATGTGTGCATCTTGCTCGACTTCGTGTCCCTCGTATTGGTGGAACAGTGATAAGTATTTGGGTCCTGCGGCGCTGCTTCATGCCTATCGTTGGATTATTGATAGTAGAGATGAGGCGACTGGCGAACGCTTAAGTGAGTTAGAGGATCCGTTTAAACTTTATCGGTGTCACACCATAATGAACTGTACAAATACGTGTCCGAAGGGATTAAATCCGGCAAAAGCCATTGCAGAAGTTAAAAAAATGATGGTTGAAAAAAGCGCCTAAAAAGGTTTTATCTGAAATTTATAAATTTAATCAGCAGGAAATGCAGCTGCGAGTGCTACTTGTATCATCTGAGCAAAGGTATTTTCTCGTTCATCGGATGGTAAAGCTTCCCCAGTCTGTAGGTGATCGGAGACTGTTAAAATCGCAAGAGCTTTCCTTTTGAAACGTGCAGCTAGAGTGTATAACTCTGCTGCTTCCATTTCAACAGCCATAACACCGTGTCTGACCATTTGTTCATTAAGATCCGGTCTTTCGTCATAAAATGTATCGGAAGAATAAATATTTCCTACATGCGTTGTGAAACCTTTTCTTTTTGCAAATGCGTGCGCGCGCTGAAGCAGATTAAAATCTGCGCATGGGGAAAAACTCACTTCTTTCATTATAGTTGATGAGGGTGTTTTAACGTAAGTTGTTGTTTGTGCTAGTATGATATCGCGAATGTTTATATTAGGCTGCATTCCACCGCAAGAACCAACTCTAATCAAAGTCTTCACACTATAATCGCGTATAAGTTCGTTAGCATATATTGAAAGGGACGGCATGCCCATACCGCTACCCTGAATCGTTACCCGATTTCCTTTGAATGTCCCGGTGAAACCGAGCATTCCTCTAACCTGATTTACAAGACGTGGAGACGTTAAAAAGTTTTCTGCTGCCCATTTTGCTCGCATTGGATCCCCAGGTAAAAGAACTGTATCAGCGATTTCATTATTTTTGGCTCCAATGTGAATAGTCATTATCTACCTTTGATATTTTATGAATGGGGTTAATGATGCAACTTGTTTGTACAATTTACGTGCATCGTGATTAAATTCTTGCGTCATCCAATAGACTGAGGAAGTTCCATTAGTATCAGCTGCTTTGTATACTGCTTGAATTAAAGCCTTCGCAACGCCTTGTCGTCGCATTTCTTTGAGTACAAATAAGTCTTGCAGGTAGCATACATATTCAGATTTCCAATTATGAGCATGATAAATGTAATGTACAAGTCCGTGCAGAGTTTCGCCACTATGGGCAACTAAACAATTCTGATCTGTATTATTGCTATTGGTCAATCGAGTGAATGTTTCTGAATATATTTCGAGTGGTAGTTTTGTTTCGTAAAACTTAAGGTATTCTCCCCAGATGACTTGCCATTGTTCTCTGTCTTTCTGTTCTAACGGTCTAATGTTAAAGCCTTTGGTCATTAATCCACCCCTTTTTTAAGTCGTATTGTTTAGGCGGAAAACAGACACCTAAACTTTATATGACGAGCTCGGCAATATTAAAGTTATTCTGCCGCCACTTTATGTGGATCTGCTAACTCCACTATATCAATCATTATAGCGTTGAGCTCAAAGTTTTTTGGAGTGTAAACTTTAGCCACACCCATTGCTTTGAGGGCGGCGGCGTCTTCGTCTGGTATTATGCCTCCAACCACTAATGGAATGTGGCTCAAATTAGCTTTTGATAGCCTCTCTACGGTTTCTTTCACCAAAGGTATATGGCTTCCAGAAAGAATAGATAGGCCAATTACGTGTGGGGTTGTCTCTAATACTGAACTCACCAATTGTTCGGGCGTCAAACGAATGCCTTGATACTCTATTTCCATCCCACAATCTCGAGCACGAAACGCAATTTGTTCAGCCCCATTGGAGTGTCCATCAAGGCCAGGTTTCCCCATCAAAAATTTTAATCTTCGTCCTAGCTTATCAGATACAAGATCTACAGATGAGCGTATTTCGTCTAACCCTTCAGTCTTATTTGATTTTGCTTTCGAAAGGCCGGTAGGACCGCGGTATTCGCCATATACGGATCTCATAATTTCAGCCCATTCGCCAGTTGTAACGCCTGCTTTGGCAGCGTTTACAGATGCCGGCATAATATTATTTCCACAATTTGCCGCATCATTTAGATTATTAAGCGCTACTCTCACGGCTTCAGAGTCTCTTTCATTGCGCCAGGCATTTAGTCTATCAATTTGATCATTTTCGACGGCAGGATCTACTATCATTATACCTTTATCACCAGTTGTCAGCGGAGACTCTTCACTTGTAGTAAATTTGTTTACTCCGACAACAACTGTTTCATTTGTTTCAATTTTGTTGAGACGATCCGCATTTGAATCAACTAGCCGGGATTTCATGTATTCAATAGCTTGAACAGCACCTCCCATACTATCAAGGTTTGCCAATTCGTGACGCGCTCCATCTTTTAAAATATTAACTTTTTGTTCAACTGCTGGATTATTATCAAAAAGATCTTCATATTCGAGTAAATCCGTTTCATACGCCATAATTTGTTGCATACGCATTGACCATTGTTGATCCCAAGGCCGAGGTAAACCTAATGCTTCGTTCCAAGCGGGTAGCTGAACAGCCCTGGCTCTCGCCTTCTTTGACAGGGTTACAGCAAGCATCTCAATTAAAATTCGATAAACATTATTTTCTGGCTGTTGTTCTGTTAAACCTAATGAATTTACTTGTACCCCGTATCTGAAGCGACGATATTTTGAATCAGATACACCGTACCTTTTTGTGCAAATTTCATCCCATAGATCTACAAAAGCTCGCATTTTACACATTTCAGTTACAAATCTAATGCCAGCATTTACAAAGAATGAAATCCTTCCCACGAGCTTTGGAAAGTCACCTTTGGAAACTCGTGGACGTAATTCATCCAATACCGAAGTTGCAGTTGCTAAAGCAAAAGCTAATTCTTGCTCTGGAGTCGCGCCAGCTTCTTGTAGATGGTACGAGCAGACGTTAATTGGGTTCCATTTTGGAATTTCCGAATAGCAGTATTCTGCGACATCGCCTATCAGTTTTAATGAGGCTTGAGGTGGGCAAATGTATGTTCCCCTGCTAAGGTATTCCTTGATTATGTCATTCTGTACTGTGCCTTGTAAGCTTTTGATATCAGCTCCCTGTTCTTCTGCGACTGCGATATACAAGGACAAAAGCCATGGGGCTGTGGCGTTAATTGTCATAGAAGTATTCATTTGATCCAAAGGAATTTGATCAAATAATGTTCTCATATCCCCCAAATGGCATACGGGCACACCAACTTTTCCAACCTCACCGCGGGCAAGTAGGTGATCACTGTCGTAGCCTGTTTGGGTAGGGAGATCGAAAGCGACAGACAGTCCGGTTTGCCCTTTAGCTAAATTTGATCGGTATAATTTGTTAGACGCAGCGGCGGTCGAATGTCCTGCGTAAGTTCTAATAAGCCACGGTCGATCTTTATTAGTATGTGACATTTAAAAATTCCTTGAGTATTTTTTGCGAAATAATCTTAGATTTATGGGGTAGATAATGAAATATTCTGTCGGAGTCAATTCGCTGCGTTGCGGCAAGCAGTATAAAAAGCCTGTCAGGATAATATTTTTGTTGACCCAAGAAACAATTTTTTTCGATTTATTTAAAAGCAATAATATTACAAATTAAATACAAAAAAAAATTGAAATCTTGCGTTTAGAAATATAATCAATGCGAATGATATGATTCTGCATCGCGGCAATCATGTAGAAATTAATTTGGAGATAATTATGGCCTTAGATGCTGACGTTGCATTTCCATCCTATGATGCACCAGAAAAAGACTTATATGAATTAGGTGAGATGCCCCCATTTGGGTATGTCCCTAAGCAAATGTATGCCTGGGCAATTCGCCGTGAAAGACACGGTGAGCCCGAAAAAGCCTTCCAAGTTGAGGTAGTTGATACACCATTACCATCGGGTAATGAAGTATTGGTACTAGTTATGGCTGCGGGTGTAAATTATAATGGAGTTTGGGCAGGTTTAGGGGTGCCCATATCACCCTTTGATGGCCACAATGCAGATTATCACATCGCTGGTTCAGATGCTTCAGGTATTGTTTGGGCAGTTGGTGATAAAGTAAGAAATTGGAAAGTTGGTGACGAAGTTGTCATTCACTGTAATCAAGATGACGGAGACGATGAAGAATGCAATGGTGGGGACCCCATGTATTCTACTAGTCAACGGATTTGGGGATATGAGACTCCAGACGGCTCCTTTGCTCAATTTACCAGCGTACAAGCTCAGCAGCTTTTACCGCGACCTAGACATTTAAGTTGGGAAGAAAGTGCTTGCTATACCTTAACGCTTGCTACTGCCTACAGGATGCTGTTTGGCCACGATCCTCATGAATTAAAGCCTGGACAAAATGTGTTGGTGTGGGGCGCATCTGGTGGACTTGGGTCATATGCCATTCAATTGGTAAAGGCGGCGGGTGGTAACGCAATTGGTATAATATCAGATGAGAGTAAAAGGGACTTTGTTCTTGGATTAGGCGCTAAAGGTGTCATCAATCGAAATGACTTCAAATGTTGGGGTCAGCTTCCGACGGTTAACACGTCGGAATATGCTGAATGGTTCAAAGAAGTCCGTAAGTTCGGCAAGGCCATATGGGATTTTACTGGCAAGGGTAATAATGTAGATATAGTTTTTGAACATCCTGGTGAAGCGACGATTCCTGTTTCGACATTTGTTTGTAAAAAAGGCGGAATGGTAGTGATTTGTGCGGGTACAACTGGGTATAACTGTACCTTTGACGTTCGATATTTG
The DNA here is from genome assembly GCA_902631295.1 of Paracoccaceae bacterium. Classification (GTDB taxonomy): domain Bacteria; phylum Pseudomonadota; class Alphaproteobacteria; order Rhodobacterales; family Rhodobacteraceae; genus Salinivivens. The sequence goes on along the minus strand of CACOXV010000017.1, from coordinate 19,634 downwards.
TGGATGCATCAAAAGCGTATACAAGGCAGTCACTTTGCTCACCTAAAACAAGCGGCTTCTGCAAATAGACTAATGGTCGAGCAGCGCCTTGATCCATGCATGTCAGAAGTCTTGCCGTGGGATCAAATTCCTCAGGCTCACACTAAAATGATGAAAAATGAACACAAACCAGGAAATATGGCAGTTTTGGTGCAAAGCCCTCGAGTTGGTTTATCGACATTTGAAGAAGTGCTTACATAAGAGGCTCAAGTCGGGTTATCCCGACTTGTATCAAATTTTTCGACTTCACTATACTTAAATGGTGATTTTTTTGAGGTTAATTTTGTTTTTTTCAAATCTTTAACTGCTATGCCGTAATCGTTCATATATGGTACATAGAATGAACCAGGGTTCTATCCCGCTATCGTTTGATCAAGAGCAAGCGCTAAATAACGTTTCAGTTATTTTAGAGAGAGCTGGTATAAATCTAGGTTCTGGTGAACTTTCAGGTCAAATTTCTAAATATAAGTCAGTTTATGCGCTTATTGGAAGAGCAGGTTCAGGAAAAACTGCTTTATTAAGTCTTATAACTGAAAAAATGAGTGCAATTGGTGTCGAAATTATATCAGGCGACTTTGAAGTTCGAAAAAAGAAAAATAAGCGTTCTCTTTCTATTTTAGCTCCTACAAATAAAGCCGCTAATATTTTAAGAATGAGGGGTGTGCCAGCAACTACTATCCACAGAATACTATATACACCTGTATATGATCCAGATTATGAGAGAATAGTAGAATGGCTTATCGGTGAGCGAGATGAAAAGCCCATTGTAGATGGATTATCAGAAAGTTCATTAAAACGGGCATGGGATTTTTACAGATCCAATAAGTCTATACCAGGAGCTCTTGCAGCTGCTGGCCTCAAAGGTTCAGACTTCATTAGTGGCTGGAAGAGGAGAGAGGAACCTCTGGATGTTGGGTTTATTGACGAGTCATCAATGCTCGATGATGACCAACTAAATGATTTAAAAAAGATCTTTTCAACTTTAATATTATTTGGAGACCCCGCTCAGCTAGCACCAATTAGTCAATCAGGGCGGATGGTTTTTGATAAGCTAGATTCTGAGTGCAAGTCTACTCTATCACAAATCCACAGGCAAAGTTCGGATAATCCAATTTTGAAATTATCGAATTTTTTATTGGACCCTGAAATAACCTTTTCAGAATTTGAGATGCTAATACGTGAAATAGCAAATGAAGATGAAAGAATTGTTTGGGCCCAACGAGTAAATGTGGATTTGATGTCTCGCAGTCCAGTTTTGGTTTGGCGGAATTCTATACGTATAAGGTTAATTAATGCCTTTCGCTCTGTCTATAATGCTCCAAATGATAGATTAATGGAGGGCGAACCCCTTATTTGTGATGGTTTAGAATTGCCGCTTAAACATAGGAAAAAACGGATTGATCTTGAAGCCAGGGGGCTGACCAAAGGAGCAAATGTTATTTATCTGGGACCTGGTAAAAAGGCAGGTTTTTCACGACTTTTCGTAGTGGGATCGGAATCTCCTATTCTTTCAGCAGCATCAATAGTAAAAATTGAACTGCCAAACGAAGATGAGCCATTTATTCCTTTTGCTGCGAAAATGGGAGCTATTTTTTTACATGGGTCGGCGGTAACAATTCATAAAGCTCAAGGTTCTCAGTGGGAACATGTTCAGGTCTTTGGAGCCGATATATATGCTGCAGCGCTGACTAACAGGGTAGAGGCTGGTTTGCCCCTTTGGAAAAGGCTAGCGTATGTGGCAATAACGCGCGCCCAGGAAAAACTATATTGGGTTACCCGCAGTCGATTATCCAAACCGAGTGGTCCTCTTGATATTTCAGATCTAAAGTAATTTTATACGCGCAATGGTTTGTCATATGGGTCAATTCCATTCATCAATTTTTGTTATCGAGCCAAAAAGTTGCGGGACCGTCATTTACTACTTTGACATGCATACTTGCGCCAAATACACCCTGTTGAATTGAAATTCTCTTTAAAAGTATGTTTACGTCATTTTTGTCATCGTCTTTTATAACGTATAGAAAAATTAAACGGCCCCGATTGTAGCTACCCTTAAGTTTGGCCTCAAAATATACCTATGCTGATAAGACTCTTTTTAACAGTAGTCGCATTATTTATTTCGTCTTCGGTTCCTAGAAACATTGCGTGTTCCTAAAATTTTATCCACCTTATTAGAGGTTTTTGTTCCAAAACCCAGTTTTTGTTTTTTTTTCGTTTGAAAGCTGTCTAGTCTGATTTTGAGTAAGTTTTTTACCCTACTTAATCGCACTTCCTGTACTTCACCCTTTTTTAATGTGCCAAGTTCAAAATCTCCAAAGCTTATTCTCAGTAAACGATTCACAGGTAGTCCCACAAAACCTAACGCTTTGCGAATTTCGCGATTTTTACCTTCACGAAGGCCGATACTTAGCCAAGCATTTGCTCCTGTTTGACGGTCAAAAGAAATTTCCATTGGCTTAAAGTGTGTGCCTTCTACAAATATTCCTTGCCGTAATGGTTCAAGCATACTGTCATTTAGCCGACCTTTTACTCGCACCCGGTATCGTCGTAACCAACCAGTTGAGGGTAATTCAAGACACCGTTTTAGTTCTCCATCGTTTGTAAGCAGTAGTAGTCCTTCGGAGTTTAAGTCCAGTCGGCCTATGGATAAGACTCTCGGCATTTCTTTTGGCAGATTATCAAAAATAGTTGGCCGATTTTTCTCATCTTTTGAGGTAGAAATGAGGCCAACCGGTTTATGATATATCCATAAACGTGTCTCTTCTGGTTGTGATAATAATTTACCATCAACTTCTATAGCGTCGTTTATAGTTAGATTAAGAGCTGGACTATTGATAATATTTCCATTCACCTTAACCCTACCATCTAAAATTAATCTTTCGGCTTCTCTTCTGCTTGCTAGTCCAGCTCTAGCAATTATTTTTGCAATGCGTTCGCCTTTGTTTGCTTGGTCTTTCATTAGCAATTATGTATGTTATTAATGACAATTTAGGAAGGGAAAATTGTGCTCCTTGGCAACTAGTGGCTTCATAAATTTTATGAAAATGGCTATAGAACAAGCCATAATAGCGCGCTCTGCAGGAGAAATTCCAGTCGGCGCTGTATTGCTAGATCCGGCTGGTAAAGTCTTAGCCAAATCAGGGAACAGAACTCGAGAACTTAAAGACCCCTCAGCCCATGCTGAAGTATTAGTTATCCGAGAGGCTTGTCAGGTTTTAGGAAATGAAAGATTAAGTGGTTGCGACTTGTATGTTACCTTAGAACCTTGTGCCATGTGTGCCTCCCTTATTTCAGCTTCGCGAATTCGCCGGCTATATTATGGCGCAAGTGACAAAAAATCAGGTGGTGTTGAGCATGGTGCCTGTATCTTTTCACATAGCCAAACACATCACAGACCTGAAATATATTCGGGTATCTGTGAAGAGGAAGTGGTTGAACTTATGACCAGTTTTTTTGGGAAGTTAAGACTATAAAATATTCAAAAAGTATTATTACAAGTAATACAATCTGAGACAATTTTTCTCAGTCTGAAAACTATTCAAGGGCTGTGCTGCATCGTTTGCATGTACCTGGGTGCTTATAATTTCCTACATCCGGTAAAATTTTCCAACATCGCTCACATTTAGTTCCAACTGATTTCTTAAAATTAACAGCAGCACCATCAATTTCACTCGAAATATATGCATATTCAGGAGGTTCTGCGTCAGTAAGATTTAAGCCTGACGTTATACAAATGTCTTGAAATGGTACGGATTCTAAAATTGCAAGCGCGTCCTGGTCTTTAATATGGACGGTTGGAGTTGCCTCTAAACTGGATCCGATTACCTTTTCTTCCCTCTGTAATTCCAGAGCAGATGTGACTAGTCTTCTGTAGCTCCTTACCGTTGACCATTTTTTTGCAAGTTTATCATCTCGCCATTCAGACGGTGTATTTGGTATATCTACAAGATGAACTGAACTATCTTTGTCAGGATAGCGTTCAAGCCAGACCTCTTCCATTGTAAATACTAAAATTGGTGCTAACCAAGTTGTAAGACGATGAAAAAGTAAATTTAGTACCGTTCTAGCTGCTCGTCGCTCTATTGTGTCTCCATCACAATAAAGTACATCTTTTCGTATATCAAAATAAAAGGATGATAAATCCACCGTTGCAAAGGTAAAAATTGATTGGAAAACACCCTGAAAATCATATGAATTATATCCTTTTTGTACTTTCTCGTCTAATTCAGTAAGCCTATGCAGCACCCAACGCTCCAATTCGGGCATCTCTTTTGTGGCTATTTCATCTGATGTATTATAATCACTGAGTGATCCCAGCATGAACCGCATTGTGTTTCTCAATCTTCGATAGCTATCAGCTACACCTTTCAAAATTTCAGGCCCAATTCGTAAATCTGCGGTATAGTCTGATTGGGCAACCCACAAACGTAAAATATCCGCACCATACTGCTTTATAACTTGTTCAGGAGCTATTGTGTTTCCTAAGGACTTTGACATTTTCATGCCTTTTTCGTCCAACGTAAATCCATGCGTTAAAACACCATGGTAAGGAGCTCGCCCGTTTGTACCACATGATTGAAGCATCGACGAATGGAACCAACCTCTATGTTGATCTGTTCCCTCTAAATATAAATCAGCAAAACCGTCATCAGATCCATCATCGCGGTCTCTCAAAACAAATGCATGTGTTGAACCGCTATCGAACCAAACATCTAAGATATCAAAAACTTGGATAAAATTATCTGGATTTTCTAATCCTTCCAAAAATCTTTCTTTTGCATTTTCCTTATACCAAGCGTCTGCACCTTCTACTTCAAAGGCTTCTGCGATCCGTTTGTTTACTTGCTCATTACGCAGTAAAAAATCACTGTCGGTCGGTTGGGCCCCTTTTTTGGTGAAACAAGTAAGTGGGACTCCCCAAGCGCGTTGCCGAGACAAAACCCAGTCTGGTCGTACTTCTATCATTGAATAAAGTCGATTCCGTCCACTTTTTGGCGTCCACTTAACGAGTTTATCAATCGACTCCAAAGCTCTTTGCCTAATTGTACTACCATATTTATTGAAGCTATCGTCTACCTTTTTATCGATAGCTGCAAACCACTGTGGGGTATTTCTGAAAATTATTGGTGCTTTTGAGCGCCAAGAATGAGGATAGCTGTGGGTCAAACGCCCTCGCGCGATAATATTTCCAGCCTCAACAAGTTTATTTATAACCTCAGCGTTTGCCTTCCCTTCCTTGCCTTTTCGGTCAAAAACTGTGAGCCCTGCAAAGAAGGGTACATGTCCTAAAAACTCACTTTGTTCACCCACATTATGGGTCATTTTGTCAAGCCAGTTGCGCTTTAAGAAGCACTCATAATCGTCTGCCCCATGACTTGGCGCTGTGTGCACAAATCCAGTCCCAGCATCGTCTGTAACATGATCGCCATCTATCAACGGTACATCATAATTCCAAAATGGATCTAGTTCTGAGAGTGGGTGTTGGCAAATACAATCTTGCAAGTCAGAACTCGAAACATCTTTAACTCTGGTGTATTTTACCACTCTTGATTTTTCTAATGTTTCGGCTGCTAAGTTATCGGCTATTATATAGTATTCACCTTTCGCCGTCCAACTTTCCTCCAATGTTTCATCAACATGATATAGGCCATATGAAATTTTAGGATTAAAAGCGATTGCTCGATTTGATGGAATAGTCCACGGTGTAGTTGTCCAAATAACTATTCGAGCGTTTCGTATTTCTTCTGATGCATTATTAATTTTGAAGGCGACCCAAATGGTATGAGACTTGTGGTCATGATACTCAATCTCAGCTTCAGCCAATGCTGTCTTTTCAACAGGTGACCACATAACAGGCTTTGACCCTTGGTAAAGCGTCCCATTCATTAAAAATTTCATAAACTCTTCTGCGATTACCCTTTCAGCGTGGAAGTCCATTGTTAGGTATGGGTTTTCCCACTTTCCCATCACTCCTAATCTTTTGAATTCGTCTCTCTGGATCTCAACCCACCTGGCGGCAAATTTTCGGCATTCCTGCCTAAAATCTATTATATTAACATTGTCTTTATTTTTTCCTTTTGATCGATATTGTTCCTCGATTTTCCATTCAATTGGCAAACCATGACAATCCCACCCAGGAATATATCTTGCGTCTTTGCCCATCATTTGCTGGCTTCGAACAACCATATCTTTCAGGATTTTATTAAGTGCATGACCAATATGCAAATGACCGTTCGCATATGGAGGTCCATCATGCAATATAAACGACGCTCTACCCTTTTTTTGTCGAAGAGCATCATAAACCTTAATATCCTCCCACCTTGTTAGCCAGTCTGGTTCTCGCTTTGGTAAGCCAGCTCGCATTGGAAACTCTGTTTTTGGCAAATTTAGTGTATCTTTGTAGTCTTGTATTTCAGCACACATTACTAATTTTCTCTAATTTATCGGTATTTATTGAATTGATTTAATTTGTCGATAGCTTGCCCCGGCCACTTCTAATCAAAAAGCGCCGGGCAAATAATTAGGATGAATGACGTCCTGGTTCTACACATGGCGTAGGTATAGCGAAATCAAACTTGCCCGTCCAGAGCAAAGCTATTTTGACCGATATATCAAATTGATTTGATATATTTTTCAACTGCTGGCCTAACGCTCGAAGATCCTCGTTCAATCTCTAAACTCAATATATCGTTCAGTTTTTCAAGATTTATCCGTCTGAGTAAATGCTTCACTGGTCCAATAGACGTAGGCCTCATGGACAGACTGGGAAACCCAATAGCGCATAAGCAAATAGCTTCTAACGGGCGCCCTGCATCTTCCCCGCAAAAGGAGATAGGTGTTTGTGTTTTTGCGCAGCGGTCGATAACAAATTTGAGATAAATAAGAAAACTTGTGCTTAGGGTATCATATTTTCGTCTAACCATTTCATTTTCCCTGTCTGCAGCAAAAAAGAACTGTTTAAGATCATTGCCTCCAACAGATAAAAAATCTACCGCACTGAAAAAGTTTTCTGATGCATAAGCCAGGGACGGCGTTTCAAGCATTGCTCCTATTTTTAGCTCATTAGGTGTCTTATGTCCCAAACGTTTTTCTCCACTCAAAACTTTATCAACCAATGCTCGTGCTTCATAAAACTCATTATCTTGAGATATTAAAGGAAACATTATCGACAAATTACGGCCATCGGCAGCACGTATTAACGCCTCAATTTGCATTCTCATAATGCTCGGTCTATCTAAAGCAATTCTAATTGCCCTCCACCCTAACGCCGGGTTGGCTTCATTTATATTAGGCATATAAGATAAAACTTTATCTGACCCTATATCCAGCGTCCTAAAAATAACTTCTTTACCTTTTGCCGCATCTAATACTCTTGAATAAAGCTTTTTTAACTCGGATCTTTTGGGCATCTGGTTTCTAATTAAGAATTGTAATTCAGTGCGAAATAATCCTACCCCGCTAGCACCCGAACTGACAAGACTTGGCAACTCAGCCATCAGGCCAGCATTCATTCGCAGGTCAATTGTTTTCCCATCAGTTGTTTTTGCTGGCTCATTTCTAAGAGCTTTATAACGCTCTTGGTTTTTAGCCTCCATAGCGATTTTTTCAGAAAATGCACTAACGACAGTATCGTCAGGACGCAAATGTACGATCCCCTGTGTGCCATCTACTAAAATAGGGTCGCCATTCAAAGCTTCAGTGGTTATATTTTCAGCATTTATCACCAATGGTATACTCAGTGCGCGTGCTACGATGGCGGCATGGCTGCCCACTGAGCCTTCTTCCAGCACAATTGCTTTAAGTGTCCTTCCGTAATCCAACAGCTCCGCTGGACCAATATTGCGGGCGATTAAAATAGGATCTTTAGGAATTTCAGCTCCAGTATCTGTTCCTTGCCCCGTTAATATTCGCAATAATCTATTCGACAAATCATCTAAATCATGAAGCCGCTCTCTCATGTAACTATCTGCCACCTGGCTCATACGAGCTCTTGCAGAAGATTGTTCTTTCTCAACTGATGCTTCAGCGGATAAACCTTGGTCGATATCAGCTTCCATACGTCGAAGCCATCCGCGTGAATTTGCAAACATTCGGAAAGCTTTAAGAATTTCAGTTTGTTCTTTATCACCATCCGCAATTTTATCGACGATTTTATCTACCCCTTGTCTCAGAAGATTTACTGCGTTTTGAAGCCTGTTTTTTTCTTCTTTTGGATCATCTGAGACTAAATTTGTGACAACAACTCGCGGCTCATGAAGCCACACACTCCCTTTGGCTGCTCCTTCTTGGCCATTTGAACCACGAAATAAAACTGATTGCTGATGCAAAGCAGTAAGTCCCGTTTCATCACCCACAAAAGCACCAAGCTCAGCCATCTCTGCCAGTACCATCGCTACAACCTCAAGCGCGTAGATTTCTTCACTGCTAAATTTTCGTGATTCTTTGGATTGGGTTACAAGAACACCAAGGGTTTCCCCTAATCTTTGTATGGGCACACCAGCGAAAGAAGAAAAAATTTCTTCTCCTGTTTCCGGCATAAACCTAAAGCCTTTTGAAGAAGGGGCATCTGCAGTGTTAATCACTTTTTTTGACCTTGCAACTCTACCGACAAGCCCCTCACCAATTCTGAGCCTAGTTTGGTGAACAGCTTCAGCATTAAGGCCTTCGGTTGCACAAAGCTCAAGAGTTTCGTTATCCCTAAACAAATAAATTGAGCATACTTCTGTACCCATGGAATCTGCAATTAGATGAGTAATTTTGTTTAATCTCGCTTGGCCTTTTTGTTCTTCAGCCATTGTATCGCGTAAGCGACGCAATAGTTGTTGGCTATCTGTCTGGGTACGTTCAGGCACGCTTGATCTCTCTTGTTTTTAGGAAGAAATCTGATCTAGTTCAAAGGCGTCATGCAATGATTGCACTGCAAGTTCCAAATATTTTCTGTCTACTAAAACAGATATCTTGATTTCAGAGGTTGCAATTACTTTGATATTTATTCCTTCATCTGAAAGAGTTTGAAACATTTTTGCGGCAACACCTGATTGTGATCGCATTCCAATTCCAACCGCAGAAATTTTTGCAACATTTTTATCAGCTAATAAATCTTGGAAATTTATAAGCCCTTCTTTCTTTGCTTTATTTAGTGATTTTTCGGCTTTGCTAACCTGATCTATGGGACATGAGAACGTCATATCAGTTCTTCCAGCTTCAGCAATATTTTGAATAATCATGTCTACATTTATTCCAGAGTCAGAAAGAAGACCAAATATAGCAGCGGCGATTCCAGGTCTATCGGCTATTGACACTAACGTCATCTTAGCTTCGTCGCGGGAATAAGCTATCCCAGAGACTACATTTGATTCCATAATTTCCTCCTCATCACAGACAAGTGTTCCTGCTTTTTCACTAGGTTCTTCGAAGCTAGATAAAACTCTCAATTTTACTTTAAACCGCATAGCCATTTCTACAGAGCGTGTTTGCAACACTTTCGCTCCTAGAGAGGCAAGTTCAAGCATTTCTTCGTACGAAATTTTATCGAGCTTTTTGGCTTTGTCGCATATGCGTGGGTCTGTGGTGTATACTCCGTCAACGTCAGTATATATGTCACATCTTTCTGCGTTGAAGGCTGCTGAGAATGCTACTGCGGTAGTATCAGATCCCCCTCTGCCCAATGTGGTAATTCGGTTTTCATTGCTAATTCCTTGAAACCCTGCAACGACTGCAACCTTCATTCCTTGTTCAAATTTTTCGTTAATTGTTTCGGACGAAATACTCTCGATCCTAGCTGATGAATGCGAGGAACTAGTATGAACAGGGACCTGCCAGCCTTGCCAGCTTCTTGCTGGAATATCCATCTCTTGAAGTGTAAGAGCCATAAGTCCTGCCGTAACGTTTTCACCAGATGAAACCACAGCATCATACTCCCGTGCATCAAAAAATTGGGAAGTATCATTTACCCAGTCAACTAATTCATTTGTTTTACCAGACATTGCCGAAACGATTACTAGAACATTTTTACCGTGAGCTACCTCTAGCGCAACACGTTTAGCCGCTCGCTTTATGCGATCAACATTCGCAACGGAAGTACCGCCAAATTTCATTACCAGTAAAGCCATGCTATTCCTATTTACTCCGTCGCTCGGGGTGTAAATGTTAATTACGGAACATACAAGTCACATGATATCGTATCAATGATCTCGAAATGAGGCTTTAAAATATAAAAAATAAATGATTAATTTGCTTTTTTAGCGGGAAGAAATGGCAGTGGCATTACTGGTATACCATCATCTATCAGTTTTTTGGCATCATCGGCTTTGGCCTCGCCATAGATTGAACGTTCAGGAGTTTCCCCCAGGTACATTGACCTGGCTTCATTAGCAAAGTTGTTTCCAACATACTCTGAGTTTGCTTCTATTTTCTTTTTCAATTCCAAAATATCGTTTTTGAGTTTTGATTTTTTTTCTAATTCCGGAGGTTTATTACCTTTTTTCCTGGAAGTGCTTACACTTGGGGCCATGATTGCTTTGGTTATTTTGGTCGAGCCACATTCCGAGCAAACAACCATAGATTTTTTGACCAACATCTCGAAGGCTTCAGCTGATTTAAACCAACTGTCAAAGGTGTGGTTTTGGTCACATTTTAAAGTGTAGTTAATCATAATCATCCATGTTAATTACTACATTTATCTACGTTAGTTTATTTTAAATTCAAGTAGTTTAAATTTTAAAAGTCAATAAATGGGAACCAATCCGTTCGGAGAACCTGACCTTCTACCATATTATGATTAGGAAATGGGGGAGAAGTTGGACCAGGCCTCTCCGTATATCGGGTATCGTCACCGAGTAGCCTTAAAGAAAATGCTCGTCTTCGCTGGTCCGCTGTTGTCCCTCGAGCGCCATGTAAAATATTGAAATTAAATGCAACCGCGTCGCCAGGCTTCATATCAAATTCTCTGATATCCATTTGTTCTTTTTCAGGGTCTGGCACAGGCAAATATTCATTAGCGTTTGGGTAGAAATTTTCATTAGATAACCATCTAGTTGGAAGGACCGGCTTTGACCATTTGTGCGAGCGTGCGACCATCCTCAAGGTAGCTTTTTTAACTGGGTCAAGAGGCACCCAAAAACTTAAAGTTTTCATTCCCTTAATAAAATAATATGGTCCATCGGTATGCCAGGGAGTTGATTTTAAGGTGCCCGCTTCTTTCACGAGTACATGATCGTGAAACATTTGGACAGTTTTTGATTGCATGAGTTTTGCAGCTGTTTCCGCAACATTTTTATCAAATACCACGTTTCGAAATTCATCAATACGCTGCCAATTACAATAATCGTCAAAAAAGCGTCCCGCTTCACCCTCTTTTAAATTTTCTGCCGCAAATGGGCCAGGTTGGTCGATATTCTTTTGAACGCCAACCCTGAGACTTTTAACATGTGGTTTGAATAGTCTGGGTATAAACGCAATACCGTCATCTTGAAAAGATTCTATAGTTGCTTTGTTGACCATTTCATTACTTAATTTGTTTTACTGGTAATAGACGATCTTTTTTTAGGAAGTTTTTGTCAATGGCTTTGTATGTAAATTTAAGTAACTTATAATTATCTTGATCGGACTTTTGTATGAAGGCATCTGTTTTACATAAATTCTGTACTCCCCCGATCTTTGAGGAGATAGATGATCCAGTATGTGGTCCAAACTCGGTAGTAATAGAACTAAAAGCATGTGGGGTATGTAGATCGGACCACCATGCCTGGTCTGGCAATGATCACGATGTCAAATTACCTCATATTATGGGGCATGAATTAGCCGGGATTATAGTTGAAACTGGATCAGATATTAAGAAGTTCTCAATAGGTGATCCTGTAACTGTACCATTTATTCTGGGGTGTGGTTTATGCTCTGATTGTCAGACAGGCAATTCAACGATATGCGATAGGCAGGAAACAATTGGTTTTACTATTCGTGGCGGTTTTGCACAATTTGTTGAAATTTGTTTTGCTGATTTTAATCTAGTAAGGCTTCCAATTTCACTTGGTTTTGAGACAGCTGCAGCAATGGGATGCCGAGTAACAACTGCGTACAGAGCTTTAACAGACCGAGCCTCTTTATTGCCAGGTGAGTGGTTGGCAATCTATGGGTGTGGCGGTGTTGGAACGTCTGCAATTATGATTGCAAAAGCTTTGGGCGCTAAAGTCATTGGTATCGACATTAATAGCTTAGCACTGAAAAAAGCTAAGGAAGTAGGAGCTGATATAGTTTTAGATCCAACAAAATTTAAGAATATATGGCAAGAGGTACGAGAACTGACAAAAGGTGGGGTTGACGTGTCTTTAGACGCGCTTGGCATAGAGGATACATTTCAAAATAGTCTTCGTTCACTAAGAAAACTTGGTAGGCACATTCAGATAGGAATGCCCACTTCAAACAGTACTATTGTTTCACTCCCTCTATTAGAATTAGTGTACTCTAGGCAATTGAAAATTATTGGAACGCGGGGTATGGCGGCTTCTAGATTTAGCACACTAATGACAATGATAAACGACGGTTCCATTAATATCGATGGTCTAATTACCAGAAAGTTAAAATTAAGTCAGGTACCTGAGGCAATACTGCAATTTGGGCAAAAATCGGAAAGTGGAATTACAATAATAAATAACTTTTCAATGTAGATTTTTGTGTTTTTTTGTATAGCTAATACTACTAGCTAAAAAATTGTATCAAAACCTTTTAATATTTATGCCGCTTTTTTCCAGTGCATTCTTGATTGCCCTAGCTATGTTAACGGCTTCTGGCGTATCGCCATGAAGGCAAATAGTATCAATTTTAGTTTTTATTTCTTTTCCGGTTTTGGTAATTATCGCACCTTTTGAAACCATATTAGCTACACGTGCTCCAGCGGTAATTGGATCACTGATGATTGCACCTGGAATTGATCGATCAACCAATGTTGCATCATCATTGTAACTTCGATCTGCAAAAATCTCTCCGACCCACTTGGCTTTAAGCTTTTCTACTGCCTCTTGCTGTTTTGTTTTAACTAACGCCATGATTGGTACTTCGCTTGCCACCGAAATCACTGCTTCATAGCATGCTTTAGCTAGTTCATAATTTTCCGAGCACATATTCGATAGTGCTCCATGCAATTTAACATGTGTGATTGTGGTGCCTTCTGCCTTCGCCATAGCTTTAATTGCTCCAATTTGGTATCTGATTTGATTTTGGATGGTTCCAATTGGAATATTCAAGCGCCTACGGCCAAACCCAACCAAATCATCGAAACCAGGGTGCGCTCCAATTCCTACACCCCTTTTTTTTGCTAGTTTTATAGTTTTTGCCATTACATCGGGATCTCCAGCATGAAAACCACAAGCAATATTTGCTGAAGAAATCACATCCAGTAAAGCTTCATCATTGCCTTTCACCCAAGATCCGAAGCTTTCGCCCATATCTGCATTTAAATCTATATGCATAACAATTCCTTTAAACTAATTTTTTGCCCATACAGCTCCATCAATCAAATTGAAATTAAGTAAATCCGCCATCTTTTGGGGATCACGAATTGGCTCTAGACATCTCTCTTTGATTATTTCTAAGCATTTAAGATCTTCTGAGGCAATCCTATTTGCTTCATCGCGTGATATAAACTTAAATTTTACAGTTCTACCAGTTGTCAGCTGGGCAATAGCTGGCAGGTCAGGAGGAATAATACAGCCTATTCTTGGATAGCCGCCAATCGTCTGACAGTCTGACAAAAGAACAAATGGCTGCCCGGAACCTGTCATTTGGATATCGCCTGGAATTATCATATCCGAAATAATCTTCAATTGGTTCGAAGTAGAAAAGCCTGACCCCGTATGAGCTAATTTCATTCCACCTCTGTTTGCCTGATTATCAATTGAGAATTCTGTATTTACAAATTTTTTTATTGTTTTAGGAGTAAATAGATGGGTCTGAAAAGACTCAACTAATCTAAAGCTTGTTGCCTCAAATCTATCCACTGGTTCAATTGTTTGGCATTTAAGAGCGTCTGGGATTTTTTCTAAAGGTTCCAAGATGTCTTTGGGGCGAGTGTACTTTCCGATTCCGGCAGTTGGCTGAGCTGAACTAGAATTAAATATTTTTGGTGCTTTAAATCCACCCCTCAAATGCAAATAACTATATCTACCATTTTGAGGTGCGCCCAATTCTAATATGCTGCCACCGTGTAAATAATGACTGGAATTCCAAGATAACGGTTTCTGATCTAAACTCGCAGGCATTATAGCACCTGTTAGAGCTACCATGCAGTCCTGTAAAACTCTAAATTTCCCCCCGTTTCCAATAAGCTCAAGTGCCGTGCTATTCGGGTTTTGGTCAAGCAACGCGGCGCCTTCAAAAAGTGCATAGTAGTCCGCTGCGCCAGACCTGGATATACCCTGAGATCGGAAGCCGTTTCTTCCCATATCCTGAAAGGAAGAAAATCCTGAGGTTGAAATCACTTCCAACATATCAATTCCTAATTTCCATAATTTCTACGCCACCAAGACCATCAGCGTTATTGTTGTTTATTTGAGACAATTCACCAGAACTAATTTCAACAAAAGTTATCTCGTCACCTGGCCTAAGTAAAATTGGCTGTTGTCTATTAGAATTAAAACATTCAAATGCGGTTTGTCCTATATGGTGCCATCCCGTTGGGGTACTATTTGAAAAAATAATTAACTGCCTAATTGCACAAACCAGCGCACTTTTGGGCACACTTTTCGAAACTTCTGCCAACCGAGGCAAGTCCCATTTTTTGGATAACAAACCTGCATAAGGTTGCCCAGGAGAAAATCCAATAGTCATAACACGGGTTCGAGTAGTAGTAAATTCAAGGATTGCCTGAGATCGGCTAATTCCAGCAAGCTTAATAACTTTTTCAAATTGTGGTGCTAGTTCCGTCCCAAACACGCAAGGTATTTTGAAAAGCTTACGGTCTACAGGCAGCTTTGAAGTATACCAATTTTTTTCTCTCAGCATCTCATTTAAAAAATTAAGAATTGAGTCTAATGGCTCTATTTTTGTATCAATCCTAAAATATGCAGAAGTCAATGAGTTTGCGCTTTCAATTATAGAAGATTGGTTTTTTTGCTCTACTTCATGTCGAAAAGCCAGCGCCGCTGAATTAGCATTCTCTCGAATTTCATCGGAAAATTGCACTAAAATACCATCGAGCCCAACAAAATTCATTTTTGGAAAATTATTTGTCATATTTCTTTCAGCCGTATGCAATTCATTCTTAGCAATTTCTCATAGAAAAAAGCAACTTCGGTGAAAGTGTGAAATTGAATTATTTTCGATTACAAATATCGCTTACAGCTACTTGCAGTAAACCCCAATGAACGTTAAATGATCCTAGCCTGAATAATGGAGAAGTTTAATGTCAATTGATAGAGCGACAGCGGCAAGGGTGGCAAAGCTCGCACGAATTAAAGTTGATGAGAGTTCGTTGGATATTTTAGCGGATGAATTTAACCAGATTTTGGGTTTTATTGAACAGCTAAATGAAGTGGACGTGGAAGGAGTTGAACCAATGACTTCTGTCTCCCCCCAAAAATTAAAACGTCGTGTGGATCAGGTTTGTGACGGAGATCAACAAGAGAGAGTACTTTCTAACGCACCAGATGCCAGAGAAGGTTTCTTTGCCGTTCCCAAGGTAGTAGAATAATGGGCGGATACAATACCTGGACAATAGCACAGGCAAGAGACAAGCTTAAAGCTAGAGAAATAACTTCTGAAGAGATTACGCTATCATGCATTTCGGCGATTGATGATGCTGACGCCCTTGGTGCGTTTGTTCATAAAACGCCAGATAAGGCAGTTGACCAAGCAAGATCAGCCGACTTACTTTTAAAACAGGGAGATGCGCCATCCCTTTGTGGAATACCTCTTGGAATAAAAGATCTTTTTGCGTGTGAGGGGATTCCAACTCAAGCTGCTAGTAAAATTTTAAACGGCTTCAAACCCGAATATGAAAGTACAGTGACTCAAAATTTGAGGAATGCTGGTGCTGTAACTCTGGGTAAGGTGAACATGGATGAGTTTGCTATGGGCAGTTCGAACGAAACATCTATTTATGGTAATGCTGTAAATCCCTGGAAGTTCTCAGACAAAGCGCTTACCCCAGGGGGGTCTTCAGGTGGTTCAGCTTCAGCTGTGGCTGCTGATCTATGTTTAGCGGCGATAGGTACAGACACTGGTGGGTCTATTCGTCAACCCGCAGCTTTTACTGGAATTGTTGGTATAAAGCCCACCTATGGTAGATGTTCTAGATGGGGTATAGTTGCATTTGCTAGTTCACTCGATCAAGCTGGTCCCATGTGTAAGTCGGTGCGTGATACAGCAATAATGCTAGAAGCCATGTGCGGCTTTGATCAGAAAGATAGTACTAGTTCTGAAAGATCTGTACCCAACTTTGAGGCTATGCTTACTGGTAATATTAAAAATAAAAAAATTGGAATACCTCGTGAATATAGACTAGATGGAATGTCACCCCAAATTGAAAGTTTATGGAAAGATGGGGCAGATATGTTGCGTTATGCTGGTGCCGAGGTAGTGGATATTTCATTGCCGCACACCAAATACGCGCTTCCTGCTTATTATGTGATTGCGCCAGCAGAAGCTTCTTCAAACTTAGCAAGGTATGACGGGGTAAGGTTCGGTCGTAGGGCTAAGTTAAATGCAGGTGAAAGCATCACTGAAATGTACGAAAGATCAAGATCTGAAGGATTTGGAAACGAAGTTCAAAGGAGAGTAATGATAGGCACTTATGTTTTATCAGCAGGATTCTACGACGCGTACTATAACCGAGCAAGAAAAGTTAGATCTCTTATAAAAAAAGATTTTGAGGATGTTTTTGCCGCTGGTATCGATGCAGTTTTAACTCCTACAACGCCATCAGCGGCTTTTGAGCTTGGAAAATTGGAAACTGCTGATCCAGTTGAAATGTATTTAAATGATGTTTTTACTGTAACCGTTAATTTAGCAGGTTTGCCGGGTATATCCGTGCCAGCAGGGTTAAATAGTGAGGGGCTTCCACTCGGGTTACAGCTCATTGGACGTCCATGGGAGGAGGGAGATCTGATGAATATCGCCCATACCTTAGAAAGTGCTACTGGATTCGTTGAGAAACCTGTCAAATGGTGGTAAATAAACGTGGTATCAGACTTACTTTCGTTAAATAGAGTATGGCACTACTTAGTGGTCCACTTCTTTCTTGTTTCTGCATGCGTGCCAAACAATGATTTTGGTACTCAGATACCACCGGTAAATGTCGACACAATCGTCGACGAATTAGCAGTGGTAAGTAAGCCGACACTAGATAACCCTGGTTTGTCTGATGAAAATGATTTTGAAGCGGTAGCAGAGCGCCAAACTATTGAGAGTGATGCAGAACGTTTAAAGCAAAACCAGGAAGTTTACACTTTAGTTAAACCCACTAACATTCCCAGACGACCTGGAACAAATATACCTAATGTCGTTGAGTATGCACTTATAACTAATAATCCAGTTGGGACCACTATTTATGAGCGGCGCTTTAAGTCCCAGGCTCGTTTCGAGCGTAATTGTAATAGATATGTATCGGATAGTTCCGCACAGGAAGCTTTTTTGAGAGCTGGAGGTCCCGAAAAAGATCAATTTGGAATTGACCCTGATGGTGATGGTTTTGCTTGTCGATGGGATCCTGGTCCCTTTCGCAGGGCCGTAGGAAAGTAGTCAATAAATATTGACGAAATTATGACTAGCAATTAAACGAAGCAAATATGCGGGAGACTGAGTGGTCGCGGGGTAATTTAACTTCGAGGAAAGTCCGGACTCCACAAAGCGACGGTGCCGGGTAACGCCCGGGCGGGGTAACCCGACGGAAAGCGCCACAGAAAAAAAACCGCCTAAGTCAATTGCTTGGGCAAGGGTGAAAAGGTGGGGTAAGAGCCCACCGGGTTGATGGTAACATGGACCGCATGGCAAGCCCCACCAGGAGCAATGCCGAATAGGAGCCACGTGCGTTAATTTAGCGTTATGCGCTGATTTTCGCGGATTTGCTTTGAACCAGTGGTTCGGGTAGGCAGCTAGAGGTTCGTTGGTAACACCGAACTTAGATGAATGGCCATTCATAAAGGTTAATCCTTTAGGACAGAATCCGGCTTACAGGTCTCCCGCATACTACTAAAATAAAGAAAATAATTGATAATATTGGCGCATTGGCGTTGACACAGACGAAATGTTCATTAAAAGGCTGTTTCGATGAGAGGTGTGAGCCTTGCGTTATCAGGAGAATTTGTATGGCTAAGCCAACTACCGTTAAAATAAGATTAAATTCATCAGCAGATACTGGTCATTTTTATGTGACAAAAAAGAATGCTCGTACAATGACTGAAAAAATGGTTGTACGAAAGTATGACCCGGTAGCACGAAAGCATGTAGAGTACAAAGAGGGTAAGATTAAATAAAAAAAACCGCGCCAATGACGCGGTTTTTTAAAAATATATATTTAATATTATTCTTGATTTCCCATAAACAATAATAAGAATTGAAACATATTTAAGAAATCAAGATAAAGGCTTAGAGCACCATGGATAGCTGATTTGTCTAACCACTGTTGATCACCGTGGTGAGCATGCTGAAGATATTGAATTTTGATATTCTGCGTGTCGTATGCAGTAAGACCTGCAAACACGAGCAAGCCAATAATTGAAATCGCAAACATTAGAGCTGGTGAGCCCAAGAAGATGTTGATTATTGACGCAATGATTATTCCAATCACGCCCATTATTAAAAATGCACCCCATCCCGATATGTCTTTTTTTGTTGTATATCCCCACAAAGATAAGCCTGCGAAGGCTATTGAGGTGACCAAAAATGTTTGAACAATCGAGACCGAGGTATACACGATAAAAATCGAGCTCAAGGAGATTCCGATTAAAGATGCAAAGACGAAGAAAAGTAACTGTGCCGCAGCAGCAGATGATTTTCGCATCACATGTCCAAAACCAAAAAATAATATTCCTAGTGGCGCAAGCATTACTATCCATCTTAAAGGAGAGAGATAAAGTGCTGAACCCAGTGCTGTTAACAATGTCCCGTTAGCCATTTGTGCTGTTGCATAAGCAGGATCTGTTGTTGTCGCTAACCCAGAAATAGCCCATGCTGCCAATGCAGTAATAAGCATCCCGACTGACATAGTGCCATAAACTTTATTCATATGGGCGCGAAGTCCGCTGTCTATTACTTCACTTCTAGCCCCAGCTGTTGATCTTATAGTTCTGTTATCTGCCATTTGTGCCTCCGATAAACACATTTAATCTTTTCATAATATTGGCTGATTTGTTTACTTTTTCAAGCTTCGTAGGGGAAAAAAAATATTTTTTTTTAATCTTATATTGTTATAACCACTTTACCGGTGGATTTTCGATTTTCAATCAATTCAAGGGCAGCTTTTGTTTCGGAGAATGGATATAAGTGTGAAACATGTGGTGCCAGATTATCTTGTGTGAACATTTCCATTAAGTCAGCCAAGCTTTTTGAAATAACTTTTGGGTTAAATTTCACATAAGCGCCCCAATTAAGCCCTATCACTG
>CACOXV010000016.1 GCA_902631295.1 Paracoccaceae bacterium | reverse complement strand
GCCACTAGACCCAAATCAGCAACTTGGAATATTGGTGCTTCTTCATCTTTATTGATTGCCACGATCACTTTACTGTCTTTCATTCCGGCAAGGTGCTGGATGGCGCCAGATATACCAACAGCAACGTATAAATCGGGAGCTACTACTTTACCAGTTTGCCCTACTTGCCAGTCATTAGGCGCATATCCACTATCAACAGCCGCTCTTGATGCTCCGACGGCAGCACCCAACTTATCTGCTAGTTTTTCAATCATAGCAAAATCAGCATCGGACCCGACACCCCTTCCACCCGATACAACAGCTCCTGCAGATGTCAATTCTGGTCTATCGGAAGCTGCCACTTTATCCTCCATCCATTCAGATAGAGAGGAAGCGACTTTAGAATCTATGTTTTCAATAGTCGCGTTGCCGGATGCATCAACCGCATCAAAATTGGCAGTACGAACCGAAACAACCTTTTTGTGATCAGAGGACTCAACTGTTTGAATCGCATTACCTGCATAGATTGGCCTCTCAAAAGTTTTAGAATCAATAACTCCTGTAATATCGGTGATTACCATTACATCCAGAAGTGCAGCTACTCTGGGTAATATATTTTTTGCAGAGTTTGTTGCTGGCGCAATGATATGCTCATAATCACCAGACATCGAAACAACTAAGTCAGCAATTGGTTCAGCCATACCATTGCCAAAAACTTCACTGTCAACACATAATACTTTACTCACTCCATTTAGCTTTGCTGCTGAAGTTGCAGCACTGGAACAGTTAGATGAGGCACAGAGAACGTGAACATCTCCTAACCCTTTAGCAGCAGAAATTGCTTTTGCGGTTGCGTCTTCAGATAAATCATTCCCATTTAATTCAGCAAGAACTAGAACTGTCATTATACTGCTCCCATTTCCTTAAGTTTTTCCACTAGTTCATCCACTGAACTAACTTTAATACCTGCCGCTCGCGCTTCAGGCTCTCCAGTTTTTGTAATTTTCAACCGAGCAGAAACGTCTACACCCAAGTCCTGAGCTGTAAAAATATCTAGTGGTTTTTTCTTAGCTTTCATTATGTTTGGCAAGGAAGCATATCTTGGCTCATTTAACCTCAAATCAACTGTAACAACGCTTGGAAGGTTAACCTTGATTGTTTGAAGACCGCCATCAACTTCTCTAGTTACAATCGCATTATCACCCTCAACAGTTAGTTCGGAAGCAAAGGTCGCTTGAGACCATCCCAACAAAGCTGAAAGCATTTGCCCAGTGGCATTTAGATCATTGTCTATTGCTTGTTTCCCACAGATAACTATCCCTGGTTCTTCTTTCTCAACTATATTTTTAAGTATCTTTGCTACAGCCAGTGGCTCAATATCGTTGTGCACATCATCAGTTGCTACAACTAAGATAGCACGATCTGCACCCATCGCCAATGCCGTCCGCAGGGTTTCTTGCGCCTTTTCAACCCCGATGGAAACAACCACCACTTCGTCAACTTTTCCAGCTTCCTTAAGTCTTATCGCCTCTTCTACAGCAATCTCATCAAACGGATTCATAGACATTTTTACATTAGCAAGGTCAACCCCTGCACCGTCCGCTTTGACGCGCACCTTTACATTATAGTCAATCACTCTTTTGACAGGCACAAGCACCTTCATTGTAATTTATCTCCTTGTCGAACCAAATATACTATTAGCCGTACTCTCCACAACTTTTCCTAGCAAAGTACTTTGCGGGTAAATAGTGTAAAAGCGCCGACTCATGCACAATCGACGTCGCGTAACATTTTTTTCTTTCAATTTCAAATACCAGACAGCTACTTTATTTTTTAGCGGTTTGCTCCAGGAACCCATTTTAAATCGTCGATGCCATTGTTATTTGCTGCTCGAGCAGCAACAAAAAACCAATCTGATAGCCGATTTAAATACTTGGTTGCTTCAGGGTTAACGTGATCACGAAAAGCTAGCTCAACTGCTAACCGCTCTGCTCTGCGAGCAACAGTACGACAAACGTGGAGATGCGCAGCAAGTTGGCTACCGCCAGGTAGAATGAATGTTTTCAATGGTGCGATGGGCTCGTTCATCGTATCGATTTCATGCTCTAACCTCTCAACCTGAGAGTGCACTACGCGTAAAACTTCATATTCCGCCTCTCCATCTTTGTCCATATTTGGCCTGCACAAATCGGCTCCCAAATCAAAAAGATCATTCTGAATGGCGGATAACTTAGCGGCCATTTCACCGGTCGACACAAGCCGTGCCATACCAAGGTGAGAATTCAACTCATCGACCGTCCCATAAGCTTCAACCCTTAAATCAAATTTGGCGACGCGCTCAAAATTACCAAGGGACGTCTCTCCATCATCTCCAGTTTTTGTATATACTTTGTTTATTGTGACCATAAATTATCCTCTCGATCCGCTTAAGTACACAAATAGCAAAATTATCGCTACCGCTAAAAACTGAGCAAGTATTCTTAACCTCATTATTTTATTTGCATATTTTCTGTTAAATTCACCGCCTTTTCCAAATCCACCTATTCCGACCATCAAAATGATAAGAACAACTGCCATAGAAAGTATTATAAGAATAAATAATGGGTCTTGAGACATGTATTTTCCTAAAATGTAACGCTGCCTGAATCAACGTAGCAGTAATTTAGTAAAAGTGAACAAGTGAGGCTTTCTTAAACAAATTAAATTGTCGCTAACAATCCCTCCAACCAACTGGTTGGTAACACACGACGCATTAAAGCCATGAAATAGGTTGGTTTAGTTACGTAGTAAGAAGGTGCCGGTTTTTGGCTTTCTAATGCCAATAAGAGTTTTTCCGTGACTGCTGATGCCGGTAGTTCGAATTTGTTTATAGTACTTTTTTGCCTAAGGGAACCAATTAGTGTCGCTTTATAGTGGTCTGCCCAGACTGAATTTCCCCAGTTAATCCATTTCTCAAAGTGCGGTATCGAATTTTCTCGGATTTTTGAAGTCACGGGGCCTGGATTTAATAATATCACCTCTACAGGAGAGCCTCGCATTTCAAGCCGAAGAGTTTGGGTAAGCCCCTCCAGAGCAAACTTTGTCGCGTTGTAAGCACCACGCCATTTCAATGGCACGAGGCCAAGAACTGAAGAACAGTTTATTATTCGTCCATAGCCCTGAGCTCTCATGAGAGGTATAATCTCTGTTGTTAATTCATGATAACCAAAAAAATTAGTCTCAAATATAGCCCTCAGTGCATCTCGCGGAAGATCTTCTACAGCGCCTGGACATGCAAAAGCTCCATTATTAAATAAAGCACCTAAAACCCCATTATTATTATCTACCACATATTCAACCGCTAACTTAATCGAATCTGAGTCGTCATAATCCAGCTTAAAACTTTCTAGGCCCTCTTTACGTAGTTTCTCACAGTCCACCTCGTTTCTGCAAGTTGCAAAAACCCTCCATCCTCTCTTTCTAAGACCATGTGCCGCATCATAACCAAGTCCTGATGAGCAACCAGTGATGAGAATAGACTTATCCATTAAACAAACCTTTCATTAACATCCTATTCAAGAGGATGCGCTCATTAAAAATGAAAATTTTATTAAATTCATCAGTCTTATTCTTTACCCCGCTGTCAAGCTTGTTTATCAAACAAATCATGAGTGAAACATCTGATGACTTGAGCGATAAAAGTATTTTAGCTGAACCGCTAGGCCGCGCCATAGGTGAACGATACCTCACTTACGCTCTTTCAACAATTATGAATAGAGCACTTCCTGATGCAAGAGATGGTTTGAAACCAGTTCATAGGCGGATTCTTTATGCCATGCGCGAATTAAAACTTAACGCGACTGGCGGATTTCGTAAGTCTGCGAAAATAAGTGGCGATGTAATGGGTAATTATCATCCTCACGGCGATGCAGCCATTTACGACGCTATGGCGAGGCTAGCTCAAGAGTTCAATGTAAGGTATCCGCTTGTAGATGGACAAGGTAATTTTGGAAATATAGACGGAGACAATCCAGCTGCAAGTAGATACACAGAGGCTCGGATGACTACAGTAGCCGAAGCCTTATTAGAGGGCTTAAATGAAGATGCTGTGGACTTTAGAGAAAATTATGATGGAACTTTATCTGAACCTATAGTTTTGCCAGCTAGTTTTCCTAACTTACTTGCAAACGGTTCAAGTGGGATAGCGGTAGGTATGGCGACTAATGTCCCACCTCATAACATTTCAGAACTGTGTGATGCTTGTCTTCATATGATAAAAAACCCCAATGCGCGCATAGAAACACTTATCGAAAAAATACGTGGTCCAGATTTTCCCACTGGAGGCATTATTGTAGAGCCACCTGAAAATATTCTTAATGCATATAAAACTGGTAGAGGTTCTTTCAGACTAAGAGCTCGTTTCTCTATTGAGGATTTTGAGCGTGGGCAATGGCAAATAGTGATTTCCGAAATACCATTTCAAGTCCAAAAATCAAAACTAATAGAAAAAATTGCAGAGCTAATTCAAACAAAAAAAATTCCCATACTAGAAGACGTGAGGGATGAAAGTGCAGAAGATGTTCGAATAGTACTGGAACCAAAAAGCAAAAATGTAGAGCCCAATGTTCTTATGGAGACGTTGTTCAAAATCTCTGACCTTGAAGTTCGCTTTTCCTTAAATATGAACGTCCTAATTGACGGTTTAGTACCAAAAGTTTGTAATTTGAGAGAAGTACTTCAAGCTTTTTTAGATCATCGCCGCAACATTTTAAAACGAAGATCTAATTTCCGATTAAATAAAATAGATAATAGACTGGAAATACTGGAAGGTCTGATAGTCGCTTTTCTTAATTTAGACCGCGTCATTGATATTATCCGATATGATGAGAACCCAAAATTAGCACTTATGTCAGAAGACTGGGGAAAGCAGCATGAACGCGCCAAAGATGAACTAGACTACAAAAGACCAGATATATCAGTCGCCGGTGAGTTGAATGAAGTGCAAACTGAAGCGATTTTAAACATGCGACTGCGCTCTCTTCGCCGACTAGAGGAAGTAGAATTGGTGAAAGAGAAGGACACTTTGATGGAAGAAAGAGCAAACTTAGAAGATTTGCTCGATGATACCATCCAACAATGGAATAAAATTGCTCAAGAAATTCGTTTAACAAAAAAACAATTTGGTAAAGGCCATTCAGGTGGCGAAAGGAGAACTGATTTCGCTGAAGCACAGGATTTTGAAGAGGTGCCAATAGAGGCAATGATCGAAAGAGAGCCCATAACAGTCGTTTGCTCTGTCATGGGATGGATCCGAGCTATGAATGGCCATATCGATCTAGATCGAGAATTAAAATTCAAAGATGGTGATGGCCCAGCTATTATTTTTCACGCTCAAACAACGGATAAACTTTTGGCATTAGGATCAAATGGTCGGTTTTACACGCTAATGGCTTCCAATTTACCTGGAGGACGAGGAATGGGTGAACCTTTAAGGTTAATGGTGGATATTCCGGACGAAGCCAAAATAGTGAATATAATGCCTTATATACCAGATCAGAGGCTACTCCTTGGGTCTTCTGCTGGAGATGGCTTTATCGTCAGACATGACGATGTCATTGCCCAGACCAAAAATGGAAAGCAAATTCTGAATGTTAAGGGTAATTCTACAGCAAAAGTTTGCCGTAATATTAATGGAGATCATATTGCAGTAGTTGGAGAAAATAGAAAAGTTTTGATATTTTCTATTACTGAGCTTCCAGAAATGGTTAGAGGAAAGGGGGTAAGATTGCAAAAATATAAAGAAGGGGGTTTGTCAGATATAACCACTTTTAACCTTTCAGACGGACTGTCTTGGTTAGATCCAGCGGGCAGAACTCGAACCGAAACAAACTTAGAGGAGTGGATGGGCAAAAGAGCTACGGCGGGCCGCATGGCTCCTAGAGGCTTTCCGAGAAATAAGAAGTTTTAATTAAATTTAATATAGTTGAGTAAAGCATACTCTAGATTTGCTAAACCGATTATCACGCAGCCACATCATTTTTAACCTGCCGAAGGGCCTCTAAAATCATTTCCGCAATATTTTTACAATCATTAAGGCTTAGTCGAGCAGGAAGCCTTACATCACACGCGTTTCTTAACATTTCGCGCGTTTTTGGCAAATTATATTTCTCCGGTAAAAAATCCCAATTCCAATAGGCTCTTGCATTATCTTTTGAGAGACCGAAAATTTGTAGCTTTATACCCATCGCATTTATAACGTCACAAAACTGAACAACTTCTGGTGGCGTCAAACCAATGAGGTTGAATTGTATTGAGTCGGGAGCGCGAGCTTCTTGCTCAAATTTTTCAGGCACATGGATCCACTCGCTACCGCTCAGCTTTGCTGCAGTAATATCGTGATTGCGCCTTCCATTTTCTACTCTCTGATTGAGATAAGGTAACTGTGCATTTACGATTGCTGCAGAGAGGTTATTTAACCGCATATTAAACAGTGGTAACAGATTTTGCCATTTTTCAAAAAATTCTTTTTCCCCTTGATGCTTCTTCCAGTTGTGCTCGTACGCACCAGACATCACAACAACTTTTGCAAAATAGTCAGGATCATCTGTAACTAGCATCCCTCCTTCACCAGAATTTAATAATTTATACGACTGAAATGAAAAACAACCAAACTGTCCAAAGGTACCAATATTTTTACCTTTCCAAGTGGTACCCAAGGAGTGGGCTGCGTCCTCGATTACAGGTAATTCCAACCGGTCACAATGGAAAAGGATTTTATCCATATCGGAAGTGTGACCACGCATATGACTTATCAGCACAGCATCAACGGACTCCAGTTTACACAAGAAATCATCTATATCGATCCGATAATCCATCCCACATTCGCAGAGGACAGGAACACAGTTTGCGTGAACAACAGCAGACGGAACGGCGCCAAAAGTGAAAGCTGGAATCAAAACTCGTGCCTTTTCACCTAAATTCAAAGCCTTAAGTGCTAAGAATAAAGCTGCGGAGCAAGAAGAAACTGCTAACGCGTAAGACGTACCAATTCTCAAAGCAAAGTTTTGTTCTAAATTTAAGACAGCCGACTGTTCATTAGTGTAGCGGAACAGATCGCCGGTTGACAATAATTCTTCTATCTCTAACCGTGCGGTCTCTGGTATGGGATCAGCCTGACTTGTATTTGGAATGTTGTTCAAGTTTAACCTGCTAAAGTTGAATATCTTCTAAGACCGACCATAACAATTATCTAAAGCTCTTTCAGTGACCAATATTAGACTTGCACTTATTACTTATCTACCGTTTGTAAATAATTTTTTTTACTTTTTGAAGTTTACAGAGTAAAGCTGCTGAAAATACATATGTTTTATTTTGTATTTCGGCGCGGCAAAATGAACCATTTGGCCATACACTCGGTATAATTCTAGACCTATTTTAAAAAATGTTTTAACGTCGAATATATTGTTCGGGTAAAACAACTACAAAGCAAGGTATTCTTATGGACGGCAATTTAAATCAGAATGACATCAGCCATGTTGTAGAGGCTGATAGGGCTCACATTTGGCATCACCTTATACAACATAAACCTTTCGAAACCGCTGAACCAAGAATTATCGTTGAAGGGAAAGGTTTGCGCGTTTGGGATCAAAACGGCAAAGAACACATCGACGGCGTTTCTGGAGGCGTATGGACGGTTAACGTGGGTTACGGTCGAGAAAGCATAGCAAACGCGGTACGCGATCAATTATTAAAGTTGAACTACTTTGCTGGAGCAGCCGGATCAGTGCCTGGTGCTTTGTTTGCAGAAAAACTTATTGATAAAATGCCTGGCCTATCTCGCGTTTATTACTGCAACTCGGGATCCGAAGCTAACGAAAAAGCATTTAAAATGATTCGGCAGATTGCTCATAAAAAATATGGTGGTAAGAAACACAAGGTTCTGTATAGGGATCGTGATTATCATGGAACAACAATAGCGGCCCTATCTGCTGGTGGACAGGATGAGCGAAACGCTCAATATGGGCCTTTTACACCTGGATTTGTTCGAGTCCCACATTGTTTAGAATATAGAGCTCAATGGGACTTAAGCGGCGAAGAATACGGAAAGCGAGCGGCCGATGCGATAGAAGAAGTTATACTAGCAGAAGGTCCCGATACAGTGGGTGGTTTATGCCTTGAACCTGTAACAGCAGGAGGTGGGGTGATAACACCTCCACTAGGATATTGGAACCGCGTTCAAGAAATCTGCAAAAAATACGATATACTTCTGCATATTGACGAGGTGGTATGTGGGTTAGGCAGAACTGGAACATGGTTTGGGTATCAAAACTACGGGATTAAGCCGGACATGGTAACAATGGCAAAGGGTGTGGCGTCGGGTTATGCCGCTATTGCATGTTTGGTTACTTCTGAAGAGGTTTTTGAAAGCTTTAAAGATGATCCCAATGATAAAATGAATTACTTCAGGGATATTTCTACTTTTGGTGGGTGCACAGCAGGTCCAACAGCCGCTTTAGAAAATATGAGAATAATTGAAGACGAAAACTTGCTAGAGAACACAGTTAAAATGGGCGCGAGAATAATCGATAATCTCCATAACCTAGCTGAGAAACATCCCGTCATTGGCGATGTGCGAGGTTCAGGATTATTTTGTGGAGCTGAATTGGTAAAAGATCGCAAAACAAAAGAACCAGAGGATGAAAAATCGGTGCAAGCTGTTGTTGCTGATTGCGCAGCACAGGGTGTTCTGATCGGCGCGACGAACCGCTCCCTTCCCGGCCTAAATAATACACTATGCTTCAGTCCAGCACTTATTGCGACGCCAGATGATATCGACCAGATCACTGATGCAGTGGATAAATCACTTACGAAGATTTTTGGAAATTAATTATCATAGATGGATTTCGTAAGCGAACCAGATGATCCATTTATTGCTGGTAAAAATCACCCAGTCAATTTCGCTAATCTAGCTTGTTTATCAAAATCCACGAACAAAATAGCAGTAGGAAGAGAACTGGTTGCTAAGCAATATGTATTGGACCTAGTGCAGTGTGATTTCTAGATCTACTAGGATGGTGAAATAGTATAAAATAACAAAGTGAAATATTTAAGTTTATGTCCCTGTGGTTCATGTTTTTAGGAGAAAAAAATGAAAATGACAACCGAAGAAGCGTTCATAAAAGTGCTTCAAGCTCAAGGAATACAACATGCTTTCGGCATCATCGGATCTGCATTTATGCCAATTTCAGATTTATTCCCAACGGCGGGTATCAATTTTTGGGACTGTGCGCACGAAGGCTCAGCCGGAATGATGGCAGACGGATATACAAGAGCCACTGGGAAAATGGCCGTGATGATTGCTCAGAATGGGCCAGGAATTACTAACTTTGTTACTGCTGTTAAAACTGCATATTGGAATCACACCCCCCTACTCTTAATAACGCCTCAAGCTGCAAACAAAACTATTGGACAAGGTGGCTTTCAAGAAGTTGAGCAAATGAAATTATTTGAAGATATGGTCGCCTATCAAGAGGAAGTCAGAGACCCTACACGTATAGTTGAAGTTCTCAACAGAGTAATAATGAACGCAAGGCGAGCTTCTGCTCCAGCTCAAATTAATATACCCCGCGATATGTGGACTCAGGTAATCGATATTGAGCTTCCAGCTATGGTCGAATTTGAGCGTCCGAGCGGTGGTGACAACGCAATCTCCGAGGCCGCTGAAATGTTGTCTTCAGCTAGGAACCCAGTAATCTTAAACGGAGCTGGAGTTGTTTTGTCTAACGGAGCCATCAAAGCGTCCAAATCGTTAGCAGAACGCCTAGACGCAGCAGTCTGTGTTGGATATCAACATAATGATGCATTTCCCGGATCACACCCACTATTTGCCGGTCCTTTGGGATATAATGGATCCAAAGCTGCAATGGAATTAATCAAAGACGCTGATGTCGTTTTGTGCTTAGGAACACGATTAAACCCATTTTCTACACTGCCAGGATACGGTATCGATTACTGGCCAGAAAATGCTAGAATAATACAGGTTGATATTAATCCTGATAGGATTGGTTTAACAAAGAAAGTGAGTGTTGGGATTATTGGTGACGCAGCACTTGTTGCCAACAAAATCCTATCTAAGCTATCTGAAACCGCGGGTGACTTTGAGCGAACTGAAAGAAAACAAAAAATTGCAGAAATAAAATCCCGATGGGCACAGCAACTAAGCTCAATGGATCATGAGGAGGATGATCCTGGCACCACATGGAACCAGCGGGCACGAGCAGATAAGCCTGATTGGATGTCCCCAAGAAAAGCATGGAGGGCCATCCAAGCAGCGCTCCCAAAGGAAGCAATTATATCATCTGACATCGGGAACAACTGCGCTATTGGAAACGCTTATCCTACATTTGAAGAAACACGAAAATATTTAGCACCAGGACTGTTTGGTCCCTGTGGCTATGGCTTGCCTTCAGTGGTTGGTGCTAAGATTGGACGACCTGATGTTCCAGTTGTTGGCTTTTCAGGAGATGGTGCATTTGGCATTGCAGTGAACGAACTTACAGCTATTGGGAGAAAAGAATGGCCAGCTGTGACACAAATAGTCTTCAGAAATTACCAATGGGGCGCTGAAAAGAGAAACTCCACACTTTGGTATGATGACAACTTTGTTGGTACGGAATTGGATACTCAGGTTTCATATGCCGGTATCGCCAAGGCGTGTGGCCTACAAGGGGTCGTCGCGAAGACTATGGATGAATTAACAGAAGCACTTCATACCGCGATTAAAGATCAAATGGAAAACGGGAAAACAACATTAATTGAAGCGATGATTAATCAGGAATTAGGGGAACCTTTCCGCCGCGATGCAATGAAAAAGCCAGTTGCAATTGCAGGTATATCCGTTTCAGACATGCAAGAACAAGCGGTTTGAGCCTACAATGCAACCCGGTCTAATGCGACCGCTGGATAAGGCTATGCAAATAGCCAAATCCAACACTATAACAATATCTCTTAGTGAAGGTACTGAACCGCGAGTTGTAGAGGCAGCAGTTCAAGCAGTGAACCTTGGCATTGCAAAAATAATTTTGATTGGTAATAAAGATAAGGTTAAACAGCAGCTGGCTAAGTTTTCCTGCTCACGACCAGATCATATTGATCTACACGATCCAATTAGATCTCCATTGAAAGAAGAATTTTCAAAGTCTTATTATGAGTTAAGAAAACATAAGGGTATAGCAGCTGCAGAGGTAGAAAAACAAGTTTCATCAAACCTCACATATGCTGCCTTGCTTGTAAGAAACGGATACGCAGACGGGACCTTGAGCGGAGCGATAGAGACAACATCTGATGTTGTAAAAACGGCTATTTGGGTAATTGGAAAGGCTGCAAACTTCGACACAGTTTCAAGTTGTTTTTTAATTTTCCCAAAATCACATAAACCTATGATCTATGCAGACTGTGGCCTCATTATAGAACCTGATGAAAATGAATTAGTAGACATAACAATAGCAGCCAGCCAATCTTGCAAATCTCTTTTGAGTACAGATCCGAGAATTGCCTTACTCTCTTTTTCCACCAAGGGAAGTGCAAAACATAAAAATGTGGATAAAATAGTTGCTGCGTTAAAAAAATTGAAGTCTCTAATGCCTGAATTGCTTATTGATGGAGAGTTGCAATTTGACGCCGCAATTGATTATGCAGTTGGGAGTAAAAAGGCGCCTGATTCAAAAGTAGCAGGAAGTGCAAATGTGATGATCTTCCCCAATTTAGATGCAGGAAATATTGCATATAAAATCACTCAAAGGATCGGTGAAGCTGAAGCATATGGACCAATTCTCCAAGGATTAGAAAAGCCAGCAAACGATTTATCACGTGGTGCATCGCCGCATGACATTACTCAAATGATTGCAGTCACTGTACTTCAGGCTGCTGCACGTCTACAAAATGGTTTCAACTAAGCTATATTTATAAAAAAGTCAGGCAAGGTACATAGATGACGGACCAACCTTATTTGGACACATCGCCACAATTAAGCGATGAAATCCGCAAAACCACATGCTATATGTGCGCCTGCCGTTGTGGAATAAATGTGCACATAAAAAATGACAAGGTAGCCTATATAGAAGGTAATAAAGAGCACCCCGTCAACCAAGGGGTACTATGTGCAAAGGGTTCCGCCGGCATTATGCAGATAAATGCGCCTTCTAAACTAAAATCTCCCCTTAAAAGGGTTGGGCCAAGAGGATCAGGGCAATTTAAGGAAATTACATGGAACGAGGCTTTAAATCTTGCAACTTCATGGTTAAAGCCAATCCGTGAAGAAAATCCAGAAAAATTAGCGTTTTTTACAGGAAGGGACCAATCTCAATCCTTTACAAGTTTTTGGGCACAAAATTTTGGCACACCGAATTATGCCGCGCATGGCGGTTTTTGCTCGGTTAATATGGCTGCTGCGGGTATTTATACCATGGGTGGAGCATTCTGGGAGTTCGGGCAACCCGACTGGGACCATACCAAGTTATTTATGTTATTTGGAGTAGCAGAAGATCATGACAGCAACCCCATAAAAATGGGTATAGGAAAGATAAAGGCCAAAGGCGCACGAATAATAGGCGTCAATCCTATAAGGACCGGATACAGTGCCGTGGCCGACGACTGGGTAGGAATAACACCAGGAACGGACGGCCTATTTATAATGTCTCTTATCCATCTTTTACTTAAGGCTGGTAAAATTGATTTAGTTTACTTGAGCCAATTCACCAATGCACCTGCATTAGTGGATAATGAGACCGGTCTGTTGTTAAAAGATGCAGATAATAAAGAGCTTGTTATTGATCAAAAGTCGGGAAAACTTGTTGCATTTGATACGAAAAATGTTCAACCCAACATAACCGCTAACCATAAAGGTAACCAGACGGTATTTTATCATATGATCGAGAAATACTTGTCAGATGAGTTCAGCCCAGAAGCGGTATCTGAAAGAACAGGCATCAAAGCAGGAAGAATTAGAGCAATTGCCGCTGAAATTGCTCGCGTTGCATTCGAAGAAAGTTTTGAAATTGATCAAGAATGGACAGACTTTAGAGGTAATAAACATAAGAAAATGCTTGCTAGACCTGTTTCTTTTCATGCAATGCGCGGAATTTCAGCACATTCCAATGGTTTTCAAACCTGTCGAGCGTTGCATGTACTACAAATTATTCTTGGTACGGTAGAGGTGCCAGGAGGCTTTCGGTTTAAGCCACCTTACCCTAAGCCAAGTTCAATACATCCAAAGCCACATTGTAAAGTCACTCCCGGCGCTCCTCTTGATGGTCCCCATTTAGGATTTGTGCATGGACCTGATGATCTTTGCCTTAAGGAAGATGGTACCCCAGCTCGCATTGATAAAGCATTCACATGGGAAAATCCCATGTCAGCACACGGCTTGATGCATATGGTGATTTCGAACGCACATGCAGGTGACCCTTACAAAATTGATACATTATTTATGTATATGGCAAATATGAGTTGGAATAGCTCAATGAATACAAAAGGGGTCATAGAAATGCTAACTGATAAGAATGATAGTGGGGATTATGTTATACCCCACATCATTTATTCAGATGCTTACAGCTCTGAAATGGTTGCTTATGCGGACCTGATTTTACCAGACACAACTTATTTAGAGAGACATGATTGTATTAGCTTGCTTGATAGACCCATATGTGAAGCTGATGCTGTAGCAGACTCCATTAGGTGGCCAGTAATAGCGCCGGATAGAAATGTCAGAGGCTTCCAAAGCGTCCTATGTGATCTAGGGGCAAGGCTTAAACTACCAGCTTTTATAGATAATGACGGTAACGCAAGGTTTAAAGACTACGCAGATTATATAGTAAATCATGAACGTAAACCCGGGATTGGCCCACTGGCAGGCTGGCGTTCAAAAGAAGATACTGGAAAGGGTTCGCCCAATCCAAACCAACTAAACCAGTATATAAAAAATGGTGGGTTTTGGACTAAACATATTCCAAAAAATGCTGCTTACTATAAACCATGGAACCTTGATTATCAAAATTGGGCCGTAGATACGGGTTTGTATGACCAGCCTCAGCCGTATTTATTTTCTTTATACGTTGAGCCAATGAGAAAATTTCAATTAGCGGCACTTGGGCATGGTAAAATACAGCCACCCGAACATCTGCGTGACCGTATCTTGAAAAGTATGGATCCACTTCCAATTTGGTACCCACCTTTCGAAGAAACATTAGTTGATAAAGACGAGTTTACGCTACATGCTCTAACACAGCGACCGATGGCAATGTACCATTCATGGGGAACACAAAATGCTTGGCTGCGTCAAATCCACGGCGTCAATCCGCTATATATCCCATCAAAACTAATGATGTCACATTCCTTGAAGGACGGTGACTGGGTAAAGTTAACATCTGTCAACGGCTCAATAACTGTGCCTGTAGCTGAGATGGCCGCTCTAAATGAACGGACTGTTTGGACATGGAATGCTATTGGAAAACGTAAAGGAACTTGGGCATTAGATAAGAATGCTCCAGAGGCTACAAAAGGATTTTTACTTAACCACCTGATACATGAGCTCTTGCCCCCAAAAGGAGATGGTTTGCGATGGGCGAACTCTGATCCTATTACAGGTCAAGCTGCTTGGTTTGACCTTAGGGTTAAATTGGAAAAAACAAAGTCACCTTCATCAAGCGAACCTACATTTCCAGAAATCAAATCTCCAGTAGAGAAAGGCTCCAATATTATTTTACAGGGGCAAAGCTAAAAAACGGCGTCTTCAATAAAAAATAATTGGACAACGCAATTAGGGCATTAATATGACTACATTACCAGAGAAAACTGAAAGAAAATTAGGCCTTGTCATTGACCTCGATACTTGCGTTGGTTGTCACGCATGCGTTATTTCTTGCAAAGGTTGGAATACTGAAAATTATGGATCGCCACTTGCTGATGTTGATGCGTATGGGGAAAACCCTGTAGGAACATTTCTTAATCGAGTTCACTCGTACGAAGTTACTCCTGATGAAGGAACTTCACAATTAGTACACTTTCCAAAATCTTGTCTACATTGTGAAGATGCGCCATGCGTTACAGTTTGCCCAACGGGTGCAAGTTATAAAAGATCTGAGGACGGTATAGTACTTGTTAACGAAAGTGATTGCATCGGGTGTGGCTTGTGTGCTTGGGCATGCCCATACGGCGCGCGCGAAATGGATGGCATCGAAAAGGTAATGAAAAAGTGTACGCTCTGCGTAGATCGTATTTATAATGAAAATTTAGAGCCAGAAGATCAAATTCCATCTTGCGTTCGAACATGTCCAGCGGGCGCTAGACACTTTGGTGACTTTAATGACCCAGATAGCCAAGTAAATAAATTAGTATTGGAACGCGGCGGAATGGATCTAATGCCAGAACAGCAGACAAAACCAGTAAATAAATATTTGCCGCCACGGCCAAAAGATACACTGGGTGAGATAGATATACTCGCACCATTACTCAAACCTGTTGCGGAGAAGCCAGACACTTTCATTGGATGGTTGAATAAACAATTGGATAAGATTTAATGCACCCATCTCCGTCAGTCATAATATTTACTGCACTTTCTGGGTTAGGATTTGGCCTATTAGTATTTTTAGGATTAAAAATGCCTGATGTTACGGGAGTTTTAGCATTTATCTTTTTTGTTATTGGCTTCGGGCTGGCTGTTGGTGGTCTTATTTCATCAACTTTCCATTTGGGGAGACCAGAAAGGTCACTTAAGGCATTCAAACAGTGGCGCAGTAGTTGGCTCAGCAGAGAAGCTATAGCGGCAGTTTTCACACTTTCCGTAATGGCAGTTTATGCTATAGGCAGAATATTTTTTGACTATGATATCCGCATACTTGGAGTTGTTGGGGCAATTATGTCTATTGTGACAGTCTTCACTACTTCAATGATCTATGCACAATTGAAATCGATACCAAGGTGGAATACAAAACTTACCCCAGCATATTTTTTATCATTATCACTGGCTGGCGGCGCCCTATTAGCTGGACAAATTACATTTTGCCTTTTGCTACTTTTAATATCAGGCATCATCCAATTACTCGTTTGGATCAAAGGTGACAGGGCCTTGGCGTTATCCGGAACTACTATAGAGAGTGGGACTGGGTTGGGTACCATTGGACGGGTTCGTGCATTTGAGCCTCCACACACTGGAACAAATTATTTGTTAAAAGAATTTGTGCATATTGTCGGTCGCAAGCATTCCGCTAAGCTAAGAATCATAGCTCTTATCTTAATGATTGGTACACCAATTTTACTGCTTTCGTTATCATTCTCACATTTCTTAGCCGCACTTTCGGTCATCAGCCATATATCAGGACTATTTATTTCTCGTTGGCTATTTTTTGCTGAGGCTGAACACGTTGTCGGCTTGTATTATGGGAAACGCTAAAACCTACTAAACTTATTAAAATAGCGACACGACTAGAATGCCACCATTAGGCTCAGTCCATAAAAAATGAGGTCAAAGTATCGTGTACTATTAATGGAGTTTGCTTTCGATTTCCGAAATTCCTGAGTCAATCAGCTTATTAGCTTCAGTTGCTGAAAGTTGTGCCGAAATAACCTCACTTGCAGCGGCTATGGCAACCTTGATTGCTGCATCCCTGACTTCTTTTTCAGCAGCTGCTTGAGCAGTTGAAATGCGCTCCTCCGCCGCCGCCATCCTTCTCGAAACGGACTCCTTTAAATCTAGCTTCGCTTGCTCAGTTGCTGAAGCTGCGTCAGCCTTTGCAGTTTCTAAAATTCGTTCAGCTTGCTCCATAGCTTCCTTCTGTTTTCTCTCATAAGATGCTAAAAGCGACTGAGCTTCGTCCCGCAAGGAGCGCGCTTCATCAATTTCCGTTTGGATACCGTCAGACCGCTTATCCAGCATTCCACCTAACAACCTTGGAACTTTAAAATAGAAGAGAATAGCTATAAAAAGTAAAAACGATAACAAGACCACGAAGTCTGTGTTTTTTAACGAGAAAAATGGACCTGAGGCTGCAAATAGTGGGCCACCAACAAAAGCGAAAATAATCAGTAAGGTATTACGCATTTCTAACCCTTTATTTTAGATGAAACTGCTGTGCTGATGGTTTTAGCATCAGCTTTTGCACCTAAAGCTAATACGATTTCCTTTGCAGTATCCTTGGCTACCTTTTCAACACTCGAGAGCGCATTCTTCCTAATTTCAGCTATTGATGCTTCGCTTTCATTAACCTTGACGCTTATTTCCGCATCAGCTTTGCTAATTGCAGATTGAAGTTCTTTTTTCATTTCTGCTTTTGATGCATCCAGCAAGCGTGAAGCCTCACTTCGTGCGTCATTAAGCGCCTTTGTGTAGTGACGTTCTGCTTCCTCTGCTTTTGATTTTAATTCTTCAGAAGCAGCTAGATAATTTGTGATCGTGCTCTGCCGATCAGCCAACACTTCCGCTATTCGAGGCAAGGCTACTCTGGAAAGAATTAGAAAAATGACGATCAGAGTAACGACTAACCAAAAAACTTGGTTTGCCATCCAGTCTCCACAAAGCTGTGGCATACCGATGGCACTTCCATAACCGTCGATACATTTACTTACAACCTGTTCTGTGCTTGCAGCCATTCACAAACTCCCCTTCTACTTCTTCAAGGCCAGTACTTACAAAAGCTACTAACCTCAAAAAAGTAGACTTTTATACGGCAAACATTAACAACAAAGCAACTAAGAATGAAAAAATTCCTAGCGCTTCAGCAAATGCGATACCAATAAACATTGTAGCTGTTTGGCCCGCCGCTGCCGAAGGATTTCTCAGCGCACCTGATATGTAGTTACCTACCACGTGACCAACACCTATGGCTGCACCGCCCATGCCAGTACAAGCTAAGCCTGC
Organism: Paracoccaceae bacterium; assembly: GCA_902631295.1. Classification (GTDB taxonomy): domain Bacteria; phylum Pseudomonadota; class Alphaproteobacteria; order Rhodobacterales; family Rhodobacteraceae; genus Salinivivens. Next base: position 26,074 of record CACOXV010000016.1, on the reverse strand, counting down.
ACCTACATAAGCACCCATTTGAACAATATCGCCTTCCATTCGAATTCTCCTTGATTAACGAAACTTATTAGTGATGAGGATGAAGTGCATCTTTCAGATACACGCATGTTAAAATTGCAAATACATATGCTTGGATAAATGAAACTAATATTTCAAGGGCATACATCGCTGTTATGGCCACTACGGACAATGGTGAAATCAAAGCAACTCCAGCAAACGCAGCAAACACTTTTATAACGGCGTGACCAGCCATCATGTTTCCAGCCAACCGAATAGAGTGGCTTACCGGTCTCACAAAATATGAAATAATTTCAATTAATGCCAGTGCTGGACGAAGTGCTAATGGAGCTGAAGAAATCCAAAATAAGGAGAAAAACCCCACTCCGTTCTTCACAAAGCCGATTACTGTGACAGCGAGGAATACGCCTATTGCCATCACCGCGGTTACAGCGATGTGCGAGGTCGTAGTAAAAGACATTGGCAATAGGCCCAGAAAATTAGATAATACAATGAACATAAATAATGTCATGATGTACGGGAAATATGGTACCGCATCACGTCCCGCCACGTCTTCAACCATTTTGTGCACAAACCCGTAAGCAAGCTCGCCGACAGACTGTGCCCTTCCTGGCACTAGTGCTCTTTTTGAGGTTCCGACCAACATTAGTAAAACAAGCGCAACAACACTTAAACCCATCCACAAGGTAACATTAGTAACGGTGTACCAGTGGATCGGACCTGATCCAAACAACGGTTCTACAATAAACTGATCCATTGGATGAAACACAAGTCCATCTGATTTTTCTGAAGGTTGCGCCGTGTCAGCCACTTATATATCCCTCTCATTTTTTTCAGACAAACGCAGTTCCTGGTTTCTCTGAACTTCCCTAGCTGTCGACAACATAGTCCTTATACCGGCTACGAATCCAAGCAGCGTAAAAATAATCATAAAAATGGGCAACGTTCCGAAGGCAATATCTAATCCGTACCCAAGACCAAAACCGACAGCTAGCCCACTCACTAGCTCAATTACCATTCTCCAGGCGTTTTGCAACCCTGAGTGGTGATCTTCGACTTTTGGCTTGTCTACAGAATTCTGTTTTGCAGACTCAATCTTGGTGCCAAGGTCTCGTAATGGATCATTGTCCTTCATGAACGACTTTCCAATTTCACTTATTGGATATTATTTCAATTCGCTACTGTCAACCTCTGCTGTAGCTTTTTATTTTATTATAAGTTATTGTCTTTATTGACAATTTTTTTTTCCAAGTTAATATTTTTAACTTTCTTGTTAATTTTGTATTTTATCCATATTTAACCATATGGTTAAATATAAATGAAAAGGTTAGCCACGCATGCACGCAACTTTAGATGAACTATTTTCTGCACTCTCAGATACTACCCGCAGAAAGATACTTGTAATGTTACTAGAGGACGATATGGCTGTAACTGATGTTGCCGATCCATTTGATATGTCTTTGCCTGCCATCTCTAAGCACCTTAATATTCTCACTAATGCAGGATTAATTACTCAAGAAAAACGTGGGCGGGTAAACTGGTGCAAGTTAGAACCGGATGGACTTCGAGATGCGAGTGTTTGGATGCTTGGGTTTGGGCAATTCGACATCCTAGATATTGAGAGTTTAGAGAAACTTATTGAAACACACATAGATCTTACACAAACAACTTAGCTTTATCCAACTCAGTAATATTAATAAACTACTTAGCTTCAGGCCTTGACTTGCCTGTTACAGTCGACTACCAGACCTCCATATCTAGGAGGTTCAGCACTTCCGGTCCTTTTTTTAGTAGGATCGACCCCCGTCAGCGAGTTTCGCCCACGGGGGAGTTTGGTGTTAATCAGCTTAGAAAACAACGGGCGTAATTTAATTTGAAAAGGCCATTATATGTTTGAAAATTTGTCAGAACGGTTGTCTGGCGTTTTCGGTCGCCTCACAAAGCAAGGCGCGCTGTCAAACGAGGACGTGGTTACTGCTTTAAGGGAAGTCAGGATAGCACTATTAGAAGCCGATGTTTCCTTACCAGTTGCCCGCGACTTCATTAAATCAGTAGAAGCAAAAGCAACTGGTCAGAATGTTACAAAGTCAGTTACGCCTGGTCAGCAGGTGGTAAAGATAGTTCATGATGAACTAGTAACAATGTTAAAAGGGACAGGCACAACTGAAAGCTTAAAGATTGACCACCCACCTTCTCCAATTTTGATGGTTGGCTTACAAGGATCAGGGAAGACAACCACGTCAGCCAAATTAGCAAAGCGACTGCGCGACAAGGATAATAAGCGCGTTTTGATGGCTTCACTTGATGTAAATCGGCCCGCTGCGATGGAACAATTGCAAATCCTCGGCTCACAGCTTGGTATCGACACGCTACCCATCATTAAAGGTGAGGATCCATTGGCCATTGCAAAAAGAGCCAAAACTCAAGCAGCACTAGGAGGTTATGACGTATATTTGTTAGATACTGCTGGCAGACTTCATATTGACCATGACCTTATAAGTCAGGCGGCAGCCATTCGAGACATAGTAAACCCCAGAGAAACATTACTCGTGGTCGACGGCTTAACGGGACAAGATGCGGTTAATGTGGCTACAGAATTTAATGATAAAATAGGTGTTTCGGGGGTCGTTTTAACAAGAATGGATGGCGATGGCCGTGGAGGAGCTGCTCTTTCTATGCGGGCTGTGACAGGTCAGCCAATTAGGTTCGTGGGAGTTGGAGAAAAAGTTGACGCACTTGAGACCTTTGAGCCTGAGCGTATTGCCGGTCGAATACTGGGCATGGGTGATATTGTTGCCTTAGTTGAAAAGGCTCAGGAGACAATTGAGGCTCAGCAAGCTGAAAAAATGATGAAGCGATTTCAAAAAGGTCAGTTCAACATGAATGACCTGAAATTACAACTTGAGCAAATGATGAAGATGGGGGGAATGGAAAGCATTATGGGAATGATGCCTGGTGCCGCAAAAATGGCTAAACAAGCCTCTGAAGCAGGCATGGATGATAAGGTATTTAAACGGCAAATTGCACTCATTAATTCAATGACAAAAAGGGAAAGAACCAATCCCCAAATCTTACAAGCCAGTAGAAAGAAGAGAGTTGCAATAGGTTCTGGCATGGAAGTTAGTGAAATTAACAAACTGCTGAAGATGCATCGTCAAATGTCTGACGTAATGAAGAAAATGGGTCGGGGCGGAATGCTTAAACAGGCGATGCGTGGAATGTTTGGAAAGGGTGCTGATCTTGAAAATTTTAATCCAAAAAATATGGATGCAAAAGACTTAGAAAAAGCTGCAAAACAATTGGGAGGAAGCATACCTTCCGGGAAATTGCCCAGTTTAGGCCTTCCACCAGGCCTATCTGGGTTCGGTAAAAGAAAATGATCTACGATGTATTATTATATAATTTTATTGAGATTTTATTAAATCTCAATTCTGTTAGAGGCTAATAGAATGTCACTGACAAACTCACCTGTATTAAAAACCCAGAATTTAATCTTACGTGGACCCAAAAAGGTCGATATTGAGCCGACTATAGAATTTTTACAAAATGAGGAGCGTTCGGTGTTCTTTGGTGCCTTGTCAAACCGTGGAGATGCATGGCGCTGGTTCGCTTTAAATATAGGGCACTGGCACCTACATGGCTTTGGCTACTTTACAATTGTTGCAAAGGGTGAAGACATAGCCGGTCTCTGCGGGGTATGGTTCCCCGAAGGTTGGCCAGAACCTGAATTAGGATGGGTTGTTTTTGATGAATTTGAGGGGAAAAGCATCGCTTTTGAAGCTGCTCAAGCCGTAAGATCTTGGGCCTACTCAAAATTAGGATTTACTACGATAACAAGTAACATTGTGCCAAAAAACAAGCGCTCTATTGCTCTAGCAAAAAGACTCAATGCTACTTACGAAAAAGAATACCACAATGACAATATGGGGCACTGTTATATGTATCGGCATCCCTACCCAGAAAACACGGAAAATAACTGACTCTATAATTACTATTACTGCAGCAAAACAAGTAAATTTTGATATTTGCTCTATTTCAAGGATCTAGGATACTAAAATGGATAATAACTCGGAGAGAGCTCAAATAATTTTAAAGGATCACAGGAAAAGTATAGATCGGCTCGATGCAATATTGATTTACACTCTAGGAGAAAGATTTAGTCACACAAAGGCAGTAGGCAAACTAAAAGCAGAACACAATCTTCCCCCGTCCGATCCACTTCGGGAGGAAGAGCAGATAGGACGACTTTCTCAACTTGCCATTGAAGCAGACCTAGATCCTAAATTTGCAAAAAAATTCCTAAGTTTCATTGTTGAGGAAGTTATTCTTCACCACAAACAGCAACAAAATTAATCTAAAATTTCTGAAGGAGATAAAGAAATGTCAATGAAAATTCGTTTAGCCCGAGGTGGCAGTAAAAAAAGGCCATTTTATAGAATAGTTGCAGCAGATAGCCGAATGCCGCGCGATGGGCGTTTTATAGAGAAGCTTGGAACATATAATCCACTTCTGCCCAAAGATAGTGAAGACAGGGTAAAGATGGATATGGATAGAATTAAACATTGGCTCGGGCACGGAGCCCAACCTACAGACAGGATAGCGCGTATGTTGGAAGCAGCCGGTGTTTTGCCAAGAACTGAAAGAAATAATCCAAAAAAAGCAGAGCTAGGCACAAAGGCAAAGGAAAGATTAGAAGCAAAAAAAGCAGCGGCAGAAGTGCCAGCTGAAGAAACAGGGGCAGAAGCACCAGCTGAAGAGGTAGCAGTAGTAGAAGCACCAGCTGAAGAGGTAGCGGTAGAAGCACCAGCTGAAGAGGTAGCGGTAGAAGCACCAGCTGAAGAGGTAGCGGCAGGAGGATCGGCTGAAGAAGCAGCGGCGGAAGCACCAGCTGAAGAGGAAGACGCTGGAGATAGTAAAGAAGTAGCTGCCAATTAAATTGATGAGACATGATTTATTTCATGTCTTATTTTACAAATAATATTTTCAGACAAAACGGTCTCATTTAAAAATACCCAAGGTCATACAGTGTTAAACGAGTCTAAATTAATATGCGTCGGCGCTTTGGCCGGAGCCTTCGGTGTAAGGGGAGAAGTCAGGCTTAAATCCTTTACATCCAACCCAGATGACATAGAAAATTATGCTCCATTATTTACAGAAAATGGAGGCAGAAGCTTTGAGATTGTGATCACTGGTAGGCTTAAAAATGGCTTCGCCGCCCGTCTTTCAGGTGTTGTAAAGAAAGAACAAGCGGATGATCTAAAGGGAACAAAACTCTTTGTTCCCCGTGATCGGCTACCATCTTTGCAAGAAGATGAATTTTATTACAGTGACCTTATCGGAATGATAGTTTATGATACAGGGGGTAATGAGATAGGTAAAGTTCAGGCTGTTTTAAACCATGGTGCAGGAGACCTTTTGGAAATTCATGGAGCGAACTTAAAAATGAGCGTGATTATTCCCTTTACAAAAGAGGCAGTTCCAACAGTAGATATTGTGTCTAGGCGCATTGTAACTGACCCTCCAGATGGCCTATTACCAGGAGGCTAGAATGGTAAAATCTGCAAAATCTCACGGACTGAAACGGATAAGTCTATCAGATAAACCGAAGTCACTAATTACAAGCAATGAAGTCGTTAAAGGCGTATGGAATGTACAAGTGATCACACTATTTCCTGACGCATTTCCTGGGGTTTTAGGCTTAAGTCTTACCGGTAAAGCATTGAAATGTAGAAATTGGACTTTATCTACAATCGATCTTAGAGATTTTGGCATTGGTAAACATAATAAAGTTGACGATACTCCAAGTGGTGGAGGTCCAGGGCTTGTAATACGTGCTGACGTTTTGGGTCCAGCAATAGAAGCGGCCTTGTCTCGTGCCAAAAGCTCTACTCCGTTAGTATATCTATCGCCTCGCGGAAAAACTTTTAATCAACGGTTAGCAAGAAAATGGTCAAAGAGTGAAGGTGTCATTTTGATATGCGGTAGGTTTGAAGGTATCGATCAGAGGGTTATAAACCATTACGGGATTGAAGAAGTTTCTATGGGCGATTTCGTTATGACTGGTGGGGAGATCGCAGCCCAGGCCATGATAGACACAACTGTTCGTTTGTTGCCAAACGTAATAGGGAATCGAGATAGCTTAACGACTGAAAGCCATAGTAATGGCCTCATTGAACACGATCAATTCACACGTCCCAATGAATGGAAAGGTCAAAAAATACCACAAACCCTTTCCTCTGGTCATCATGGTAAAATTGAATCTTGGCGAGAAAATCAATCAAAATCAAAGACTAAGCAATACCGAGCTGATCTCTGGGAAAAAGCTAACCTAGCAAAAAGTAAAAGTTAAGATTTAAACCACAAACAGTTGGCTAAAATTTATAAAGTGCTTGAAATTTCCTTTTGCTACTAATATACGCTTGCCAATCCTTTTAAGCATGATTTATATGCGATATTTGGAACAAGCATAATGCTTTCTTCGGCATACAAATAAATGCGAATTGTGGTGAATTTAATATTGTTGTTTTAACTCTGGCGGACTAGCTTGTTGATGGGATCCGACCGAAGACCGAGAGCTCTTGAACACATTAATTTTGCGGATAAACCGCATGTTTATAGGAGATCAAAATGGATCTTATCGCAACACTAGATGCCGAGCAGGTCGCGGCACTTGGGAAACAAATCCCAGATTTCAAAGCTGGTGATACAGTACGCGTAGGCTATAAAGTAACCGAGGGCACGAGAACGAGAGTTCAAAACTATGAGGGTGTTTGCATAAGCCGGAAGAATGGCAGCGGTATTGCTGGTTCATTTACGGTAAGGAAGATTTCGTTTGGAGAGGGCGTTGAACGGGTTTTCCCATTACACTCGACAAACATTGAAAGCATCACAGTTGTAAGACGAGGGCGAGTTAGACGAGCGAAATTATATTATTTACGTTCGCGACGAGGTAAATCTGCGAGAATAGCAGAAGACTCTAATTATAAATCAGCTGATAGCCCGGCCTGAGGAGCAAATATATGAAAAAAGATATACACCCAGATTATCATTTTATCGACGTGAAACTTACTGACGGCACGATTGTAAAAATGCGATCTACCTACGGTAAAGAAGGAGAAACGCTTTCATTAGATATCGATCCCAGTTCGCACCCAGCTTGGACTGGTGGAAATACCCGTCTAATGGATCAAGGTGGACGTGTATCAAAATTCAAGAAAAAATACGAAGGTTTAGGATTTTAAAACAAAACCACTAAGGGCCACCACAAGATGGCGTTTCTTATTCTACTGGTGTGAAATGAAGATACGTTATACTACTAACTAACTTCAAAGATTTAGAAAATGCTAGCTCCAAAGTTTTGGTATCCAGAAAAGAATGAGAAAAGTATTTTCAGCACTGCACTCGTCCCTTTAGGATTTTTCTACTCACTCTTATCCAAATTTAGAATGTTAAAATCGGTGCAAAAGCATTTTGATATTCCCATAGTTTGCATAGGAAATTTAAATGTTGGTGGAACTGGGAAAACTCCCACCACTATCTCTGCAGCTCAATTTCTAATCGAGGAAGGTTACGATGTTCATGTAGTTTCACGAGGTTATGGAGGAACAGCCAAAGGCCCTCTGTTAATCAATGATAAAGATTATTCTGTAAGTGAAGTTGGTGACGAGGCCTTGATGCTGTCAGCATTTGCTCCAACTTGGCTAGCAAACAAAAGGTCGGCTGGAATAAAACATGCTATAATCGAGGGTGCTGAAATAATCTTACTGGACGATGGATTTCAAGATCCAAGTTTTTATAAAGATCTATCGATTCTAACAGTTAATGCTAAAAAAGGTTTTGGAAATAAACGATGCATTCCTGCTGGACCACTAAGAGAAACGCTCAGCAGTGGATTGAAGAGGGCAGATGTCTTGATCTCAATCGGAGCTGAGTCTTCACAAAACAACTTCAAAAAAATATATGAAAAATACATTAATTTACCAATAGCGATAGCCGATCTTGAAGTTTTAAATACAGGAATATCCTGGGAAAATATGAAAGTTATAGCATTTGCAGGAATTGCTCATCCTGAAAATTTCTTTGAAGCACTACGAGCTAAAGGAGCCAATATAGTTAGCTGCCAGTCTCTTAGCGACCATCAAAAACTTTCATCAACACTTATGACGCGTTTGATTGAGGGAGCACGAGCTGAAAATGCTCAACTTGTCACCACAGAAAAGGATTACGTTCGATTGCCAAAGAAATTCAAAAACGAGGTAATTACCTTACCAGTTAGAATTAAATTAAATGAAAATTTGAGCTGGGATAAAATTTTTAAACCTATTTTACGTTGTCGGGAAAAATAATAGAATTATGTTCACCCAATTTTGGAGAAGGTTTATTTAAAACTAACTCGCTTTCGCTAAACCTAATTGGACTACGTACACTGGGTATACCCTCCAAACTAAGCTCCATCCCTCGATGTATTATTTGTTGATCTGCAAAAACCTCATCCAGTGAGTTTATCGGTCCAGCAGGAATTCCATTAGCCTCACATTGTTCTAATAGTTTCACCTTTTTCCACTTTTTTGTTCTATGACTGAGAACCTCGTCTAGTTCATCTCGATTTTCGACACGCTTAGCATTAGTTTGATATTTAGGGTCTGAAGCTTGTTCTGGACATTTAAGAATACTGCACAGCTTTTGGTATTGTTGATCATTTCCAGTTGCTATTATAACATGGCCATCAGAACATTCAAAAACTTGATAGGGACTGAGGTTTGGATGAAAATTTCCAATTCGACCCGGCACCCTCCCTGTAGATAAATAATTCATTCCCTGATTTGCTAAGATGGCGACTGCGGAGTCTAAAAGAGACATATCAATATGCTGACCGAGACCTGTTTCTTTGCGTTGGTGTAGTGCCGCCAAAATGGCAGAGGAAGCGTATAGCCCAGTAAAAATGTCTGTTATCGCAACACCTGTTTTCAATGGCCGCCCGCCTGGCTCACCAGTTATTGACATCAGACCAGACATTCCTTGAATTATATAATCGTACCCTGCTCGTGTAGAGTATGGACCATTCTGACCAAAACCAGTGATTGAGCAATAAATTAGTTCCTTATTCTTAGCATTTAGGCTTTCATAATCTAAACCGTATTTTTTTAAACCTCCAACCTTGAAGTTCTCGATTAAAATATCAGAACCTTGAATCAATTCACTTACGCGCTCTTGGCCTAGGGCGGTACTTAAATCAATAGTGACACTCTTCTTACCTCGATTACACCCATGAAAATAAGCTGCTGAAGTGTCATTTTCTCGTTCAATAAATGGCGGCCCCCATGCACGTGTATCATCTCCCTTTTCCGACTCAACCTTGATTACTTCAGCTCCAAGATCGGCCAATAACTGACCAGTCCAAGGCCCAGCTAAAATACGAGCTAATTCAACTACTTTTATGCCTTCAAGTGGGGCTACCATTATTCGGAAATTTTACTATCTATAATCGAAGAAAAATCATCATAACCCATATTCGAAAACTTTTCTCCATCAATTATAAAAGATGGGGTAGATTTTATATCATCATTAGAGGCGTTATTTTTAAACCATTCAACGAGCGCTCGTAACTTATCTTTATCTTCTAGACAATTTTGAATTTTCTCGTCATTGAGCCCTGCGACTTTCGCCAATTTAGATAACTCGGTCACAATTGCGGCATCATCACCGGCGCGAGCCCATTTTTGTTGTGATTTATATATAAGTTCTGTTAACCCAAAAAACTTTTCGGGGCCTGCGCATCGAGCAATCATAGAAGCCCACAAACCAAATTTGTCAAAGTAAACCTCTCTATAAATGAAGCGCACTTTTCCAGTTTTGATGTAATCATTTTTTAGCCTTGGATAAATTTCGGTATGAAATGTGGCGCAATGTGGACATGTATAAGAAGCATATTCCACGATCTCTATTTTTGCATCTTCACTGCCTAATATCATCTCAGTGATAGTACGCTCCGTTTTTTCATCTGCAAAAGCTATTAATGAAGAATAATTTTGCTGATTTTTCCCGGTACTTTGTAAATTTGGCTGATTAAACCAAACGGCTGTTCCAATCATTAAAAAAAATAATGCCGAATTTCGTATCACTCTAAATCTCATACTTTTGCCTTTTAGCCCATTCTCTTTGTAGATTTTGTTAATACTTTTTCTTCCAGCTCTGCAAGAGCTTCTCTCAATTCTTTGTTTTCCACACCTTCTACCAGTTCACTTGCTTTCAAATTATTACGAACAACAGTCAAATTTTTATTACTGTCTTTTTCTTCTGTGTTTCCACTGACCTTCGCAAACTCGAAGCCCGTTTCAGCAGTTTGTGTAATCTTTATTCGTGCGACAGCATTATATCCATATGCAGCATTAACCTTTTCTTTAATTTGATGCTTTAGCATTTCAAGTTCTAAGGCATGAGGCCCAGTAGTTAAGATTGTCAGAGTAGCACCCAGCCCACCAGAGGCAAAACTTATTTTTACCGGATATGTTTTTTCCGCTAGGCCAATACCTACAAAAGTGCTCCAATGAGTAAGGAGCCTAGTCTCAGAAAAACCTCTTCCCTCACTAGCTTCGTTTATCGTCCGCCTCAGAAGCTCGGATGTTCTTTTAAATCTGCCGGATCTTTTGTCAGGGTTTTGCATTTCAACGGTCCTGCTTTAAATATATGTTTAGACAATAAAGCGCAGTTTTGAAATAATTAATAAGAAAATGAACTCAAAAGTAAAACCTTCAATACTTTTAAACTGGTATGATGAAAATGCACGTGAAATGCCTTGGCGTATTGGGCCATTAGATAGAACATCAGGTATTAGACCCAATCCCTATCATGTATGGTTATCTGAGATAATGCTACAACAAACTACTGTTGCTACAGTTAGAAGCTACTTTATCAAATTCATTGGGAAATGGCCAACACTGGAGAAGTTGGCGGAAGCTGAAGAGAGCGAAATCACTGCAGCATGGGCTGGATTGGGATATTACGCAAGAGCTCGCAATTTGCTTAAATGTGCTAAAATAATATTTTCCGAATACGGCGGAAAATTCCCAAGTGACTATAAAACACTTCTCAAACTTCCGGGTGTAGGCCCATATACAGCGGGAGCGATTTCAGCCATTGCCTTCGACAGAAATGAAGTGGTTGTAGACGGCAACGTAGAAAGAGTAATTTCTAGATTATTTGAAATTCAAACACCTTTGCCAAATTCTAAGGGCGAAATAACACAAATTGCTAGAGGCCTAACGCCCGAGTTGAGACCGGGTGACTATGTACAGGCTGTGATGGATTTAGGGGCAACTGTTTGCACTCCTGTAGCACCCAAATGTTTAGTTTGCCCTCTAGAGACAGAGTGTTTAGCCAATAAAAATGGATCAGCCAATTTGGTTCCTTTCAAACTTAAAAAAAAGAAAAAACCTACACGAAGAGCCTTCATTTATATAGTAAAAAGGGTAGACCAGGCATACCTTTTAGAAAGACGACCCGCTAAAGGCTTATTGGGCGGTATGCTTGGGTGGCCAACTTCAGAATGGTCCGCAGAGCCAAACGACATACCACCTGTTGATGCAAATTGGCAAATAACCAATGGTCGCATTAGGCACACATTTACACATTTTCACTTGGATGTAATTGTTAAATTTGCAACCGTTCCGCTCAATTGCAAACCAAAACAAGGGTTTTTCATCGGGGAAAATGAGTTTGATTTGAGCTCGTTACCGACACTCTTTCAAAAAGCTTATAAATTAGAAAATTCATTTAAGTAATTTGAATTCAGAATTAATGGGGAGCCCTGCAAGTTTGCTTCTACTCTTTATCGTGTTTTTTGTTCAGTTTAGCTTATTTATTAAAAATATTTTTAAAATCAGTCTTTGCTGCCTTATATAAAATTAGAGATACTGGAAACCAAAAAAGAAGTTGAAAAAACTCTACTGCCTCAGCCTCTTCAATTGAAAAACTTAGTGTGCCAAATATCGTTAAACTAAACAACATTACTGCCATAACTTGGATCGGGTAGAATTTTTTTTAGCCGTAAAAAAATAGTGAAAAGCAAAAAATTTGAACGTTGCAAACAGTGATAATCGGATAGCTTTTAAACGATGCTCCGGGACATAGGTTCCTTCAGAAACAGAAAAAGGAAATGTGATTGATACGTTATAAAAATATGCCCCAATAACACTAATTCAATAGATTGTCAGAAGTACGACTATTATTTTTGCTACAATTCTGGCAATCATTAGATAAATTAGCCTCTTTGGTTTAAATTACTTTTAAATTTAAATCGTTCCTATTTCGTCACGAATTTGCTGACGTAATTGGTCAATTAATACCCTCTTTCCGTCACGCTTGAAACACCAATAGGTCCAGCCATTACAGCTTGGAGCTCCCTCCAACTTTGCCCCTACCTGGTGAATTGAACCAACAACACTATCACCTGCCAAGGTTCCGTCAGCCCTTACTTTAGCAGTAAAGCGGCCATTACTAGACATTAACTGTTCTCCAGGACGAAGCATTCCTCTTTCTAATAACTGGCCAAAAGGTATTCGCGGCTCTGCACGTTTCCCTACTGAAATTTTCAGAGATGAACTATCCAGGGCTCGCGTATTTTTAATTCTCTTTTCTGCCACTTTTGCATAATATTCTTCACGCTCTATGCCAATAAAGTTACGGCCCAGCATTTTGCAAACCGCACCAGTCGTACCAGTACCGAAGAAAGGGTCTAGCACAACGTCGCCCTGGTTTGTTGTTCCAAGTAAAACGCGATACAACAAACTCTCAGGTTTTTGGGTAGGATGAGCTTTTTCACCCTTATCATTTTTTAACCGTTCGTGACCAGTGCATAGAGGAAGTGTCCAGTCACTTCTCATCTGCGTGCCTTCATTCAGCGCCTTCAGTGCTTCATAATTAAAAGTATATTTGGACTTATCAGTTTTTGATGCCCAAATTAAAGTTTCATGAGCATTCGTAAAACGCATACCTCGGAAATTGGGCATTGGATTGGACTTATGCCATACAACATCATTTAAAATCCAAAAGCCCTGGTTTTGAACAGCAGATCCAACTCTAAAAATATTATGGTAGGAGCCTATTATCCAAATAGCACCGTCCTTTTTTAAAATTCGCTTCGCAGCTGCCAACCAATTGTTGGTAAATTCATCATAAGTTCTAAAACTTTCAAATTGATCCCAATGATTGTTAACTGCATCAACACGTGAGTTATCTGGCCGATGCAGCTCACTTTTAAGCTGCAGATTATAAGGTGGGTCTGCAAAAATTAAGTCTACCGAGCATTGGGGGAGAGAATTCATTAATTCAATACAGTCTCCAACCAATACACGTCCAGTTGGAAGGCCACTAGCCATCCGCTTTAAGGGGTTATTCATTTTACTGCCTCATTAACCGGCGCTTATGCGCTCTTTAATCGTCACTAAAATGATTCATCCCCACGAATCCGTCAATTCGTTTTTAAGTCAAATGTTCAATTGTTTTACCTACACAAGATATTGTGTACCGGTTTAAAGGAACGTCTATGATGAGGGGTGACCCCATACTTTACTATTGCATTCATGTGACACTTTGTAGGGTATCCATTATTTTGGGCCCACCCATAAACCGGAAACTCTGAATCTAGATCATGCATGAATTTGTCTCTTGTCACTTTTGCAATTATTGAGGCCGCTGCAATTGATAATACTTTTCGATCCCCTTTCACAATTGCCGTTGCCCGCCCGACAAGTCTCTCCGGAACTTTATTTCCATCAATTAAAATGTGGTTTGGTTTAACTTTTAAGTTAGAAACAGCATTCACCATGGCCAATAAAGAAGCTTGAAGAATATTCAGTTTGTCAATTTCTTCAGGTGAAACACTTGCCACTGCAAAAGTAGAGCTAAATTTCAGTTCTTCGAATAATTTTTCTCTCTTTTTCGAACTTAAGACTTTAGAATCATTTAAATTGTCTGGAATATTTAGTGGGTCTAGAATTACTGCAGCGGCCGTTACAGGGCCTGCTAATGGTCCTCGGCCAACCTCATCAACTCCTGCAATAATTGAGCATCCCTCGTTGATTAAACCCTGTTCTCTTTCAAAGTTTGGGAACATATTTTCACTTTTTGAAAATTTAACTATCTGACTCAATTGTATCAGGTAATAGACCAAAAGTTGAGTTCATAAATTATTTGCTACCCTGATAGATTTGGTGCTGTAACCTGTCCACTTTGAAAAAGTTACACTATAAATTAAGATTACTATGCATAATTTCTAATTTAATAAAATATCTAATTTCCAAAATTTACCTTCATGCATTAATCATTTGCTCTTTTGGGAGGAGGATAGGGAATTCTCTTCTAACTTGCTCATCAAGCGAACCAAAATAATTAGGAAAGTGATCACTAAGCATTTGCTTTACGGATACAGTGGCTCTCTCAAAAAGCTCAGTTTTACCTTCTTTTTCCCAGGTATCAGTTCGTTCTCTATCCATTAATTTTGGATATAAAAATTCGCTATTCATGTAATCTAAGGTATGTGCATTTCCAAGAAAGTGGCCTGGATCGATAGCACATTGATGAATGATGTCGACTGCCATAGTTTCTTGATTTACTTCAATTCCTCTCAACGAGCGGAGTATCGTTCCACCAATTTCGTTATCGATCACCATACTTTCAAAACTACATCCCATGAGGCTTCCCATCATACCACCAAACTCGCACAACCGATTAGCACCGGCATGCGCAGCCAGCATAAATGTCATTGCTTTTTCAATACCATACTGCGCATCAGGAATCTTTGAATCCGTCATCCCTGCTCCAACAGAAGTTGGTAGACCATAATAGTTGCCCATCTGAATAGCCGCCGCACCAATTAGCGCCTGTTCACCACCGCCACCAGTGAAAGAGCCGCTTCTTAAATCGGTTATAAACGGCCATGCCGCAAAACATATTGGACAACCTGGACGTATTAAATTTACGATTGCAACACATGCCAGCGTTTCTGCTACTGTTTGAACCAACGTTCCCGCCAGTGTAGCTGGTGCAGTCGCACCTGCTTGTGGTGGAACTGCCAAATCCACCGTCAGTCCCAATTTTGCAGTATCTATGAGAATTTCCATATTTTCACGACCTATACGCAATGGTGAAACAATTGGACATCCTCCAAAAATAACGGATGGCTTTTTCATAAACGAGCCTTCTCCACCGGAAGCTAGGTCAAAAAGACGAATTGCGTGCGGAATGTGACTTCGATCACGAAATGTTATACAAGCTGGTTTTTGGCTTCCAGATAGTATTGCGTAGACGGTATTAATGTCATGGGCAAAATCATCTTCCACATCACTGGCTAATACAATGTCACCTAACATATGAATATTTTCGAGCTGGTCCACTAATCTTGTAAAATCATAAATGTCTCTCAGCGTCGAAGGTCGATAAGACTTCGTTTGGCTGTCAAAAGTAGTTACTGCAGTTCCAGAGTTTGCAAAATAAACACTTTTGGAAGTGCAGTGCATGTCATCCTTACCTTCACGATCTCCACGCGCATATACGTAAAACTCTTTGGCGGACTCTGCTAAGATATCCTCCATCAAAGATCGCGGAAAACATAACCTTCCATGATCATTCAGAAATGCTCCATATGGTAAAATCAAATCCAACAGCTCTTCAAAATGGTCAGATATACCAGTTTTTTCTAATACAGTCAGCGCTGCATTATTAATATTGTCCATGTCCGTCTTTGAGAGAGGATTATAACGTCCACCTAATAACCCCCCTCGCACTGCTTCGTTGCCAGTCGTCATACGTTGCTTGGCAAGGCGCTGCGCTCGACCTCCACTTACTCGGCGACGCGGCTTGAGATGATCAGTTACCATTCTAGAATATCCTATAACGAACTGATTTCACTTATATTTTACAATTTAACAGCTGTCACTAGGGAAACGTTCCACAAAATAAATTAATAATTTAATTTCTTGTGTGAGTTTTTAAAAAGGATTCTGCTTTTGTAAAAATCTTTGACTTTCTATCCTCGCTCATTCTGGCGAGAGTTTTGACCTGGAATGAAAGGCGCATATTTGAGGCATAAAATGATTTATTTTTTTCGACAAAACGCCAATACAAGCCATCTACTATATCGCACCAGTCACCCTTACTATAGTTACTCATTTTGAGTATGTAGTTAGAACTGCAAGTGTAGGGTTTTGTAGACATTAATCCTCCATCTGCATAGGTTGCCATTCCGAACACATTCGGAACCATAACCCATTCATAAGCGTCGATATACATTTCCATAAACCATTTATATATATCTTCAGGATGAATTTCGCATAAATTCATTAAGTTGGAAATTACCATTAATCTTGGGATGTGATGGCTATATCCATCTTTAATCGCCGTCTGAATGCAGTCGTCAAGTGGAGCAATACCAGTGGAGCCGGTGTGCCAGCTTTCCGTTAAACGTTTTTTATGACCCCAGTAATTTGAATTTCTCTGGTCACTCCCACGTAATTGGTAGATACCCCTTATGAACTCACGCCAGCCCAAAATTTGCCTAATAAAACCTTCTGTAGAATTAAGAGGTGCTTTTTGCTTCTTAAAAAGATCCATAGCCCTAGTTATCAGTATTTGTGGTGTTATAAGACCATTATTTAGGAAAGCAGAAATACAGCTATGAAATAAAAAGTTTTCTCCTTTTAACATTGCATCTTCATAAACACCAAAATTTACGAGACGGTTCAGAAGAAAATCATCCAACAGTTCTAAAACACTATCCCTTTTTACAGGAAACCAGATTCTGTTCGTACTTCCATTGTGATTTGGGAAAAAACGCTCAATTATAGAGACCACCTCTTTATGATACTTCGATTGTGGAAACTTTTTTAACTCAGGAATAAAGGTACCATTGGGAATTTTCTTTCTATTTTCTTCATCATATGACCATTTTCCTCCAATTGGACCACCAGTATCGTCAACTAAAAAATTAAACTTTTTTCTACCAACTTTATAAAAGTTGCCCATACGAAATGATTTTGCGTCGCCGTATAATTCGCGAAAATCATCTCTGGTAAAGAGAAACATTGGCGAAGACTTTATTTCGTAGCTGATCTTATTATTTTCTAAGCTGGTTAAAAGCCTATTTTCAAGATATTTATCTTCGATCTCAAAAAGAGTGACCCTTGAAATATGCCGCTTATTAAGATACTCCAAAACGAACTGTTCAAAATCTAATCTATCATTTCTGTTTTCAATGGAAAAGTGGTCTACTTTTATTCCAGCAATTTCTAACTCTTCTTTATACTCTCTCACTGAACAAAGATTTAGATACAACTTTAATTTATGCTGTTTTTCGCGTGCTAGTAATTTTCGGTCCTCAGCAAGGAAAACCCTGCTACACCCTAGCTGATTCAGAATTTCTGGCTCAAAAAGTTGATTATTTAAAATTAGAAATACGTCACTGGTCATAAAATCTGCCCTACTGTAAGAAATTAAAGGGTAGTATTAAGAGATAAGCATTCAAGCTGTATTCAGACTGTATTTATAAATAAATTAATAGTTTTGGTTAGCCTATTTGGCACAACGAAAATTTTTTAATAGCTGTTTGCGAAATCTGTTTCTTTAATTAAATGATTTAATTCACGTATTACTTTTTATTTGTTAAAACACTGTTAAACAACATTTGATTTCAAAATTGTAATTAAGGATTTTTGCATGAAAGACACATTAGTGGTTTACTCTACAATAGATGGACAAACAAAAAAGATATGCGAAAAGATTATTTCTACAGCGCACGAAAATACATCAATTGATATGTGTTCAGTTGATGATGCAGCAACATTTAATTTAAAAGATTATAATAAAATTATTGTAGGTGCCAGCATACGATATGGTAAACACAGCCCAAAAATTTATGAGTTCGTAGAGAATAATATTGTAATTCTTAAAGAAAAATTTACTGCTTTTTTTACTGTGAATGTCGTCGCACGCAAGGAACACAAAAATACTCCTGAAACGAACCCGTACATGAAAAAATTTTTGAAATTATCGAATTGGGAACCTAACAAACTCGGAGTATTTGCGGGTAGAATAGATTATCCATCTTATAAATTTATTGATAAACAAATGATAAGATTAATCATGTTTATCACAAAAGGACCGACCGATACATCAAAAGAATACGAGTTTACAGATTGGGATGAAGTTGAGAGATTCAGCCAAGTTATTCATCAAAAATAATAAAAGATGGCGACCCCGATAGGATTCGAACCTATAACCTGCCCCTTAGGAGGGGGCCGCTCTATCCAGTTGAGCCACGGGGCCGTAGCCTACACGAGGTAGCAATTGTCTAAACTTTTTTACAAGCTGTGCACAATCTTTTAGCTTTTTACAAGTGTCTAATGCCTTTCCTCTCGGAGAAAAGGACGCCCTAAAGATGCAGGTGCTGCCTTAATATTTTTTGGATTTAGATTAGACCACACCATTACTAGTAGAGTAATTGCATATGGCATCATTAAAACGAAATACTGCGGTAGTTGCACTCCAATAGCCGCCAACCTAGGAATTAAGGCCTCAATACAGCCAAATATTACAGCTCCAAGCAAAGCCCTTGACAGTTGCCAACGAGCGAAGATCACCAGAGCTATTATTATCCAGCCTCGTCCGCCTGATATTCCGTCAACCCATATTTTCGAAACTACAACAGTAAAGTAGCCCCCGGCTAAACCTAAGAAAAACGTACCAATTGTAACAGCAAGTAATCTTATTAAAATTACGTCCCCCCCTGCAGCGTCTACGGCGTCAGGGTTTTCACCGACAGCCCTTAACCTTAACCCAATACTTGTTCTATAAATAAAATAAAAGGCAACCAAATAGAATAATAAGGTACAATAAACTAATAAATCTTGTTGAAAAATAATAGGTCCGATTACCGGTATTTCAGTTAGTATGCCAGTATTCAGCTTTGACAAGCCCGCAAATGGTTTATTAACCCAATCCATATTCCTGGACAAAAGGCTGGTAAGACCTTGTGCCAGAAAAACCATAATCAAACCCGCAATTACTTGATTTACCCTGAGTATTGTAACTAAAAAACCAAATAGTAAGCCCAATAAGGAACCCGATAATCCAGCTATTAACAAGGCAACAAAAGGTACATCCCCAACTGATATTAATACTCCGGCTCCCGACATAGCGCCCACCAACACAAAGCCTTCTGCACCTAAATTTAATACACCTGAACGTTCACAAATAATCATTCCGAGAACCCCCAAGGCGAAAGGCGTTGCAAACCCTGGTACGTTAGATAGCCAAAAGATTAGAAAGTCCATATAACTGTACCTCTAAAAAGAAAAGATTAAACGATAACGTATAAAAAACTCAGATGCGGCCACGCACATTACAATTATTGCTTGCATTAATTGCACCATCGCAAAAGGTATTTGATAAAATACTTGAAGACTTTGACCACCAATAACAAGAGTAGCAAAAAGTAGCGATACCACAAGTATACCAATCGGATTATCTCTAGCCAAAAATGATATCAAAATCCCTGAAAATCCAAACCCCAGAAAGAAAGATTGCGTCATCCGACTTTCTATGCCGGAACTGACTAGAAAGCCACAAATCCCCGATAGAAATCCTGATACTACAGTTACTATCAAAATAACCAAACTTACTCGAATACCCATATACTTTGCCATATCACTGCTTGCATGTAGGACGTTCAAAACAAATCCAAAGCGAGAACTCACAAAAAGCCAGAAAATAATAACTACTAATAACACTGCAATTACAGATGAGAAGTTCAAACTCTGCCACCCGAGTAACGGTAAAATCTCAAATACATCATATTGCTCTGAGTTAGGAAAACCAGTGGATGGATCTCGCCAGCTTCCATAGAGAAGATGTAGCAAAAAGTTAAATGCAATATAGTTCATTAAAAGGGTCGAGATAATCTCGTTAACATCTAATTTAATTTTGAGGAATGCAGGTAACAATATCCAAAACACACCACCCAAACCGGCGGCTGTAAACATTAGTAATAGACGTACTGACCCTGGTCCAATGTCATTAATTGCAATATAAGTTGCTGCAATAGCTCCAAAAATCATTTGTCCTTCAATACCAATGTTCCAAAACCGCGCTTTGAATGCTACCGCTGCCGCAAGCCCTGCAACTACAAATGGAGAAGCCTGAATTAAAACTGAGGACAAGTTTTTCTCACTTGTGAAAATGTAAACCACAAATTCCTTCCATAAAGCTGAGCCCGAAACACCAGATAAAACCAATATAATAAATGATATGAATAATCCTGTAAAAATTGATAAAATTAGTACTATAAACTTATTCACAAAATTCATTGGGTCACGTAATTCTAATTTGACGCCTTTTCTTTTGTTAATGGTTGGATAGGAATTCAATTTACCATAGCCTTTCCAATTTTTTGTCGATCAGCTGGTGAAGCGAATTCTGCAGTTATGCGACCGCGATTAATAACACCAATAGTATCCGATAGCAGCATAACTTCATCCAAATCTTCACTTAATAACAATACAGCGGCGCCCGCATCTCTTGCAGCCAATAATTGCTTATGAACAAAGGCAGCGGCCTTAAGATCCAACCCTCTACTCGGACTGTGAGCAATTACCACAGAGGGTTTTGATGAAAACTCGCGCGCTATAACCAGTTTTTGTGCATTACCACCGGATAAAAGAGCAGCATTTTGATTTAGCCTTTGCACGCCGTATATATCAAACTCTTGTATAGCCTCCGAAGTGCTTCGCTGTTTTCCTAATTTTTGCACTCCCATCCAACTACCTAAGTCACCCCTAAGAATTGCGGATACAGCATAGTTGTCTGCAACACTAAGTTCGCCTGCTAATGCATACTTCTGCCTGTCAGCAGGAATATAAACTAACCCGCACTTCCGTCTTTGGTCGGTCCGAAACTTTGTAATATCGCCATAGCCTGCTAATTTAATCGAGCCGCTATTCAGCTTTGTTAAGCCCATCAATACGGTCGATAACTCTGCCTGACCATTTCCACCTACCCCTGCAATGCCGTAAATTTCACCCTCACGAATTTTAAAATTTATATTGGTTAATCCCATGGCGTGGTTAGTACGATGAAGATTTAGATCTGATATCACTAACTTTTCCTCACCAAAATTATTACTTAACTGAGGCTTTTCCTTGAATACTTCACCAACTATCAAATTTATTAATGCTTCATCATCTAATTCCCCTGGTATAACGGTATCAACCATTTTCCCATTGCGGAGAACACTAATTTTGTCTGAGAATTCTTTAGCTTCCTTCAGCTTGTGAGTAACTAAGACAACTGAAGTTCCAGAACGTGCAAGAGATCTTATAATTTTAAAAAATCCGTGAGATTCTTCATCTGTTAGTACGGCGGTTGGCTCGTCTAAAATGATTATAGAGGCACCTGCGATTAAAACTTTTAAGATTTCTACTCTTTGTTGCTCAGCAACGGACAATAAACCAACTGGATTATCAAGATCGAGTTCAAAACCAATTTCGTCCATTTTCTTTAAGATTTTATGGCGAAGATTGTCTTTCTCAGTGTAGTAAGACGCCTGGTTTATACTTAAAGCTATGTTATCAAGTGCACTAAAACTTTTTACTAGCCTAAAATGCTGATGAACCATACCTACACCCAGAAATTTAGAGTCAGACGGTCCATTTATATTTACTACTTTACCATCAATACTAATTTCGCCTCGGTCCGGTGCATATATTCCTGACAGTACATTCATTAAAGACGATTTACCTGCTCCGTTTTCACCAAGTAGAGCGTGAACCTCTCCAAAATCTAGATTAAAAGTCACATCATCAAGAGCAAGAAAATCACCAAATGACTTGGTGATTTTCTCCATTTTAATTTTGTAATTTTGATTAATCTTTACCATTAATCAAATTCTTCTGCTTCTACTGACTTATAACGCCTTCGACAAACCAGTCCATGCCCCATAAATCTGCATCGCCCATGACTTCTCCCGATTTCACTTTAAGCGCACCAGACCCATCTTTTAGAGGTCCAGCAAATATATGCTTTCCGGCCATTATGTCGTCACGCGCTTTCATTATTTTAGCTTTTTGATCACTGGAAACAGCGTCTCCACAACAGGCAATATCAGTACCGCCTTGACCAATAGAAAGGAATGCGCCCCAGGGTGAGGACTCCCATGTCCCAGCAGCTATTTTCTTTATCTCAGGTATGAGAAATCGATCCCAAACCCAAACAGAAGAACATTGCGTAGCGGAACTAAACTCTGACAGATCCCTGTGATGCCCAGTGGCGTACATTCCTTTTTCCTTGGCTACGATCTGAGGTGTGGGAGTATCAACATGCTGGCCGATTACATCAATTCCTTGCTCAGCAAGGGCTTCTGATGCTGCTCGCTCTTTGACAGGATCATTCCACGCCCCAGTAAAGACCACAGTTAGTGTAGCATCTGGATTCATTTCGCGTGCACCCATGGCAAAAGCATTTACGGTCCAATTCACAAGTCCAAAGGGATTAGCTGCTACAAAACCTAACTTACCAGTTTTTGAAATAGCTCCAGCTGCCATACCACATAAATATTGACTTTCATATGTTCGACCATAATACGACATAAGGTTATCGCCGTTAGTGGTTCCAGCTGGATTTAAAAAGACTACGTCAGGATACTTTTCAGCGAGTTCTTTGAACGCATCAGAGTAACCAAATGCAGACCCCAGGATTATATTGTGCCCACGGTCTATAAATAATTCAACTGCAGGTTTTACAGCCGCCGCATTTTCTGGGACATTTTCTACCACTGGAATTGTCAGACCTAATTCCGCTTCAATCTTCTGCCTAGCCTCATCAAGAGCCTGCGACCAACCTCCATCATTTTTCTGTGAAAAAATGATCATAGCAGGTTTTGGGTCACCTTTTATAATTCTCTCCGCGAGAGCAGATTGCCCCAAACAGAAAGTACTGGCGAGAATAACCAGCCCAGCTTTAAATAAACTTTTCATACTTACCTCCTTTTATAAGCTTAAAAAACATAATTATTTACTTTTTTTATTGAGGATTTTGAAGAATTGCTCACTTAATGTATCCAAGCCTTCTCACCCGCTACTACCCGAACTTATAACCTCATGTATCATACTTGGAGTTATTGGAGTTGAACGAAATTTTGGATTTCCAAACTCCTTTAATGCATCTGTCAGGCCAGAGGCAATTGTTGCTGCAGTGGCAATGCAACCAGCTTCTCCAACGCCTTTTACACCAAGTGGATTTAAAGGTGTTGGCGTTTCAAGGTGATACATTTCAACCTTCGGAATTTCGGTTGCATATGGAATCACAAAATCCACAAAATTTGCATTAGAGATATTACCATCTTCGTCAAACTCAACTTTCTCGTACATTGCGCCTGCGATACCTTGCGCCACGCCGCCCATTACCTGCCCTTCAACTATTGTGGGATTAATCATGTTGCCACAATCATGAACGAGCGCATATTTTTTAATTTTTGTTTCACAAGTAATCTCATCAACCTCAACTATTGCCGCATGCACACCATAGGCCCAGGTTGCTGCAGGTGGGCTATAGTAATCCGTTGCTTCAAGTCCAGGGGCCTGGCCTTCGTCTAAAGCAGGACCATCATGTCTGCTGGCAGGGGCGAATTGGGTTGCCGCTTTTGCCGCCTCATTGAATGCATACCTCAATGGATTTGTTGCAGTTGCAACAGCAGCCAGTGAAACACTACGATTTGAGTTATGCACCCAAGCATGTCCATCCCTTAACTCAATCTGGTCTTCATCAACCTCTAGCATATTGGCGGCAGCCTTGATCGTTTTCTTTCTTACAATAAGTGCGGTCTTGTGTATCGCATTACCTGAAACAACGGCAGCCCTACTTGCGAATGTTGCCACACCCCAATCATAGGCACCACTGTCACCCTCCGTCAAAATAACGTCTTCAACGTTAACTCCCAGTTGATCAGCAACTATTTGTGCAAAAACAGTGTCATGCCCTTGTCCCTGACCCGATAAGCCAGTATTTACATAAACTTTACCTGTAATTGGATGAATTTTAATATGACCACCTTCGTATGGGCCTAACCCAGTCCCCTCAACATAGTACGCTAAACCTAAACCAAGATACTTACCCTGACTTCTGGCTTCCTCTTGCATTTTAGGAAAATTTCTAGCATCGATTTTTTCTTCTATTAGATCAAGTGCTTTAAAATACTGGCCACTATCCATTGTTACGGGTAAGCCATCGGCAAAAATAAGACCTTCTCTTGGATAAGGAAACTGTTCGTCTGATATTAAATTTTTCCGTCTAATTTCAAATCGATCTATCCCCAACTCGTCCGCTAATTGGTCCATCGCCCGCTCGATTGCAAAACATGCTTGAGGCCGACCACATCCTCTGTAAGGAGTAATTGTAACCGTTGGCGTGTAAACAGCCTGAAATTGAACGTGTATATTCGGTATTCTGTAAGGTCCCGCAATTGAAGTGGATGCGACTTGAGCTATCGCAATTCCGTAAGGAATGAAGGCACCAGTATCATGCAGGAAAAAATCCTTTAGACCTATAACATCACCGTCTTTTGTAGAATACAGCTCGATGTGATGAATTTGTTTCCGTTCTTGATTGGAACTTATAAAATTTTCTCGCCTATCCTCTATGTATTTAACAGGTAGTCCGAGTTCCATTGCGGCCAACGGCACCAACAATTCATCAGGGTGGGGAAACATTACTTTTTGTCCAAAACCACCACCAACATCTGGCGCTATCACCCTTACTTTGTCTTCATCAATTTCAAAGATTGATGCTAGTCCTCCTCGAACTGTAAGCGGCGCTTGAGTCCCATCCCACACTGTCAGAACTCCAGAAATATTATCATAATAGGCGGCTACTGATCTAGTTTCCATGGGCGCTGCAGTGCTTCTCTCTACCTCGACACGAATTTTCGTTACATGCTCAGCTTTGGCAAAAGCTGTTTCTGGATCGCCGGATATTTGCGTTAGATCAGCCGCAATATTACCAGGGTGGGTTGGATGTACGAGAGGTGCATTCGGCAGGACCGCTTTTTCTATATCGACTTCTACCTCCAGCGGCTCATAATCTACATCAACCATGAGAGCTGCATCTTCTGCCAAATAGCGATTAATTGCCACAACCATAACAACTGCTTGCCCGACGTGATAGACATCATCTCTAGCTAGAGTTCTTTGAGTTCTGGCATCATTCATGCAATCGTGCGGAATTAATAAGGGTAGTTCCATATCTAGATTGCCAATATTATCGCAGGTATAAACGGCCATTACGCCGTCCATTGATCTAGCATAATCCGTATCCACGCTTTTGATTTTGGCTCTGGCGAATGGACTACGAACAAATGCAGCGTGTAATACGCCAGGTAAGTCTAAATCATCAATAAATGAGCCTTCCCCCTTAAGTAGCTTTGGATCAACGTTTCGTTTTACTCTGGTTCCAAATGATCTGGTGGACATGCTTATTCCAATCGCTTTTTCTGGAGCTTTTCGGCGGCTTCGCGAACCGCTTCAATAATATTCGCATAGCCTGTGCACCGACACAAATTTCCCGCAAGAAGTTCTCTAATAGCTTCGTCAGTTGTGTCTATTTTTGCGTTATTTTCAAACTCGCTTACAATATTCATAATCATTCCAGGCGTACAGTAACCACACTGCAGAGCGTGACATTCGTGAAATGCTTCCTGTATCGGGTGTAAGCTTCCATCCTTGTTAGCCACACTCTCGATGGTTCTTAAATCGATGCCATCAGCTTGAACTGCTAGTAAGGTACAAGACCGTGACGATTTACCGTCAATTATTACTGTGCAAGCACCGCAAATCCCGTGCTCACATCCGACGTGCGTACCTGTCAAACCTAGTTCATGCCGTATAAAATCGGATAGGAGCATGCGAACACTTACTTCTTTTTCGATCTTATCTCCATTAACAGTAAGTGAAACCTTTGAGGTTTGACCAAACGAGTTGGCTGAAGGCAAATTTCTGATTATCTTCACCCAATAAAT
>CACOXV010000015.1 GCA_902631295.1 Paracoccaceae bacterium | reverse complement strand
TAGGTAAAAAGATTTAAAAAATAACTTCACTAAAAGCTTCATGTGATTGATGATGCATTAAGCCTTAGAACGGTAGAAGAAGCCATTCTAGATGGGCTTAAAACTTCAACTGCTATTTAACCAAACTACCTTATATTGTCAGCAATACTTCTCGGGACCTACCCACTGCTTGTCAGAGTATCTATCACCCTGAGCCCAACCAACTGGAAGTACCTCCTCAATTTGCGACATTTGTTCTTGGGATAGACACAACGTAGCCCCATGACAATGCTCCAAAAAATGTTTAACTGACCGTGTTCCTGGAATTGGAATGATATGTTTATTTTTGTTTAAAAGCCATGCAATCGCAAGAGTAGCTGTAGCGACTCCATATTGAGCTGCAAGGTCTCTAAATTTTCTGGCAGCTTCTATATTAAACGTGAGGTTTGGCTCGTTAAAGCGTGGGTTTTTACTTAGCCAATCCATTGCCGCCACTTTATCCGCAGAATGTGGTGTATCAGTAAGCAAAGAGCGGCCTAAGGGAGAAAATGCAACTAGTGCTGTTCCAAGTTCTGCAGTGGTTTGGACTAAGCCTAATTCTGGGCTACGCACTGAAAGTGAGTATTCTGACTGGACTGCTGCGACATGGTGGACAGATGCCGCTCGTCGGAGTGAAGATGGGGCAATTTCCGAAAATCCGAATGACCTGATTTTTCCTACTTTCACAAAACTAGCGAGGGTTTCAGTGACATCTTCAATAGGCCGATTTTGATCACGACGATGGATGTAGTACAAATCAATGCTTTCTACCCCCAATCGGCGTAAGCTGTCATCAAGTTCTTTTTTTAAATAATCTGGACTGTTGTCAAACTCTGTTTTGCCAGTTTGAATATTGCCTTTTATCCCTACTTTAGTTGCAATTGAAAAAAGATCATTGCGTTTTGAACCCTGCTTAGCAAGAAAGCTGCCAATAGCAGCTTCTGAGGCTCCAGCACCGTAAACGTTCGCCGTATCAATATGAGAAATGCCCTGATCCAAAGCCTCCACTAGGATCTTATGAGATTCTTCTTCATTGGTAGGACCATAAAAATTACTAAACGACATTGCACCTATGCCAATAGGCGATACTTCTACACCATACTTACCTAGCTTCCTTTTTTTCATCAATTAGAAAATCCTTTTAAAATCTCAATCAATTCCAATGATAGTAATGCTTGTAGAGTTGACAAGAATATGCTCAAGTTCAAGTTTCTTTTGGGTTTATCCAGAAACTCGTTCATAGTGTTTAAGCTGGTAAGCACTGATTGCACCTAACAAAGCGAACAAAGAAACCCCAGCAATCATAGCAGTGGGTGTCCCATCAAAAAATTGCCCGACACCAGCGGCCAATAATACAGATCCTATTGTCGCAATCGCACTAACCAGACTGGCAGCTGTACCAGCAATATGTCCAACAGGTTCCATCGCAAGCGCTGTTAGATTTCCCATGGTCAAACCAGCTTGAAAGAAAATACTAAACATCCAAAACAGAAAACAAAAAAACCCAAATTCAACTTCTAAATATCCAAGCCAAAAAACCAATAAAATTAAAGTACTCAAACAAACTTGAGTTCTGAAAGCAATATTAGTTAGCATTCGCATCCCCAGCCTACGCACAAGCTTAGCATTTACATAACTTGAGGAGGCGGCCAGTAATGCTATTGATGCAAACCAATATGGGAAGGTTTCTGAACGCTTAAATACCTGTTCGAAAACAGGCTGGATTAGAAATATACCAACAAAAAGTACGCTATAAGCAAAAACTAGTGTGACAATTGCAATAATTATCATGGGATTGGATAAAACTTCCCTGAACGCTAACCCCAAATGTGCAAAACTAAATTCAATACGTTTTTCCTTAGTTACACTTTCATCTATTCTTAACCCCATCCATATTGTGCTAATGGCAACAAATGCTATGAATAGAAAAAAAATAGCGCGCCATTGGAAGACAACCATAACAAACGATCCCAACAGCGGTGCAATCGCCGGAACCAGAGCGAATATAATCATTATAAAAGATGAAATTCGAGCCATTTCGCGACCTTGGTAAAAGTCTCTAACTAAAGCTTGAGCAACAACACGAGGTGCAGATGCGCCAGCACCTTGAAGGAAACGTGCGATCAATATCACTTCTAAACTTTGTGATAATATACAAACTGCTGATGTTAGGATATATAAAGAGGCACCATAGTAGATAATCGGCTTTCGCCCATAACTGTCTGAGAGTGGCCCAACAATTAATGTACCTACCGCCATGCCGGCTACAAAAGACGATAATATCATTTGAGAATTGTTAGGACGTAGCGGCGTAAGCTCATCTGCAATTATTGTTAAAGCAGGTAACATTCCATCGATTGATATAGCCACAGTTGCTACCAAAGTTGCCATTATAGCAACAAATTCAGTTGTCGAAATTCGCAATGAAGGACTCCTCCTAAAGTGCAAATCTTGATACCAAAGACAATTTGCACTTCAGTTTTTTACGGCAAAGCATTTGAATGTGATAGTCACAAAGAGTTAGAAATTAACAAAATCAAAGGAAAGAATTTTTAATATTTTTGGCCATCGTTAATTATCATTTTTCCAAAACATCTAGTACTTTTTTTGCAGCTCGGAAACATTCTAATGCCTGGGGCACACCACAATAAATACCGATTACGTGTATTATAGCTCTTATTTCTTCAGGACTGACACCATTCTTTATTGCACCCTTGCAATGAATTTCCCACTCATGCATTTTTCCTAATGCACCGATCATCGCTAAGTTCATCATTGATCTGGTCTTCGGAGGAATTACTTCGTCTCCCCAGCCAAAGCCCCAACACCATGCAGTCATTGCTTCTTGAAAAGGACGAGTAAAATCGTTTGCAGCCTCGAGGTTACTTTCCACATAGCTTGCACCCAAGGTTGATTTTCGCTGTTCAAGTCCTTTTACGAATAAGTCTTCATCAAAAATGCTCATACTAGCTCCCATTGTTCTATCAAAACTTAGCCCTCCATTGCACCATAAATAATTAATCAAGATAAGTAAAATTGACGGTATGGACTTGTATATGTTAAGCCTCTAACCTGATCCTAGAAGCCGCATCACTGAAATCTAGATCCTATTGTGTGGATGGGTCAAATCAATATCAGGCCCCATTGGCACAACCCTTGACGGGTTAATCGTCTCATGACTGCCGTAATAATGCTCTTTAATATGCTGCATATTAACGGTCTCTTCGATCCCTGGCTGCTGGTATAGGTCACGCAGGTAATTTGAGAGATTTGGATAATCAATTATGCGCCGTAAATTACATTTAAAATGACCTACATAAACCGGATCAAAGCGAATAAGAGTTGGGAAAAGTCGCCAATCTGCTTCAGTAATGAAAGGGCCAGTAAGGTAACGCGTTTTTGCTAACTTAGCTTCAAGCCAGTCAAGAGTATCAAATAATGGAGTAAGCGCTGCTTCGTAGGCTGCTTGAGCTGAAGCAAATCCACAGCGATACACACCATCATTGAGGGTGTTATAAATCCTATCGTTCACCTCATCAATTTGCACGCGTAAGGCTTTTGGGTAATAATCTCCAGCCCGTGCCCCTACTCCATCAAAAGCAGAATTTAACATGCGTATGATTTCAGAAGATTCATTGGAAACAATAGTTCCTGTTTTTTTATCCCACAAGACAGGCACAGTAACACGACCAGAGTATTTGGGCTCAGCGTGTGTATAGACTTCGTGCATGAATTCAGCGCCATTTACACTATCCGAAATAACACCATCACCAGCTTGAAAAGTCCAACCATTCTCTGCCATGTGCCAATGGACTACGGACAATGATATTATATCCTTCAAACCCTTGAGTGTTCGGAAAATTAATGTCCGATGCGCCCAGGGGCACGCCAACGATACATACAAATGATAACGTCCTGCCTCAGCCTTGAACCCACCTATACCTGTAGGTCCTGCATCACCCTCTGGTGTCACCCAGTTTCGAAACTGAGAAGACTTTCGCACGAAATGTCCGTCGGAAGCTTTTGTGTCATACCACTGGTCAACCCAGTTGCCGTCTTGCAGTAATCCCATTGATTTTTCCTTACTTCAATGGTCTGTAGGTTTGACAAATTTATTATTACGCAGGTCATTAAAAGCCTGTTGTAACTCTTCTTTTGTATTCATTACAATGGGACCATGCCAAGCTACCGGTTCACGAATGGGTGAGCCTGCTACCAGTAAGAATCGCATCCCTTCAATACCTGCCCTAACGACTATCTCATCACCAGTCCCGAAGCGTACCAAAGTTCGATTACCAGATAGATCGCGAATATTCAGTTCCTCACCGAAAACTTCTTTTTCAAGCAAAACACCTTGTGGATCAGAAGCATCGGCAAATTTACCAGATCCTTCGAAAATATAAGCAAACGTGCTACGGTATGTATCAACTTTCAACGATTTCCTGCGGCCCGCAGGTACGCTTATATCCAGATATAGGGGATCTGCGGCAATTCCATCAACGGGACCAGTTCGCCCCCAGAATGATCCTGTTATTACCCGAACTCGAGTTCCATCATCATCAATAATTTCCGGAATTTCTTTTGCACCAACATCTTGGTATCGAGGCGATGTCATCTTTAGGCTACCTGGTAAATTTGCCCATAGTTGAAACCCATGCATCTGACCCTTGGCATTACCACTGGGCATTTCTTGGTGCATAATACCTGACCCAGCGGTCATCCACTGCACGTCACCTGCTTTTAAGCTACCGGTATTACCTAAGCTGTCACTATGCTCGACAGTTCCATTCAAGACGTAGGTAATTGTTTCGATGCCACGATGCGGATGCCATGGAAATCCACGCGAATATGCCTCAGGCTTATCGTTACGAAAATCATCAAAAAGCAGAAAAGGATCACTCGCCTCTGGATCATGAAAACCAAATGCTCTATGTAAATGGACACCAGCACCCTCTATTGCAGGCATAGCCTTCTCAGTCGAAATTGCAGGTCTCAAAGACATAAAATTTACCTTTTAATTGTTCTTTAGGATATGTAGTGCGTTTTATCAAAAATAAACGGTCGAAGTAATTTTTGATATCAGCAATGTGACTAAATAAAAAATCTTAATGATAAGACACCTTATAGAAGCTCATTCTCCCAAGGCGGATTGCAACCTTGCTTTTTACAATTGAAGGATGCAGCCTTGCTTGCGTAATATTGCAAATCTTGTTTTTCTTTGAGCTCAAGAATACCCAATCGCTTCATATTTTCATTTTTAGTTAACCACACTAGAACCGATGCCATGAAAGTATCGCCCGCTCCGACTGTATCGGATAAATTGTCTACCGGATATGCTGCTGCTTCGTACCATTTATCATTATGCCATACTGAAGAACCCTTAGATCCTTGAGTTAAAATAAGTAGTTCCGCATTTGTTATTGCCCTTAATTCTGAAAGTGCACTGCTTTCGTCATTATTGTCATTAAAAAGCCAAAGAAGATCCTCGTCACTCAATTTTAAGATATCAACTTTAGTCATTAGCCGTTTTATTCGCTGCCGATAAAGATCAGGTTCTGCAACGAGCGATGGTCTCACATTAGGGTCAAGAGATACCTTGACGCCTTTGTCCATTGCTTTGCGCACGAATTGCTCCCAGACGAACGCATCCGACCCACCGGTCAGTGCAAGTGAGCCAATATGAAAAATGGCCACATCATCAGTCAAACTTTTAGTAAGCTTGTCCAAATTCACTAGCCGTTCTGCTGTTCCTTCCCTGTAAAACGCATATGAAGGGGTCCCACCTTCAATACTCACCATTGCCAATGACGTGGGTTCTGGCACTCTTGGCCCAAGCAATTGAACATT
The DNA here is from genome assembly GCA_902631295.1 of Paracoccaceae bacterium. Taxonomy (GTDB): domain Bacteria; phylum Pseudomonadota; class Alphaproteobacteria; order Rhodobacterales; family Rhodobacteraceae; genus Salinivivens. The sequence goes on along the minus strand of CACOXV010000015.1, from coordinate 39,975 downwards.
TGAACCGAGAAGGTTTGCCACTAACTGATCGCCGTTAGAATCCTCTGAAATTGGGGTGATATAACCCACTCGCACCCCTTGCCTGCCAGCGGCCAGAGCCAAATTATAAGGAGATCCTCCAGGAATAGCCTTAAATAAGGCATGCTGATACTGGTTTTTGACCTGGATCATATCCATTAGATTTTCACCACCAACCAAAATCATTTGTTTTGACCCCTATTCTTTCAGTAAATATGCAAATCTTTCAATACAGGTTACCAGCACAATTTAAGCAGATTTAACTGAAATTCTCCATAAAATAAACGATTGCTGATTCTATCCGACAGATAGTAAGCAGGTTTAGCTGATAGTAGATAGAAACATACCCGCACAGCGTAGCGATCGTTAACCAGTGCTGTTAGATAAAACGAAACTCTCCGGATCGTGGATAAACGAAAATAGTATTTCTGCTACTTTTCTATTCCAATATTTAGAAGTCCTTGAGTTTTGCCCCTAACGTTGAGAAGAGTAGTAGAAACAAATAAAAATGGCTTAAATTTTGCAATTTCTAAAAATAAAATCAGTTCCCAATCTTTTTTGGACTTCCCCTAATCCTTTAATATTAAAGCCCCCACTTATGTCAGTGTTTATGTTGGCTATCGGTTTATTGTTATTTGGATTAGGCGAAGCATTGCTAGTTGCTTCCGGAGCCGGTGTAAGTCCTTGGACTGTCTTTGCACAAGGCTTTTCTAAAGTTACCGACTGGAGCATTGGCTTTTCGACATTCACAATCAGTTTCTTTGTTTTGCTTTTATGGATCCCTTTACGTCAGAAACCTGGTGTTGGTACTATACTAAATATAATCATAATTTCGTTTGTCCTCGATCTATCAGCACCGTACTTACCAGTATTCGATAATCCGGCTCTGCAAATTGCTGAGGCAGCGCTCGGTGTTTTAATTACGGGAATTGGTGGGGGTATATATCTAATTGCTAACTTAGGACCTGGACCCAGAGATGGTCTAATGACAGGACTTCAAAGGAAAACTGGCCTCCCACTAGCCACTGTTCGTGGTATAATTGAGGTCTCTGTAGTTTTTGTTGGTTGGTCACTTGGCGGTGTAGTAGGATTAGGGACTTTAATATTTGCGTTTGGAATTGGACCATGTGTTGCTACATCAATGTCATTTCTAAAATTTTGCTTCGCCGATCGCTCCAATCATAATGCTATTCAGTAATGCTTCGGAGTGCTAATTAGACTTTTAAAATAGAGTTAACAGAAAGGCTAATAACCAAACATAGGCAAAGTGCCATAAATATGTTGATCCAGTTTTGCACCTTTGATGATAGCTGTAACTCATGAAGCCTGTACCCCATATAAAGCCAGAGTGTATGTAAAAGGAGCCAAGTTGTATTTAGTATGACAAGTTTCAGACTGATCTCAACTGCAAAACTACCAGGATGGAATGCGAAACCCGTAAAAAAGGTTGTATGAACAGCATATGCTTTAGGATTTATGAATTGTAGCGACATGCCAGCCACGAACCCAGGCGCTCTTAGAATCTCAATAAATGCAATTTTTGAACCAGCTAGAGCTATACGAAAAGCTAGATATCCAAGATAACCTGCTGAGCTAAATAATAGTATTGTACGCACAACTGGCTCAGCCAAAATAATTGCTGATAAGCCGGTGATTACTGCTAAACTTACAAGTAGGTGGCCAACAAATAAACCCGCCATGTACAAAAATCCTTGCCGCCAACCAAATGCGGCGCCAACGCCGGCAAGCGACAAAACTCCAGGCCCAGGAGTTGCGAACATTAGAAATGAAACAATTGCAAAAGTGATCATAGAGCAGCTTCTAATAAATTTCGAAAATCATTCAATTTAGCGTGATGTAGTATCCAACTAACTTCTTTCCCAGAGATTTGGTTTAGATCAACCTGGCGCAGCCATTAGTTGCAAGCAAATCTGAGCTATAACTAAGAAGCTGACCTGGCGATTAAATTAAATCTCAAAGTCTGCAACACCGAACCAACCACGATCAAAAAATAGATTTGCTCCAACATCGGATGAACGTATTTCGAGCTCAGAGCGTGGTCCGACCTCAAAAGTACCATAGTCAGTCGGAATTCCATTAACAAAACTATCGTAAATATTTAAATCAATTGGTCGCCGAGTATCGTTGTTAATCGTAATTACGAAACCAACCTGTGAAGCATCTAAAGTGGCAAAAAAGAGAGCGTTTTCAATATCGCTAATTGCCTTTGGTAATTTTGGATTAGCTTGCAGATTTAAGTAATAAACGCCACCCTCTGCCTCCTCAACAATTAGCGCAACTATACCTGTAAAATTATCTGCCTGCGAAAATTTTGACGGAACTAAACTTGCTGTAAATTCCACATTTGCAACTGCAAAAAAGTTATCTTCGTCTGTACTGCAAGATAACAGGGTGCCGTTCATGCCATGCGTCGTCAAAATCCCGAGCACCTGACCAATCTCAGAATTACAACTATCGACATCAGACGCAGGTATTTTTAAAAAGATTGGAATATCTATAGGTTGATTATCCGAGATTACATCTTGAACGTCTCTAACATAGAATGTCGGGGTAACGTTAAAGTTACATGCGGACAAAGTTATTACTGCTAGTAGACTAAATAGACAACGCATTTCTTGATCTCCCGAAAGAGGTAAAGCATAGTAATTTTTCATAGTAAATGTCAAAAGAAAGCAGTTATTATTGGTATTTTAATTTTTGCTTAACCTTTTCTTATGATGGCGAATCCAGAATAGTAGTACTATATGCGGATACTATTGGACGGTGCTTGATTTTATGTGTTGTTCGCTAAACGATCCTCCACTGTACAAAATGGAACAGACGCGTCCCCAACTAATGGAGTGTTTCATACTAACTAGTCGATACAAGATTGTGCTTGAGCTTTTGTTGCGAAAAATAGAAACAATGAGTAGTTTGCAAGTTGTTAAAAATCATGTTTTGGTTAGAAGCTTTGCGAAATAGAAACTCGAATAAAAAGATAATTATTTGAAAAAAAAAGACCACATCGATCTTTATGGGACGATAGCTTTGATAGCCCTTTCTGCATTATTGGGAATAAATCATGTAGTTATTAAGGTTGTTAATACTGGGCTCAACCCAGTCTTTTTTGCAGGATTGCGATCCATGATAGCTTTCATTATTTTGGTAATTTACTTTAAAATCACGAATAAAAAGATGTCTTTTTCAAGGACGACATTGGGTATATCAATACTAGCCGGAGTAGTTTTTGCCTTAGAATTTCTATTTTTGTTTTTGGCTCTCGATTTTACAACTGTGACACGCAACTCAATACTTTATTATTCCATGCCAATCTGGATCACAGCTATAGGTCATTTTTTTCTCCCAAACGAAAAGCTAAGTTTTTTCAAAGCCCTCGGATTAATTTTTGCTTTTGCAGGTGTGGCACTTGCCATCTCAGATAATCAGGAACCGATTTCTATTCACAATTGGCAACTTATCGGAGATTTTCTAGCCATAATGGCGGCAATTCTGTGGGCTATGCTCATCTATCTCGCAAAGGGCACAAAATTCAAAGAAGTACCTCCAGAAATGCAACTTGTATGGATGTTACTGATCTCTGGCCCAATTTTATTAATAGTATCTCTGTTTTTTGGTGATTTGGTAAGAGATTTTCAAATGCTCCACCTTTGGGGATTATTTTTTCAGAGCATAGTTGTTGTTGCAGGTGGTTTCTTATTTTGGCTGTGGTTAGTGTCTGTTTATCCAGCAGCCAGCGTTGCAAGTTTCTCTTTTTTAAGTCCTATTTTTACAATATTTTTTGGTTGGCTATTACTAGATGAGACATTAGATTTTTCTTTTATTCTAGCCGCATTTTTAGTGGTATTTGGTCTAGTCTGTATCAATAAAAAAAGTCCAGAAATAAAGCTTCCTAACCTAGAAGATTAATTAAAGCGGCATAATAAACAGCAATCTCTTGTCTTTTTTTATCCAACCAAAAAATTTACAAACCCAAGCAAGACCCCACAGTCAAAAGGTTTCAATATTTTAATTGATTCTGAAAGGAATTTTGCAAGTTTTGAAAACTGTCCTGGTGATACCCATACATAAAGTGTGAATCTCAAATTCTCCATAAAAATTAACACTACAATGAGCCCCACGTTGCTCTATTCCCTATTGAAGGAACCACATGAAATATGTTGTGAAAAAGACCGCTGCGTACGGTAGCAGCACATAAGGTTCTTACGGCAGTTATCAAGAAGCTTTGGAAATTGATGGCTTTAAGATAGAGTTTATCGATGTAATGGAGCATTGCTTAAGACCTCAGCATAGCAGGATTACTCTAAGTTATGAGTGAATAAGGGCGCTGGGCAAAGCTGGCTCACCATTGTGGAATAGCAATCGTTTTGGTAACTCACACAGGTAAGAACGCTGGGCAGACCTACTCTAATCCCATTGATCCCTTAATAGGAAGCACAGGCATAGGTTCAGCAGCCGATTGGGTATTAGCCATTTTGAGGTCAGACGACGGGCAACCCGATATGCTTCACTCCGAAGGCAAAATGGGCAAGCCCACTACTTTTTTAATGGTAAAGAAAAACGGCATTTTCTACGAAATTGATGGGCTGGAGGGAGATAGGATTCTTCAACGCAAAACCGTTCAGAATGCGATATTTTAATGCATCAAAGAAAACCCACAAATTAAGCAAAGGGAAATAGTTGAAAAACTGAAGAAACATAAGGGAAACGTTAATAGCGATATTACTAAATTACTTTACGAAAATTACATCACTGGTAAGTCATCTAAAGGCTACTCAGCTACTCTTGATACCGTTTATAACCTTGATAACTAGTTATCAGCGTTAACAGGGTTATCAGACAGCAAAAAAACTAAATAGATAGTTAAAGCCAAAATAAAAAACCAAAAGCCAAGCGAGTCCTTTAATCGTAAAAAATAAAAGTACAGCTGTGCCAAAACCCAAAAAAAGCTTCTTTGTAAACAGTCTTCTGAAACTATCGATCATATGCGTGTATTTTAAAGTAAGCAAACGAACAAACTGGTATCTGCAGAGCAGGTCAACGTTTGTTTTTTTAAACGGTACTCAGGTCGATCCATTAACATTACCCTATGAGTTATCTTTATCTGGCATAATTTTGACTTCACCTTATCTGAATGGTAATTTAGCTCTCTGGCATAAAAATACAATACGGCGATGGAGTTTAAAAAAGATGAAGCGCCCTTGTGACGATGGAGGATATTTTTGTTAGTTCCCTTCGCTCCATTTCTGTCTACTCTCTTGTCTGAAATCATATAGCTCTGTATTGCTACATAGATAAGTTTTACCATTATCTTTGATAAAAGAATTAATATCACGATTTATATCATTTATTTTTTATCGAACGCCCAAATCAAATCCTTCAAGTTCTTGATCTATACAATCCGCAACTTTTAGCACCTTCAAAGGGTGCAAAATCAGAATGGGTGCGACATTCCTTCCACATTTTCTGTGGATGATATGGTGGATTGTGGATAGAATTGTGGATAAAGGCAAAAAGTTGTTGATAACTACACTTCCAAAAAAATTTAATGTTGATTGAGAAAAAATCGTATGCCACGGTATACCTAATCTAATCTGGGGGTAATAGTTTTCGGGCTCAATGCTGGAAACAGGATTAAGTCTAAATCGTGTTACAACTGTTGGAGAACAGATGCTGGAAGGGTTAAGATCTTTGGATCGTAACGAGGAAAGTATCGGCAAGGGAGAGCGAGAAGAGTAACGGTTCAGGCCGACATCTGACGCAGCAAACGGGTCAAGCTGACACTGCAGTGCACTCCTAGGCAGGATATGCGGCTCGACCGCATTGAAGGTCTTTAGCGGGTTGGATTAGAGACATGGGCGTCTCAAGGATTTTTCCTTGAGGCGCCCATGCTTTTTTGGACTCCTACTTATCTAGTTTAGCCAATATCTCTAGGGTTGCGAGTACTACGGCTGACTGCAAACTTGTTTAAACTAATGTTTTGGACAATTTTATTTTAACTGTATTCTGTATTTCAACAGTTATGCAAATATTTGGTCGTATGAGTATATATCGTAGCTTGCAGGGTTAGTTATGGCAGTGAAGAAGAGCCTATTATATAACAGAAACATTTATTCTGGACTTTACAAATCATTAATGAAAGATAATCTTCAATTGGAACACAGGAGAAGTATGATGTGCGCAATTACAGGTTTTACTATTTTAGGTCTGTTGGGCTGGGGTGTATATGCTGCTGGTAAAGCAGCTTGGCAAAACCGTTCAACGATAGCTCGTTATGCTTACAGTTTTTATAACCTGCCTGAAACAACTTACCAAGCCGTTAAAGTTAAAGTAGACCGTACCTGATATAAGGTTTCATGAGGCTAGCCTTATTTAAGATGATCATTAGCATTTGCTTGGTTAGCAAATAGAACAACAGATAGTATGGCTAGTATTTTTTTTCATCAAAACTCGCCATCGCCACCAAAATCACCCATCGAAGTAGGGTTTTTACGATCAATCTTTACTTTGTTTGATGCCATCATCTTAAGGCTAATGACTAGACAAGTAATTGCTCCAAATACCAAACCACTAACAATAAAGTATGTGGAGTAGTCTTCGTTGGAAGTCTAAGAAGTAAATATGGCTGAGGTAATCTCAGCCAAATCAAAGATTATTGTTTTATATTTAAGCACCACAAATAGATCCTTAAATCTTTATGGCTATCTTTTATTTACCGCAATATCAGCATAGACCAATGCTTTTTAATTCTCGTAACGTGTTACTTGCGTTGTCTCGAGTATATGTCCTGACTCTGCTATAGCGTCACCAGCGTTTTTCATAAATTCATCTATTACTTTAAATGAGTTAACAGTTACCAGCACTGCAACTGAAGATGGGTCATCTGCTTGTTTTGCATGAAATAGCTCCAATATACCTGCTTCTCTTGCCATCGGTTGAGAAGAATAAAAAGCTTTCTCCCAATCAAAAAAGTCATTGTTTATTTTGAATTGTAATAATGCATATTTTGCCATTTTGTACCTTTCTTATTTTAAGGAATGATGTTTGGTTTTTAGAATTTTCTCTCATATGGTGTTTGTTCACCAGTCAATTCTAAATTGAGCTGCATCACATTGTTGTTTAAGGCTGCAAGGCCAAAATTAACTCCGTCAGAACCGTCAATGAAGCCTTGAAACTCGGAACCAGATATTCCGTCTTTTACTTCCCACACACAATACATCGGCCCGTCTGGTCCCATTGGCATGAATGAATGGTTGAAAAACCCTTTTTCTATTACCGATTTCTCATATTCTTTGCTGTCTTCTTCAGTCTGACCACCGACTATCCCGCACCATGCTTGTGACATGTTTGGTTTAATGTGATGATGTACAAGGTAGAATTGAGATGCCATTTTAACTTCCTTTTTAATTTGCTTGAACCTTTTCGTTAAATAATACCCACTAAAAAACAACTACAAAACTTGTACTATTATTTGAGCTTTTCCAGCTTACTTTATCGTGGTCAAGTGTTACAAATGTCTCGCTCGCCTCACAGTTATAGTAGAGACCAAACAAAAATTATTTATTGAGCCCGGAATTTTAACTGATGTATAGGTACATTACCGAGACAAGTGGGACAGACTTTACTTACTTTTTGAAAATAATATAGCTTTTCAGTTTTCGTCGCGTTGTGGGTAGCGTTTTCTTATTGATAAATTTATTAATATAAAACAATAAGTTAAGATATTTATATGGCGGAGACGAAGGGATTCGAACCCTCGAGACGATTCCTCGCCTACTCCCTTAGCAGGGGAGCGCCTTCGACCACTCGGCCACATCTCCGGGTACGATTTTAGTTGTAAAAATTATTATCTGCAATAGTGCAATTAGCATTTTGAAATATATGTACGTTGCAATAATTGAGATTTTATATTCGCGCGAACAGCAGATAATTACCCTTAAAATCGATAATTAACAGCCGCAAAGGTATTAAAGAAAATTTTTGTGCGTGCAACAAAAAACGTAAAATTTTCTTCTATTCAAAAGTTAATCATATTCGCTTTAACATTGTCAAAATTGAATAACCTTCTCAAACTTCAATTATTCAGTTCCCAGAAAGAAATTGGCTTTGTGGCCATTGGTATGCTATGAAACTGAGAGAGCATATACAGTATTCCTCCCATCAGAACGCTCTTTTAAACTTTGTTTTACATAGGAGGAAATGATGACGCCCCAAAATGAACCTAGCTTTCGTGAAAGCGTTGATATTATGTACAATCGCGCAGTGGAGCTTTTGAATATTCCTGTCGGTCTGAAAAAACAAATCCAACTTTGCAATGCAACTTACACGGTGAGATTTGGTGTTAGATTGCGCGGTGATATTCAAACATTTACAGGATATCGTGCAGTACACTCCGAACACATGGAACCCGTTAAAGGAGGAATAAGATACGCTACAGCTGTAAATCAGGACGAAGTTGAGGCTCTTGCTGCGCTAATGACGTATAAGTGCGCGCTTGTAGATACTCCATTCGGCGGTTCAAAAGGGGGCCTGTGCTTGAATCCAGCTGATTATGATGAGCACGAACTAGAATTAATTACGCGCCGCTTTGCTTATGAGTTGATAAAAAGAGACCTTATAAATCCCAGCCAAAACGTACCTGCTCCAGATATGGGGACTGGTGAAAAAGAAATGGCTTGGATTGCTGATCAGTATGCACGAATGAAAACGACGGATATAAATGCCAAAGCATGTGTTACTGGCAAACCCTTAAATTCAGGAGGTATTGCAGGACGCGTAGAGGCTACTGGAAGAGGTGTACAGTATGCGCTACGGGAATTTTTTCGTGAACCAAAAGATTTAGCTAAAGCACGGCTGTCTGGCAGTCTTGATGGTAAAAATATTATTGTCCAGGGTTTGGGTAATGTCGGATATCATGCTGCTAAATTTCTTAACTCTGAAGACGGCGCCGTTATCACAGGAATTATAGAAAGAGATGGCGGGATTTATTGTGAAAGTGGGTTCAATGTGGACTCTGTTAAAACATGGATTATCGAGAATGGTGGTGTTGAGGGTTATCCAGGCGCTAAATATTCTTCAAATGGAGCTTCCTTATTGGAAGAGAAATGCGATATCCTTATTCCTGCCGCTCTGGAAGGTGTTATAAATAGTGATAATGCAGCAAATATCAAAGCACCTTTGATAATTGAGGCGGCAAATGGACCTATAACCGCATCCGCCGACAGTATATTAAAGGACAAAGGATGCGTAATAATACCAGATATGTATGCAAATGCGGGCGGCGTTACTGTTTCATATTTTGAGTGGGTGAAGAATTTGAGCCACATTCGTTTTGGTCGCATGCAAAGGCGGGAACAAGAGGCTAGAAGCAATATGGTAATCGCCGAATTAGAAAAGTTGTCTGAAGCTTTAGGTGATACATGGAATATTTCAGAGGGATTTAGAGAAAAATTTTCAAATGGAGCTGGAGAACTTGAACTTGTAAGATCTGGACTAGACGACACCATGAGGGCGGCATTCCAATCTATGCGAAGTTTGTGGCATGAAGACGAAAGAGTATCTGACTTAAGAACGTCAGCATATCTCGTGGCAATAAAGAAAATTGCCGATAGCTATACAGCAAAAGGTCTCTAGACTAATATCCATTTGAAAACCTAAGAATAAAAACTTTTCATATTATGCTTTGAAATGCTTAAAATATATTTCACATTTAAGTATTAAAAAGAAAATGCATCACGTCTCCGTCTTTTACAATGTAAGCCTTACCCTCGACACGCATTCTTCCAGCGTCTTTCGCACCACTCTCACCCTCAAATGTAATATAATCATCGTATGAGATGGTTTCCGCACGGATGAATCCTTTTTCGAAATCACCATGAATAACGCCGGCTGCTACAGGTGCCTTTGTACCTTTATTAATAGTCCACGCTCTAGCCTCTTTCGGACCGGCTGTAAAATAAGTCTCGAGGTTAAGTAAATCGTAACCAGCTCTAATAAGTCGATCTAAACCAGCCTCCGATAGGTTCATCTCTTCTAAAAACATTAACGCTTCGTCAGCCTCCAATTGGCTGATTTCTTCTTCAATTTTTGCACTTATAATTACTACACCAGCATCTTGCGATCCTGCCATTTCAACAACTTTTTCCGAATGACTATTGCCCGTTGCTGAGGAATTTTCTTCAACATTGCAAACGTACAATATTGGCTTAGCAGTGAGCAATTGCAGCATTTTCCAGGCATTCTGATCTTCTTCTTCTACTTCAACAGACCTAGCGGGAAGTCCCTCTTCTAGTTGTTTAAGTGCAGAATTGAGAAGCCTTTCCTGTTGAACTGCCTCTTTGTCACCACCTCTCACTTTCCGACTAAGGTTTTGTAAGCGTTTTTCGATACTTGCGATATCAGCCAACATCAATTCAGTTTCTATTGTCTCTGCGTCGGCCAACGGGTCTACTCTTCCCTCAACGTGGGTCACATCGGAGTCTTCAAAACATCGCAATACATGAGCTACTGCATCCACTTCCCGAATATTAGCCAAAAACTGGTTTCCAAGTCCCTCACCTTTAGAAGCCCCTTTCACCAAACCAGCAATATCTACAAAAGCCATTCTTGCTGGAATAACATTTTGCGACGCCGCAATCTTTGCCAAATTGTCGAGACGTCTATCTGGAACTGAGACTTCTCCAATATTTGGTTCAATTGTGCAGAACGGAAAATTTGCTGCTTGCGCGGACGCAGTTTTAGTTAGTGCATTGAATAATGTTGACTTACCAACATTTGGCAAACCAACGATGCCCATTTTAAAGCCCATTTACTTCGACCTTGACTGTAATTTCGTCTCGCTTTTAAGCTCAGAGTTTTAGAGTTGCAATAAACTATTGAGACTATCTCTTGCCCAATAACAAATTTTGGTTCAAAAGTCTGGAGTGAGGGATGGGCGAAAGGATACATAATGACCCGTATTGATAATAAGTTTGCTCAACTTAAAGCAGAATCAAAAAAAGCCTTTGTATCTTATATTATGGCAGGCGATCCAAATTTTGATATGTCTTACGAATTGATGGAGCGCCTACCAGCTGCAGGTGTCGACGTCATAGAATTAGGACTTCCTTTCACGGACCCTATGGCAGATGGATCTACCATACAATTAGCGGGACAAAGAGCGCTAAAAGACGGCATGACACTTCAAAAAACATTGGATATGGCAAAAAAATTTAGAATAAACGATGATGTAACACCGATTGTTCTGATGGGTTATTACAACCCAATTTATAGTTATGGTGTAGAAAACTTTCTTAAAAATGCAAAAAAATCGGGTATAGACGGATTAATTATTGTTGATCTTCCACCAGAGGAAGACGATGAACTATGTATCCCAGCACAAACAGTAGGTATCAACTTCATAAGACTGGCGACTCCTACCACTGACGATAAAAGGCTTCCAAGAGTTTTGCAGAATACATCAGGGTTCGTTTATTACGTTTCAATAACTGGAATTACAGGTGCGGCTTCTGCAAAAGCAACGAATGTCGGACCAGAAGTGGCGCGGATTAAATCCAAGACAGAGTTACCAGTTGTCGTAGGATTTGGTATCAAAACTCCCGAGAATGCTAAAGAGATTGCATCTATAGCTGATGGTGCCGTTGTGGGATCAGCTATAGTTGAAAAATTTGCTGATGGGGTGTCAGTCGATGAAATTTGCGAGTTTGTTAGCAGCTTAGCAGATGGAGCGCACGCCGCTTGATTTTAATCACTATTTCTCGAATGAGTATTATATAAAAATTATGTAGAGACAATTTAATTATGACAGTGATTACAAATATAGCAGACCTTGAGCGTATTTACAAAAAGCGCGTCCCAAAAATGTTTCATGATTACGCAGTCTCTGGAAGCTGGGATGAACAAACTCTTTCTGATAATTCAACAGATTTCAAAAAAATCCGTCTCCGCCAGCGCGTAGCGGTAGATATGACAGATAGAAAGACTAACTGGGAAATGATAAATGAGCCAGTAACAATTCCAGTAGCCTTAGCACCGGTTGGACTTACTGGCATGCAACGCGCTGATGGCGAAATTAAAGCTGCAAAAGCGGCCGAGAAATTTGGTGTACCTTTTACCCTATCGACAATGTCAATCTGCTCTATTGAAGATGTTGCCCAAAATACCAAAAAGCCATTTTGGTTTCAATTGTACACAATGAAAGATATTGGTTTTGTAAATAGTTTAATTGATAGAGCAAAAGCTGCTAAATGCTCAGCACTTGTAATTACTCTTGATCTTCAAATATTAGGTCAGAGACATAGAGACCTAAAAAATGGTTTATCAGCTCCTCCCAAACCTACATTTAAAAATATTATAGATCTATCAACTAAATGGAGTTGGGGCTTAGAAATGTTTCAAACTAAGCGTCGCTCATTTGGCAATATAGTGGGGCATGTCTCTGGCGTGAGCGACACGTCGAGTTTGTCTGAATGGACACACACTCAGTTTGATCCTGCCTTGGACTGGGATAAAATATCGAAAATTAAAGAATATTGGGGTGGTAAGGTAATTTTAAAGGGTATTCTGGATAAAGAGGACGCCAAAATGGCACTTCAAGTAGGTGCTGACGCGATGATTGTCTCAAATCATGGCGGTAGACAATTGGATGGTGCGATAAGTTCTATAGAGGCCTTACCATCTATACTGGAGGCGGTTGGCGATAAAATCGAAGTACATTTGGATGGCGGAATAAGGTCTGGTCAAGAAATTTTAAAAGCAGTTGCGATGGGAGCTAAAGGAACTTATATCGGACGGCCATATATTTATGGTTTGGGAGCCTACGGCGAAAAAGGAGTTACGTTGGCTTTAGAGCTAATACAGAATGAATTAGACATTTCTATGGCATTGTGCGGATACAGAAATATAAAAGATGTAGATCGGTCCGCGATTTTATTACCCAAAGATTTTGGTAAGCGGTGGTCTTGATCTCCTCGAAATGTTGACCTTAACTTTCGACTTTCAAATTATTTTTTTTTGATATAGAGACACCTTTTAGTGGGCTACAGCCTTGGAGGAGCCCAAAAGCTAGGAGAAATTTAATGGCAAAAGAAATTCCAGATTTAGTTGCTGTTGCACGAACGGGGACAGGCAAGGGCGCCGCTCGTCAAGCACGTCGCAATGGCATGGTGCCAGGAGTAGTTTACGGTGGTGGGGTGGACCCTCTACCTATTCAGGTACCCTTCAATGAACTATTGAAACGCTTAAAAGCAGGTCGATTCAAGTCCACACTATATAATTTGAAAGTTGATGGTCGGGACGACGTGCGAGTAATTTGTAGAGATGTACAGCGTGATGTAGTGAAAGATCTTCCTACTCATTTAGATTTCATGAGGCTTCGCAGAACTACTCAGATTAATTTATTCATACCAGTTGAATTTATTAACGAGGCCGGGGCACCAGGGTTAAAAAAAGGAGGAGTTTTGACCGTTGTGCGACCAGAGGTCGAGCTTCTAGTCACGGCTGCAGAGATACCTGAGAAAATTACTGTAGACCTCGAAGGCTTGGATATAGGGGATGTTATTTCGATTTCATCAGTAACCTTACCAGATGGCGCAAAGGCTACAATCGATCGTGACTTTGTAATTGCTAATATTTCTGCACCTTCCAGCTTAAGATCATCAGACAATGATGAGGAAGAAGCATCCGAAGAAGAAGCAACAGCCGATGCAGAAGAAACCACCGAAGAAGAATAATTTACAACAAATTTTTTTTATAAGGGCGATACACTGTATCGCCCTTTTTCTTTGGGCACCTTCCGTCTATGGTGTTAGAAACTTATTTATTTTCAGAGTTGAAATATGAAACTATTCGTCGGCCTTGGGAACCCAGGCGAAAACTATTCCAAAAATCGGCATAATATAGGGTTCATGGCCATTGATGCGATTGTAAATCGTCACGGAGGGTCATCTTGGAAAAAGAAATTTCAAGGTCTGGCAACCGAGGTTATATTTAACAAAGAAAAGCTAATTTTCTTGAAACCATCAACGTTTATGAACCTTTCTGGTCAATCAGTAAGTGAAGCATCCAGGTTCTATAAACTACCAAGCTCCGAAATCTGTGTTTTTCATGATGAATTAGACCTACCATTTATGAAAATTAAAACAAAACTTGGAGGCGGACATGCAGGGCACAATGGTCTGCGCTCAATTCAGCAGCAATTGGGGCCTGATTATTTCAGGGTCCGTATTGGAGTTGGGCATCCAGGAGACACGGCAAAGGTTGCCTCTTACGTCTTAAATAATTTCCCAAAAAATAACGAAGCAGAGTTAGAAACTTTACTTGAAGCTGTTGCGGATGGTTTTCCTCATCTATTAGAGGAAAATAAAGAAAAATTTCTGAACACAGTAAATGGGAAAAATAAGTCTGCACAGAAAATGGCAGATAATCAAATTCCAACTGCAAAACAAACTTCAAGTAAGAAAATACTAGGCAAGAATAACGAGACAAAAAAAAGTGCTCTAGAACGTTTACTAGAAAAGTTTAGATAAATTTGATGGTACCATTCTCACGATTCCAAATACATGCTGGAAAATATCAGAGTGTAATCTAATTTAACTGTAATAGGTAATTAAAGGCGATTAAATGAGTAGCGACTATAGCATGGTTGAAAGCTTAAATGTTTTGGATGAACCGTTACTCCCCTGTTCAAGAGAGCCGTTGACTGGTTTTTTTAGAGATGGCCATTGCAACACATGTGAGGCCGACTACGGAAGCCATACAGTTTGTGCAGTAATGACGGAAGAATTTTTAGCCTTCTCAAAATATGTAGGAAATGACCTTTCAACACCGAAGCCCGAATTTCATTTTATGGGTCTTAAAGCCGGAGATCAGTGGTGTCTTTGTGCCAGTCGCTTCTTGCAAGCATATGATGAAGGCTGTGCACCAAAGGTTAATCTAAATTCCACTCATAAAAAGGCTCTGGAAATAGTTCCATTTCAAGCCTTAAAAGAATGTGAAAATGCTTAGCCCCACATTACTCTAGTGATCGTTGAAAATCATCTAAACAAAAAGTCTCCAACAGTCACGGATCTGTATACAGATGCTAACTTTTCAACTGCCCCCTCGGGTGAAATTTCTTCTGAAATGCCACTTTTTCTGTTCGTTAACTCTACCACTCCATTTTTGAGACCTCTTGGCCCCACAGTTAAGCGCCAAGGCAACCCTATCAAGTCCATAGTCGCGAATTTTCCACCTGCTCTTTCATTTCGATCATCGTAGAGAGGTTCTAGACCTAAGGCATTTAGAGACTTATAAAGTGCCTCGCAGGCATCGTCAGCCTCAACGTCGCCTTGCTTAAGATTTACAATGCCACAATGAAATGGGGTCACTCCTTCCGGCCAAATAATTCCATTCTCATCATGTGATGCCTCAATAATAGCTCCAATTAACCGAGAGACACCAATTCCATGAGATCCCATATGAACAGGCATTTTGTTTCCTTCGTCGTCGGCAACTTGTGCTCCCATAGTTTCAGAATATTTCGTTCCAAAATAAAAAATCTGACCAACCTCAATTCCACGAGCACTTTTTTGCCTATCAGCCGGTAACTCTGCGAATAACTTTGGATCATGTGTTTCATCGGTTCTAGCGTAGAGGGATGTAAATTCATCCAGAACAGACTGACATGCTGATTTATCATTATAGTCGATATCACGATCACCAAAAGTCAAATCTGTCACTTTTGAGTCATAGAAAACTTCTGACTCCCCTGTTTCAGCAAGTACAAGAAATTCATGCGTATTATCACCACCAATTGGACCACTATCAGCTCTCATTGGGATAGCTTGTAATCCCATCCGCTCATACGTCTTCAAATAGCTTACGAGATGTCTGTTATAAGAATGTAAAGCATCTTCTTTTGTTAAATCAAAATTATACCCATCCTTCATATAAAACTCTCTACCCCGCATAATCCCAAAGCGAGGACGAATTTCATCACGAAATTTCCATTGAATTTGATAAAGTGTTAGCGGTAAGTCTTTATAACTTGAGACATGCGATCTGAATATGTCAGTCACCATTTCTTCTGCAGTTGGTGTGTAGAGTAAATCACGATCTTGTCTATCCTTTATCCTTAGCATTTCCTGACCATAATCGTCATAACGACCGCTTTCACGCCACAAATCTGCAGACTGTAGAATTGGCATTTGTATAGGGATGTGACCAGCCTTGATCTGTTCTTCATGGACAATGTTTTCCAGTTTACGCAGGACTTTAAAACCGAGCGGCAACCACGAATAAATACCAGCTGCTTGCTGCTTTATCATACCAGCCCTTAGCATTAACCGATGAGAAACCACTTGTGCTTCTGCGGGGGTCTCTTTTAAAACTGGTAAAAAATAACTGGAAAGCCTCATTAAAAACCCTTTTTTGGATGGTATCTGACATCAACAACTAACGTTTAACGGGTGTGTAAAGCACAAACAAGAGTTGTAAGATAAAAATACAACTTGAATCAAATGCTTGCATGCGCGAATTATATAAAAAAGTCTAGGAGACACTTATGGTCCTGCCAGTGAAAGATCAGATCAAATACTGGACGATTGCTGCATCAATATTGCTTATATTTTTATGGCTTTTAGGGGATATTTTACTCCCATTTGTTCTGGGAGCAGCAATTGCATACTTACTTGATCCAATTGTTGATAGACTAGAACGGTTGGGAACTGGAAGGGTGCTCGGAACGATATTGATACTAATGGCGGCTTTTTTTGTCCTTTTTTTAATATTCCTCCTTCTAATACCCTTGGTTATTGATCAGTTCAGACTGTTAGCTGCAGTTGCCCCAGATTTAGTTACTTCAGTACAAGCGCTTGTGCTAAACCAAATCGCGTCTATTTCTCCAGAATCTGAGGCTTTAAATTCAACAGTATCTAATTTGTCAACAATGGCTCAAGAAAAATTGGGAATAATATTTGGGAGTGTGATGGCATCTGCTATTTCACTAATTGATGTCATAATGCTTATGGTAATTACACCAGTCGTAGCAGTTTATCTTCTGGTAGATTGGGACCGTATCTTGGAAAAAATTAATGAATTACTCCCTCTTGATCACGCATCAGTTGTCAGAAGTTTAGCTTCAGAAATAGACAGTACATTGTCAGCATTCGTAAGAGGCATGATTGTAGTCTGCTTAGTTCTCGGGATTTACTATGCAACCGCACTTAGTCTAATTGGGCTAGAATTTGGTCTCATCATTGGATTTATAGCAGGTTTGGTTAGTTTCATTCCTTACGTTGGCGCTCTGTTAGGCGGTGTTTTAGCAATTGGATTAGCTCTAATTCAATTCTGGGGAGATTTCGAACTAGTAGCTTTGGTTGTTGGTGTATTTATTGTTGGTCAAATATTTGAGGGTAATATTCTAACTCCAAAATTAGTCGGTAATTCAGTAGGTTTACATCCTGTATCGTTAATCCTCGCACTTTCTTTGTTTGGAGCCTTTTTTGGGTTTATCGGTTTGCTCCTGGCAGTACCTCTAGCGGCTAGCGCAGGCGTAATATTAAGATTTTTTATCAAAAAATATAAAATGAGCAGGCTATTTTTGGGTGAAAATGGAAGCAAACGAAACACCTAAGCAGTTAGCATTTGATTTACCATCTCGTCCCGCACTTGGGAAAAGTGACTTTTTCATTTCAGACTGCAATTCGATGGCTGTAAAGTTGATGGAGGACTGGGCTAACTGGCCCAATCGGCAGCATATACTTTCAGGACCGGTAGGTTCTGGCAAAACTCATTTAGCACTTGTATGGGCCAAGTCGCTATCTGCAAACGTCATAAAAATTTCCGATGTTTTTGATGTTGAACTACCAAAAGTAACATCAACTTCCCTTGTAATAGAAGATATAGATGAACAACCAAAAAGCGCAGAATTAGAAAATAATCTTTTTCATTTGTTCAACATGCTAATTGAGAACGGTTATTACCTACTTCTTACAGGCAAAAAAGATCCAAAGTTTTGGAACTTAAACTTACCAGATTTGCGCTCACGTATTTTGGGTATGAGAAATGCACGTTTACTTCCACCTGACGATAGGTTGTTTTTAGCCTTGATCGCTAAACTTTTTGCCGACAGACAAATTTACCCTAAACCGGAAGTTTTACAATACATCGCACGCCATGGTGAGCGAAGTTTTAGTACAGCTAGCCGATTGGTAGACTTTTTAGATAAGGCAGCGCTTGGTGAAGGAAAAAAAATAAGTCTTAAGTTTACTGCCTCATATCTGCACAAATTTAACGACCCACAATCATAAATTGAATGTTGACCCAATAAAAATTGAGTGCGACATAAGTTAAAATTAAAATCCGCAAAGGTAACGATCGTAAATGCAAGACCTTGCTGTAACTCCTCCTCTTTTCAAGGAAACGGTATTCGATGATCCATCTGTTCGAGATCTGTCCAGAGTAGGCGTTATTGATATTGGCTCCAACTCAGTACGCTTAGTAGTATTTGATGGAGCTGCCCGCTCACCAGCATATTTCTTCAATGAAAAAATTATGTGTGGGCTTGGTGTAGGCTTATCTTTGCATGGTCAACTAAACCCCGAAGGACGCACTAGAGCAATAGCAGCGATTGCAAGGTTTAAACAGTTGGCACTATCAATGGGCATTCACGAACTCACAGCAGTTGCCACCGCTGCGGTTAGAACTGCCTCTGATGGACAGGATTTCTGTCAAGAAGTGATGGAAAAAACTGGTCAGTTTATTGCCGTAATTTCAGGAGAAGAGGAGGCAAAACTATCAGCCCAAGGCGTATTGACGGGTTGGCCTGGAGCATACGGATTGGTATGCGACTTGGGCGGGACATCACTCGAATTAGCGGAAATTAGCAACGGAAAAGTTGGAACATGTGCAAGTTCAGAACTTGGTCCTTTAAAATTAATGGATATCGATAAAAAAAAAGAACGCCTTGAATATATAAACTCCCAATTATCTCGTGTTGCTAAATCGTTTTTTCCTCAAAATAATCGATTATTCTTAGTCGGTGGTTCCTGGCGTGCGCTTGCACGAATAGACATGGAAAGATGTGATCACCCGTTAAGGGTTTTGCACGAATATCGCATGGAAAAGAAAGCTATCAAAGAACTTAAATACTTTATTAAAGATCACGGTCTCGAAAATATAGCTAAACAATGCTCAATCTCAGCGAATAGAATAATGTTCATCCCATATGCAATAGAGATTCTTGAAAAGCTATCTAGTGTTTTCAAATCTAAGGATATCGCCATATCAAGCTATGGAATAAGAGAGGGCATGCTGTATGAAAAAATGCCTCAGATGCTAAAAGATAGAGACCCGTTAATTGAGGCTTGTCGATTTGCTGAAGCAAAGGACTCACGGGTTCCGGGCGCAGGAAAAGCGCTTTTTAACTTTGTGAAACCCCTATTCTTAAATGTCAAAGAGAGTCAAAAACGGCTAATTCTGGCAGCATGCTACCTGCACGATGTATCGTGGCGTGCTCATCCTGATTATAGACATGAAGCATGCTTTGACTACATAACAAGAGCGAATCTGGGCGGCTTGAAACACTCGGAACGTGTGTTTCTAGGTCTAGCTCTTTTATTTCGATATAAAAATAGTCACTCTAGAACATCTTTTGATCCTTTACTGCGGCTGCTAAGCTCACAAAAAATTACAGATGCTGAAATACTCGGCAAAGCCATGCGACTAGGCGCAAACCTCTGGGTTACTTCCACTCATTCAGAAGCATATTTAAAGTATATAAAAAAGAAGAATAAATTATTACTTAAAGTAGGCGAGCTCGAGAAAAAGAGACTGGGAGAGGTTTCACGTATTAGATTAGATTCATTAGCTAAGTCACTCAAAGCAGAAGTTGAAATTTCTGATGTTTAATTACATATTTTCCACAATCTGTTCATAGGCATTGTTAATCTGAGCTAGTTTGGTCTGAGCTAATTTAATGGCTTCCTCCGGCATACCCCTCGCGATAAGTCTGTCAGGATGACATTCTCGTACTTTTTCTTTGTAAGCCCTTTTGATTTCCCGCAATTCAGAATTAGGCGGCACACCCAGAATTTCATGCGGGTCCATATCCTCAAATTCCACAAAACGCGCTTTTAGTTTCGAAAAATCACTATGAGAAAAACCAAATATTTCGCTTACATTTCGCAAAAATTCGTTTTCTTTGGGATGATACTCCCCATCAGCAAGTGAAATATGAAACAAACTCTCCATTAGATCGGATAAAGTCTGATGCCGCTCTCCAAACATTTTTCTAATTCTGCGAGCATATACTTCATACCCGGCAACATCCTGTCTCGCTAAGTCAAATACTTTTCCAGCAGCCGCAACTTCTGACTCAGGGATATGGAAAATTCGCCGGAATACTTTTACTTCTTCTTTTTTAACACTACCATCCGATTTAGCCATCTTTGCGCCCAGTGCGATTACAGCAATTGTAAATGCAACCGATTTTTCAGGTGGGGTTTTTAATTTTGAAAAAATCTTAGCTAAAGGTTCGCCCTTAGCCAGCATAGAAATGGCAGTAGTTATTTTCTCCCAAATAGACATTTAAGAATTATTTCTTTGATCGGTTTGTAAAAATTTTTGCATCAAAATTAAATCAAGCCATTTGTCAAATTTGTATCCAACTTGAGGAAGTTCGGCTACCACTTGGAATCCTAAGGATGCATGAAAGTTCACAGCTCGTTCATTAGAACCGCTAACGCCAGCAAAAATTGATTGAAAATTTTTTCGTTTTGCGTCTTCTAAAAGTCTACCCATAAGTGCTTTGCCCACACCATATCTATGCATATGATCTGAAATAACTATCGTATGCTCTAACGTTTTTGCATAGCCCACACCATTACGAAATTGAAAATATCTTGCAAATCCAATTATGATACCTGCGCGCTCACTTACAAAAAAACCAAAGTTTTTTTTATTTGTTTCGAGAATTATATCTTTAATTTCTGCCTCAGTTTTTATGCGACTGTTAAACGTATTTAAGGTACTACTGATGTTAGCATTCCAAATTTGCATTATAGCCAGAGCATCCTCGGCCGATGCATCACGGATAACTATTTGATTATTACTGTGCCCTTCTGCGGAGTTTCTATCCATAGTTCGTAAGATCCTGCTCCCGAAGTATAAACAAATTCTATACGCTGGTCGGACAAAAATCCACTTAAAGATGAACGCAAGTTGGCAGCGAATTTATGTTTTATTCTAAACTTTGTCATACGACATCGGGTTTCTTTTAGAGTTTCAGTAGGATGTGTCGACTCACCCCAATCTATAAGTGCAGGCACAGCACCCTCATATGGAAGTTTTCCGTCTTTAGGTACAGTTATCCTCCATTTTAAAGATCCTCTAGAAAGGTAAAGAATATCACCCATTCCATTCATTATATTAGAGGGTACAAATTCGCTTAAATTAGTGCCGCAGACCCAGTTTGTTATTGTTGGAGGACCATTGAAATGATCCAAATTAAACCATCTGGGAGTTGTCTCAGGAATTAAATCTGGAGAAACAGCAATGACCTCTAGGTATGTGTCACCTAAAGAAATTAATTTGTTGTGTGTACCAAATACCTGATGCTCGCCTCCAGTTTCAGCCCTTATACCAAGCTTATCTTCAATAAACGCTTGGCCAATGGCTAAAGTTTCTGAAGAAATTACAATATGATCTAAGCTCAACATGGAGGTACTAATACAAAAAATTGGTTCAAACAAATATTAGGCTTTGGTCAGTCTGATTAGGTCTAGTATCTTTGATGCAGCCGCAGGAATATTAGTTCCAGGACCAAAAATTGCTTTCACCCCCTTTTCGTAAAGAAATTCATAATCTTGCTGAGGTATAACACCGCCGCAAATGACTAAAATATCCCCGGCATCACGCTGGTTAAGAGCCTCAATAAGTTTTGGGGCCAGTGTTTTGTGACCCGCCGCCTGAGAAGAAATACCTATAACATGAACATCATTATCAATTGCATCTTGTGCAGCCTCTTCAGGTGTCTGAAATAGAGGGCCCACGTCCACATCAAAGCCTATATCTGCAAATGCAGTTGCAATAACCTTAGCTCCGCGATCATGCCCATCCTGCCCCATTTTCACAACCAACATTCGAGGGCGCCTTCCCTCGTCTTTTGTAAACTTTTCTAATTCATGTTGTATCGCAATAAAGTCTTCATCTCCCTCATAGGCAGCTCCATAAACGCCGGCTAAAGTTTTAACTTCGGCCCGATGTCTACCGAAAACCTTTTCCATTGCCATTGAAATTTCTCCTACAGTTGCGCGGGCACGCGATGCTTCAACTGCTGCTGCTAACAAGTTTCCACCACCAGCGGCTACCGTTTCTAAATTAGAAAGAGCTTGGGAGCAATTATTTTCATCACGCTGTTTCTTTATCTTTTCTAAACGATTAACTTGTGCCGCCCGAACCGCATCATTGTCTATATCGCGAATGTCGAGATCATCTTCCTCGTTTAGCCGGTATTTGTTTACACCAACTATAACTTGGTCGCCCCTATCGATATCAGCCTGTCGTCTAGCCGCAGTTTCTTCTATTCGCAACTTTGGCATCCCAGCGGCAACGGCTTTCGTCATGCCACCCATTTCATCGACTTCTTCTATTAACCGCCAAGCGGCATCTGCTAAATCAGCTGTTAATTTTTCCACATAATATGATCCAGCCAAAGGGTCAACAACGTTGGATACTCCTGTTTCTTCTTGTAAAATTAACTGAGTGTTTCGAGCGATACGAGCACTAAAATCTGTAGGTAGGGCCATCGCCTCATCTAGCGCATTTGTATGAAGTGACTGAGTGCCGCCAAGTACGGCAGACATTGCCTCGTAGGCGGTACGGATAACATTATTGTAGGGGTCTTGCTCTTGTAATGATACTCCTGATGTCTGACAATGAGTTCGAAGCATTTTTGACCTTGGGTTTTTAGCGCCTAGATCTGTCATAATTCTATGCCAAAGCAGGCGTGCAGCTCGCAATTTTGCAGCCTCCATAAAAAAGTTCATCCCTATTGCAAAAAAGAATGATAGCCGCCCTGCGAAAGCATCAATATCTAATCCTTTCTCAATAGCTTTTTTGGCATATTCTTTTCCATCAGCTAAAGTATAGGCCAGCTCTTGAACAAGGCTCGCTCCAGCCTCTTGCATATGATAGCCAGAGATGGATATAGAGTTAAATTTTGGCATTTCGTTGGATGTGTATTCAATGATGTCAGCAACTATCCTCATTGATGGTTCAGGAGGATAAATATAGGTGTTTCGAACCATAAACTCTTTCAGAATATCATTTTGTATGGTTCCAGAGAGATCTGACTTCATGTGCCCTTGTTCTTCACCGGCAACAATAAAATTTGCTAAAACTGGAATTACTGCGCCATTCATCGTCATAGATACAGAAATCTTATCCAGCGGAATTCCATCAAAAAGAATTTTCATGTCTTCCACGCTATCAATCGCGACACCAGCCTTGCCTACATCCCCAATAACGCGCTCATGATCGCTATCATACCCTCGATGGGTCGCCAAATCGAAGGCTACTGAAACACCTTGTTGGCCAGCGGACAGTCCACGTTTATAAAAAGCGTTAGACTCCTCTGCTGTAGAGTATCCGGCATACTGGCGAATTGTCCAAGGTCTTCCGGAGTACATTGTTGCCTTAACACCCCTTACATAGGGCTCAAAGCCTGGCAAATTACCAAGATGTTCAAGGCCTTTAATGTCTTCTTCAGAATAAACCGGTTTAACCTCTATGCCTTCAAGGGTAAGCCAATCCAGCTCTTTCACTGATTTTCCGCGAAGTTCCTTTTCGGCTAATTTTTGCCAGTTTACTTTGCTTTGTTGCAATACAAGCTCCTAAATATATTTTTTGCAATGAACATAGTTCGCTTAACCAAACTCTAGTATAACATCATCTACCGCTAAGCTGTCGCCAACATGCGAATTAATTTTAGTGACAATACCTTTTCGTTCTGCCCGTAAAATATTTTCCATTTTCATCGCTTCAACCGTACATAATGGTTGACCCTCTTGCACCTCCTGCCCCACTTCAACATCAACCTTAACAATTAGTCCCGGCATTGGGCACAATAACAACTTAGATGTGTCGGGAGGAACCTTGTCTCGCATATATTTCGAAAGTTCAGCTTGTCTAGGTGTTCGCAGGAGAACCCTCAAGTCTGCTCCTCTGGTGCGCATTCTGAAACCACTTGTAAGCTTACCAATTTTAATTACTAATTTATCATCGTTAGCACTCATGTTTGCTAATTTTTTTCCTGGCTGCCAGTCGCCTGATACCCGTATTGAAGTTCCATCCTCAAACGTTACATTCGCTCCAGCTGTATCGGCTGAGACAAACACAGGAAATACTTTTCCGTCAATATGAACCACCCAGTCGTCACCAACCCGCCTCTCGTGATTATCCATCCGTCCAGAAACCTTCGTTCGCCTGATTTCGGCAACACGGTTCATGGCTGCTGCACAGGCTGCAAGCTGCTTGATTTTATCATTGTTTAAATTAACGCCAGTAAAACCTTCTGAGAACTCCTCAGCAATAAACGCAGTCGTAATATTGCCAGACACAAACTTTTTATGGTCCATAACTGCAGATAAAAATGGTAAGTTATGCCCAATACCCTCTACCTCAAACCGATCAAGAGCAATGCGCATTTGCTCAATAGCCTCTGCCCTATTTGGCGCCCAAGTACAAAGCTTTGCAATCATAGGATCATAATACATGGAGATCTCGCCACCCTCATAAACACCTGTATCGTTTCTGACGATGAAATTTTTATTCTGTATTTCAGCAGGAGGCCGGTAGCGAGTTAATCGTCCTATGGATGGCAAAAAGTTTCGATAGGGATCTTCTGCATATAAACGACTTTCCATTGCCCAGCCAGTCAATTTTACATCTTTTTGTGTAATTGAGAGACGTTTACCGGCTGCTACCAATATCATTTGTTCAACTAAATCTATGTTAGTTATTAGCTCAGTTACGGGATGTTCAACCTGTAACCGTGTATTCATTTCTAGAAAAAAGAAATTTTTATCTTTATCTACTATAAACTCTACAGTTCCCGCACTAGAATATCCAACTGCTTTTGCCAATTTGCAAGCCTGTTCACCCATTTCTTTGCGGGTTTTTTCGTCAAGAAAAGAACTGGGCGCTTCCTCAACTACTTTTTGGTTTCTCCGTTGGATAGAACACTCCCGTTCTCCCAAATAAATACAATTACCTTTAGAGTCCGCCAGTATTTGAATTTCGATATGTCGAGGTTGGGTGACAAATTTTTCTATAAATATCCTATCATCTCCAAAGCTACCAGCAGCTTCATTTTTGGAAGACTGGAAACCCTCTTTTACCTCCGTATCATTCCAGGCTATTCTCATTCCTTTGCCACCACCGCCTGCTGATGCTTTTATCATCACAGGATAGCCTATCTCTTTACTAATACGAAGAGCTTCATCGTAATCATTAATTACACCCATATAGCCAGGCACGGTATTTACACCCGCTTCTTGCGCAATCTTCTTCGATGTGATTTTGTCACCCATACTTTCGATAGCATTCTCAGGCGGACCAACAAATATTACACCAATATCAGCTAATGCCTTCGCAAATTTGGAATTCTCCGATAAGAAGCCATATCCGGGATGAACAGCTTTGGCGTTAGTTTCTTTGACCGCAGCGATCACCTTATCTATATCTATGTATGATTGATTAGCTGGCGGTGGGCCGATATTAACTGCCTCATCCGCCATTTTCACATGGAGAGCATTCCTGTCCGCATCGGAAAAAACAGCAACGGTTTTTATTCCCATTCTTTTTGCAGTTTTAATCACACGGCAGGCGATTTCTCCACGGTTTGCTATCAATATTTTATCAAACATCTTTTATCCTCTCTGATCGGAATCAAAGGCTTCTGGAAAATTAATTTTAATCAAGTTCAGATCTAAAATAAGCATTGCTTCATATGATCTGGCATCAAATTGGTCCTCATATGCTTTTACTTCGCGCCCAAACAGCCAACTTAAACGACCAGCATCCAAATTACCTCTTTCAAATGGCTGATCCCAGAACTGCTCCAGCAAAGCTCTAATGAAACCGTTATCGGCCCTTTTGTCTGCAGGTTTTCTGTCTCTGTAACGCTCCCGCTCCATAATCGGCGTGACCCCCTTGGGATTAGGCCGGCGGATTGTGAACTGATAATCCGTCCCAGGCAATCGTGATGGAAATCCCCTATGTTTCATCATATCATCTAATAATCCAAGAAAAACAATTTAATATGCATATAAATTCCAATCAAAGAGGAATATTGTCGTGCTTTTTCCACGGATTTTTCAATTGTTTATTTCTTAAGGCGGCAAATGCTCGAGACACTCTTTTCCTGGTCGAGCGTGGTTGAATTACTTCATCTATAAAGCCTCTCTCAGCAGCAATAAATGGATTAGCAAAGCGATCTTCATAATCCTTGGCGTGCTGTGCTATCTTTTCTTCATCACCTAAATCCGCACGGTGAATTATCTCTGTTGCACCTTTTGCACCCATCACAGCAATTTCTGCGGTTGGCCATGCATAATTAAAGTCTCCACGGAGGTGCTTAGATGACATTACGTCATAAGCGCCACCATAGGCTTTTCGTGTAATCACAGTAACTTTTGGAACTGTTGCTTCACCGTAAGCAAATAACAACTTTGCACCGTGCTTGATTACGCCACCATATTCTTGCGACGTACCTGGTAAAAACCCTGGAACATCAACCAAAGTAAGGATTGGGATTTCAAATGCATCACAAAACCTAACAAATCGGGCTGCTTTCCTTGAACTATCAATATCTAAACACCCAGCTAAAACTATCGGCTGATTTGCAACAACACCAACCGTTTGACCTTCCAAGCGAACAAATCCTGTAATTATGTTTTTAGCAAATTCACCCTGAATTTCATAAAAATCACCCTCATCAGCTAACTTTTCAATTAACTCCGCCATATCATATGGCGTATTAGGATTATCTGGTATTAATGTATCTAAAGAAGTCTCTATTCTATTGGGATCATCAAAAAACGGCCTAACGGGTGCTTTTCCACGATTATTTAAAGGCAGAAAATCAATTAGCCTGCGCACCTCAAATAAAGCCTCGATATCGTTTTCAAAAGCTCCATCTGCTACCGATGACTTCTTTGTATGAGTAGATGCGCCCCCTAATTCTTCGGCGGTAACTACTTCGTTAGTTACTGTTCTTACCACATCTGGGCCAGTCACAAACATATAAGAGCTATCTTTTACCATAAATATAAAGTCGGTCATTGCGGGTGAGTAAACAGCACCACCGGCGCAAGGCCCCATTATCACTGATATCTGTGGTATTACTCCAGACGCCATGACATTTCGTTGAAAAACTTCTGCATAGCCTGCTAAAGATGCAACGCCCTCTTGTATTCGAGCGCCTCCAGAGTCATTGAGCCCAATAACTGGTGCTCCATTTTGGATAGCCATATCCATAATCTTACAAATTTTTTGTGCATGAGTTTCTGACAAAGATCCTCCAAAAACTGTAAAATCTTGGCTGAATACATACACCATTCTCCCATTTATAGTGCCCCAGCCTGTAACGACACCATCACCAGCGGGTTTAGATTTTTCCATCTCAAAATCGGTACATCGATGAGCAACAAACATATCAAACTCTTCGAAACTATCCTGATCCATGAGAATTTCAATTCGCTCGCGAGCCGTTAACTTTCCTTTGGAATGTTGGGCCTCGATGCGATCCATACCACCACCTAGACGCGCATATTCTCTTCGCTTGTTTAATTCTTGCAAGACGTCTTTCATAAAAACCTCAAAATTCAGTTCGCTAGTTTGTAGACACAACTTACCATAAATGGAAGATTTATTTCCGTAACGTTAGATATGTTAGGCCTTAATATTCACAAAAAATCAAAAAAGATTTTATTGTTTTCGAACAACTGGACAATTCCGTACATCACGTATATCGGGTCCAGATGGCATTATTCGAACCTGCGCGGTTTTTAGATAAAAAATCACAACCACATACATTTACTCTTGTAGTTCTTGCTAGTATTTCCGCTATGGCAATGAATATATTTCTACCAAGCCTGCCATCGATGGCTGATCACTTTAGTACTTCAACAGCAACTTTAGGACTAACAGTAGGCATTTACCTAGCGGCGAGCGCTGTAATTGGAATATTTGTCGGGCCAATTTCAGATTTGTACGGACGAAGGCCCGTTATCCTTGTCTCACTGGCAGTCTTCATCATTTCCTCAATTTGGTGCATATACGCATCCACAGTTTTTTGGCTACTAACAGCAAGGGTATTCCAAGCCTGTGGCGCGGTGACGATCGTTTTATCTCGAGCTGTCATACGAGACACGACAGAGGCAAATTTAGCAGGCTCAAAAATTGGTTATGTAACGATGGGCATGGCGCTGACGCCTATGGTAATACCTGGGATTGGAGGTTTTATTGATGCTTACCTTAGCTGGGAATATAATTTTTGGGCTTTAGCTTTAGCAGGTCTTGTAACTTTTATCCTTGTTTTTTTCGATCTGGGTGAAACTGCAGTTAACCGTAGTTCGTCAATTTTCGAGCAATTCAATGATTATCCAACCTTACTAAAATCACGACGCTTTTGGGCTTATTCAATAACCTCTGGATTAGGTGCTGGTGCCTTTTTTGCATATCTTGGTGGAGCACCCTATGTAGCCTCCGAAATATTTTATTTATCACCAGAAAAATTGGGGGTTTTCTTTGGAGCACCTGCGATAGGCTATTTTGTGGGTAATTTTCTAGCAGGCCGATTTTCAACTCAAGTTGGAATAGACCCCATGATATCGATCGGTATGTTCATAAACGTATCTGGCATGCTGTTATCAATTGCCATAAGTATAGTGGGATTTGGTTCCGAATGGAGTTTTTTTGGCACTATGACCCTAGTGGGATTAGGAAATGGAATTTCCTTACCGAACGCTAATGCAGGATTATTATCAATCAACCCTAAATTGGCCGGAACGGCTTCCGGTTTAGGCGGATCAATAATGATTGGTCTTGGCTCAATACTTTCGGCAATGGCTGGAGTTTTATTGGCCGGTAGCAGTACTGAAATACCACTAATTGGTTTGATGTTAATCTCTGCGCTTTTAGGTCTTCTGTGCACTTTTTACGTAATAAAACGTAATAACGAAATTACCGGTTAGTCATAGTTTTAATAGGCTATCGCTGCTGAGTTTCCCACTGTGGATGGATCCAAGCAGTTTCATTAACACGAGGCATCGGGTTTTTACCTAAAATATGGTCACTTGCTTTCTCACCGACCATTATAGTGGGACCATTTAAGTTTCCATTTGTTATTTGCGGAAATATACTGCTGTCTACCACTCTAAGTTTTTCAATACCAATAACTTTTGTAAATTTATCAACTACGGCCATAGGATCACTTGTGTCACCCATCTTGCATGTGCCACACGGATGATAAGCACTTTCCACATTTCGCAAGATAAATTCATTTAGTTCATCATCAGTTTGCAGGCTATCACCAGGTTGTATCTCATATTTCACAAATTGTCTTATTGCAGGCTGCTGAAATATTTCTCGAGTTAAACGAATACACCGCCGGAAATCATCCCAATCTTTTTCTGCTGACATATAGTTAAAAATAATAGCTGGATGATCATACGGGTCCCGCGATCTCAATGTGACTGATCCACGAGACGGGCTTCGCATTGGACCAACATGCGCTTGAAAACCATGCCCATTTACTGCAGCCTTTCCGTCATACCGAACAGCAATCGGAAGAAAATGATACTGAATATCCGGATATTTAATACCAGCTTTTGTTCGAATGAATGCGGCGCTTTCAAACTGATTAGATGCTCCTGGTCCTGTTTTGCTTATCATCCATCTTAGCCCAACGTAGGCTTTACCTAATAAATTCCAATATTTGTATAAACTTACAGGCTGATTGGCTGCCATCTGTATATATAATTCCAGATGATCTTGCAAATTTTGGCCAACACCAGGACGGTCCGCGAGGACTTCAATTCCGTTCTCTTTTAAATGTTTAGCAGGCCCAATACCCGATAACATTAACAATTTTGGAGAATTTATAGAGGAAGCAGATAAAATCACTTCTTTACGGGCATTTAGGATGGCTTTTACCTCACTATTGCCATCGTATTCGACCCCCGTGGCTTTACCATTTTCAATTATAATTTTTCGAGCAAAACCTGAAACTAGCCGACACAAACCAGTCTTGATCGCTGGTCGCAGATATGCTTTTGCGGCGGACCAGCGTTGACCCTGACGGATTGTATGATCCATTGGACCAAACCCTTCCTGTTTTTGCCCATTGTAATCCTCAGTGATCTCATAACCTGCCTCACGGCCAGCGTTTACAAATGCTTTTACTAATTTATTTGATCGTGATCCTCGAGTTACATGAAGTGGTCCCGAATTTCCACGCCAGTCTGGGTCACCACCATGACCGGCTGAATTCCAATTTTCTAACTTCTTAAAATATGGTAAAATATCAGCATAGGCCCATCCTGTCGCGCCCATCTCTGACCATGTATCATAATCGATGGCATGCCCCCGCACGTAAACCATGCCATTGATACTTGAGGAACCACCAATAACCTTTCCACGCGGACAAGCAAGCCTCCTACCATTCAAAAAAGGCTCCGGTTCTGAAGTAAACCCCCAGTCATACTTCGGCATATTCATCGGGTAACTCAATGCACCAGGCATTTGGATAAGAGGGCTTCTATCGCTGCCTCCGTATTCAAGAACGACGACCGATTGTCCGGCCTCGCACAGCCTGAAAGCGGTTGCACAGCCAGCACTGCCAGCACCAATAATTATGTAATCAGCTTCTATAATAATTTCTCGCTCCTGATGGACAGCTTAAACACACAGTTTATTTCACGGCAATTCTTACAATTTAGTTTCATGGGTCACCGGTGTGACTTGTTTCTTTTTTGACACCGCCTCTCTCCAAGTCATAAAACTTACTGAAGAAACTATTATTGTGCCTCCGAAAATTACAAAAGGATCTACACTTTCATTGAAGAATAATGCGCCAACAGAAACTGCCCAAATTAACTGTAAAAATGTCACTGGCTGTGTTACTGTAACCGGAGCTGCCATGAAAGCCTTAGTCATTGTATAGTGACCCGAAGTAGCCAAAACTGCCACTGCAAAAAGTATTATGATTTCATCCAACCTTGGTGGCACCCAAACTAAATACGCGAGTGGAAATAACCCAATCGTCACAATTATAGAAAGCATTATTACGACAGTCTCAGCACTTACCCGATTAGAGAGGTGCTTAGCAAAAAGATATGAGCCTGCAAAGAATAACGCAGTACCCATCATTGCCACATGCCCGATACTTACTTCTCTAAAACCAGGTCTCAGAATAACCAAGGCACCAACCAATGCAAAAATAACAGCAAGAACTCTACGAATTGCCATTTTTTCTTTTAAAAATAAAACAGCGCCCAATGCGACGTAAACTGGTGATAAATAGTTCATGGCGGTAACTTCCGCTATAGGAATTTGCGTCATAGCAAAAAACCAAAGCACAACAGCTAAAGTATGGAAAATCCCCCTTGCTATGAAATTGATCCAAAGCACATAGTCTAATTCATCCTTTAGCGATGTTTTTAACATTGGGATCAGCAATACTAGACCTAGCAAGTAGCGCAAAAATGCCGCTTCAGGAGCCGGCACTCTGGGTCCTAAAATTTTCACAAGAACAGTTACACCGAGGAAAAGCAGTCCCGTCAATACCATCCAGAGTATTCCACGAATTTCAGGTTGATTAAGTCTAATAACTATATTTTTTTGATCCGCCATAGCTTAATAGTTTCCGAGTATTAGCGACAAAGCAATAGACCACATAACTAAGGCGATAAAAACATCTAATACACGCCATGAGTTCTCGTTACGAAAAAGTGGTCTAAGGAAGCTAGCCCCAAAACCTAAGCTAAAAAAGAAAACAAAACTGGCAACAACAGCTCCTACTGAAAATAAAAACGGATCCTTACTTTGATTGGCGATAGCTCCCAGAAGTACTACTGTATCAAGATAAACGTGAGGGTTTAGCCAAGTTAACATTAAACATGAAATGACGGCCTTATATGGAGATTTAAGCACACCGTCTGCCTCTAAACTCTTACCACCCTTAATTGCTGATTTGATTGCATAAAAACCATAAAACAATAGAAATGCAGAACCTGCATAGGCAATGAAGCCAGTGAATTTCGGGAATGTTTCAAAAAATACTCCAAAACCAAAAACACCGGCAAGTATCAAAATGGCGTCAGAAGCTGCGCATACCAGGCATAATAGAGGCACAAACTGCTTTATTAGACCGGCTTTGAGGATAAAAGCATTCTGCGGACCTATAGCGAGTATAAGTGATAAGCCCAGGAGAAACCCAGACAAAAAATTTTCCAAAAATTTATTACCTCATTATGAAGCCTTGCTTATGCAATGCCGATTAAAATTACATTTCTTGCAGAGCCAACATAACCGCATCAGATGCCTCAAAGTTTGTCGTCACCCTTTGCACATCATCGTCATCCTCCAAGGAGTCCACCAGTTTCAAAAGTTTTTGCATCGCGTGTAGATCGAGTTCAGTAGTAGTTGTCGGCTTCCAAATAAGTTTAGTAGCCTCACTCTCACCTAACTCTGTCTCCAAAGATGAAGCTACATCATTCAAATCTAAATCAGCGCACCATATTGTATGGCCCTCACTTAAGCTCTCAACGTCTTCTGCTCCAGCTTCAATTGCAGCCATCATCATCGTATCAGCATCTCCAGCTTCAGGGCGATATAAAATCTCTCCCTTTCTCTCAAACATGAAACCAACCGAACCCGTTTCACCAAGATTTCCACCGTGTTTGGAAAATATGGAGCGTACATTTGAAGCTGTGCGATTTCTATTATCGGTCATCGCCTCTACAATTACAGCTACTCCATTTGGCCCGTATCCTTCATAGCGAATTTCTTCATATTCATCGCCTTCACCAGCCATTGATTTTTTAATGGCTCTTTCGATAACGTCCTTCGGAACAGAATTGGATTTTGCTTCCTTAACAGCCAACCGCAGACGTGGATTTTTTTCCGGATCCGGATCACCCATTTTAGCTGCTACCGTGATTTCTCTGCTAAGCTTGGAAAATAATTTTGATCGAGCGGCATCTTGGCGCCCCTTACGGTGTTGTATATTCGCCCACTTTGAGTGACCCGCCATTTATTCCTCCATATCAAAACGTCTTTTATTTAATAACTGCTTGATGCTAGGGCAAGAACAATTTCAAGGCATTGCCATTAATGAGCCCGAACGTTGCTCGTTGTTTTAATACGATTATTTTTTGGCAATACCAAAAACATTCCAAGAAACATGAAAGCTACTGAGAACCATAGGTACCGCGATGTCTCCTCTCCCAGAATTAAAATAGACCAGGCCACTCCCCATGCAGTGACGAAATATGCAACTTGTGCGGTAAAAACAGCCCCAGCACGAGAGACTAACCAAACATAAGCACAATAGGCAAATGCATGACAAAAAGATGAGGCTATATGAGTATAATTTTCTATAGGCCAAGGCTGGAAAGGGTCTATCCATTGTCCTGTAAAAATAGTTACGGGTAGAATCATAAAAGTCCCTAAAATAGAAGCTCCAGTGAATGTTTGGATGGGATCTTGGCCAGCAGTACCATATTTGTCGACATAATTTCCCTCAATTGCATAAAAAAACGGAGCTAAAAGCGCCAGTGGTATAAAAATAAGTAGATGACGATCTGGGAAGCTCGCCTCAGGTGCTGTTAATATAACAACCCCTAGTAAACCGATAAATAATCCGGAAATTCGTCTGAAATCTTTTTTCTCAAGGCCCATTAACATAGCTATTGGAAAAGAAAACATTGGTACAGTCGCAATCAATATTGCAATAAAACTTGCCGGCAAATAGTAAGTTGCCACATAAGATGCTGAATTAGGGAAGATTGTTCCCAAAAGAGCTAAAACTATAAAAAGAAGAATTGTTTTTCGCTCAAAAAGAGGTCTCTTTCGGCGCACGACTAACACAAATCCGAGGACGATGACAGCAACAACAAACTGCCAAAATATTAATCCAAATTGACCATAACCTGTAGAAACAGTAATCTTTGTGAGTGGAATACTTAAGCCCCAAGCAGCCCCCATCAAAATTAAAACTATATAAGGAATTAACGAAACATTCATTCTAAGTTGTTGCTATTTTTCCGCCGAGTTTAAACGGTTTTATAGATACAGATTTTCCGGATATATCGTCTGTCTCTACAAGTACACCACACAAAGTAGCAGAGCCAGTGGCAGGCGAGAACCTTCCTTTTGCCATACCAGTAACAAACCGACGTAATGGTTCACTCTTTTCCATTCCAATCACGCTGTCATAATCACCGCACATACCAGCATCCGTTTGGTACGCAGTACCTTTAGGTAATAACATTGCGTCAGCAGTGGGTATGTGGGTATGAGTACCAATTACAGCGCTCACTCTTCCATCACA
This sequence comes from Paracoccaceae bacterium, assembly GCA_902631295.1. GTDB lineage: Bacteria > Pseudomonadota > Alphaproteobacteria > Rhodobacterales > Rhodobacteraceae > Salinivivens. The sequence continues at coordinate 5,345 of CACOXV010000015.1, read as the reverse complement.
AAAATGTCCCACGCCCATCTTTTCAGAAGTTGCTTCACAGTGGATATCAACAAAACTTGCTTGTATTGCGCCACCGAGGGTGTGCTTTTTCAAAATTGAATCCAAGCATGAAAATGGATCATCAAACGCCCTTTTCATAAATACTTGACCAAGAATTTGTGACACTAAAATTTTTCTGCCTCTATTATCACTAAAAATATTAGCGCCTTTACCTGGTGCAGATTTGGCATAGTTAAGAGGCCTAATAATTCTAGGTTCTTTCTCAATAAACTGCATCATATCTTTTTGATCAAATGCATGATCGCCTAATGTTATACAATCTGCGCCTGCGCTGAGAATATCCATTGCATGTTGTGCACTTAAACCCAGACCGCTGGATGCATTCTCAGCATTTATGATTACAAAATCAGCATCATGCTTTGAGCGTAAATTCTGCAGTTCGTTGATGATTGCAGAACGCCCTGCCCGACCCATTACATCGCCAAAAAACATAATTCTCATTAAAGATTCCAATCTTTAAAAGACTAACTTACCGAGCGCCTACCATTTACTTTGCTCATTGGAAAGCCTAATCAAGGCTGAGACCTAAGATCTAACACCGCCTTTTCTGTAATAACAAAATCTAAACTCTGATCTGTCATTTCCAATGGGACTTGCTCAATCTCTTGGCAGCTATATGCAAATCCAACGGCGAGTACAGTTTGCTTCATTTTTAGTTTTTCTAGCGTTCTATCATAAAATCCGCCGCCATACCCTAACCTTCCACCTTGTCGGTCAAATGCTACCAACGGCACAATTAATAATTCTGGATCAAAAAAGTTCTTTGACACGGGAACTTGCGCACCGAATTGCCCTTCTCTCATCTCGGTGCTTGGCGTCCACTCAGCAATTAATAGTGGCTTATTCATTCCCTGAATAACTGGAACACCGACCTTACCATAAATGGACATCTCAGTCATAGCGGGAAGCGGGTCAATTTCAGTCCTGATTGGCATATAACCTGCCACAGAATGGCCACGAAAATCTCCTAAAAAAGAAGACAAAAGAACTGTCTCACTGAAATCTCTTGCGTTGTGAGCTAGCTTGCGTTTCGCAAATATTTTTTTACGAATATCATTTTTTAAAGCTTGGGTATCCATCATAATAATAAAATTCCAGCAATGCTTAAAAAGGCAAAGAAGCCTACTACATCTGTTACAGTTGTAACGAACGCTCCTGATGCCAAAGCAGGATCAATTCCCAATTTTTCCAAAATAACTGGTATTGTTGTTCCGGCAAGATTTGCAACGATAAGATTTATTAACATGGATATAGCAATGACAACGCCCAGCATAGCAGTGCCGAACCAAAAAATCCCGATTAAACCCATCGAAACAGCAAAGATTAAACCAGTAAGAATTCCAACTACAACTTCACGGCGAATAATACGACCAATATTTGTGCTGGAGATATCTTTTGTTGCTATCGCCCGCACTGCCACAGTTAAACTTTGAGTTGCAGCATTTCCCCCCATTGAGGCGATTATTGGCATCAATATTGCGAGTGCTACAAACTGAGCAATGGTTGCCTCGAACTGTGCAATAACAATGGAGGCAAGTATAGCGGTTACTAAATTCACCGTAAGCCATGGCAGTCGGCCTTTTACAGTTTCAATGATAGTGTCACTGACGCTACTATCTCCGACACCAGCCAACAACATAATATCTTCTTCGAGCTCTTCATCTAAAACAACCATCGCATCATCTATAGTTATAACACCAACAACCCTATTTTCTCTGTCGACTACTGGTGCCGAAATCAAATGATATTGGTTGAAAGCATATGCTACATCTGCTTCGTTTTGATCAGCCGGTATTACTTGGAATGCATCTTCAATAATTTCCTTCAACAAGACCGATCTTTTCGATGACATTAATTTTCCAAGGGAAACATTACCCACAGGATGTAAGCGAGGATCTACCAAAACAATGTGATAAAACTGTTCTGGCAAATTGGCATTATTTCTCAAAAAATCTATCGCCATGCCTACAGACCAATGCTCTGGAACCATAACAACTTCTCTCTGCATTAGCCGCCCAGCCGATTGTTCGGGGTAACTTAGCAAGCTTTTAACAGCTACTCGATCACCCTCATCTAGCACACCTAGAATGGTTTCCTTCTGTTCTTCTTCTAAATCCTCTACCAGATCAACAACGTCATCACTTTCAAGGTCCCGTACAGCCTCTGCAAGAACATCTGGGCTTAACTCTGAAATAACTTCTTCGCGGATATGTTCATCGATTTCTGCTAAGATTTCACCATAAAATTCTTTATCGTACAATCTTATGAAACGTGCTCGGTCCGTTGTACTTAGCTGTTCAATTAAGTCCGCGATATCAGCTGGATGTAACGGCTCAAGTACTTCTGTAAGATTTACACGATTTCCGCTGGCTAGAGCAGACAGCACAACTGCCATTTTATGCTTATCAAGAACGTAAGAGGCATCTTTCGAACTTAAATCACTGGGATTTGTGTCTTCATCTTTAAGCATCTAGAACCTCCAAACATTATTTTCTACCTGCATAATAGGAAGTTTATTGCAAAAACAATGTAAATAGCATTATTCCTGTTAAATAATATCAATTCAGCGATCACCCGCATCGGAGCCTAGCTTTTGAGTAAAAATACGGCAAATAAAAAAAAAATTCTGATTGGAACAGTTTTAAGTTTTAACGAAAACCCCTTTCATCACGGATTAAAAGATAGCGTCAGTATTTCTGAAAATACCGCGATTTTAATTAATGTTAATAAGATAGAAAAAATAGGAAGCCCTTATGAGCTGGTAGCCGAAACTCAAGGTGCTGAGGTTTATGATTTTCAAGATAACTTGCTTATGTCTGGCTTTATCGATGCGCATGCTCACTATCCCCAAACTCCAATAATAGCAAGTTGGGGAAAACGTTTAATTGATTGGTTAAATACATATACTTTTCCTGAAGAAGAGAAGTATGGAAATTCTAAGTATGCAGAACAGATAGCAGAGATTTATTTAGATTTTTTAATTTCAAATGGAACAACTTCAGTATCGACTTTTTGCACAATTCATCCTGAAAGTGTGGATGCAATCTTTTTAGCAGCTCAAAAAAGGAATATGTGCTTGGTTGCTGGGAAAAATGCAATGGACCGCAATGCGCCCAAAGCATTGTTGGATACTCCGAAAAGCGCCTACGATGAATCCAAAAAACTAATCCATAAGTGGCATAGGACAGAGAGACTTCGTTATGCAATCACTCCTCGCTTTTCACCAACTTCCTCTCCTGAGCAACTATCTATGCTTGGAGAATTATGGGCAGAATATCCGGACTGCCTTATGCAGACCCACCTGAGCGAACAAGTTGATGAGATTGAGTGGGTACAATCATTATTTCCAAATACCAAAGACTATTTGGATACTTATGAGCAATTCGGATTACTTGGCGAAAAAGCTATTTATGGTCATGCGATACACTTAAAGAATAGAGAGATAGAGAGGCTAAAGGATGTCGGTGCAGGGCTTGTTCATTGCCCAACCTCAAACACTTTTATAGGTTCGGGTCTTTTTGATATGAAATATTTGCAAGAGCTAAGATTAAATATCGGATTAGCAACCGATACAGGTGGTGGCTCAAGCTTTTCTATGCTTCGCACCATGGCATCTTGCTATGAGATTGCACAATTACGTAACAATGCTCTACATCCCGCTCAACTACTCTGGCTCGCAACAGTTGGATCTGCCAAAACTCTGCATCTAGATAAGGAAATTGGCAATCTCAAACCAGGTTATTTTGCAGATGTAATAGCTTTAGACCTGAATTCTACAGATATTATCAGTCAAAGAGCAAAGTCAGGCAATTCCATCTGGGAGGCAATTTTTCCCACCTTAATGATGGGCGACGACCGTGCAATTGCAGCAACTTTCATAGCCGGCAATTTGGTTCATTCCACTGCAGTGTAACCTTTACGATTATGAATGGTGTCGAGTCAAAAAAATTCCCACTTGTTAACTCTGGAGATTTTTAACAAGCCTTTTTGCCTCTTTAAACACTTCTTCCATGTTAATTGTTATTAAATTTCCGTAAGAGACTATTATTCGTCCTTCAACAATTAAGTGCTTAACTTTTCTAGGACCAGCCAATAGCATGGCTGCCGGATCCCAGCTGCCTGCGGAGTCAATCCCAGAAATATCCCAAATGGCTAGGTCGCCTCTGGCTCCAGCTTGGATACGGCCACATTCCGGTCTACCGAGTATGTCTGCACCACCTCGTGTCGCAAGTTCTAGTGCGTCCATTGCTGACATAGCATCTGCTCCGTTGCTAACCCGCTGAAGCAGCATAGCCTGACGGGCCTCACTTACTAAGCTACCACTGTCATTACTAGCAGACCCATCAACACCTAAACCTACATTAACACCATTGCTTAACATCTCACGAATGGGCGCTATTCCCGAACCTAAACGGCAGTTAGAGCAAGGACAATGCGAAACGCCCGTATGACTTCTCGCAAAAAGATTTATTTCTTGCGTATCCAGTTTAACGCAGTGGGCGTGCCAGACATCCTTTCCAGTCCAACCTAGATCTTCTGCATATTGCCCAGGCCTACACCCAAATTTTTCCAGTGAATAAGCAATATCCTCGTCATTTTCAGCTAGGTGGGTATGGAGGGTAACTCCTTTATCTCTCGCAAGAATTGCCGTGTCTCTCATTAACTCTCGCGTTACCGAAAACGGCGAGCATGGCGCAAGGCCAACTCGTATCATAGAGGAAGCATTAATATCATTAAATTTATCAACTACGCGTATACAGTCTTTAATGATATCTTTCTCTTTTTCTACTAGATTATCCGGTGGTAATCCCCCCAAACTTTCGCCTATGCTCATAGATCCTCTTGTAGGATAAAACCTTAAGCCTACTTCGTAAGCAGCGTGAATTGTATCATCCAAAGTAATGCCATTTGGGAACAAATAAAGATGGTCCGAACTCATAGTACAACCACTTAGAGCGAGTTCTGACAGGCCAAGTATAGTAGAAATTCTAATTTCTTCTGGTCCAAAACGCGACCAAATTGGATATAGAGTTTGCAACCATCCAAACAATAGAGCATTCTGACCACCTGGCACTGCCTTGGTCAAAGATTGAAATAGATGATGATGGGTATTAACAAGCCCGGGAGTAACCAGACACCCAGCCGCATCAATAATTTCTTCTCCACCGTTTAATTGAGTATTTTTTTCAACTTTCTGTATCTCACCCTGAGAAATTACAATATCATGGTTAGTCAGTATCCGACGACCTTCGTCCATTGAAATAACAAGATCTGCATTTTTTATG
>CACOXV010000014.1 GCA_902631295.1 Paracoccaceae bacterium | reverse complement strand
AAAATTTGATCATTCAGATTGCTTGCGTGGCCATGAGTTTCATTATAGCTCTATTTTGGATCAGCCTGATCAACCTTTGTTGGAGATAATGGACGCTGATGGAAATAGCCTACCACAAACTGGGTCGCGTCGTGGAAATGTTTCTGGAACATTTTTTCATTTAATTGCGAAGGAAACTAAATGAGTGGTTTCGTTAGCTTTGTTGGTTCAGGCCCTGGAGACCCCGAACTACTAACAGTAAAAGCTGTAAATCGTATTTCTAAGGCTGACGCGGTTTTATTCGATGATCTGTCTGCGGGGCCAATTTTGGCGCATGCCAAACCATCAGCTGACCTTGTAGGAGTTGGCAAGCGCGCGGGTCGGAAGTCGCCGAAGCAAAACCATGTTAGTAAGCTATTAGTTGATTATGCCAAAACTGGAGCGCATGTCGTTCGATTAAAATCTGGTGATAGTGGTTTATTTGGTAGGCTTGAGGAGGAGCAATTGGCTCTAAGGGAGGCAGGCTTTAAATATGAAATAATCCCAGGAGTATCATCTGCGTCTGCCGCTGCTGCTGCTGCAAATATCCCTTTGACTAGAAGGTTTACTGCGCGCCGCGTTCAATTTGTAACTGGTCATGATACAAACGGTGACTTGCCTGAAGATCTTAACTTTGCAGCATTAGCCGATCCAGACACTACCACTGTTGTTTTTATGGGAAAACGTACTTTCGCAAAATTAGTTGAAAAACTAGAAGCTTATGGCCTAGATTTAAAAACGCCAGCTTTGTTGGTAGAATCCGTTTCAACTCCGGAGCAGTATATTCGCCGAACAAATATTAAAGAATTGGCAGACATTTTAAAAAATAATGTTGGTTCAAAACCTGCTGTAATTATGTATGGCCCACTGGCAGATTTTACGAATGTTTGAGTTGTTTTTGGTAGGCATAGGGACAGGCAACCCTGAGCATATTACAATACAGGCTAGAAGGGCTATAGAGGAAGCTGACAGTATTCTTATTCCTTACAAGGGTAGTGAAAAATCTGAACTGGTAGATGTGCGACTAAAGATATGTAAGGAAATTGTTAAAGGTAAAAAAACCAAGATTATTCAGTTTGATTTGCCTTCAAGAGATTTGTCGTATTCCTACCAAGAGGGGGTTGAGAAATGGCATGACAATGTGGCTAGAGTATGGTCAAGCACCATTAGGAAACATTGTTCTGAGGATACTAAAGTTGCTTTTTTAATTTGGGGCGACCCGTCGCTGTACGATAGCTCGCTGCGAATTGCTGAGCGTTTAAAGCCAAAGCCAAAAATACAAGTATTTGCTGGAATAACATCAATACAGGCTTTAACTGCCGCACATAAAATTCCGATCAATGAAGTTGGCAAGTCGTTCATCGTAACAACAGGACGCAATTTACTTGAATGTGGTTTTCCTCACGGGGTTAAAACTGTTGCAGTTATGCTCGATGGTAAATGCTCTTTTCAATCGCTTCGGGAGCCAAAGCTATATATTTATTGGGGAGCTTACCTTGGAATGGAAAATGAAATTATTTTAGAAGGTTGGGTTGAGGATGTCTCAAAGAAAATCATGGAAATTAGAGCTGATGCACGCAACCAGAATGGCTGGATAATGGATAGTTACATATTGCAAAAGCGATAAACCATTCGAAAACGATAGTCATTTGATCAAATATCAAATAAAAACAGTACCCAAAATAAAAAACAGAAATATTAGCAGGATTATAGTTCTATGAAACAAACTTAATGCTTTCCGAATAGAGACTGGTGTCGCATCTGGTGCGCTCTCATTAAGCCAAGCATCGTTGCTCAAACTATTATTGTAAGCTCTCGGTCCGGATAGCTTTACATTCAGTAGGCGAGCTACCATTCCTTCAGGCCATCCAGCATTAGGTGATCGATGCAGATTTGCCTCATGACGGAGGCCTCGAATTTTGGTAGGAGCTAGGCCCACAATTGAATATATAACTGCTGTTAATCTTGCTGGTATATAGTTGACGACGTCATCGATTTTTGCAGCTATCAGGCCGTAATCTTTAAATCTTTCAGTTTTATAAGCAATCATACTATCTGCCGTATTGATCACTTTATAAGCGACCAAACCGGGCAAACCCAAAACGAAGCACCAAAATAGTGGAGCAATTACTCCATCTGAAGTATTTTCTGCTAAACTTTCGATGGCACTTCGACTGATATCATTTTCGTCTAAATTGGCAGTATTTCGTCCAACGATCATTGATAATTCATATCGTGCTTGTTCAATGTTACGGTTTGAGAGGGGAATAAGAATATTGGAAATGTGTATATGCATTGATTTAATTGCAAGCCAGGGCCATATCATTATTGCTAATATAACTACTCTTATCCAACCGTCGGAATGTGCAGAAATATATTTTTCTATAAAGAACATAAGTGTAAAGAAAATCGCTATTAAAAAGATTGTTGAACAACCACCAAACAAAACCTTTTGTTTTTTTGACCCATAGTTAAAATTCTTTTCAAACCATGAAATTGCTTTGCCAATAAAAATAACCGGGTGGCCAATATAATTTATAAATCTTTTTGGCCAGCCGACGGCGGAATCAATACAAATTGCTAAGCAAAGAGCATAGAACACTATAAATTTTCCTATTCTACTTTTGTAAAGAATATTTGGTAGTTTTTATCATAATTTGACCGTTCGATCCATTATCATAAAAGCCAATTCCTCTGCCTACGGCCATATGAATAAAAGTATTTTTTGTAAATCATCTAAATATGGTCTCAAGCTATTGCATTATTACAAAAGTGTTAATATCCCAAATGTTGAATTTACTAAAAAATAGGCTTCTAAAATGTTCGAAACTGTTAATGATTTTCAAGATTCTTTGAATGGATTAACAAAACGAAATGAAGTTTTTTTCAAAGCAGCTTTTGAACGTCAGAAACAGCTTACAAAACCTCCAGGATCTCTTGGAAAACTTGAAGAATACGCTTGCTTTATGGCTGCTTGGCAAGGCAATGAAAGACCTGAAATAAAACTTGCTCAAGCTCTGGTATTTGCTGGCAATCATGGCGTGTGTGACCAAGGCGTGAACCCATTTCCGCAAGAGGTGACAATGGCAATGGTCGAAAATTTTCGCAATGGGGGTGCTGCTATCAACCAGCTCGCTGCGTACAGTGGTGCCGACTTGGATATAATCCTGTTATCGGATGGACAGGCAACTGCAGATATTACTGTTGGTCCCGCCATGAGTGAGCAAGAGTGTCTTGAGGCCATTAATCGTGGCGCTGAAGCAGTGAATTCAAAATCCGATATTTTATTATTGGGTGAAATGGGAATAGGTAACTCAACAATTTCATCCGCTCTGTGTCTGGGCACATTTGGTGGCCAGGGTTTGGACTGGGTAGGAGCTGGCACAGGAAGTAATACCGAGGGCATTTTAAAAAAAGCAAAAGTTATAGAGCGTGCTAGAATTCGGAACCAAGAAAGTTTAAATACTCCATTCGAAATTTTGATGTCCTTAGGTGGTCGCGAACAGGCTGCAATCTGTGGTGCCTTGGTAGCCGCGAGGTGCCATAGCATACCTGTAATCATTGACGGGTTTATTGCGTCCTCAGCAATAGCTCCTCTTGTATCTGTAGATCAGATTTATGATAATGTTATATTTGCCCATCAAAGTGCTGAGGCGGGTCATAGCAAGTTACTTAGTAAATTGGGAAAAGTACCAATGTTTGACTTAGGTATGCGTTTGGGGGAGGGGTCAGGGGCTGCTTTGGCGTTGAGTATCGTTAGAGCGTCTCTTGCATGTCATAATGGTATGGCAACTTTTGCTGAAGCGGGTATCGAAGAGTGAAAAGAATATTTGCCAATATTAATTTTATTGTAATTTCTTAACTTTGATCTGCACCAAATATTAACATTATTCGAGTATTTTCGTAATGAATATATTTAGTATAACCCAATAAATAAGGGCACAAATAGTAATCATCACGGCGATTGTTCCAAACAAACTTTCGGGAAGAAGGGTCGTCATGAGAGATTCTTGATAGTAGAAAAACCATTGACCTTTATCCGCAAAAAACACTTCATGTAAAATGTGGAAAACTTTTCTTGCACCAACTAAAAAGACACCGCCAGTTATCAAAAGTAAGGTTAAGACCATCGAAGATAATGAAAAGAAAGTATTTACTGGTTTCCAGAAATATTTAGACCGGTTTACCTTGTAATAAAAAGAAAACCCGTAGAATGCGATTAAAATAAATGATAAAAATAAAGCTATTTCTGTAGAAGATGCGATTAAACCACTTACATCTTTGAGATGTATTATCTCATCATTCGTTAGAAATGTATCAATTTTTGCCCCAGAGGGATCAAAATAACTAATTTTTGCCAACCCTTCACCGTTAGAGTTAATGCTTGAAACAATTTCTCCAAAAATTCTTTCATGCTCTAAGCTTGATGTTATCTCAAAGTTTTCTTTGTTTCGGTTTTGAGGGGCGTATTTTTTGATCTGTTCTTCAATAGCATGGAATTCATACAAGCGGTCGAAGAAAAAATTTGCTGATGAGAGGGTTTTCCATGCCAAAAATAGGCAAATTATAAATAAGGATATTGATAGTATAGATGTAATAAATATTTTTTTCATGGGTATTCCCCGCCACGCATTACTTATTCAATAGTTTGACCGTTCTAAATTATCAACTTATTAAAACGTTGAGCGTATTAAATTTCAGTGAAACAAGTATCTTCACTTCAGTAACCAATTTAGGCCGTTTGAGTGATTCATTTTTTGCATAAATTGTTTATTTTCTGATTTATGAATTTTGTATTCATAATTTAATTAGCATTTAGTATACTGAAATATAACACAAATTAAAGTATACCATTGTATTTGTTGACTTTTTGTAAGTTTGAGCCCTTTTTAATGTTATATTCAATGGAAAGGGAATAGCTGTGACAAAAGCCAATACGACCTTCAATTTGGACATTAGAGATGTAGAACTGATTGAGAATGCATTGAATTCCATTATAACGAAGCAGTCCTCAACGATAATCAATTCAGCAGATAATCGAAATGCCAAACCGCAAGACGATTGTCCAGTAGAAGCTAAAAGTCAAATCGCTGAGCTGAGAGATCTGCTGGGGCGTCTACATAACCAAAAAATTTGGTACAGACCGAAGAATGCAGCTACCTACATCGGTGGATGATTTTAGTTATTACCGTTGAAGTGATAACTTTCGACTGAAAAATCCCTTGTTGTTATCATCTGATTGTTTCAATAAATCGGTAAATTTGTTGTAAATAACTCGCGGCATTTCAGTAATTTTAGGTGTTGGAACAGTTTTTACATGCGCCTGAAGCATCTCCGACATAGCTACTTTTTTATCATTTACAAGCATTTGAGATTGTAGAATGAATTTCTTTTTGTCTGTATTTAAAAGGGTTGTTTTAATTACAAGTTCAGACCCGAGTTTTACCTCGTTTAGATAAAATTTATGATCCTCAACAACAAATATTGTGCATCCAGTTCGTGATCTGTAATTCTCATCAAACCCTACCGCATCTTGGAAATGATCGACTGCATAGCTGAAGGCCAAACCGTAATATGCATCTTGCATGTGATTGTTATAGTCTATCCACTCTTCCTGAACATGTATTTTAAATATAAATTGGTTTAACATTTTAAGAAGCTGTTTTCTTTGCCAAAATGATAGGTAATATCGACGTCGGAATTTTCAATTTTTATATACACTAGTAGTTAAGTTTACCAAAGAGAGTTAATAAACAAAGTGATTGATGGATCTGCAAAAAGAGTTTTAGTGGCTGGAGCCAGCGGTTATATTGGTAGAGCCGTCGTGGCAGAACTGATCGAGCGTGGTTACTTTGTTTACGTAATAGTCAGACAAAATACTAAGTTCGCTCAATCTAATGCAAATAATCTTAATATTCTTTCAGTCGATATTGATACAAAAGAAGACTGGACGCAGCAATTTCCGAAAGTTGATGTTGTCATTTCTTGCCTAGCTAGTAGATCTGGTAGAGCAGAAGACGCCAATTACGTCGACTATGGTTTAAACTCCGATCTTTTGCGATTTGCTTGTAAAACTAAAGTTCAACATTTCATACTTTTATCTGCAATTTGCATTCAAAAGCCAAAACTCGCATTTCAATATGAGAAATTAAGATTTCAAAACGAATTGATCGCTTCGGGTTTAAAGTATTCGATTGTACTACCGACTGCTTTTTTTAAATCATTATCGGGTCAAATAAATCGGATCAAGCAGGGTAAATCTTTTTTAGTATTTGGATCGGGCCGAGAAACTAGCTCACTTCCTATTTCTGAGACAGATTTGGCAAGATACATTAGCAATTGCATAGTTCAAAAAGAATTTTGGAATAAATCGTTACCGGTGGGTGGACCTGGACCGGTGATTACCCCTTTAGATCAAGCAGAAATGATTTTCGAAATATTTAATAGACCAAAAAAAATCAAGCATATCTCTCACCGTATATTCGACCTACTTATAGCTTTTTTATTACCTTTTTCTCTTTTCTCCAGCAAAATAAAAGATCATATCGAGCTGTTAAAAATAGGTAAATATTATGCTCAAGAATCTATGCTTTTTTATGATGCTGAGACAGGTTCTTACAGTGCAGAGAAGACGCCACAATATGGTGAAAAATTGCTTTATGAATATTACTGTTCTTTGCGCGATGAACCTCACAAAATACCTGATATGGGTTCGCAAAAGCTATTTAGCTGAATAAAATTTTTCAAAGATAAAAAAATCTACATATCCTCTCGAATGTTCTACATTTGTCTAAACATTTTAATTTATGTTAAATTGCTTGCCCTTTTTACAGTCTTCGGTTATTTCACGGTAAGTTTACTAATATCGATCGCTGATCCTCAGAGGCAGTCTCTCGAATTTGGAAGACTAGATCAACAATGGGTATAGCCCATATGCAAAGGAGAAAGATCGATGGCTACTGGAACAGTAAAATGGTTCAATGGAACAAAAGGTTATGGTTTTATCGCACCCGATGATGGTGATGCAGATATTTTTGTTCATATCTCACAAGTTCAACAATCAGGTCTAAACGAGCTTCAAGATAATCAAAAAGTGTCTTTTGATGTTGAAGAAGGCCGTAATGGTAAGAACCAAGCTACAAATTTGAAATTAGCTTAATTTAAGGCTTTTTTAAGCTGTTTTCTCTATTCTACCTTTTCTTTGGCTAGCCAAATTTAAATAGTATAATTAACTTTTCTAATTAACCTAAAAATAGTTAGAGACTATTGCTGATTATGAAAAATATATCCGAGAAAATTAAGTAAAATTTGAGCCGCAAGGATTGTAGTTGATCCTGAGTGATCATAGTCGGGAGCAACTTCCACTAGATCTATTCCTACAACTTTATTTTGTTTAGATAAATGTTGTAATATTTCGAGGACTTCGTAGTAAAGAAAACCGCCGTGACTTGGTGTACCAGTTCCAGGTGCAATGGAAGGGCAAAAGGCGTCTATGTCGATGGTTACGTAAACGTTTGTGTCTTTTGGAATTCTACCTACTAAATTTTTTGGTCCTATTTTTCGTATTTGCCGAACTGATAAAATATCAGAATTCATTGCCTTTGCGTCCTCATATCCCTCTTTTGAGGTTGAACTTACATTTCTGATCCCAACTTGGGTAAGTCCAGTAACGTAGTTTTTTTCTACAGCCCTTCGCATTGGGTTCCCATGTCCATACTTTACTCCTTGTCTTTCATCTACAAAGTCCAGGTGTGCATCTATTTGAAGTATGTGAATTGGGCCAGAATTTGAAAAGGCATTTACACATGGAATGTTTACCGAATGATCTCCGCCGAGCACTACTGGTAAAGCCCCAGCTTTCAGGATTGACCTTACCCCCTTTTCAATATTTTTATGACTTTTTATTGTGTCGGTGTGAATTATATCGGCGTCTCCGATATCCACAAGTTTCACATCTTCGGTTAGGTAAGTAACATCATCTTCGTGATCATATGCGCCGGAATGGCCAAAACTGAATAAAGTAGATGCGTCACGAATGCCTCTTGGGCCGAACCTAGCTCCAGCCCGCCACTGCGTTCCAAAGTCGAATGGTGCACCAAGTACCGCTACGTCGGCATTAATTTGGGACCAGTCAGTAACTAACTCGCGTTTTGCAAATGTAGAAACACCTACAAAGGGTAAATTTAATCTACCAGTCTCATAACCATGACCCGACATCAATTTCTCCTTCTATTAATTGACATGTTAAGTCGTGGAACACAGTAAACCAACTAAAACTTGTCTGTATGATCGTAGTCAGAGAAATTATCCTTGCATTGATGGGCTTTTCTGCGACAAAAAACGACTGTATCAAAAGAAGAACTCTGAAAATCGAAAAAGGATTTTTTTGATGACACATAATAGTCTGCTAGATCATAAAGATTGGGGGTTTCCTGTTCCTATATTTTATGGTCCTGGGCGTATCGCTGAGATCGGTTCGGTTTGTAAAAATCTAGAAATTAATAACCCACTCATTGTAACCGACAGAGGAAGTTCGAAGTTATCATTCATTCAAGAACTGAGAAGTTTACTTTTCAAAGTTGGAATTTCCAGTGAGCTCTTTTTTGAGATTTCCCCTAATCCTGTAGGTGATGAAATTGAAGCTGGTTGTATTGCTTACAGAGACGGAAACCATGACGCTATAATCGGTATTGGTGGGGGAAGTGGTATGGATGGAGCAAAAGCCATCTGCTTAACAGTTAATAATGATTTTGATTTATGGGCTTTTGATTACAACAAACCAGCACCACAGATCAGAAGTTCAGATCCATTTCCAAAGTTAATTATGGTTCCAACTACTGCTGGTACAGGTGCTGAAACGGAAAGTACCGCCATGGTGACGCACGCTGGAAAAGGTATGAAATTTTGTCTAGATCATCCGCAGTTAAAGGTTAGTGCAGCAATTCTAGATCCCTCGCTGACACTTGGATTACCTCCTAGTTTGACCGCATGGACAGGTGTTGATGCATTAACCCACGCAATTGAAGCATATATCGTGCCTGATTTTCACCCATTATGTGATGGTGCTGCGATCGAAGCATTAAGGCTAATTGGTAAATATTTAGTAAAATCTGTCGAGGAACCGGAGAATCTGGAAGCGCGTGGTGGCATGCTGGTAGGATCTTGTTTGGCAGGAATTTCATTTTTGAAAGGGCTTGGCTTTGTTCATGCTATATCTCACATGGTAGGTGCTGAGTACGACACGCAACACGGCTTGACCAACGCAATAGTCTTGCCAGTCGTACTTCGCTATAATCTTCCTTCGTTAGATGAAAAGCGCAATCATATGGCTGATGCTTTAGGTATGTCTGAAAAAACTAGTGATGGTTTTATTGGCGAAATAGAGGCAAAGCTTGATCGGCTGAATATACCTAAATCTTTAGGTGAAATTGGTGTTCCATTTGAGTGTGCAAGTCGAATTTCGGAAAAAGCGATGCTTGACAGTGCTGCCTCCACTAATCCTGTTAGAGGAAATATGGCTTCAGTAAAGGAGCTTGTTGAACAAGCTATAAAAATAGCGCGGTAGTTGGTTTTGTTAGAAACGATCGATTGTAAGAAATTGTTCTTTTTTCTTATCCAAGTCCCATAAGCCAAAATTAGGAGAAGCTGTTTCATTGTCAGCTTTCAGCTTAACAGTTTCAGTGTTTGCCAAGTTTGCTTTATGAGATATCTTGTTTTTCGTAGAACTCATCTCGTATTTACTTAGTATTTGATTTTCAGAACGCATTTTCAACTCCATGTATACAACCTATACGTCAGCAAGGCCTATGCCAGATCAAAAAAAGTTATTTAAATCATAGTGATAAATTTCAAAACGTAGTGATTTGACGACTCTTGTTGTCAAGAATTACTATTTTATTGTTGTTTCTCCAGTTTCAACTCTAAAAAATTTATCCTCGCTTTTAGGTCAAACTGCGAAGATGGCTTCTGTTCAACCATCAGGAAAAGACTGGATCTTTGCTAGACCCAAATGTTGGTAAGCTGAAATATTTTTATGCATTATATGGTCAGCGTTATAGCTCCGATTTAAAAAGATTCTTTATTAGCCTTACGCAAGGTTACCTAGGTTTCGTCTTGTAAACAATAAGATAGCCGCATAAGTCGTATTTCGAAAATACTACTAATTTTAGTTTCAAGTTCGCTTTATTTTTATGCAGAAAGATAGAAATTGTCAGAAAATTATAGTTTTAGTTTATTTTTTTGTTTCAAAAGTGCTTTGAAACAAAAAGAAGTCATATCCCGGACAACTAGTAATAAGTTTATCGAATATTGTTTCGTAAGGAGCTTGAAAAACAACATGGAGCTAATATGAATTTTAAAAGGTCGTCTTATGGAGAAATGCTTTTAAACAACCGTCTATTAGCAATTATTTTTCTTTTTCTTATAACCGTTGGAATGTCATATGGTGCTAAAAACCTTTACTTTGACAATGATTATAGAGCATTTTTTGGGAAAACAAATCCACAACTTGATGCTTTTGAGCGGCTCCAGAAAACTTACACAAAAATTGATAATGTTCAATTCGCTGTAGAGCCAGAGCTAGGCAGTAATGCCAGTTCCGTTCAAATATTGGCAGCTATTGAGGAGTTAACCGAATTAGCTTGGCAGATTCCCTATTCTTTGCGTGTCGACAGCATATCTAACTATCAACACACAGAAGTGGATGCAGATGACCTACTTGTAGAAGATCTTTATGGATATGCGGAAGAGCTAACCGAACAAGAATTAAAAGATATACGTGCAATAATTACCACTGAACCCTCAATAATTGGTCGTATTCACGACCCAGGGCATAGATCCACCGCTGTCACAGCTACCGTCCAATTACCTGGTAAAAATCCTATGGAAGTAGTTGAAGTTGTCGAGGCTTCCAGGGTGCTAAAGGAAACAATTGAGCGAAAGCATGAAATAAAATTAAGGCTTGGTGGCATCGCCGTTTTCAACAATGCGTTTCTAGAGGCATCTGAAAACGACATGATGACCTTGATGCCCGCTATGTATTTGGTCATCTTGATCGTCACCTATTTATTGATAAGATCAATCTATGCAACGGCAATGGTAATACTAATTATTGTACCAAGTATTACGGTTGCTATGGGTTTTGGTGGATGGATTGGTGTAGGATTAACTCCACCGTCTGCGAGCGCTCCAACAGTGATTACAACCTTAGCAGTGGCAGACTCCATTCATTTTCTCGTTACCATGTTTCAGCGAATGAAAGCGGGCCATAGTCAACGTGACTCAATTATTTATAGTTTAAGTGTTAATGGGAAGCCAATTTTTCTGACATCGATAACAACCGCTGTAGGATTTTTATCTTTAAATTTTTCTGATTCACCGCCCTTTCATGACCTAGGAAATATTACAGCAGCTGGTGTGATGGCGGCTTGGCTTTTTTCTATTATGCTTCTTCCTATTTTAATGAGTTTTGTGACTGTAAAACCTAAAGAAACACTAGGTTCACTTAATAAGTATATGGGTATAATTGGAGAATTTGTTTCATCAAAATATAAGGCTGTTCTGCTAGTATCAATGTTTGTGTCAATTTTTATTTCCGCGGCAATTACAAGGAATGAAATTAATGATGACTTTCTGAAGTATTTTGATGAAGATATAACGTTCAGATCAGATACTGATTGGATAAGCCAAAATTTAACTGGTTTAAATCAAATACAATTTGATATGCAGTCAAAAAAGCCAAATGGTATAAGTGATCCCGACTTCTTAAATAAGCTCGAAACATTTTCTAACTGGGCCCGCAACCATGAAGTGGTCACAAATGTGCAAAGTATAACGGATGTGTTTAAGCGTCTGAATAGAGACTTAAATGGAGGGAACGAACAGTTTTATCGGATACCCGAGCGTCGTGAGCTATCTGCGCAGTATCTATTACTGTATGAATTATCGCTTCCGTTCGGCTTGGATCTCAACAATCAAATTGATATTGATAAGTCCTCAACTC
Source organism: Paracoccaceae bacterium (assembly GCA_902631295.1). GTDB lineage: Bacteria > Pseudomonadota > Alphaproteobacteria > Rhodobacterales > Rhodobacteraceae > Salinivivens. Next base: position 34,126 of record CACOXV010000014.1, on the reverse strand, counting down.
AAGTCATTGTAACTATTGATGATCTAACTACCAATCAAATAAAAGCTTGGATCCAGGAAGCAGAAACTTTTCTAGAAAGTGAGCTTGGAATGGATTCAGTTGCAGCGGGCCCCACTGTGATGTTTTCGTATATAGCTGATAGAAATATTCAGGGCATGTTGTGGGGGACTTTGTACGCCGTTTTGATCATTTCAGGAATTATTCTGATTGCTTTGAAGGATGTAAGGCTCGGACTTTTAAGTCTCATTCCTAACTTACTTCCGGCTGCATTAGCTTTCGGGGTATGGGGCTTATTCGTTGGGCAAGTAAACATGGCAGTGGCTGTAGTAACTGGCATGGCGCTTGGAGTAATCGTGGATGATAGCGTACATTTTCTCACAAAATATCAACTGGCACGAAAAAATGAAAAACTATCTGCCGAAAGAGCGGTTGTGTCTGCTTTTAGTGGGGTCGGTACTGCATTGCTTGTAACAACGATTATTTTAGTTGCTGGTTTTGCTATTCTAGCACAGTCAAGTTTTGGACTAAACAGTGCCATGGCTAGCTTAACAGCTATAGCATTATTTATGGCATTGGTAGCGGACTTAACTATATTACCTGCATTACTCATCCTATTAGATAGAAAAATGAACAAAAGTAATGCTCAAGAAAATGTTGTTACTGCATAACTTTAAAAGGAATACATTATGAAATTCATGCAAATTATTTTTATAGCTTTAATTTCCTGTTTATTTGCAGCTAACGTTTATGCTTCTGATGGGAGGGGTCTTGAAATAGCGACAGAGGCAGATGTCAGAGATAATGGTTTTGGTGACACGACATCTACAATGACCATGACCTTGTTTGATCAATATGGAAACTCAACCTCCAGGAAGATCAGAAATAGAACACTAGAGGGCACAGATGAAGGTGATTTGTCACTGGTTATTTTTGACACTCCAGCTGACGTTAAGGGCACAGCTTTTCTCTCCCACACAAAAAAATCAGGGTCAGATGATCAGTGGTTATACTTACCGGCCCTGAAGCGTGTAAAGCGTATTGCCTCATCGAACCAAGCGGGACCGTTTATGGGGAGCGAGTTTGCATATGAAGATATCTCGAGCCAGGAAATTGAAAAGTATACTTATAAGTACTTGCGTAATGAGGCATATAATGGGTTTGACTGTTTTGTAGTTGAGTATGATCCTGTAGATCGTAAGAGTGGCTATTCGAAGCAAATTGTTTGGATAGATACAAAAGAATATAGGTCTCACAAAATTGAGTTTTATGACAGAAAAGAAAGCTTGCTCAAAACTTTAGAATATAAGGGTTACTCTCAATATAATGATAAATTTTGGCGAGCGGATGTCTTCGAGATGGAAAATCATCAGACTGGGAAGAGGACGGTATTGGAATTCGATGATTGGAAATTTCAAACTGGTTTGACTGCAAAAGACTTCAATAAGAAATCACTTAAAAAAGTCCGTTGATGAGCTCGGTAACGAAAACATTATGTTTGTGGCTGCTATTGGCGATACAAGTTAATGCTGAAACAAGTGGTTCACTGGAGATTAGAGGATCTTATTTTCCGAAGTCTTTAGATGAGAGTTTTGATACAAATATTACAGCAGAAGCAAAAGTTATGGGATATGAAGAGTTATCGCACTTTCAGCTTGTGTATGAATTTATATTTAGAAAAAGTCTAAACGATAGTGGCATGGATATAGTAGAGCCACGTCAATTTTTTCTTTCGAAGACTTTTGGAGAAATAGACGCGTATTTAGGCTATCGACATACTTTTTGGGGGGTCGTCGAAAGTAGAAACTTTGTTGATTTGATTAATCAGCACGACATGGCGGCAGGTATTTCCTCAGATAATAGGCTTGGTGCGCCATCTATTTCTTTTGATACCTATATAGGTTCTGGGGATTTTCAATATTGGTATATCCCCAGGTTTCGTGAAAAGACATTTAATGAGAAAAATGCTCACCCTGGGTTTGGCTTGCCAGTTTTGCCAGCTCAGTTTGAGCACACTAAAGGGTCTAAAGCTCCCGATCATGCTGTAAGGTATGGTAATTCACTTGGCGATACTGACTATGCCCTGAGTGTATTTGATGGAACCGCTCGAGAACCATTAATTCGCGTAGAGGAAATGGGTAGTATCCTTCCATATTATGAGCGAATGCGCTCAATTGGTTTGGAGTTTCAATATACTGGAGATTCGATATTGTATAAATTTGAAGGCCTGACTGGCATTCAAGGTGAGGAGGATTTTGATGCAGCAGTTATAGGAACAGAAAAAACTGTTTATTCAATTTTTGATACACAATGGGATATGGGGCTGATAATTGAATACCAATATGATGATAGAGTTCAGGCTCTAGTAGATTCTACTCTTGTCTCAGGAATTCGATTAACGGCAAATGATGAGTTCGACACCAGTTTTCTTGCTATATATACCGTTGATGATGAATTTAGCCAGTCTCTATTTAGTTTAGAGGCTTATAGGCGGCTACGTAACGGAATGACGCTAGATTTAAATTACTTACTCTATATGTCTGACGAACAAAATCTACCATTTAATTCGCTTATAGATGACAGCGAATTAAGCTTCACACTTGGTTATTATTTTTAAAAGCTACTTTGAGCAGAAGGATAACTCCTTTAATTTTGAATATTTACACCCGGTCTGAAGCATCTATGTGGCGTAGGTAATAATATTATTTATACAAAAAGGTCTTCCACCTCCATTTGATGATCTGCTAGCCCCTGATCTCGCACATAGTTTAAGCTTGTTTGCAAAGTTGCATAGTTATCTTTGATCCCATATGACCAGATGTCTTTGCCCATAATTTTTTTTGTTTCTGATACGTGCTCTAACAACCATGGTAATCCAATTTTTAAAGCCCGTGTTTCTAACAGATCTTGTTCGGCTATATTTTTTGACTCAAGAAAAACATTGTACAATTCTTCAGCCAACCATGGATTTTCTACATAAATATCCTCTCTAATTCCCAGAGCATGCATAATTGGGAAGATACCAGTTCTGCGGAAATATTCTTTTTCAACTTCGGCAAAATTTTCATAGAGACGTCCAATATTTAAATTATTTTTTTTAAAGCATATTGGAATTTCAGGACTGATTATTGCGTCTAGTTCTCCTTTTTCAAGAAGTTCCGAGAGAGTTGTTTTACTGTTTATCACAGTAAGAGGAAAATCTTTTTCCAGTTGTAAAGGAAATTTTTCAAATCTTCCAGGCTTATTAACTCCCCCTTGATACCAATAAATATCTTTTGGATTTACGCCATAGATGTCTGTCATAAAACCTCTGCACCAAGTAGCAGCAGACATTTGATACTCAACTACACCTACATTCCTGCCGATAAGATCTTTGGGTGACCCAATACTTCGGTCCCTTCTAATATAAATGCAAGAATGACGGAACATTCTTGATAGAAATATTGGTAAGGCTTTATAAGCTGACAAACCCTGAGATTTAGCCACTATATATGGAATAAAGCCTATTTCTGAAACCTCAAACTCTTTAAGGATATAAGCTCTGTAGAAGCATTCCTCAGGGGGCAAACATATATAATTTATGTTACATCCTTTTGGTTTAATTCTTCCATCTAAAATAGGCCTTACTCGATCATAATCCCACGTCGCAATAGTAAGATCCAGCATGTTAATAATTTCCTTATTAAAAAGATATCTTATTATACAAGTTGTTCTGCAATCACTCTTGCAGGCGATCCATCACAGCCTCGCAATTTGAGTGGTAAAGCATAGATCTTCCATTCGCGTCCATACAATTCATGCATATTGCAACAAAATTCAATTAGTGGAATTGATTTGCCCAATATTTGTTTGTGGTTCATGAAACACTGATCTGTCATGAAACCTTCCCAATTATCGTTGTAACAATCAAATAAAATACCCTTCGGGTTTAATTCAGATAGCCAGTCGCCAACTTCTGGATAAACAAGACTAATCATTTCAGAAAAAAATTGTTCAGTCCCCCAAGTGCGGTCTGTCCATCCGGTATTAATACAGAGCATCTTACCTTTTAGCTTGCTTTCTGGGGTTTTGTTCAAAGCATATTTTAAATCTGCTACTGAAATTCGTGACCCTGGTTTTGCTCTTCTTAAATCTAATATATAAGCTTCACCTATAAGATTATTTTCTAAAGAATATTCATCTACACTGTGGCCATGCTCAATTGCATGTTTTGGGGCATCAATGTGTGTACTACAAAAATGACTATGCAAAAAAAGTCGACTGGTATTTCTTTTATATGGAGTATCAAAAGTCATATCAGGTTCGATTTTTACCCGTCTAGTGGTTCCTGGTACAACTGGTAGGTCCGTAAATACGGGAAGAGTTAAGTCTACTATTTTAGCCATTCTGATCCTCGTTTTTGTTGAACTACTTTCCTGTAGTCTTAGTTAGATTGTTACTTCTGGTATTAGCGATCCAAGAATATGCAAAAAGACCAACTGTGGTTATAATTGCCAGCATTTTAATATTGGTATCGCCAAGAAATATTGAAATTGAAGAAACAAACAAGATAATTTTTTGTAATATGCCTATTCTGGTAAAGATATAGGATTGGGTAAAGCAGACCATGCAGAAAAAAAGTACGAGCGCACTCAATGTGTCAAATATAATTTCACTTGTATTTCCTATCAACATTACGCCTGGCTGAAAAATTATGATCCATGGTAAAATATATGCTACTGTACCAAGTTTCATCGCTTGAAGGGCGGTTTCCCACATATTAGCACCAGCTATTGCAGCACCTGCAAAGACGGCCAAACATACTGGAGGCGTAATCATTGATAATAATGATACATGAAAAACAAACATGTTAGCAGGAAAAATATCAACATTTTGCGCTGTTATGGCGGGAACTGCAGCAACTGATACTAATATGAAAGCAGCAACTGTGTTCATTCCGGTGCCAAGAATTAATGCGGCTCCTGTGACCAATAATAAGACCAATACAAGATTACCGCCAGTCGTGTTAATTATGGTACTACTGATGCTGAGGGCTAATCCAGTTAAAGTAAATGTACCCACAACAAGCCCTACTGCCGCACATACTACTATAATAAGTACCGAATTTTTTGCGCCTTCAATTAGTGCAGTTATGAAAGCCTTTACGCCTATTCTAGTCTGAGGTCTTAACCAGCTTACTGCTACTAAAGAAAAAATCGCATAAAAGCCGGATAGTAATGGTGAGTAGCCGTTAGCTAAAAGAATTATTAACAGAGCTAACGGAGATAAAAGGTAACCTCTATCACCGAGAACGGCTAGAGCTTTTGGTGTAGAACCTTTGGGCAGTCCTTCCAAGCGCTGCTTTTTTGCTTCAAGATGAATGAACCAGGTAAGTGTCGAAAAATACAGGAAAGCAGGTATTATAGATGCCTTCATCACTTCAAAGTATGGAACCCCAGCGTAAGAGGCTAATAAAAAGGCTGCTGCTCCCATAATAGGAGGCATAATTTGACCGCCATTTGATGCCAACGCTTCAACTGCTCCGGCAAAGCTTGGTTTATAACCGACTTGCTTCATGAGCGGTATCGATAATTGTCCAGTCGTGTATACGTTAGCTACCGTTGAGCCCGTTACAGATCCTACCAGCCCTGATGCTACAATTGATACTTTTGCCGGGCCACCAGCGCTTTCACCAGCTATAGCATTGGCCAAATCAACAAAAAACTGTGTAGTTCCACTTACCTTCATGAAAGCACCAAATATCACGAATAATGATACATATGTGGCAGCTATGCCTAATGTAGAACCCCATATACCTTCCATGGTGAGGTAATAATGATCAAGCGCATCTACTAGGCTGTAGCCAGGATGACTAATAGATTGAATGGGTATCATGTTTCCAAACATTGTGTAGGCGAGCATCAGAAGAATTACAGCTACTAATGCAAAGCCTATCGTTCTTCTCACCGCCTCTAGCAAAAGAATAATAGCTAGTATTCCAAAAATGATTTCAATAGTTGTAGGCTCGGACATTCGAGACATTGGCCAACGATTTGCCAAGTAGTCTGAGTACACCGCAGCATATCCAAAAATAGGAAGACAAGCCAAACTTAATATAAAATCAATTATTGATGCCGAGTTTGATTTATCTTTACGTCTATAGTCTATTGTAAGGAATACTAAGAACATACAGCACGTCAAGGGAAGTGCACGTTGGAAAAAGGGATAAAACGTGCCAAAGTAAGCAGTATATAATAAGAAAATCGACAATGAAATAGATACCGCCTTTACCATTATACTCTGAAAATTCAGCATCATTTTAATATTTTCTCATTTTCTATTATGAGCCCGCACAAGCGCTTTTGTACGGGCTCACTGACTGAATCTTTACTGTTCAGCATACCATTTGGCTGCACCTGGATGCAGCGGTGCCCCTCCAACATTACTTTGGGCAAAGTCAAGTTTGAAAACATTATGCTGTCTATGGACGGCATAAAATTCCTCTCGATGTTTCCACAGAGCATCTAAAATATTGTATACTAGATCGTCAGACAAATCCTTGCTTACTGCGAATGTGACTACTACTACTGGGCTTGGGTAAGCAACATTCTCCCCATTACTATCCGCATATGCACCAGCTGGCACTTCAGCTATTTGCATCCCATATTTATCTGCAACTGCTTTTGCAACATTATCAGATATTGGTAATAGTTTATATTTTCCCTTAAGGCCTAACTGGGCTGCAGCTGGATGAGGGTAAAAAGAACCTCCTGTCAACCACATATCTGCTACGCCATCACCGAGCATTTCAAAACCCTGCTTTAGGGAGGTAAATATTAATTGCCCACCCCACTCTTTCAGCTTCTCCTCCGTAATTCCATACTCTGCCAGCAGGTCGATGGCTATTCCTGTTACAAGCTGACTTCGCTCAAACGTGGCAATTCTAATAGCTTTCTTTTCTCTTACGATTTGCTCAAATGAATCTATGCCGCGGTCATTTGGTACGAAAGCTTGGATCACGCTTGGACCGCGCACAGCTGCAAGCATTCTAAAGTCATATTTTGCACCTGTGGGACTATCTCCAGACCATGCTAACGAAGACACAACATTTTCAATAACGGCAAGATCGACCTTACCTGCATCCAACTGGTCTACGTTAGACCAGGTAGTTCCGGGGCCCACCGTAATTTTTACGTCTGGCATTTCCGCAGCGACATATTCAGATAATGCAGCCGCGGCTTTGAAATAGCCCCCACCAACTGAACCTGCAACCATTTTAAGTTGTTCAGCGTTTGCAAAGCCGGTGCCTACTATCAAAATTGCAGGCAAGGCTTTAAGATACTTGAAATATTTTGAATTAAACATGTGATTTACCTCTCTCCTATTAATAATTTAGTTTATAGTCGTTTTGTCTTGCTCGCCTCAATTAATTCAAGAATACGGATTGGTGTTATCGGAGCCTCTTTTATCCGTATGTTATACTCATCTAATGCATTTTCAATCGCTGAAATTATAGCAGGTGCCACTGGGGGTACTGATGCTTCTCCTACGCCTTTTGCACCCAAAGGGTTTAATGGCGACGGAGTTTCATTAAAAATCACGTCAATTTTAGGCACTTCTGTTGAAGTGGGTAAAAGGTAGTCGGCAAAAGTCGTTGTTAACGGTTGAGACTCATCATCATACAGCATTTTTTCGTACAAAGCGTTGCCAATGCCATGAACTATTCCCCCATGCACTTGACCCTCCGCTACAAGAGGATTTATAATCTTTCCGCTGTCTTGAACCGCGACGTATTTCTGCAATTTTACGAACCCACTCTTTACGCATACTTCAACAGCGCAAACATGAAATGCGTTTGAGTAAGCCATTTTATCAGTTCGAAAAAAGTGAGTTGCCTCAAGCCCAACTTCAATATCAGTTGGAAATGAATAGCCAGCTGACCCTCTTAGCGCCAATGCAATTTCTTTTAGGTCAATTCGCAAATCTTTTCTTCCTTGAACACAAACTTTACCATCTTCAAGAAAGATTTCTTTTTTATTATTTGCAAAGCTAATTGAATAATCTTTTGAAAGCAGCTGTGCTGCCACGCCAAATATTTTTTCTTTAACAGCCACTGAGGCAGCCCTAACTGCGCTACCAGCTAACATCGCCTGTCTACTTCCAAAAGCGCCTAACCCATATTCAATCTTGGACGTATCACCACAGATAATATTGATATCTTCATAATTCACCTGTAAAATTTCACCGCAAATTTGTGCTAAAGTTGTTTTTGTCCCTTGTCCAATTGCTACTGCACCAGTAAATACGTCAATGTTACCATTGGGGCCCACCCTCACTGTTGCACTTTCAAAGGGTCCTCGGCCAGTGCATTTAACAGCGTGCGCAAAACCCACTCCTGATTTTATATTGTTATCTTCTGTTGTGCTTAGCATATCTTCATTAAAAAATTCGACAGCCAAGTCTTGACACTTTTGATAATCACCGCTGTCGTAAACTACGTCAACTCCAGCTCTATTTTTCAGCCCAGTAATAAAAGGCATCTCAAGTTTTTTTATCAGATTAACAGATCTAACATGTAATCGATCTAACTTCAAAGTTAGAGCGATTTTATCCATTACCCGCTCAATTATAAAAGTGCCTTGTGGATAGCCGGCACCCCTAACTGGTATTACTGGGGGCTTATTTGTTCTTACAACTGATACATTGAGCTTATAGTGTGGTATTTTGTATGGACCAATTACGCTACTGGCACTATTGTAGGGTACCGTAATACTATGCGGGGCGTAAGCTCCTTGATCGTGGATCATTGACCCTTCAAGCTTTAGTATCTTACCCTGTTGATCATATTCTACGTTGATATCCCAATGTTGATCGCGTTCCTGAATTGCTGATAAAAAATGTTCATATCTATCTTCTGCCCATTTAACGGTAACTCCAAGAAATTTTGCTACCGCGGCAACACAAACTTCTTCAGAATATACCATAAATTTACAACCAAAACCACCACCAATATCACAAGCTTTTACGTCTACATTACCTGCTGGAAGGCTTAGTGTTTCAGCGATCGTATTTCGTAATTCATGAGTAAGTTGCGAGGAAGCCCAAACGGACAGTTTTTCATTGAAAGGATCTGTTGTTACTATTATACCTCGAGTTTCGATTGGGTTGGCCTTACCACGATGAATCGTAAACTGTTCACTAAACGAGCCCGTCGTTTTTACAAATTTTGTAGCCTGGTCCTCTGAGCCACAGCTGACGGTAAATTTTTTCATAACATTAGAAGTGGTATTCGAGCTTGCTTTGGAAGAATTTTGTTCGCAACCACGGCGGGCATCTGAGACCGGAGATAATGGAAAATACTCTACTTCCACAAGTCCTGCAGCATCTTCAGCTATGTAGCGATTTTCAGCAAGAACAATTGCTATTGGTTCTCCAACATAAAGTACCTCTTTTTCTGCCAGTATTTTAGGCATGGCGGATGAATGTAATAACCCCGATGGAAACGCTAGCGGCAGTCTGTCGCTAACTTTATTCTCAGTTAGTTCTTTTGCGGTAATAATGTCGTATACACCACTTATTTTTTTAGCGGCATCGATAGATATTTTAATAATTTCTGCGTGAGCATAAGTACTTCTAACGAACACTGCATGCAGCATGCCAGGCAATTTAATATCGTCAAGATATCTTGCCTTGCCAGTCAGCAGCCGGTAATCCTCAATACGCTTCGCTTTTTTACCAATAAATCTTTTCTCAGCTATCGTCACAGAAAATTCCCTGATCTCTTGCATGAGCAATTGTCGCTCTAATTATATTAGTATAACCTGTACACCTGCACAAATGGCCAGAAAGTAATTCTCGAATTTCTGTCTCAGTGCATTCGGAACGCCCTCTAAAAAATTCTGTTAGACTCATAAGGATCCCTGCAGTGCAAAAGCCACACTGAAGGCCGTGATATTCCCAGAAATTCCTCTGTAAGTCAGATAGCGTGTTATTTTCAGCAAGGCTTTCCACGGTTTCCACATTTTGACCATTTAGCTGAACAGCAAACAATAAACAGCTTCTCACTGCTTTACCGTCCACCAAAACGGTACATGCTCCACAAACGCCATGTTCACATCCGGCATGGGTCCCAGTTAAGTTTTCGTGATTACGAATAAACTCAAGTAAAGTAATTCGAGGGTCAATTTCCACATTCAATTTACGATCATTAAGCATAAACATTACTTTAGTGGAGCAACTATCCATTTGCCGAACTCGCTTTTTGTGACCTGCGCAATGACTGAGAAAAAACGGTTTTGATTGCCTCGCTGGCAATACGGTTCCTGTACCAAGCCGGTACAAATGGATCGTCTAATGCGTCAAAATCAAGTTTCTCAGGTACTACCTCGTTGATATCTATCTGATCTATGTGACAGCCGATTAATTGTCTTTCAAGTTCTGTGAGGCGGAATGGAACTTCGCAAAGGCCGCCCGCGGCAAGAACTATTTCTTCAATAGTAGTTTTCTCACTCCATTTAATCATGCATACTGCTGCTACTATTGCAAAGTCACCATGTCTTCTTGAGTATTCTGTAAATCCCCACCCACTCCATGATTTTATCGGAATTTTAATATGTGTGAGTATTTCATCTTCCTCTATTGATGGACTTAGCATATACTCGGCAAATTCGTTAGCGGGTATTTTTCTGGAACCTTCACTTGAGCTCACGTACAGTTCAGCCTCAAGTGCGATAGCTAGTAATGGTAACTCGGCCGATGGGTCTAGATGACACAAGCTTCCTCCGATTGTGCCGCGATTTCGGGTTTGAGCGTGACCTACATGAGACAAAGCAAATTTGAAGATTGGTAAATATTTCTCTAATATGGGGTCATCTGATAGTTCTCTCTGACTCACCATGGAACCAACGTAGAAATATTGAGACTTATTTTCTATTCTTTTTATCTCGTCGATTTCACTTAAATCGATGAGGTTATCTACTTGGGCAACACGGAAGTTGAGCATAGGAACAAGACTTTGACCCCCAGCAATAATCTTAGGATTTGGCAATTTCGCTAACTTATTTAATGCTTCAGCCAGATTTGTAGGTCTATGATATGCGAAAGGGTAAGGTTTCATGTCATTTTAAAAATTACACTGTAAACATTTATCCGAGTTGCACTATTGCTCTGCGGTGGTATCATTCTTGAGCATATCAATTGCTGATATGCAATCCGATGTAGAAAGTACATCAGCGAATTTAGCATCGATGTCGAAAAGGTTCCATGCAACTGCCCCGGGAACTCTGTCGCCAATTGCTTCCTTAGCTGCTATTGTTCGAAAGCCCTCCGCCAAACCATCACAAATTGTTTCTCGTACACAGGCACACGCTGTGACCCCAGTAACTACTATTGTGTCTACCCCGTTTGACCTTAGTATTCCTGCAAGCTCAGTACCATGAAAAGCCGAAGCTCGCTTTTTAAGAAGCGTGTACTCCCCGTCTATTGGGGCTATTCTACTGTCTATCGCCCAGAGCTCTTTATCTTTCAGATTTACCGCCTCAACGGGTATTTTACAGTGCCACAAACCCATATCGGTGAAATCTGCGCCTCTATTGGTTACCTCGTATGCAGTTGTTACGTGAACTACTGGAAAGTTCTGTGCTCTAAAGCATTTCAATAGCTGCTGCATGGCAGGCATTATTTCCTCATCCATTTTTTGTTGATCGCAAGTAAAGGGGTTGCCGGGTCGTGTCCAGGCATTTGCCAAATCTACGCTTACCAAAGCAGGCTTCTTGCCAAACCCAATTCGCCGCTGAAAACCCCGCTCTTTGTAAAGATTACTAGCAGCTTCAAATGCCTGCTCCAAGAGTTTATCTAATTCTTTTAGATCAAGATCAGTTTTGTTGTTCGACAAAATATATCCTCCTTGTAAAAAACCTATTCAAAATATCGTAGTAGATTATTTTTCTATTTCCAATGAATACTTTACATATTTAACTGCAAAATTTGCATTGATGTTTTACTTCCAAAAACTTCTGTGTAATTGTTGATATCTGCTAAGTTCTAGGAGTACGTTTATGTCCCGTGAATTCGAAAGTTTAAAATCGTTTCATATGCTTGCCGAATGCCTTAGCTACGGAAGAGCGGCTGCCAACCTCAATATTGATCAGACTACTCTTTCCCGCAGAATTATTAAATTAGAGGAAGCTATCGGTTTCAAGCTATTTGTGAGAGGCAAAGGACAAATTTTACTTACAAGTTCTGGCAATAGGTTTTATGATCAAACTAGAAAAATTGTTCAGGATTATACCAAAAGTGTCATTGACGCAAAATTGCTCAGTTCTTTTAATTCCAGCAACCTCAGGGTTGGTTACATGGCTTTTGCTGCTATGGAAATAGCTCCAAAGCATATTGCAAATTTTCAAAAAAAATATCCTGAAACCGTGGTAAAATTAAGCTATCTAAATTCCCAAAACCAGCTAGCAGCTCTAGAAAATGAAGAAATTGATGTGGGCTATATCATTGGCCCAATTAAAAATAAAAACTTTGTTGAAGTAAATGCTGCTAAGGAAAGATTGGTCGTCGTATGTGCAAAAGATCACAATTTCCAAACCCTTAAGGAAATCCCGCCAAAATCATTATCTAACGAGCGGTTAATACTTGGAGACTTAGTTGAATGGAATATTTTTCGGTGGCGGTTAGAAGATATGTTTGAAAAACATGGTGTAAATTTAGCAGTTAGTTTAGAGGCTACGAGTACTTTAGCAATACTGGGCCTAGTTTCAGCTGGTTTAGGGCTAACCGTTTATCCAGAGAGTATTACTAGTTTCATAAAGAATGAAGACTTAATTGCGCGACCGTTACAGGGAGATAATTTTGCAATTGAAACGTCCGTAATTTGTCAAAAAAATCATAGAAGAGCCGCTGTTGATCAGTTTATGGATTTGTTATATTAAATTTTTAGGTCTTTAATTTTCTAAAAGGCAATTCGCAATCATGAAACCGACCCAAATAGTTTTGATGAGTTTTAGTTTTCTTAAAGTTGGGGAAAACTTTATTGAGATAAATGATTGCGACGCCTTTTAATTATTTGTACACGCTGATTTACTTGTGTTGGTTAAAACTCAGCAAGCAAGAACACTTGGAGGTTACTGCGTATCCTACAAAAGAGAAAGGTTGGCTAACAATAAAACCGCACAAGAGCTTATTGAAGGACAACTTGCTGACTTGTTTACATAAACTTTTAGGTTGTAAGGTGATAAAGTTACGGCCCACTGTTCATATTCAAATATTAATTTCGAAATAATAGAGACAAAGAGGCATGCCATTTCTATTCAGAGATACAACAATAAGTGTCGCCAAAACGCTACGGTGCCCGTGTCGGCATTTCTGGAAGAGTGTCTAGAAGAGATTATCTTTAATAAAGTTTTAATGGAGCCAGATTTAAATAGTATGGAATTTAATTAAACAGTTAGATGTGTCTGGGTCATGTTGTTAAATATACAATAGCAAAAAAAGAAGTGCACTTAATGAAGAGGTTCAAAAAGACTTCGGGAATGTTTGGTAACTAGCACTTTAGCAACGCATCATGCGATTTAGGGGAACGGACAAAAAATGAAGAAAGGCTTTGATATTCGACCATTAGAAAAGCGCGACAGAGAGCAATGGCAGTACATATGGGGAGAATACCTTTACTTTTATGACACAAAACTACCCCTCGAAACATATTCCAAAACATTCTCCAGTTTGATCGATAGCAATAATACAAGTCAAAATTGTTTAGTTGCCCATAGTGGCGAAACTCTTCATGGCCTCGTTCATTACATTTTTCATGCTGATAACTGGGAAACTACAGATGTGTGTTACTTGCAAGATTTATTCACGCTTAAAAAAATGCGACAAAAAGGCATTGCGACAGCTTTAATTCAAGCAGTATACAAAGCAGCTGATTCAAATGGAACTCCTTCTGTGTATTGGATGACACAAGACTTTAATCAAAAAGCACGGAGATTGTACGATCAAGTTGCGTCATTAACTCCATTTATAATTTACCAAAGGTAACTAAAGACTATTCACATTAGAGCAAAATAACTGGATAACTAGGAAGTATAAATTTCACTCAGGAAGCATTAAGACGCCTTTTTTTAATATTCATGCACTTTGTGAATGAGTAACACTTCCAAATTTGCTAAACGAGAGAGCATTTGGTTTTTTTTGAAATTTCTCAGGAAGTATCCAGGGACTAAGTCAAGAAGTTAAATATGTTAGTATCTTTGAGGAAATTTTAACTTTTCGGTGGTTACGGAGCGGGCGATGAAATTCGAAATCACGACGTTTACCTTGGCAACTGCTTGGCGATCATATCCACAGCATCGAACTCCGATTTTTATAATGCTTTTTTAATGATACTAACTGTCAGTTCGCGAATGAGAGTGTCAAACTTTGCAACAACTGGTTTGGTAAAGTTAGGATTAACGAAACGTCGAATATCTGTATGCTCCGGCGCATCAGTTTCGTGAAAAGAACGCCGAGACATGTACTCTTTATAACTCTGATCTTCAATGCGGAAACCTTGGGCCAACTGAAAATGGCATTATCGCGGTTAGCCATTAAAATATTAGCGTGTCTTGTCAAGTTCCAAGACCCTTTAGTTTCAGTACAACCATCTGTCCGTGCTACAGGATCTTCTTTGCGCATCTGGGTAAAGGTCTCATGCGGTACACCACTAGCAAAACTATCATGGTCAGAGAGATTTAAATACCTGTTGTCATGCATTACGAAGACCCTTCTTGAAAAAGTTGGCACACCAGGTGCCGAAGACGTGACCATGCTGATCTTTTTTCATACTGCTCCAAGCACCTTCAACAACATTTTTGGGCATTTCACTTTCAGCAAACCGCAATACACACGACATAAACTCGTATGAAAATTCAGGGTGGGATTGGGTTGAAAAAATATGATCTTCCTTCGCAAAGCTTGCAATCTTACAGGTTTTAGTTGAGCCCAAAAGTCTACACCCCGGTGGCAATTGTGTAACATGGTCCTCGTGGAAGACATACATCGGGAGGGTTTTCCACTTTGGCGTCATCCATTCAGTATGGTCATGAAAACGAGTTTCTTCGATGCCAACATTGAACCCAGAAGAAAATCTTTCGACTTTCCCACCTAATGCATACGCAATAGCCTGGTGGCCAAAACAGACCCCTAAAAGAGGTTTCTTGGCCATATCGCATCGCTTTATGAAATCAAAGAGATCTTTAGTAAAGATATGATCATCTAGCACACTTAGTGGACTACCAGTGATCACGAAAGCGTCATGCGCATCAATGTCCTGCGGAACGTGTCCTCCAATTGTCATGTAAACGCGATATTCAAAGCGCTCATCCTGCGCATCAAAAAGGTCCCGAAAACGGTGTGCGTCATCAGGGTATGCATCCCCTATCTCGACGCTCTTGTCGTGGTTGGTTTGCAAAATGCCAAGCTTTATACGTCTCATAAATTTCTTTCTTGATGAAGGACAGTCAAAAACTCCGTTCGATTCAAATCCACCTTCTTACATTCTTTTTGTACTCTTCATATTCCTCACCAAAAATTTCCAGAAGTGCTTCCTCTTCAGGGATGATTTGTAAAAAATTTATAAGAAAAATAAATACAATATTCATAATTATACCTAACCAAGTTCCAAACCAAATTGTTGAAGCGATAGTCCATAGTAGCAACCCTAGATACATTGGGTTTCTTGAATACCGATACATACCTTCAGTTACTAGCGCAGTAGCATCGGAAGGCTTTAAAGGGGTAATAGTTGTTTTAAATTTCGCAAACAATTTAAAAGAAGGTAAGGCGCATGCTGCACCCAAAATAATAAACAAAACACTCAATGAGCCTTGATAATTAAATGTGATTGACTCAACAAATAAAGAAGAGAGATAAATTAAAACTATCATCACTAACGCTAGAATAGGTGGCGGTATTTTTGTCTTCATTTCAATATTCCTTTTCGTGATTTGCAGTAGGAAGACACTAATCGAGCTTGGGAAGACAAAAAACACCTTTTAATAATATTTCTGCATATTGCAAATGAGTCACACATAAATACGCTAAAAAGTTGGAAGACATCGCAAATTTCAGCGAATCCCGTGGGAAGACACATTCCAAAAGATGAGGGTTAAATTTTTTTACCTAAAAAAGTGTTATATTTCAGTATTTTAATGGAGCGGGCGATGAGATTCGAACTCACGACATTTACCTTGGCAATTCAAAGTTTAGGTCGGTATAATAGAATTTTCTCAGTTAAAGATGTCGTAGCGATAGTTACATATATCTGCCTCAGTGTTTTTCAATAAAACTTCAGGACCCTTATAAGCTTCATTGATTTTTAATTCCCACCCTTTAGACTGATGAACCATAAACATTTTTCTTGGAGACGTTTGTCCAGCAGAATTTTTATCAGTGTAGCTTCCTGCCACACAACTTCCATTTCTTTTTATTTCATTGACTTCGAGAGTTTCTGGATAAGAAACTTGATTATAGAGTGGACGTTTCCAGGCTTCAGAGGATTTAAAAGATACTATGTATTTATCTCGCTTGTCACTAAAGCAACTCAGCGAATATAGGTTGAAGTAATCTCGATATCTTTCAGCGGCTGAATAATTTTCTTTCATGTGCTCTTTAAGCATTCGTAAAGTAATTTTTTGCTCCTCAAGTTGAAGGTGTAGTTTGAATACCACTAATTCGGCTTGTTTTTCAAAAACGAGTTCTGAAAAAAGCTGTCCTCGGTTAGCTAATTGCAGCCCTTCTTCCGCAGTTTGTAGGTCGAATACATCAATAAAGACATTTTTATGACATTGACAGAGTGCATCCTGATTAATGTCTAAATCTCTATAAGCTATGCCCGGAGCGCTCAAAAATTCCACATCCGAACATAACGTTTCAATCTTATCCGAAATTTGGTCAAAAGTACTGTACTGATTTTTCAAAAATATTTTGGCAAAGGTTAGATTAGGGTCGTTTTTAACGAAAATTTCTAATGCAGTAAGTCCATTTGATGTTTTTAGATCTAAATCCTCTAAAAGATTTTTTTCAAATAAATTCAATAGAAATGCAGCCTGCTTTGCATTATTTTGATTTGCCCCAGCTGCTAATATATGTGAGAAATTCTGAGCGCGATCGTCTATTCCTCCATATGTTATCGGGACGTCAAATTGCTGTTTTTCAGTCTTGTGACTTTTTAGAAATCGCAAAATGTTTAGTAATTTTTCTTGTTTCAGTGGCCTCTCGGCCAATCTGAAACTCCAACTGGATGGAGGATTGAGCACCTGATTTATTATGTAGGTATATGGATCAATTATGCTTCTATTATCACCTAATTTATTTACCAAGCCCAAGTCATATCTGACTCCTTTTTCTGCAGCAAGCTCCAGGATTTCTACTGCTTCTTTGGAGTTGGTATATGGTTCATTTCTTACAATTTGTAGGGCTAGATCATTTATTAAATCTTGAAATAATTCAGGTTGTGCATTTTTGAAATAGAATGTTTCTAAGTCAGAGATTAACAATGAAGTAGTGCCACGGTCCATCTTTATCAGTTGGCCGTTAAGAAGATCGTAAGAAAGATATTTATTATCATATTTTTGTTTGCCTTTTACATAGGCAGATAGAAGCTTCCTGGTAAGCGCTACATTTGCTTTATCTTGAAGCCAAGGTTTAATATTTTCAGGATCCGCACTTAAGAAAATATCCATAAACGCGTTTTCATAATTACCGCGGCGTGTTTTATCTCCCGTCAGCCTGCCCATTATTCCTTTATTTTCAATAGGCTGCAGCTCGTCGCTTTTGAATAGAAGCTTAGTTACCAGTAAGCTTGAATATTTATTTGTGATAACGTCTTCTGTTAGCTTGGGAATTATTTCAAGTTCACCTGATTTAAATGCCTCTCGGTAGTTGAATTTGGCAAATAGATCTTCAATTACACTGTGGTCAGCTCCGTTCTCAAGTGCAAAATTTAAAATACTCCAATCTTCTGAGCGGTCTCCTATTTCACGTGGTTTAGTTTCTAACGGATCTTTAATATTTGTGATGCAGTATGAAAGAAGATCCGTGTCCAGTTCCCAAAAATCTTCTTTGTCCCAGGACTGGCATTGATTGATGTCAAACGCCAAGATATTATTTAGTCGTTCAATTTCAGCAACGTAATCAGCCGCTTCGCTTTCATATTTCTTATTTTCCTGATTAGACTCTTCGAGTAAAGTTTTATATTTTTGTAATTTAACTTGGGTGTCCTGAAGACTTGAAATTTTAGCCCTTTGTTCTCGAATTAATTGTGTCTGTTCTTGATTTTTAGAAAGTGCATTCTCCAACTCATTGTTTATCTCTAAGTTTTTTTGAATTGTAGTTTCTAGACGGCGATTGATTTCTAATGCCTGATTACCGAGTTCATTTACTTTTATATCTTGTTTTTTATAATCAGTATACTTGTTCAAATAGGCAAAAAATTTACTTGATCTTTCTTCGCTATTGACAAGTGCCGTTACCGATCTTCCTCGTTCTGTTTTTTCCATTATATCAAGATCAGTATTTTCTAGGAACCAGTGGGCCAAAAGTAGCTTTAGAGCAGGATCAATGTCACTTATCGCCAGAAGGTGTAGAGGATTTCTAGTTTTATCCTTTTTATCACCCGCTCTGAAGTTTATGGTTGACCTGACTGAAGCCCCATTTTCATTAAAAAGATCTAATAATTTAAATAGTGAGTAATTTATTGGCGTATCGTCAACATTACGTATAATGTTTAGGACAAACAATACTGATGCGTATGCGTCCATGGGCTTTTTTGCCTGCTGCCCATTGAATTTAAATCCTTTAGATACATCTAAACCCAATGATCGAAGCACCTTAAACTTTTCTGAAATCTCATCACCAGTGACTAAAGAACTTACGTTGGCAGTTTGTGCAATTAATGAATTCGCTGCATGTCCAAGAAAATATTGTAACTTTTCTTCGTTTGCGTTCTCTGAGAAAAAAATACGCAAATCATTCTCAAAAAATTCCAAAATTTCACTGTCTTTTGAAATTAAAGACACTGTGAGATCATAATTATTTTCTTCAATTGAATTTTTTAGCTCTGTCAATAATAAATACTGAGCAAATGCCTGGTTTTCTGCAACGCTCAACCATGAAATTAATTTCTCATCGGGCATCACCATTAGCTCGATGAAGCTCATAGGGCGATCGTTTTCTAGCTGTTTATATAGCTTTTTAATTGTTGTTGCTGGGTATCCATTTCTAATTAGGTATTTTAAAGGCCTAGTAAAGTGAACAACTCGCATTGTTTTAAGTGTCTCAGCGTCGAAGTTTTCCTCTAAAATCCTTTCTACAACTTCAGGTTTGCCCTTTTGTTTCAGAGCGTAAAAAAGAATATTTTTGTTTCCTTTAAGTTCTTGGAAGTCTTTGACCTGGTTTATGCAATAAATCTGTTTATCTATCGCCTGTTTCCAAAATTTTTCATAATCCCAATCGTTGCATACATCAGCTTCGATAATTTGTTCCTCTAATTTCGCAATTTTTTTATTGTTGATGTCCAGTTTACTAACTGTTTCAGACAGCTGAGTTTCCAGTTTTTCAATAATAAGATTTTTCTCAGCTGATATATTTTGTTCAGCCTCTAACTTGAGGTTTAATTTTTCGTTTTCTTGCTTCAGTCTTGTATTTTGGGGAACGAGACTATCAAGGTAGGCCTCTAAGACGTCTATTTTATTACTGAGCCTGATGTTGCTGCGTTCAAGATCATCTATTTTGCTAATTGCTTCAATATTATTGCTTTCTGCAATTGAAGTTTCATTTGTTTTAGTAGTTTCAAGTTCAGTTGATGGCTTTAAATTTGTGTTACTGTCGTCATTGTTTTCAACTTCAGTGTTGACTAGATCTGTATTTTTAGCTGAGTTTGTTACATCGCAACTTAAACCTCTTCGCTTTGCTTCATCTACAAAGATTACATAGTCACCAACTTTCCAGCTCTTATTTCCCATCAAGCTATAAGTCGCTTTGGCACATAGGGCGTCGTCACTGCAATTCTTCAGTGTGGCATCACATTTTTGGTTGTTTTCGGTTTTTAGATTTGCGCTGATGAATTGATTACATTGTTCGCCAAATTTTTGGTATTCCCTGCGCTTTAACTCAAAAAAAGTCGGCACTTTGGGAACTAAGGTTTTATCCTTGATGTGGGAAGCCTTGACAACATTTTCTTTCACTAATGATAACAAGTCATCATATTTCTTTGTCATAAGGCTACAAAACCAATTGATTTGCGATATTTTTTGCGGGCTTTGCTCCGATAAAAATTCAAAAAATAAATTAGTTTCTCCGTCTACATTCGGCCAATTCGGAGCTATGGAAAAACATACCTGCGGTTTTCCTACAGTGTCTTCTGGACAAAAATCATTTATTTTGAATATTTCCACGCCACTAGCTGATTTGTAGGCATGACCGTTTAACTTGATACCGCCAGAATAATTATCCCCATTCACATAAAAGTTTGCCAATATATTCCATATAACTCTACCGTCATTTGTTTCGCTGTAGACATCGGAATATATATCTTCGATCTCAAAAGAGTCAGAAATACCTTTTGCGGGATAGCTAAAAATTAATAGCAGTAAAATTTTGATAAATTGTTTCATAAGCTTTTTTTGACAAATTCTTTTTGCTTTATAATCGCTATTCTGACTTTGAGACATTATCTCATGCTTAAAGCTTATATTTAACCTTTCTAACAAGCAAGTAACTGTTTTCTTGAACAAATATAGTTTTTTTTGTGCAATAGATTTTGAAAAATAATCAGGCCACAAGGAGGCAAGCACCATGCCAAAAGAGTTCGGACTAATTAGAGCGATTTTTTACTACTTATCATTTCGAAGAGACGCTGGCAGGTTGGAATATTTTATTTGTACTTCCATTTCGTTTACCGTATTGATGCTTGCTGCATACGAAATATACGACAATATTTATAGAGCACTTTATGGTGGTGGACTGGGAGGAGAACTCATCACACTTGTGCATTTCCCACTATTTATCTACTTATTAATTATGGCAGTCTCGGTGACAGTGCGTAGATTGCGCTATTTGTCATTTTCTATTTGGTGGGTTTTACTATTAGTGCTCGGTTTCATTTTACCAGTGTATTTTTGGATTATATTTCCGATGGGTTTGTTATTTTTCAGTAAAGAGAATGAGCTTATATTTTCAATTTCAACTCATGCAGCCAGCTCGCCAGAGAAATAATAGAAATATCTTTACTCGATAAATAAGCTAATCTTTAAAGAAAGAATGAACAAAGCCATTACAGACAGTATTTTTTGTGGCAAGTAATGCTAAGTTTTTATTTCATAAATTAGTTTGATTTGTTTGGAATTGTGGGGTCAATCTATTGCTGTGGCGTCAAAAAATAGTCGAAAGAATAACGAGAAAATGCTCGCATTTAGTTTCATCCCTAAGTCTTCTAGTTGCAGCTTGTGGGAACAGTTTACAAAAGAATGCTAACTCTACTGAAGATGTTACAGGAACGCATTCGAGTGTCGCTATCCCAAGTTTGTCAACTTTATCTCACACCTTCGGCGGTACTACGCAAATTACTGGTTTATCAAATTTAGTAACTGAAAAGTATACTAATTACCCGACAAGTTTAAATGGTGAATTTGATTTTACCCACTTGGAAGTTGACTACTCTAAATTGAATTTTTTTTCAAAGCCAGGACCACTTTATGATCTCTCGGATGGATATACTGGAATGGTGTATTATGGAAATGCTGGAGATATAAATGGTGACGGTTTACCGGAAATAGTAATTTCTGGCTGGACCGTTAATACTGGAAATGCTCCCGGAAGAATTTTTATTCTGGAGGTTGATCAAAATAATGGTATCAAAAATGTGAGTTGGGCAGAAAACCAAGGGACGGCTGCCCCATGGGTCTATGATTTTGATGACGATGGTAGTGCAGAGGTTCTATCCATCGGGTTTTTTGATTTTCCGGTTGCGCCGGCAGAAACCGTGTATTTTGATGGAGATCTAACAAGCCAAAGCATAATTGGTCCATTAATAGATAGCCACGAAAGTTCATTGGTTGATTATGATAATGATGGTGACCTAGATGTAGTTGCGATAAGTTACAATAATGTAAATGGTTTGATTTCTTTATACCGCAATACTGGGACAAATTTTGTTCATGAATACCTACCTATCCTGTATGATAACTATTTTGCCTCAGGAAGTTCAATTGAATATGCAGATTTTGATGGCGATGGAAATGGGGAGTTTGTGGTAGGAGACTATGCCGGGGATGGTGGTCTTGCGATTTTAAAACTCGATAATGACGGTAAATTCCTTAATTCACCAAATTGGAAAGATATTATATCGATAAGACCATATTTTGAGCATGATGATTTCAGTGGAATAAACAGCATTTTTACCTCATCCAATCCAAATGCTACCGAGGAAGATATAATTAAATCACGTTCGCATGATATTGTATTGAAGGCTATAGATATCGATAATGATGGGGATTTGGATTTAATTAACTCAACATCTGTTTGGCATGATGAAACACCTTTTGGTGTGCTGCAAATTCTGATTAACGATGGCATGGGATCATTTACGGACGAAACCAATGCTCGCTTATTTAATTATTCGCTTACTGCCAATGCGGCTCATGATTTAATTTTCATGGACATTAATAATGATGGATTTTTTGATATCCTAAATCCTGAGGGTGGTTCTACAAATTCAAATTACAGAGAAAATGGCTTGGCAATTGATTTTGCTCAATTAACTGAGGGTAACACTATACTTATCAACGATGGGACAGGCCATTTTTTAAAAATAATGTTTGCCCCTTTTTCAAGGCCTAGCACATATCATGAAGATGGTTTTCATTACCCTAACAAATGGTATCCCTTTGCACATGAAGACGGTTCTTTAGGCTTTATTCAACTAGATCACGGTTGGACCAATTATCCAAATGGTGAGTTTGACTTGTTTAACTATGCACATTTAGACCAAGTACTTTACACAGGTCCAGAATTTGTAAATCCAGCAATTTATGGTGTTCCAGGTTTTAACGAGTTTTATGTTTTGAGAAATAATTTAGAAGTACAAGCTTTTGTTAAAAGTGGAAAATATGGTTCAGCTTTGGAATGGTACATCGAGACAGGACAAGATAATCCAAATATTTTCGCCGCAGATGCTAAAGTGATTGGGACGGAGGAAGATGATACTATCGTACTACGTGAGGGAGGTGAGGTTGCTTATGGAAATGGAGGAAATGACATTTTCTTTGCAAAAGAGGGTAATGATATTCTGACCGGTGGCGATGGCAGCGATACGTTTATTTTTTCTGGTAATAAGTCTCTGCAAAGTCATAACACTATAACTGACTTTAACCTTGAAGAGGGTGATAAAATTGATTTATCAGCATTTGGTATTTCTAATGCAGAAGAAGCTTTGGAGAGATCAACCATTACTATAAATGCCACTTTTATTGAAATTTCAGAAATTGTTACAGTTGCAGTAGAGAATGTTGATCTTTCCAGTGATTTATCGTGGATTGCCTAAGTCACATATTCTCAACGTTGTAAGATCCAAAGAGACCTTTCGACTCTACGATTGGTTAAAGTAATGGTCACGAAAAGTAAATGCAATCCAGTGACCAAGCTGTTTTGGTCACGAGTATTCAAATCTTACCGTTAAAATATTCAAAAATAACTAGGCGTAACGCGTTGTTTTTAGTGAAGAAAAAGTGGAGCGGGCGATGAGATTCGAACTCACGACATTTACCTTGGCAAGGTAACGCTCTACCCCTGAGCTACGCCCGCATCCTTGAGTATCTCGGTGTTTATAAAGAACCGTTTGTAACCGCAAGCATAAAATGAATTACTGTGTAAATATGTATTAATATCGGGATGAACCGTCTACTCCAACTCGACGATTAAATCTTTTGCGTCAATTTGCGTCGCAGCTTTGACGTGAACAGCCTTAATTTTTGCGTCCCTCTCGACATGTATGCCAGTTTCCATTTTCATAGCTTCAATTGTTAAAAGAAGGTCACCCTTTTTGACTGTCTGCCCTTCAATTATGCTTACCGTGGAAATCACACCAGGCATAGGGGCTCCTATGTGGCTAGAATTATCAGGATCCGCTTTTGGTCGTGATGTGGTTTCAGAAGTTACTAATCTATTTGGAACCCTAATTACTCTTGGCTGACCATTTAGTTCGAAGAAAACTTTTACTTCGCCATTTTCATCAGTCTCACCGATCGCTTGCATTCTTATTTCTAATGTTTTTCCCGGATCGATCTCCAAACTTATTTCATCGCCGGAGTTCATGCCATAGAAAAAAGTTTTTGTTGGTAAAGTTCTTACTGGGCCATAAGTAAGATGCCGTTCCATGTAGTCTAAAAAAACTTTTGGATACATTAAGTACCCATTTAAGTCTTCGTCATCAATTTTCATGCCATCAAGCTTGCCAGAAAGCTCTTGCCGTGTTTTTTCAAGATCTATCAAATCTAGGTTTTTACCTGGTCGATCTAAATTTGGTTTTTCACCTTTCAAAGCTTTTGTAACTATGTGCTTTGGAAAGCCCCCAGGTGGCTGCCCTAGGTTTCCTTTGAGCATATCCACAACACTTTCAGGGAAGGCGACGTCTATATTCGGATTTTCGACATCTTTACGGTTTAGATTTTGAGCAACCATCATTAGGGCCATGTCTCCTACCACTTTTGAAGATGGGGTCACCTTTACGATATCACCGAACATTTGGTTAACGTCCGCATATGTCTCGGCAATATCATGCCATTTTTCTTCCATGCCCATTGATCGTGCTTGAGCTTTTAAGTTAGTAAATTGCCCTCCGGGCATTTCATGTAAATAAACCTCTGACGCTGGTGACGATAGGCCACTTTCAAAAGCGGCATACTGAGCTCTTACTTGCCCCCAATAATCGCTGATTTCTCGCAAATTCTCAATATTAATTCCAGTATCTCGCTCGGAGTTATGCAGGGCTTCAACGATTGAACCCATACAAGGTTGTGAAGTTCCCCCCGAAAATGCATCCATCGCGGTATCAACTACATCTACGCCAGCGTCTGCTGCAGCTAGGATGGTAGCGCCTGCAATGCCAGAGGTGTCGTGAGTATGAAAATGAATTGGCAATCCTACTTCTTCTTTAAGTGCCTTAACCAGTTGACGCGCAGCAGCCGGCTTCAATAGACCCGCCATATCCTTCAGTCCAAGAAAATGCGCACCTGATTTCTGAAGATCTTTAGCCATGTTCACATAATATTTTAAATTATACTTAGATCGATCTGGATTTAAAATATCTCCGGTATAGCATATTGTACCTTCACAAATTTTTCCGCTTTCCAATACTGCATCCATGGCAATCCGCATATTCTCAACCCAATTGAGGCTGTCGAAAACACGAAATACGTCGATACCTTTTGATGCTTCAGCTACAAATGCTTGCACAACGTTATCTGGATAATTTGTGTAGCCAACACCATTTGATGCGCGCAATAACATTTGCGTCATAAGGTTTGGCATTTGAGCTCGTATATCTCTTAAACGTTGCCATGGGCATTCTTGTAGAAACCTGTAAGCAACATCGAACGTAGCCCCACCCCAACATTCAATAGAGAAAAGTGATGGTAAATTTGATGCGTAAGCTGGCGCAACTCGTATCATGTCCACCGAGCGCATTCTTGTTGCGAGTAACGACTGGTGACCATCGCGCATTGTTGTATCAGTTAATAGTAGTTGTCTTTGTTTCAAAACCCAATCTGCGACCGCTCCAGGACCTTTTTGCTCCAGTAAATTTCGGGTCCCATAGCTTATTTCACCAACTGGATTAGGAGAAATTGGGGTTGGAGTATCAAAATTTGGTAGGGGCCTGTCTTTAGTTTCTGGATGACCATTTACGCTTACATCTGCTATATATGTAAGAACTTTAGTTCCTCTATCTCTTCGTTTGTCAAAGTCAAACAGATCTGGGGTCGTATCAATAAATTTGGTGGTATATTCATTTGATAAAAATACGTTGTGTTTCAGCAAATTTTCTACAAAAGCTATATTTGTGGAGACTCCCCTTATCCTAAATTCTCTCAATGCACGATCCATTCGCGCGATAGCTTTGTCTGGCGTGGGGGCCCATGCCGTTACTTTTACCAATAAAGAGTCATAATATCGAGTAATTACGCCCCCAGCATATGCAGTGCCTCCATCAAGCCTAATTCCCATACCGGTAGCAGATCTAAAAGCGGTTATACGGCCATAATCTGGGATGAAGTTGTTCTGAGGGTCTTCAGTAGTTATTCTTGTTTGCAAAGCATGCCCGTTTAATGTCACTTCACTTTGGTTAGCTTTACCAGTTGCTTCATTTATCGTTTTGCCTTCAGCAATAAGAATTTGAGCTTGTACAATATCTATTCCAGTTACCTCTTCAGTCACTGTATGCTCTACCTGTACTCTTGGGTTTACCTCTATGAAGTAAAATTCTTCCGTATCCATATCCATTAGGAATTCAACAGTGCCAGCGCATTCATAGTTTACATGTGCACAGATCCTTCTACCTAAATCACAAAGAGTTTCGCGCTGCTTTTGTGTTAGATACGGTGCGGGCGCCCGCTCTACCACCTTTTGGTTTCTCCGTTGTACTGAGCAATCACGTTCCCAAAGATGATAAATCTCACCATGCTTATCGCCTAGAATTTGTACCTCTACGTGGCGGGCACGGATAATCATTTTTTCCAGATAACCTTCACCATTCCCAAAGGCTGACTCCGCTTCCCTTCGTCCCTCTAATACTTTATCTTCCAACTCATCCGGGTGTTCTATTGGACGCATTCCCCGACCCCCACCACCCCATGAAGCTTTTAGCATTAAAGGATAACCAATTTCAGCTGCTTGAGACTTGATGACTGACATGTCATCACCTAAGACTTCTGTGGCTGGAATTACTGGCACGTCTGCTTCGACTGCGACTCTTCTTGCGCTGGCTTTATCACCTAATGCTCTCATTGTTGCGGCTTGTGGCCCGATAAATACGATTCCGTTTCTTTCGCACGCATCAACCAAGTCGGGGTTTTCAGAAAGTAAACCGTAGCCTGGATGGATTGCGTCTGCTCCGCTTTCTCGAGCTACGCGTATAATTTCATCGATTGAAAGGTAAGCAGCCACTGGTCCCAACCCATGGCCAATTCTATAGGCTTCATCCGCTTTGAATCTGTGCAGTCCCAATTTATCTTCTTCAGCAAAAACGGCTACGGTTTTTTTACCCATTTCATTTGCTGCTCGCATAATTCGGATCGCAATCTCTCCGCGGTTTGCTATGAGAATTTTGTTGAAGTCGGGCATTGAAACATCCTCGTATTCTTAATTCTACAAAATACACCTTTACCCTGCTGCGTTGCAGAACAGAAAAAAAGTGTCAATACATTTTGAAATCTTTTTTCAGTAAATAAGATCGATTTATTTGGTATTTTTTATATTTTAAACCATATGGATTATTAATTCTTGGTGGCAGCAATGTGCAGTGTATTTTTTGCCTAAAATTACAATTGTGAAATCTATAAGAACAAATTAAGAACATATCTTTTCAAATTTAAAATATATGTCTAAAAGGTTTCTATGAGCCAGAACTCAAAAAATATGATTGAATCTTCAAGCAAACTTTCAGTCCGTGCAATGAAAGCTAGGTCTGAGCCGTATTTGCAAGAATTAAATGAAGCCCAAAGAACTGCTGTAGAGGCGTTAGAGGGGCCAGTTTTGATGTTGGCTGGTGCAGGGACAGGTAAAACAAAAGCTTTAACTGCAAGAATTGTGCATTTGTTAAATACTGGAAGTGCTCGACCAAACGAGATACTGGCAGTGACTTTTACAAACAAGGCAGCTCTAGAAATGAAAAGTCGCGTTGCAAGTACATTGGGTCGACCCGTCGAAGGAATGCCGTGGCTTGGAACGTTTCATTCGGTTTGTGTAAAGCTTTTACGCCGACACGCCGAATTAGCCCACTTAAAGAATAATTTTACGATATTGGACACTGACGATCAGTTAAGGCTCCTGAAACAACTAATAAAAGCTGCAAACGTAGATGAAAAACGTTGGCCAGCTAGACACCTAGCGAGTTTAATTGATGGATGGAAAAATAGAGGGTGGGTACCTGAATCGGTGCCGGCCTCACATGCTAACGCCTTTGATAATATTGGCACTGAATTATATTCCCAGTACCAGCAGAGGTTGCGCGACTTCAATGCTGTAGATTTTGGTGATTTAATTCTACTTGTTGTAGAGCTATTTCAAAAAAATGCTGAGATACTTTCTAAGTATCAAAAGTGGTTCAAATATATTCTTGTTGACGAATACCAAGACACTAATGTTGCCCAGTACTTATGGCTCAGATTGTTAGCACAAAGCCATAAAAACATATGTTGTGTCGGTGATGACGATCAATCTATTTATGGATGGCGTGGTGCTGAGGTAGGAAATATTCTCAGATTTGATAAAGATTTCATTGGTGCAAAAATCATACGGTTGGAACAAAATTACAGATCAACTCCACACATTTTAGCAGCAGCTAGCGCAGTAATTTCTGGGAATAAAGATCGCCTTGGTAAAAATCTTTGGACAAAAAATGAAGATGGAGAAAAAGTTCGGTTAATTGGCCACTGGGATGGTGAGGAGGAGGCTCGATGGATTGGCGAAGAGATAGAGTCCATCCAACTGTCAAATCGAAATTACACAATAGCTGGCCTCGACGAAATTGCTATTTTAGTGCGTGCAAGTCATCAGATGCGTGCTTTTGAGGATAGATTTCTTACTATAGGTTTGCCGTATAGGGTAATTGGTGGTCCAAGATTCTATGAGCGTATGGAAATACGAGATGCTATGGCTTACTTTCGATTAAGTCTGAGCTTAAATGATGATTTGGCTTTTGAGCGAATTGTAAACACTCCAAAAAGAGGGATTGGTGAAAAAGCTCAACAGAAAATTCAGCAGGTTGCTAGAGATAATCAAATGTCACTTGCTAGAGGTGCTCGTTTGTTATTAGACGAAAACGGTTTGTCTGGTAAAGCTGGTATTCAACTTGATTTATTTTTAAAAAATTTAGATCGCTGGAATTCATTTATTTTACAGGAAAATATAGATCATGTCGAATTGGCAGGTCAGATTCTTGATGAAAGCGGTTATACTGAAATGTGGCAAAACGATAAAACTCCAGAAGCTGCCGGGCGGCTGGAAAACCTCAAAGAACTTGTAAAAGCATTAGAAGATTTTGAAAATTTACAAGGTTTTTTGGAGCATGTTAGCCTAATAATGGAGAACGAAAGTGAAGAGTTTGAGCAGAAAGTCTCTGTAATGACCCTACATGCTGCCAAAGGTCTAGAGTTCCCAATAGTTTTTTTACCTGGTTGGGAAGATGGCCTTTTCCCTTCTCAGAGAAGTATGGACGAAAGTGGGGTAATTGGTTTAGAGGAAGAAAGAAGATTGGCTTATGTTGGCATAACTAGATCTGAGCAAGCATGCTATATTTCTTTTGCTGGTAACCGTCGTGTTTTTGGTCAGTGGCAATCATCTATGCCATCGCGTTTTATAGACGAATTGCCAGAAAAGCATGTTGAAGTTCTTATGGCATCAGAAATTTACGGTAGTTCCCCTGACCTCACTTTAAATTCCTCAGACTTAGAAACTGAGGCATTTCAAGCTGATGGGTATGACAGCCCCGGATGGAAAAGGTTACAGACTAATAAAAAACAAACGTCACTATCTAAGCCAACCGAAAGTACAACTATAATTGTTAACGGTAATTCTGACTCAATTTTTGATATTGGTGAACGGGTTTTTCATCAAAAATTTGGATATGGTCAGGTCGCTAATATAGAAGGTGACAAATTACAGATTAACTTTGATAAAGCAGGTGTGAAAAAAGTTGTTTCTAATTTTGTCTGTAGGCCTGATGAAATAACATTTTAAAACGCTAGAATAATCTTATAATAGAGACATCTCTTTTCGTATGTTGAAATACCAATGTTTTCAGTATGGGAATAGATGGTCTTTCACAAAAAAATGTTCCATTTCAAATAATTTTTACTCATATTTACGCTTTCTAAAAAAAAATGACCTTTTTTATAATTTTTTTTTCAAATATAAAAATCAATATGTTGATTATAATTTTTATTTTTTACTATATGTAGTGTAGCAAATTAGGCAGTTTTCAATTTTTATACTAAAGTGTAATTAATTCCCATAAATTCCCATTTTTTTCTTGCAATGTTTAGAATGCTCGTGCACAAAAGGGTTCATGATGATTAGGGATAAATAAGGGACGCTAAGATCCTAAAGTGAAAGTCAGGTTTCATACAGGCCCCAATTTCATCAAAATAGTTGGAGCGCAGACACATTTCCCCCCAGATGTCGCGCTTCGGCGTAGCCTGAAGTGGTCGGGCACGAATTCGACGGATTGGGCAGTGGCAGTAGCCCGGTCCGTCTTTTCGTTTGTGTTCCAAGGAACAAGATTTGTTGGGTGATTGAAGTTGGTGCGTAGATTTCGAGGTGAAGGACTTAATAAAGTTGATAGTAAGGGTAGGGTTTCTATTCCTGCTCTGTTTCGGCGTGTGATTGAAGTGTGTGACCCCGCATGGACCGATGGACTTCAGCCGGAACTCGTCATTGTTTATGGAGACAACAGAAAAAACTTTCTTGAGTGCTACACGATTGACGCAATCGATGAAGTTGATCAGAAAATTAGTGATCTGCCTAGGGGGTCAATTCAACGAAAAATGCTAGAGAGGCTATTTCATGGTCAAAGTTTTCCAACATCAATCGATGATACTGGAAGATTAGTCATTCCTCACAAATTGCGAGAAAAAATAGGAATAAAGTCTGAAGCATACTTTATTGCGTCCGGTGATACATTTCAAATATGGAACCCAGAAACTTTTCAAGAGGATCAGGACAAGGCTAATGCTTGGCTGCAGTCGTTGCCGGAAGATTTTGATCCTTTGATTTATTTAGACGCCTCTGACCGACAGCCCGATGAGTGATATGCAGTTATCTGTTTCTGACTTACCTCATATTCCTGTTTTAATTGAGCCTATTATAAATTTGATTTCTCCCGTCTCAGGATCTTGGTTAGATGGAACTTTTGGTGCGGGTGGTTACACACGAGCATTACTTGAGGCAGGGGCTGATAACGTTATTGCAATCGATAGAGATCCCCATGTTTTTGATTTAGCAAAGAAGTGGATCAGCAATTACGCAAATAAAATTCAATTACACAATGATAAGTTTTCTAACTTAGGTAAGTATGGATCAAGCTTTGACGGTATAGTGCTTGATTTGGGCCTTTCGTCAATGCAAATCGATGAACCCAATCGTGGTTTCTCATTTATAAAAGACGGTCCCCTAGATATGCGAATGTCCGGGAGTGGTCCCAGTGCTGCAGATCTGATAAATACCTTACCCGAAATTGAGATTGCAAATATACTATATTTCTTTGGGGAGGAGAGATCTAGCCGGCGCATTGCAAATGCTATCATTACCAGGCGAGCTGAGAGGCCATTCGTCTCTACGTTAGATCTATCTAATGTGATTGAAAATTGTCTACCTAGAAAAAAACCTGGTGCAAGTCATCCTGCAACAAGATCATTTCAGGCGCTCAGAATAGCTATAAATAACGAATTCACCGAGCTTTATGAGGCTTTATTTGCGGCAGAAAAAGCGCTTCGGAGTGGAGGTATTTTAGCGATAGTAACATTCCACTCGCTTGAAGATCGGATTGTAAAGCGTTTTTTACAATTTCGAAGTGGTTTCGCAGGAAATTCCAACCGATATTCGCCTGAATTAAAAAGTGAAGAAAAACATTTTGAAATGTTGAATAGAAAGGCAATTGTTGCTCCAGACCCAGAACTTTTAGAAAACCCTAGGTCGAGATCAGCAAAGCTCAGGATAGCAAAAAGATTGAGCTCTCAGCCAGGTCCAAATCTTTTGCCAAGCCAGCTTGGCGTTCCGTTGCTCGAAGGAAAGTATAATGCGTAACTTGTTTTATATCATCACATTCGGTTTAATTATCACTCTCGCGTTTTGGGCTTATCAAGAAAATGTAAAAACCCAGATGGCTATGAAGAAATCTGAGGAGTTACAGGCGGAAATTGGAAAAGCTAGAGCAAAATTGGCTGTATTAAAAGCGGAATGGGCATATTTAAATCGACCCGAGCGTCTTATTCATTTGACAAACCTTGGTTTTGATCAATTAAAATTGGGTCCAATTAGAGCGGCAAATTTTGGAGAGGTTAACCGCTTAAATCAGAGAGCAAGTAATATTAAGTGGAGCTCCACTTTAAATCCAAAGATTTCTCACTCTGATGTCAGGTTATATGAAAATGACTAAGTCTAGTGCCAGAATACCGTTGAGGCCACTCGGTAGGGTGCTTGCGGCACGAGAAAGGGGCGAAAATACTGACGCAATTGAGCAAGAAAACACTAGATGGCGCAACCAGGAGATTAGTAGCCGGGAATATATAAAAGCAAAAGGTCGATTAGTAGTACTTGCTGCAGTTTTTTTCTGTCTATATGGCGTTTTGATCGTTCGGATGGGGCATTTGGCGGCCTCAGATCCATACGAAATGCAGGTTCAGCCATTAGGCTCATCTATCGTTGCTCAAAGAGCAAATATTGTTGATAGGCGCGGGCGGATCCTGGCAACAAATCTGGATACCCATTCGCTTTATGTTGAAACTGCTCATTTAACCGATCCAAGAACAGCAGCAGATGGGCTTGCACAAATTTTTCCAGATTTAAAGGCGGAAAAACTTTACAAAGATTTTACTAGTAAAAGGAAGTTCCTTTGGATTAAAAAACGTATTAGTCCAGAGGCTTATCAAGCTGTTCACGATCTGGGAGATCCTGGACTGCGTTTCGGTCCAAGAGAGATGCGACTTTATCCGAATGGAAGATTGGCAGCACATGTCCTTGGAGGTGCTAGCTATGGTCGAGAAGGGGTACATTCTGCTGAAGTAATCGGAGTTGCCGGTGTAGAAAAAACATTTGATGAAAGATTGAGGAGTCCGTCATCATCAGCAGACCCTCTTAAACTTTCTATCGACCTAACCATACAGGCCGCTGTAGAGAATGTGCTGGCTAGTGGGATGTTGCTTCTTAACGCCAAAGGGGCAGCTGCTGTTTTAATGGATGTTAATAATGGGGAAATAATTTCACTTTCATCGCTTCCAGACTTTGATCCTAATCATAGACCTAAATTACCTACGAGTGGTGACCCGGCAAATAGTCCATTATTCAATAGAGCAATTCAAGGCGTATACGAATTGGGCTCAACATTTAAAATTTTTGCAATAGCGCAGGCGCTTGAGCTTAATCTTGTTTCTCCTGAAACCATTATTAATGTTAGTGGTCCATTAAGTTGGGGAAAATTTAAAATACGAGACTATCACAATTATGGATCCGAACTGCCAGTTAAAAAAGTAATCTCAAAATCTTCAAATATCGGAACAGCCCGAATTGCACGGGAAATAGGATCAGTTAATCAGCAAAAGTTCCTAAAATCATTGGGTTTTTTTGATACTGTTCCATTAGAAATGGTGGAAGCGTCGGGAGGTAAGCCATTGCTCCCCAAAAAGTGGTCTGAATTATCAACAATGACGATTTCATATGGGCACGGCTTGTCCGCTACCCCTCTACATTTAGCGGCTGCATACGCCTCAATAGGAAATGGTGGGTACAAGGTAACGCCAACACTGCAAGTCCAGGAAAATTATAAATATGGCGATAGGGTCATTTCCGAAGTGGTGTCTAAACAGGCCCTTTCTATGCTAAGAAGCGTAGTTACGGATGGTACTGCCACCATGGCGGAGGTGCCAGGTTACCCAGTGGCTGGTAAAACTGGTACTGCTGATAAGCCTAGCCCTACTGGTAGATACTATGATGACAAAGTCATAACAAATTTTGCTGCACTTTTCCCGGCAGACAATCCAAAATACGTTTTGGTTGTAACAATGGATGAGCCCGAAGATAGAACTGGAGAAGAGGCTAGGCGTACTGCTGGATGGACAGCCGTACCCGTGGCGGCAGAAATAATTACTAGAATAGCGCCGTTATTAGGCTTAAGGCCGGAGAA
>CACOXV010000013.1 GCA_902631295.1 Paracoccaceae bacterium | reverse complement strand
GAGCCTCTAATGACAAATTTACACCTGGAGCTATTACTCCGCCGATATAAGCCCCATCATTATCTACCACATCAAATGTTGTAGCAGTACCAAAATCAATTATAATCAAATTTCCACCAAATAAATCATATCCAGCAACAGAGTTGACTAATCTATCTGGCCCTACACCTGTTCCGCTATCAACCCGAACATTGAGCGGAAGCTTACACTCTGGCCTACCCACTACCATTGCCCTAGTCCCAAAGTAACGGTCAGCAAGTACTCTTAAATTAAAAACTACTCGAGGAACAGTGGATGAAATTATAACATCGCTAATACTGACCTTAATTTTATTCAATTTTATTAAAGATGAGAGCCAAACATAATACTGGTCAGCTGTCCTTTGATGATCAGTCGCAGTTCTCCATGTGGCGAGAAATTCATTACCGTCCCAAATAGAAAAAACCGTATTCGTATTTCCACAATCAATTGCTAAAAGCATCCAAAGCCTTTCTATTCAAAATAAACATCCGCCGCCGCTATGGACCGTGTAGTCCGCCCTGTTTTCAAAATCAAATGTCCATCCAAAT
Source organism: Paracoccaceae bacterium (assembly GCA_902631295.1). Lineage (GTDB taxonomy): Bacteria > Pseudomonadota > Alphaproteobacteria > Rhodobacterales > Rhodobacteraceae > Salinivivens. The sequence goes on along the minus strand of CACOXV010000013.1, from coordinate 50,259 downwards.
TAATATCAAGAAACCGCCCATTAAATGTCTCATTTGTTGTCTTTACGACAATTTGGTCACCCAGCTTGTGAGTATGGCTTATCAAAATATTCCTTAATTCAGAAAATCCCTTTGCTTTTAAAGTCCCCTCATAATTTGAAAAATTAAGCGCAAGGTTTTTTAACAAATCAATAGGGTCTAACGTTACCCCAGTCTCTGCTATAAACGATGTAGGACTGAAGGCACTTTCTTCCAGCTCTGAAGTCTCAGGATATGATAGTAAATTGACCCCAAAACCGATCGATAGGGCAACTTTATTTTGACCGACAGCTATCGTTTCCAAAAGTATTCCCGCAACCTTTTTTCCATTCAACAATATATCATTCGGCCATTTTATCGATATATTAGCTTTACTCTGGCTAAAGTAATCCAAACTGTCATACAATGATAAAGCAGCCGTAAAGGAGCTCAAAGCAAATTTATCTATAGTTGTCGTCGGGAAAAAGACACATGTACTTGCAAAGTTTCCTACAGGGTCAATCCACACCCTTCCCCTCCGCCCTTTACCATCAGTTTGAATGTGAGCGAATACCCATAATTTATTAGACACACTCGTAATACGCCTACGAGCCTCCAACATCGTACTATCAATTTTATCCAATACTATTATTTCGTAAGAAATTTTTATACCTAATTTACCAAAGAATTAGCCGCTAAATTCGCTGCAGACTCTATTCCAAAAAGATTTATAATTCCAACAACCATTACAACTGCAGTTGTTGCGGCAAAGCCTGACAATACTGGCGACTTTACAACATCTAAAGACGCATCTTGCTTCTCGCCAAAGTACATCAAATATACAAGTCGCAGATAGTAGTAAGCTCCAATCACAGAAGCTAATACGCCCATAACAGCTAACCAAATCAAACCTGCATCATAAGCTGCACGCAAAACATACAGCTTTCCAAAAAAACCCACAAGCGGAGGCACACCAGCAAGGCTAAAAAGGAGCACCAGCATAGCTAACGCCCTACCAGGCTGATTTACTCCTAATTGGGTCAAAGACCCAATATCGGTTACCGGCTGCCCATCCCTTTCCATAGACATTATAAAAGCGAAGGTGCCAATATTCATAACTACATATATCGCCATATAAACTAACATTGCTTGAAGACCTAAAACAGTACCTGAGGCAAGTCCGATCAGAGCGTATCCCATATGAGCAATAGACGAGTAAGCCATCAAACGCTTAATGTTTGTTTGTCCAATTGCAGCAATTGCCCCAACAAACATTGAGAGGACAGACATAATGGCAACAACTTGCTGCCAGTCATAAATCAAAACATAAAAGGCATCGCATACAACTCGTGCAAAAAGTGCCATTGCAGCGATTTTGGGAGCGGTTGATAAAAAAGCAGTAATTGGAGTCGGGGAACCCTCATAAACATCCGGTGTCCACATATGAAATGGTACTGCCGAAATTTTAAAAGCAAGCCCTGCAACTAATAATATCATTCCAAACATGAGACCAAGGCTTACGCTGCCACTATCCAATGAAGCAATAATAGATTGAAAGTTTGTTGATCCTGAATATCCATATATTAGAGAAGCCCCGTACAGCAATAAGCCGGACGATAATGCCCCTAGTACAAAATATTTCATACCAGCTTCTGTAGATTTGAGGCTCTCACGCCTCATTGAAGTAACTACATAAAGAGCCAAAGACTGCAATTCTAAACCTAAATACAGCACCATAAGATCATTAGCCGAAACCATAAACATCATTCCAACGACCGAAAAAATAATTAAAATAGGATATTCAAAACGTCCTAAATTATGCCGAAGCATGTATCCTAAACTCATAACGAGAACAGCAGCTGAAGAAAGTAAAATAAGTGCCTTTGCATATCTGGAAAATGCGTCACTAATAAACATATTATTAAAAGCAGTCTCACTAGGTGAACTATCTATTATCATCCATACTCCGATGGCGAACATTAGTCCTGCAGTTGAAAAGGTTAAGATTGCAGTTTTTTTATCCTGACCTCGATAAACACCAATTAGTAAAATAAGCATGGCGAAAACAGACAAAACTATTTCAGGCAAAATTAGATTTAAATCATTATAGAACATGTTAAGTTTGCTCCGTTAATGTGATGCAATAATTGCATCGCCATTTATGCCAGCGATAGAAAGAGCCGAATTGTAATTTTCCACCAAGGTTTGTACTGAGGGACCGATCAAGTCAAGAACAAGCACAGGATACACGCCCAATAACAAAGTCATTCCAATAAGAGGTGCAAAAACTGCTCTCTCTCTTAAGGACATATCCTGAATTGTGCGCAAGGCTTCCTTAATTAGATCTCCCATCATTACACGACGATATAACCAAAGAGCATATGCCGCTGACAACACAACACCCGATGTAGCAAGTAAAGCAATCCACGTATTTACTTTAAATATACCTACTAACGTAAGGAACTCCCCCACGAACCCTGAGGTCCCGGGCAGGCCAACATTTGCCATTGTGAAAAACATGAAAATTAGTGCGTAAGCGGGCATTCTATTCACTAAGCCCCCATACGCGTCTATTTCACGTGTATGCATCCTATCATAAATGACACCAACACAAAGAAACAGTGCTCCAGAAATAAATCCATGACTGAGCATTTGGAAAATAGCACCATCAATACCCTGTTGATTGGCAGCAAAAATTCCAATAGTCACGTACCCCATATGAGCAACGGAAGAGTAAGCAATTAATTTCTTCATATCACTCTGAACCAAAGCAACTAGCGACGTGTAAACAATAGCAATCACTGACAACCAAAGAACGAGATCAGTCATTATATAAGAGCCAACAGGAAACATGGGTAGGCTAAATCTTAAAAAGCCATATCCACCCATCTTCAGTAATATAGCTGCCAGCACCACTGATCCGGCGGTGGGCGCTTGGACGTGGGCATCTGGCAACCATGTATGTACGGGCCACATGGGCATCTTAACAGCAAAACTTGCAAAAAAAGCTAGGAATAAAAGGGTTTGAAGCCCACCTAAAATCTGGAAACCAAACAGACCAAAATTATTATAAGAGAACTGGTGCGACATTAAAGCTTGAATATCCGTTGTTCCCGAGTCAGCATACATCACGACCATCGCTATAAGCATTAGAACTGATCCTAAAAGGGTATAAAGAAAAAACTTAAACGACGCATAAACTCGGTTAGCCCCACCCCAAATACCAATTATTAAAAACATTGGAATAAGGCCAGCCTCGAAGAATAGATAGAACAGCACTAAATCTAATGCCATAAAAACACCTAACATGAGTGTTTCGAGCAATAAAAAAGAAATCATGTATTCTTTAACACGAGCTTCGACACCCCAACTCGCCCATATAACAAGTGGCATCATAAAAGTTGTAAGCATAACAAAGAGGATACTTATTCCATCAACGCCCAATTTATATTTAAAACCCATTATCCAATCAGTCTCTTCAACCATTTGAAAACTAGTATTTTCAGGGTCGAATTGCGCAACAATAAACAAAGAAACAAAGAAAGTTACACTAGTTGCAAAAAGAGCAAACCTCTTCGCCACTAAAGCGGCAGCATGATCATTACCTCTCGCCACCAATAGCAAAATAAGTGCCGATATGGCAGGTATGAAGGTCACTATGGATAGTAAAAAATAATCCATATTAGCTACCTGCTCCCAGTGTCATCCACGTTATAAGAATAACTATTCCAAGAACCATTGCGAACGCATAAGTAAAAATATATCCCGACTGAGCGCGGCCAGCTAACTTCGTGAGTAATGGAATAAATACCATTGAAAGATTGTTTATAAATCCATCGATCACTTGACCATCACCCTTTTTCCAAAAAAGGCGGCCAAGAGACTTTGCAGATCGAACAAAAAGTAAATCATAAATCTCATCAAAATACCACTTGTTGAGTAAGAATAGATATAAGTACCTTTGATTATCAGCTAATTTCCTTGGCAGATCTTTACGCCAAATGTAAAAGGTATAGGCAAGTAAAAGTCCGACCAACATGGCCACAAAAGGACTTAATTTAACCCATTTAGGAACATGATGTGCTTCATCTAAAATGTGGTTGTCAGGAGCCATGTAAATAGCACCTGATGGTGTGTGATTAGACGAGTAAGTGATCGATGTTTTAGCATTATCATTAAGCTCCACACTTGAAATATCACTTGATGAATTTTCAAGTGCCACGCCAGATTTGTTATGATCTTCATCGCTTTTATAGTCTGAATGAGATACTTCTGACTCAATGCCAAAAAATTTATTTACACTATAGTGATCGCCAAAGAAACTTTTATACCAAATCATTCCTGAAAATATTGCACCCAAAGATAAAATGGCCAATGGCACGAGCATTATTTTGGGACTTTCATGAGCTGAATCGTAAGTATGTATATCTCCTCGGGGATTACCATAAAAGGTCATAAAAATGAGCCTCCAACTGTAAAAAGATGTACACAAAGCTGATATAACTAACATCCAAAAAGAGTAACCACCTATAGAGGCGGCGTAAGCACTTTCGATTATGGCGTCTTTTGACAAGAAACCGGCGAAACCAAAATGGGTCAGAGGAATACCAACTCCGGTTATTGCTAATGTCCCAATCATCATAGCGCCAAAGGTGTAGGGGATTTTTTTACTTAGACCACCATATTTTCTCATATCTTGCTCGTGATGCATGGCATGTATAACCGACCCTGCTCCGAGAAACAAAAGCGCCTTAAAAAAGGCATGTGTGAATAAATGAAACATTGCCGCGGAATATACACCAGAACCAGCGGCAACAAACATATATCCAAGTTGTGAGCAGGTCGAATATGCAATAACTCTTTTGATATCGTTCTGTACCAGACCGATAGTAGCGGCAAAAAAAGCTGTAGTAGCACCTATGAACGTTATAAAGGCCATTGCGTTGGGTGCAAATTCCATAAGTGGCGACATACGGCACACAAGGAAGACACCCGCCGTCACCATCGTAGCAGCGTGGATTAGTGCTGAAACGGGAGTTGGTCCTTCCATTGCGTCTGGGAGCCAAGTATGAAGAAAGAGTTGAGCAGATTTACCCATAGCCCCAACAAATAAAAGAAATGCTATTAAATTGGCAGCATTCCATTCAGTCCATAAGAAAACTATTTCTTTATCGGCAAGGCCTTGCGCTGATGCAAAAACATGAGAAAACTGAATGCTGCCACTTAAATAAAAAATTCCAAAGATACCTAGTGCAAACCCAAAATCACCGACTCTATTTACTACAAACGCTTTTATTGCCGCAGCGTTAGCAGTGGGTTTTTTATAGTAGAAGCCGATGAGCAAATAGGAAGCTACACCAACACCTTCCCATCCGAAAAACATTTGTAATAAATTATCCGAAGTCACCAACATTAACATTGCAAATGTAAAGAACGATAAATATGCAAAAAAGCGAGGTTTATAAGTTTCATGACCAGTCCAGTTGGGATCGTGATCCATGTATCCAAAGCTATACAAATGGACTAATGCGGAAACAGTAGTTACTACGACCAACATGATTGCGGTTAGACGATCAAAGCGAATAGCCCAATGAGCTTCAAGAGAGCCCGAACTCATCCATTTAAAAATTTGTACTATTCTTAGTTCGCCATCAAAATCTAGAAAAAGAAACCAACTGATAAAACATGCCAAGAAAAGCGATGAGGTAGTCAAAATAAGAGCTACTTTTTCACCAATAATTTTCCATCCAAAACCCGCTAAAATAGCCCCAAGTAGGGGGGAAAAAATGACAAACAATTCCATTGAGGTTAGCCCTTCATCATATTTACGTCTTCAACCGCAATCGTTCCACGGTTACGGAAAAAACTCACTATTATAGCAAGACCAATCGCAGCCTCTGCGGCTGCAACAGTAAGAATAAACAGAGTAAAAACTTGCCCGGCCAAATCCCCAAGGAAGCTAGAAAATGCCACCAGATTGATATTTACAGCTAATAACATTAGCTCAATAGACATTAAAAGAATTATAACGTTTTTTCGGTTAAGAAAAAGCCCAAAGATCCCGATAACGAAAAGTATTGAAGCGGTGGTAAGATAATGCTCTATGCCTATCATATTATTTTATCCCTTATCTTAATCGTGGTCTGTTCACAAACCTTGCCCAGGTTTTACATCTCTAATTTCAACTGATTTTTCAGGGTCTCGATATATTTGAGATAAAATATTCTGTCTTTTTACATTTTTACGATGGCGTAATGTAAGAACGATCGCTCCAATCATTGCTACTAATAGTATTAGTCCAGACAGCTGGAATAAAACAAAATATCTATCGTACAAAATCAGGCCAAGTTCCTTTGTGTTATGATGTTCAGAGTCTGCGAGAACCTCGCGAGCACCTAGAGCAGTCTCTGCAAAAGACCAAACTCCAAATGCCATACCTAGCTGCATTACCAAAACCACACCTATTAGCAAAGCAATGGGGAGATAACCCGCCATTTCTGCTTTTAAGGTGGAAAAATCAACGTCAAGCATCATAACTACAAAAAGAAATAAGACAGCAACAGCTCCAACATAAACAATAATCAGAAGCATAGCCAAAAATTCTGCACCAAGTAGAACAAATAACCCAGCAGACGAAAGAAAAGCCAGTATAAGCCATAAAACTGAATGTACTGGATTTCGGCTGATGACCGTCATCAGTCCACCAGCAATTGCGCTTATTGAAAAAAGATAAAAAGTTATAAAAAGAATACTCAATTTTTTATTCCTTAAACTTTTCAATCATTTCATTAGCGATCTTCCAAGCTTTTGTAGATAAAATGACCCCAAAAAAAATCGAATTAAGGATATTTGCCTCAGCCACAAAATTTGAGAACTGTTCATATGGATTTTTAGCATTACTCATCGGTAAGGTGCATCCATTTCCAAATTTTTAGCAATTTCAGGCTCCCACCTGTCACCATTCGCTAATAATTTCTCTTTATCATAAAATAATTCTTCGCGTGTTTCGGTAGAAAATTCAAAGTTTGGTCCCTCCACGATCGCATCAACTGGGCATGCCTCTTGGCAAAAACCACAATAAATGCATTTTGTCATATCGATATCATATCTGGTTGTGCGCCTACTCCCATCTTCTCGTGGTTCAGCATCAATAGTAATCGCCTGAGCAGGACAAACTGCTTCGCAAAGCTTGCATGCGATGCACCGTTCTTCACCATTTGGATACCTTCGAAGAGCATGTTCACCGCGAAAACGAGGACTTAACTCACCTTTTTCATGAGGGTAATTAAGCGTTGTTTTAGATGAAAAGAAATATTTAAAACCCAGCTTAAAACCAGTCCATATATCAGCTAGTAGAAAATACTTTGCTGCTCGCGTGTAATCAATTTTACTCATAGTTCACGCCCCAATTACCCAGCGGGCATAAACCCCACCAAACATTTCAAATTTTGCAAAGAAGGACACAATAATGACCCAACCCAATGAGATTGGTAAAAATACTTTCCAGCCCAATCTCATTAATTGATCATAACGGTATCTTGGAGTTATTGCTTTTACCATTGCGAACACAAAAAAGAAGAACCCCATCTTTGCCAGCATCCAATGGAATCCATCCGAAAGACCGGGAATGGGAGATAACCAGCCTCCAAAAAACAAAAGTGTTGTTAAGGCACACATGAGAAATACAGCAATTAATTCACCAGCCATGAATAGTAAAAAGGGTGTGGAGCTGTACTCAACTTGAAATCCTGCAACTAACTCACTCTCAGCCTCTGGCAGATCAAAAGGTGGTCTATTAGTTTCGGCTAAAGCTGATATAAAAAAAAGGAAAAGCATTGGGAAATGTGGCAACCAGTACCAGTTGAAAATACCTAAACTACCGTCCTGCGCTCTTACTATATCACCAAAATTCATTGATCCGGTTGAAATTATAACGCCTATGATGATTAAGCCAATTGATACTTCGTATGATATCATTTGTGCAGCGGATCTCAGCGAACCTAGAAAAGGATACTTGGAGTTTGACGCCCAACCTCCCATAATCACTCCGTAAACCTCTAAAGAAGAAATTGCAAAAACAAATAAAAGGGCAACGTTGATTTCGGATAATACCCAACCTTCGTTTAATGGAATTACCGCCCACGCAAGTATTGCCATTACAAAAGAAATAAGGGGAGCCAAAAAGAAGACCGGCTTGTCTGCACCCGCGGGTATGATTATTTCCTTAAAAACAAGTTTCAACATGTCAGCCCCAGATTGAAGCAAGCCGAAAGCACCCACCACATTTGGGCCACGTCGCATTTGAACGGCCGCCCATACCTTACGATCTGCATAAATTAAAAAATAAGCAGACAGGAGCAGAAAGACTGCCATCATCAGGCCTTGAGAAATTAAGATCAATGCAATGCCCCAAGAAGAGTTCAAAAATTCAACCATTTGCCCCCACTTCGCAACTGAAGTTACTTAGAATGTTGCATAAGAACAGAGCTAGTGATTTTACCTGCTCGAGACATCGAGGCTGAAATTTTACGGTTCGTGAAGTTGCCTCTGATGGTAATACTATAATAATATTCAAAGGTAGATATCTTTTTCTAAACATGATATCACTCTGCCGCAATTCTGTTAGAGTTTCTTGCTTTAGTTTGAGCTGACAATTCACTCATCAAAACGGAGGCTCTCGCTATTGGATTTGTTAAATAAAAATCCTTAATTGGATATATAAAATCACCTTTACCCAAGTCCCCACTAAATTCGGGACACCATTCACTTTCACTTATAGAATCTATATTTTTCAAATGGGGGTATTCTGCAAACAGACCGTCGCGAAGTTGGGCTAAGGTATCAAAATTTAGTGTCACGTCCAAATTTTGAGCAAGGGCTCGAAGAATTGCCCAATTCTCCCGAGCATCCCCTGGAGCAAATCCAGATCTGTTAGCCAACTGTGGGCGCCCTTCTGTATTTACAAATATCCCACTTTCCTCGGTGTATGCAGCTGCGGGTAGAATAATATCCGCTCTGTGAGCACCAATATCGCCATGGCTACCTTGATATATAACAAGAGGCCCCTTCGGAATTTCTAACTCATCTGAACCAACATTAAAAATGACGTCATAACTCATTAAGTTAGAAATGCCATTTGGTGTAACTGCTCCTATATCCATGGCACCCACCCTAGAAGCCGCATTATGAAGCAACAAAAACTTACAATTTGGGGCACTGGCTAGCTTCATTGCATGGCCTAGCACCGCAGATCCATCTTTGCCTGTTAAAGCACCAACCCCTAAAATCACCAATACATTCTTTTCCTCACCGACCTTTAACCTACCTGTGACTAGTTTCTTTAAAGCTGAGCGGTCCGATCCTAAATGTGAGTAGTCGTAGGTTAGATCTACTTTTGGTCCAAGCAAATAAACATTTGCTCCTTCAGACCATGCCTTACGGATTCGAGCATTTAAAACTGGCGCCTCATCGCGTGGATTACTTCCAATCAGAAATATTTCATCAGCAAGGTCGACATCATCGATCTTGGCATTACCAACATAGCCAGACCTGTTGTCGATAGGTAATTTCGCACCATCTGTTCTACATTCAACAAATCCACCGACACTGGTCAAAAGTTTTTGTAGGGCATAAGCCGTCTCTGTAGAAGTTAAATTACCAACCAACCCCATAACCTTTTTGTCAGTAATTGCGTCAGATGTAAATTTCAAAGCCTCTGCCCAGCTTACAGCAACCAACTTGCTATCTTTTCTTAAATAAGGTTTGTCTAATCTTTGACGTTTCAAGCCGTCCCACACAAAGCGCGTTTTATCTGAAATCCATTCCTCATTTATACCATCATGATTACGAGGCAAAATACGCATAACCTCACGACCTTTTGTATCAACTCTTATATTTGAGCCCAATGCATCCATTACATCAATTGTTTCTGTACTTGATAATTCCCATGGCCGTGCTGTAAAAGCATAAGGCTTAGATGTCAGTGCGCCCACTGGACAAAGGTCAATAATATTTCCCTGCAAATTGCTGTTTAGCGTCTCATTTAGGTAGTTTGTTATTTCTGCATCCTCGCCCCGACCTGTTTGTCCCATTTGATTTATGCCAGCTACTTCAGAGGTAAATCTTACACATCGAGTACAACTAATGCACCTAGTCATGTTTGTTGATACAAGCGGACCAAGATCAAGGTCGTCTACCGCACGTTTAGCTTCTTTAAATCTACTAAAATCCACACCAAAAGCCATTGCTTGATCCTGAAGATCACATTCGCCGCCTTGATCACAAATTGGACAATCAAGAGGGTGATTGATCAATAGGAACTCCATTACGCCCTCACGGGCCTTTTTCACCATTTTTGAGTTCGTGCGCACCACCGGAGGCTGTCCATCAGGTCCTGGACGAAGATCACTAACTTGCATAGCACAGGATGCAGTTGGCTTTGGGGGTCCCCCAACCACCTCTACAAGACACATCCTGCAGTTACCTGCGATTGACAGTCGCTCATGATAACAGAATCTAGGAACTTCAATGCCGACAAGCTCACAGGCCTGTATTAAAGTCATAGCGGCGTCAACTTCTATTTCCTGATCGTCAATTATAATTTTTTTTAATTCGGTCATATTAGAACTTAGTAACTATTTATCTATCATTTTCAGTATGTTATGGAGTTTTATTAACTTAAAAAACATGCTTAAATCTCAACAAACTCATTGGCTTTTACAGTTAGTTATTTTCATATTCTACAACGTCCCTTAATAAATATTGACCTGTTAGATGTAACTTTTGATACGTCATCAGGGCTCACATCCCAGATAATATCCGAAGTACCAAATTTATTTACACAATAAATTGTTGCTTCATATCCGCCTGCTTCTTTTGCGCCAAACAAAGAACGGTGAGCGCGCGGCACTATAATTTCGAAATCTTTTTTGCTAGCTCCTACTTTTAATTTTGCATTAAATAGAACACCATCAAAAGGAACTCGGTTTTCACTAATTCGAGCCGAGCAGCCCAAAAGAAGCAATATAAATAGTGATATGATAAGAAAGTTGCTCAATTTAAGTCACTCAGCCGCTAGCGCTTTGTTAACATTGGTCATTTTTCTATTACTAATTCTTTCTTCTATTTCCTCTCTGAAATTTCTTATCAAACCTTGAATTGGCCATGCAGCAGCATCTCCTAAAGCGCAAATAGTGTGCCCTTCAACTTGCTTTGTTACATCGAACAACATGTCAATCTCTTCTTTGTCCGCATCCCCAGACACTAGTCTTTCCATAACTCTCATCATCCAGCCAGTTCCCTCACGACATGGTGTACATTGACCGCAACTCTCGTGTTTGTAAAATTTCGATAAGCGCCATATAGCTTTAATTATATCCACAGAATTGTCCATTACAATTACTGCTGCAGTACCTAACCCAGACCCAAGATCATTTCGCAAATAATCAAAGTCCATTATTGCGTCTTTCATATCCTCACCCCTCACACAGGGAACAGAAGAACCACCTGGTATCACTGCTTTTAAATTTTTCCATCCTCCTCGAATTCCACCGCAATGTTTATCGATCAGTTCTTCGAATGAAATGGACATAGCCTCCTCTACCACACAAGGATTATTTACATGTCCCGATATAGCAAAAAGCTTAGTTCCGAAGTTGTTTGGCCTACCGAAACCAGAGAACCAATCAGGCCCCCGTCGGAGAATTGTTGGCACAACGGCTATTGACTCAACATTATTAACAGTTGTGGGGCAACCGTATAAACCTGATCCAGCTGGAAACGGCGGTTTCATTCGGGGCATACCTTTTTTACCTTCTAAACTTTCAAGTAAAGCTGTTTCCTCACCACATATATAGGCGCCTGCTCCATGATGAAGAAAAATATCAAAATCCCAATCAGAATTGCACGCATTTTTACCTACAAAACCGGCCTCATAAGCCTCGTCAATTGCTAATTGAAGCATTTCTTTTTCTCTGATGTACTCACCCCGAATGTAAATGTAGCAACAGTTTGCTCCCATTGCGAACGAAGCAATTAAACAACCTTCAATTAAGGTATGAGGATCATGCCTCATGATCTCTCTATCTTTACAAGTGCCAGGCTCACTTTCATCCGCATTCACTACTAAGTACGACGGGCGCCCATCACTTTCTTTTGGCATAAAAGACCACTTTAAACCTGTGGGAAAGCCGGCGCCTCCTCGGCCCCTCAGACCAGAGGCCTTCATTTGTTCAACTATCCAGTCGCGCCCTTTAACTAAAATGGATTTCGTGTTATCCCAATGGCCCCGCGCCAACGCTCCGCGAAGCGTCCGCTCGTGCATGCCATAAATATTAGTAAATATACGATCTGTATCGCTTAACATTTATTTATTATTCCTTGTAATTCGACGTGACCGCCACATTAATATACCCGAAATTATAGCCCAAAGAAAAGCAACCATGGCTAAAAAATCTATGAGCAATGCGTACCGTCCCGGAAGTCCCAGATAAGAACCTAAAGATTGTGCTAAAATCCAAATCAACATTGTAACAGCAATGACTAAGCCAATTACTCGGCCCTGTCGTATCTCACCTCTACTTTCCTTAAATTCCATTATGGCTTCCAACTCAAATTACCCATGCTGATTAATTTTGAATATTTTTTGCCTGCTCAACAAAGCTTTTCAACTTGTTCAAGCTTAAAGATCCAGAGGAGTGTGAATGCACCCAATTAATTTCCGCCGCGCCCCACTGTGATACTTGGACGATATAAAATATCCCTAAACGATTTAAAATAATTTTAGCTTTCTCTCCCAATCCTGAAAGACCCGACAAATCATCAGGTACTGACTTTTTGGGGGACTTTAAAATTTTTGGCTTCCTCATCACCGATTGCATGGTTTTTTTCTTACCAGCCTTGAGCCATGGAGTTACCAATTCCGTCTCAGTACCATCTATTCGCTTTATGGTGTCGTTTAAATCATACGCCATTTGAACACTGCCATTGAACTTTGTCCGTCCACTTTCATATTTCATAAGAGAGGTGAGGCCTTGTTTTGGCTCAGAAGCGAATCTACCATTCTGCGGACCTGGCGTTGGGGGCTTTTCTGTACATAACTTGTCGATGATCTGACACAGTGTTTCTTCACTCAAGTCTTCAAAATAATCTTTGCCGATTTGTGCCATTGGAGCATTTGAGCATGCACCTAAGCACTCAACTTCCTCCCAACTAAAGTTTCCGTCTGCCGACAACTGATGCGGATTAGGAGAAATCTTCTCTTTACAGACCGTGATTAATTCTTCAGCACCGCAAAGCATACAAGATAAAGTACCACACACCTGAATGTGAGCTACTTTGCCGACAGGCTGGAGATGAAACATGAAGTAAAATGTAGCAACTTCCAAAGCCCTCATGTACGCCATGCCTAGCAAATCTGCAACGTGCTCTATCGCTGGCCTTGTTAACCAACCTTCTTGCTCTTGAGCTCTCCACAATATCGGTATTATGGCAGACGCTTCACGACCGACGGGATACTTTTTAATTTGAGCTTCAGCCCAGGCTTTATTCTCAGAAGTAAACGAGAAAGATCTTGGCTGTTCCTCGTGTAGTCGACGTAACATTAGCGATCAATCTCTCCAAATACTATATCCATTGTGCCAATAATTGCCGCAACATCTGCCAATTGATGGCCAGTTGCCATATGATCCATTGCCTGCAAGTGAAGAAAGCCTGGTGCACGTAATTTCGCTCTGTAGGGTTTGTTTGAACCGTCCGACACCAGGTAAACACCAAATTCGCCTTTTGGAGCCTCTACACAAGCGTAGACCTCTCCTTCAGGCACGTGAAAACCCTCAGTATAAAGCTTAAAATGATGTATTAAAGCTTCCATTGAGCCCTTCATTTCGGCTCGTCTCGGAGGCGTTATTTTGCCCCGTGCCAGTATGTCACCTCGCTCTACTAAAAGTTTCTCAATCGCTTGCTTGATGATGTGAAGAGATTGACGCATTTCCTCCATGCGGACCAAATATCTGTCATAACAATCACCATTTTTTCCTACGGGCACTTTAAAATCAAACTCGTCATAACATTCGTAAGGTTGGGAACGCCTTAAATCCCATGCCAATCCAGAACCACGCACCATTACACCAGAAAAACCATACTTTTGAATGTCATCTTCCGTTACAATACCTATGTCGACATTACGTTGCTTAAAAATTCGGTTTTCAGTCAATAATTCATCAATATCTTTCAAAACCGCTGGGAATTCTTCGGCCCAACTTAAAATATCTTTAAGCAAATCATCCGGCAGGTCCTGATGGACCCCGCCCGGCCTAAAATATGCTGCATGCAAGCGCGCGCCACACGCTCGCTCGTAAAATACCATTAATTTTTCCCGCTCTTCGAAGCCCCACAAGGGCGGTGTTAGGGCCCCAACATCCATAGCTTGTGTAGTAACATTTAATAAATGATTTAGTATTCTGCCTATCTCTGAATACAGCACCCTAATCAGCGAAGCTCTTCGCGGCACAGATACGTTTGTTAATTTTTCAATCGCAAGGCACCACGCATGTTCTTGGTTCATTGGAGCAACGTAGTCAAGACGATCAAAATACGGCAAGTTTTGTAGATAAGTTCTACTCTCCATTAATTTTTCAGTACCACGATGTAAAAGCCCAATGTGAGGATCACAACGCTCAACTATTTCGCCGTCAAGCTCAAGAACAAGCCTTAAAACTCCATGCGCTGCAGGATGCTGGGGTCCAAAATTAATATTGAAGTTTCTGATTTTCTGTTCATTTGTCAGTGCATCCTGAAAACCTTTTGATCCATCCATTATGTTGTCCCTTCAGTCTCATCATCGGGCACTATGTACTCGGCCCCCTCCCAAGGACTTTTGAAGTCGAACTGACGATATTCCTGCGTTAAATTTACTGGCTCATAAACAACCCTTTTTTGCGCTTCATCATAACGCACCTCGTTGTACCCTGTAGTTGGGAAATCTTTCCTTAAAGGAAAACCCTGAAATCCATAATCTGTCAGTATACGTCTCAAGTCTGGATGATCCTGAAACAGGATGCCAAACATATCAAAAACTTCTCTTTCAAACCAGTTTGCACTAGGATGAACGCTAGTTACCGATTGGATCGGCTCATTTTCTCTTATCAAAACCTTTAATCTTACTCTATGGTTCTGATACATGGACAGTAGATGATAAACCACCTCAAAACGCTTTGCTCTTTCAGGAAAATCCACACCTGTTATATCCACCAGAGTCGAAAACTTACATCTGTTATCAGATCTTAGAAAATCCACAAAACTTGCAATGTTTGAAGGAGCAACCATGACGTTCAGCTCATCACTATCTATATCCCACGAAATAACACAATCACTTCGTTTCTGTTCAATATAACTTCCAAGTTCGCTTAAAGCTTCTATCATCGGACAATCGTCCCAGTCCTACGGATTTTTCGCTGCAAAGCCATTATGCCGTACAAAAGAGCTTCTGCCGTTGGGGGACACCCTGGAACATAAATATCTACTGGCACGATCCGATCACACCCTCGAACTACTGAATAAGAGTAATGATAATATCCTCCTCCGTTTGCACAGGACCCCATGGATATAACGTATCTTGGTTCTGGCATTTGATCATAAACTTTCCTCAAGGCTGGTGCCATTTTGTTAGTTAAAGTACCTGCAACAATCATCAAATCAGATTGCCTTGGCGATGCCCGTGGAGCCGTACCGAAACGTTCCAAATCATAACGCGGCATGGATGTGTGCATCATTTCAACTGCGCAACAAGCTAGTCCAAAGGTCATCCAGTGAAGCGACCCAGTTCTGGCCCAATTTATTACGTCCTCAGCAGATGTTAGTAAGTAGCCTTTGTCTTGAAGCTGACCCTTGAGCGCGCTCGTTTCCACCTCAAAATCACGTCCGACGGTATTCTCTTTAGCCATCACTCCCATTCTAACGCACCCTTTTTCCACTCATAAGCAAACCCAATGGTTAGTATTAAGAGGAAAACCATCATAGACCAAAATCCTAAAAAAGATATATCTTTAAAAGCTACTGCCCAGGGAAATAAAAATGCTATTTCAAGGTCAAAAATAATGAATAAAATCGATACTAAGTAAAAACGTACGTCAAATTTCATTCTCGCGTCATCGAATGCATTAAAACCACATTCATACGCTGATACTTTTTCAGCGTCCGGATGCCTAACAGCAATTACGGTGGCTGCCAGCAAAAGTAGCAACCCTAAGGCTACCGCAATCGCCAAGAAGATAAGAATCGGGAGGTATTCCGATAACATCTCGTCCACAGATGGCTCCCCTTTAATTTCAGGTCGCTAAGCGACCTAGTTTGGCTAAGTTGTGGTTTAACCCCAAACGCTGTCAGGGTCAACACGACTCGATTTTTTTTTACGTTAAACAACGTCTACCTGAAATGATAAAGCGTACATATTGTCCTACTCTAAAAAAAAAGAAAAAAATTGATAAAAAAGCATTATTTTAAAGATCTAATATACAAAAATAAGTATTTTTTTTCAAATATTGCTCTCGAAAACTTGTGGGGTTACATCTAATGGTTGGCCCCATAGTCCAATAGCATATGTAACTGTTACAGTGCCTTTGCAGTGTATCCTTAACCTTACCCAAAAACTTTCATCTTGAAGGGCTACACAATCATAAATTGATGCATCGATACCCATATTTTTCATATCGATTGCATATAGGTCGGCATAATGCACGATTGTAGCGCTTTCGTCCAAATAAGCTGTCTTAAAACCCAAACGCAGCATTAATAGAATACCAATTAATGTGCAAATCCCAAAGCAATACCAAATACTCTTCAATTAAAACTACTCTTTTCTCGATTTTACTATAGCTACTGCCTTTTTTTCTAAGCCGTAATAGCTTCGATCTCTTGGCAAATTATAGCAGCAACTAGCTTACAGTCTTCAATTGAAAATGTTAATGGCAAACGCATGTCGAGTATTGAATTAATTATTTTATCTGATTTGGCCATTTGCTGAGTAGGGATATATCTCCAGCTATCATATTTTGAAGTAAAACCCTTTGGCTCATTTTGACCAAACCATTTAAGTTCAACTCCCCTATTTCGGCAACTTTCGACGATTGATTGAATTTCAAAGTAAGAACAATTGCTGAGCAAAAATTGGAATGATGAACCGACAAAATTTTCTTTAGTCGGACGATTAATTAAATGCAGACCTTTCACATCTTTTAGAATTGTCTCGATCGTCATGTATCTTTCGTTCCAACGAATTATATTATTAGCAAGCTCCTTGAGCTGCGGCCGCAAGATTGCAGCCCTTAAATGATCCATCCGTCCCGATATGTTAGGTGTTTCATATTTTATACTATCAAAGTCAATTTTACTTGGCGCAGAAAGGTGCTTATCGAACATCATGTAAGACCCTGATAACGCTATGGATTTTGCCATTACTATAGGATCATTTGTGGTTAGGAATCCCCCTTCACCTGAATTAATATGTTTGTAGGTTTGTGTAGAGAAGCAACCTATTATTCCATATGAGCCAGTAGGCTTTTTATTCCAACCAGCACCCATTGTATGAGCACAATCCTCGATTACGGTTATACCATGCCGGTTGGTAATCTCTAACAGTTTCTCCATATCGCATATGTGCCCTCGCATATGGCTTAAAAGAAGAACTTCAGACTGCGCGGCCTTTGCTTCTAAATCGGCAAAATCAATTGTTAAATCTTCAGTAACTTCCACCAAAAGAGGAATAGCATTAATTGATGCAATTGCGCCAGGAACAGGAGCTAAAGTGAATGCATTTGTCAAAACCGTTTGGTTCGGTTTTACACCTACAGCGCGCAAAGCAGTAGCCAGAGCATACCCTCCAGACGCTACCGCCAGACAAAATTTCGAACCTATAATTTTTGCAAATTCAAGCTCTAGCGATGCAACTTCCCCTGCATCACCTTCCTTCAAATTATATCGATGCAGGCGACCAGTATTCAAAACTCTAGTAGCTGCATCTATCGCTTCTTGAGACAAAGGTTCTTGCTGTGTAAAGCTTCCCTTGAATATTTCCATAATTACATACCAAAAAAACAGAGATATATGCCGTATAAAAGCTATTACCAAAAGCAGAGCATTGTTAAAAGGATAATAAACCCAGTTAAAAATTAAATTTTTGATAAGAATGCACCGAATTAAATAAACCAATAAAGACTGTAAATTTAATCCGAGCCACTTATTAAAGCAATTTTCAGGGAATGCTTCTAATCAATCCCCAAAACCTCCATTACAATTGCTGGAAGATCTAGGAATGATTTGAGTACTGCATCAGGTTTGGAATGACTAAAATCAAAACCCTCAAAGCCAAAATCAACGATTATTATTGGTACCCCCACAGCCTTGGCAGTATCAAAGTCTGTCATAGTGTCACCAACCATCACAGATTGCTCCACATTACCACCCGCACCCTTTACCGCTGCGATGAAGGGTGCAGGATGCGGTTTTTTAGAAGATAATGTATCTGAGCCAATTAACTCTTTAAACAGATGTCTTGCCCCCAATCTCACCATTAACTCTTCAGCCAATGCAGAAGGCTTGTTGGTGCAAATAGCAGAGTTTATGCCTAATAATTTAAGCTTACGAATGGCATCCAAGGCATATGGGAAAAATTCAGTATGCTTATCCAAGCACTTGGAATAAGCATTTAGAAGAATGGGATATTGTTGGTTAATAAAACGCTCATCATTCAGTCCGATTTTTTGACACCCTAATTCCAGCATTGCCCTGCCACCTCGCATTGCCACACCAGCATCGTTTTCGCTATCTAAAAGCTTTGGGTAGCCCAAACTGGAAAAACAAAAATTAGCTGCAGCTATCAAATCTGCACTGGTGTCTGCAATAGTTCCATCTAGATCAAAAACAACAGTTTTCATATTTGAGCTCCAAGTATTTGAGAAATTATGCTCATCATAAAATGAAACATTCAGCAACTAATTTTGACATAAGTTAAGCTTGCAACAAATTGGCTATACGATAAAACGGTTTAAAACCTTGAGGATTTTCTATGAATACTGCAGTTATAATTCTGGCCGCAGGCAAGGGAACTCGGATGAATTCTAATCGTCCTAAAGTACTACACGAAGTCGGGAACTTTCCTCTTATTTCTCATTGTATAAAAACAGCACAAAGTATTAACCCTCAAAAAATATTAGCTGTTTTAGGCCACAGACGGACGGAAATAAAAAACGTCTTAGAAAATTCAGACACCTCAATCGAATTAGTAATCCAAGAAGCGCAACTAGGCACAGGTCATGCCGTCAGTGTAGCGATCGAAGAATTCGCAGATTTTGATGGTAATGTAATTGTGTTATTTGGCGATACCCCATTCGTATCGGCGGAAACAATGAGAAAAATTGAGGCTAGAAGCAGGCAAGCAGATTTGGTAGTTCTTGGGTTTCACGCACCGGATCCATCTGGTTACGGCAGGCTTGTTACAAAAAATAATGAACTTTTGAAAATAGTCGAACATAAGGACGCAAATGATCAGGAGTTAGCACTTAATTTATGCAACAGTGGAGTTATGGCAGGAAGCTCAATATTATTTAAAAACCTCTTGAAAGAGTTAGATAGAGATAACAAAAAAAACGAACTATATCTCACGGATTGTATTCAATTAGCTAAAGCTAAAGGGTTGAATTGTAGTTACCAAGTTTGTGAACCCAGAGAGGCACTTGGCATCAACTCTCTTCAACAACTAAGTCTTGCAGAACAGAGATTTCAAGAAACTGCGCGCACTGAGGCCTTAGAAGTTGGCATTCATCTTGTTGCACCAGAGACCGTTTTCTTTTCATTAGATACAGAAATAGGTCGAGATACAATTGTTGAGCCAAATGTAATATTTGGACCAGGCGTGAAAGTCGGTACCGGCTGTAAGGTAAAAGCCTTCTCGTACCTTGAAAGATGCAACGTCTCTCAAAATTGTAGCATTGGCCCCTATGCTAGATTGAGACCTGGAACTGACCTCTCAGAAGGTGTAAAAATTGGCAACTTTGTAGAAATAAAAAACTCAAAAGTTGCAGAAAATTCTAAGATAAACCATCTATCATACATAGGTGATACAGAAATTGGTGAGAATTCAAATATTGGCGCCGGCACAATCACTTGTAACTACGATGGGGCTAACAAGCACAAAACGGTAATTGGTAAAAACGTATTTATTGGCTCAAATACTATGCTGATTGCCCCGTTAACCGTCGGAAATAATTCAATGACAGGTAGTGGCTCTGTTATTACAAAAGATATACCAGCTGATAATTTAGCCATCGCGCGTTCAGAGCAAACTAATAAAAACGGTGGTGCAAAGAAGCTTAAAGCACTCCTCCGAAACAAAAAAAATAAAACAAAATCCTGAGGTAAATAGATGTGTGGCATAATTGGAATTTTGGGCAATCATGAAGCCGCACCGATCCTGGTCGAAGCATTAAAAAGACTCGAATATAGGGGTTACGATAGCTCTGGAATAGCCACAGTAGAAAGTGAAGGCTCCATCGATCGACGAAGGGCAGTTGGGAAACTGGTGGAACTACAGGATAAGCTTGTTTTTCAACCACTTAAAGGAAAAGTGGGGATTGGACACACCAGATGGGCAACGCATGGAGAGCCAAACGAAGAAAATGCACATCCACATAATAGCGGTGCAGTTTCGGTCGTGCATAATGGAATAATCGAAAACTTTCTTGAACTTCGGCATGAATTAAGGTGCGACGGATATAAACCTGAAACAGACACAGACACTGAGACGATTGCCATGCTGTGTTCAAAGTTTATAGACGAGGGTCATGAACCAATCGATGCAGCGCGAAAGACTTTATTAAAACTTTCTGGATCATTTGCAATCGCAATGCTTTTTGCCGGGCACGAAAACCTTATGATTGCGGCAAGATCTGGCTCGCCTTTAGCAGTAGGATATGGAAAAAATGAAATGTACCTTGGCTCAGACGCCCTAGCACTGCTGCCGATGACCAAAAAAATAACCTATCTCGAAGAGGGTGACCTCGCGATATTGGCTCGAGAGGGGGTCGATATTTATGATCATTTGGGAAACTTGGTATCTCGACCGATCAAATACCTGAATCAAAGCACAAACTTTTATGATAAATCCGGCTTCAACCATTTTATGGAAAAAGAAATTTACGAACAACCGGTAGCTTTGGAAACGGCAATAAAGTCTTATATTTGCGACAAAAACGTTGGAGCAAAAATCAATCTGCTGAAAGAGTTGAATTTTAAAGAAATTCCAAAAATAATTTTAATAGCTTGCGGGACTGCATACTATGCTTGTTACGTCGCAAAATATTGGATTGAAAAACTAGCTAAAATCCCAGTTGAAATTGATATTGGAAGCGAATTTCGCTACCGCGAGCCACCAATAGAAAAAGGCACTGCCGCAATTTTTGTCAGTCAATCTGGAGAAACCGCAGATACTCTCGCGGCATTACGCTATTGTGTTGGCAAAGCAAAAATCATTATTTCTATTGTAAATGTTTCTACAAGTTCCATTGCCAGAGAAAGTGATCAAGTTTTGGAAATTCACGCTGGCCCAGAAATTGGCGTAGCATCAACCAAAGCTTTCACATGCCAATTGGCAGTATTATTTTTGATGACCCTAAAAGCAGCACAAGACAGATCAGAAATTTCAGAAATTAATATTGCAAAAACAGTCAGCGATTTAAAAAGTCTACCATCAACTCTTAACCAATACTTGGGTAGTACTAATTCCATACAAGATATTGCCTACAAGCTTTCTACAGCTAGCGATGTACTGTTTTTAGGGCGTGGTTTAATGTACCCCGTTGCACTTGAGGGAGCGTTAAAATTAAAGGAAATTAGTTATATTCATTCTGAAGGCTATGCTGCTGGAGAACTAAAGCATGGGCCAATTGCACTTATAGATGATAGCGTCCCAGTCATTATATTAGCCCCTTGCGACGAATTATTTGAAAAAAATATATCAAATATGCATGAAGTTATTGCGCGAAAAGCGAATGTAACACTAATCTCGGATAAAGAAGGGCTGCAATCAGCTGGTTCAATTGTAAAAAATACTATCGAAATGCCACGCACCAACAAGCTACTAACGCCATTGGTATACGCACTACCAATTCAATTACTTGCATACTTTTCAGCGGTATCTAAAGGTACAGATGTTGATCAACCGCGAAATTTGGCAAAATCTGTTACAGTTGAGTAAGTGCAAATTTTTAAAATTATAGACTTGTAGTTCCGCGAAATTAGTGTAAACCACCGAGATCTTTTTGTAATAAATATAAGCGCAGTCACTCGTGGTCGGGAACAAAAAGATGTAACCCCCCTTCCTTTGAAACGCGCCATAGATAGATTGGAAACAGAAATGCCTCTATACGAGCATGTTTTTATTTCTCGACAAGACTTATCAAACATACAAGCAGAAGGTCTTGTTGAACACTTTGGAATAGTTCTCAAAGATAATGGTGGTACTGTAATCGACTCCGAGTACTGGGGATTGAAAACAATGGCCTACAAAATGAACAAAAATCGGAAAGGGCATTATGCCATGCTTAGGACAGACTCGCCCTCCGAAGCTGTTCAAGAAATGGAACGCCTTATGCGCCTTCATGAAGACGTAATGCGAGTCTTGACGATTAAAGTCGATAAGCATGATGAAGGTCCATCAGTTCAAATGCATAAACGAGATGATCGCGGTGAGAGACGCGAACAACGCGATTAAAGTTGGCAAGGAGTTTTCGAAATGACAAACAAACCATTTTTTCGTCGAAAGAAGGTATGCCCATTTTCAAGTGAGGATGCCCCAAAGATCGATTATAAGGACACTAAGTTATTGCAAAGGTACATATCAGAGCGAGGAAAAGTAGTTCCGTCTCGGATCACCGCCGTTTCTGCAAAAAAGCAGCGTGAACTTGCCCGCGCAATAAAACGTGCACGCTTTTTGGCACTTTTACCTTACGCTGTTAAGTAGTAAAGGAGATAGTAATTATGCAAGTTATTCTTCTAGAAAGAGTATCAAAATTGGGCCAGATGGGTGACGTGGTAGATGTCAAGCCAGGGTATGCACGAAATTTTCTGCTACCTCAGGGTAAAGCTCAGACGGCATCAGAGACGAACATAACAGCTTTTGAAAAGCAAAAATCCCAACTTGAAACGAAGAATTTAGAAACAAAAAAAGAAGCAGACGCACTTCTAGGAAAACTGGACGGACAAACTTTTGTCGTAATCCGATCTGCATCAGACTCGGGCGCGCTCTATGGATCTGTTTCTCCACGAGATGCAGCAGAAGTTGCTACTTCCGCAGGATTTTCAATTGACCGAAAACAAATTGCTTTAGTAAAACCTATCAAAGAATTAGGATTGCATGAAATGTCAGTTGTTTTGCATCCCGAGGTCACAGCCACCATAATACTAAATGTTGCCCGATCAACTGAAGAAGCTGATTTACAAGCATCAGGCAAATCCATACAAGATGTCGCCGCCGAAGCCGAAGCGGAAGCAGAGTTTGAGATAGCAGAACTATTTGACGACATCGGAAGTGCAGCTCTTGAGGAAGATAACGACGATGATCAGGTTACTAACGCACCAGTGGAGGAGTCGGAAGAAATCTCATCTTAATTGGTATAAAAGTTAATGTATAAACGAGCTCTTACGGGCTCGTTTTTTTCTGTGTATTGCCGAAACTTACATTTTTCTTTTCGAATATTGCTATATTTAAGTTTTTTTTGTAACAAAATTAATAAATTTCTTTAAATTATACTTTTACGAAGGCATTTCTTGTTGACCATCCTTTTTGTAATTCATATGGTCACCGTTGCGACTGAGTTAGATTATATTTTAAAGGTTTAATATCTACTTAAAAATAGAGTGAGAATTTCTTTATGACTAGCCATATGACTGGAGCCAAGATGGTAGTTCAAGCCCTAAAGGATCAGGGGGTTGATACTGTGTTTGGATACCCTGGTGGAGCTGTGCTTCCCATTTATGATGAAATTTTTCAACAGAATGAAATAAGGCATATCCTTGTTCGGCATGAACAAGGGGCAGTCCATGCAGCGGAAGGATACGCAAGATCTACTGGACGGCCAGGGGTGGTGTTAGTGACTTCAGGGCCTGGTGCGACTAACGCTGTTACTGGATTAACGGACGCATTAATGGATTCCATCCCATTGGTTGTCCTTACTGGGCAAGTACCCACGTTTATGATCGGATCAGATGCCTTTCAAGAAGCGGATACAGTCGGGATCACAAGGCCCTGCACCAAGCATAATTGGCTTGTCAAAGATACTGATAAGCTAGCGACGATTTTACACGAGGCTTTCCACGTTGCAAAATCTGGGCGACCAGGCCCCGTTTTAGTTGATATTCCAAAGGATGTTCAATTTGCATCTGGGAATTATGTTTCAGGAAAGAAAGTACCTGCTTCTGAATATAAGCCAAAATTAAAGGGTGATATTGAACTAATTAAGAAGCTCGTTGAGGCAATTGAGCAGTCAGAAAAGCCAATTTTATACACCGGCGGCGGCGTAATTAATTCTGGCACAGCAGCAAGTCAGCTTCTGAGAGAATTAGTAAAAAGTACAAATTTCCCAATAACTTCTACCTTAATGGGCTTGGGTTGCTATCCCGCTTCGGGTGATAATTGGCTTGGAATGCTTGGAATGCACGGGCTGTACGAAGCTAATATGGCCATGCACGATTGTGATCTAATGATTAATATAGGTGCTAGGTTTGATGATCGTATTACTGGTCGAATAGATGCGTTTAGCCCTACTTCTAAGAAGGCTCACATCGATATCGATCCATCGTCAATAAATAAAGTAATTCACGTCGATATTCCTATCATAGGTGATATTGCTCACGTTTTAGATGATGTTTTAAATATGTGGAAAGCGCGAGGTCGAAAGACAAACTCTGCAGCTATTAGCAAATGGTGGGCTCAAATAGACGAATGGAGATCTGTTAAATGCCTGAACTATAAAAATAGCAAAAAAACAATTAAACCCCAATTTGCACTTGAGCGTCTTGAGGAGCTAACTAGAAATAGATCGGACAGGTACATATGCACAGAGGTTGGCCAACATCAAATGTGGGCTGCTCAATTCTTAGGTTTTGAGCAACCTAATCAATGGATGACTTCAGGTGGCCTTGGAACAATGGGTTACGGTTTTCCAGCTTCAATAGGGGTACAAATTGCTCATCCAAATGCATTGGTTATAAATGTAGCAGGCGAAGCTAGTTGGTTGATGAACATGCAGGAAATGGGTACGGCCGTTCAATATAATTTACCTGTTAAACAATTTATTTTGAATAACGAAAGATTAGGTATGGTTAGACAATGGCAAGAATTGCTGCACGGTGAAAGATACTCACACAGTTGGTCTGATGCTCTTCCTGATTTTGTTAAATTAGCAGATGCATTTGGTGCAAAAGGCATTATGGTGTCGGACCCAGCCGATTTAGATGATGCTATTCTAGAAATGGTTTCTTACGACGGCCCGGTACTGTTCGATTGTTTGGTTGAGAAACATGAAAATTGCTTTCCAATGATACCATCTGGAGAGCCACATAATAAAATGTTGCTAGGAGAGGCAGAAACCGGGGATGCCATAGGAAGCAGTGGTGCAGTGTTAGTTTGAATATTTACTTTGTAGGTTACAAATGTCAGCATTAAAAATAAAAAAGGGATCAAGTAAGCACTCTGCCTATAACCTTAGGTCTAGTTTTGGCGACGAAATACAGACCCACACACTAGCAATATTGGTAGATAATGAAGCTGGCGTTCTTGCTAGGGTTATAGGGCTTTTTTCGGGCCGTGGGTATAATATAGACAGTCTCACCGTTGCGGAAGTTGATCATGAGGGACATCTAAGCCGAATTACTATCGTAACTACAGGAACGCCACAGGTTATCGAGCAAATCAAAGCGCAACTTGGACGAATTGTACCCGTCCATGAAGTACATGATTTAACTGTTGATGGCCCCCATGTGGAGAGAGAACTTGCTCTCTTAAAGGTTGGTGGTAAAGGCGAAAAAAGAGTAGAAGCTTTGCGTTTAGCTGATATTTTTAGAGCACACGCAGTAGATAGCACGCTAGATAGCTTTACTTTCCAAATTACCGGTACGCCAGAAAAGGTTGACGCATTCGCAGAATTGATGCGTCCACTCGGTCTGATAGAAATTGCAAGAACAGGTGTAGCAGCACTATCTCGCGGCTAACATCAAAATTACTTATCTTGTCGTTTTCATTTAACTCAGTTGTCGTTTTGAGCTAGCCTCTAGTAGTATCTTTTTTTATTTAAATGGAAAAAGTGAGCCAGAAAAATGGAAAAGACAGCTACACTAGATAAAGTTTGCTTGCCAATAGGCGAAGCTTATGGGCTTCCAAACGAGCACTACACTTGTTCATCAGTTTTCCAAGAAGAAAAAGATATTTTACTCTTTGATAAATGGAGTGGGCTGGCAGTTTCAGCGGAGATTCCAAATATTGGAGACGCTGTACCTATTCATTTTCAAGGCACTCCCTTGTTTATTGTTCGTACGAAAGAGAACAAGGTAAAAGTTTTTCAAAATACTTGCCGGCATCGCGGTATGATACTTATTAATTCCGCTAAATCCATAAAGGGGGCTATTCGGTGCCCCTATCATAGCTGGTGCTATTCAACAGACGGAAACCTCATAAGCACCCCTCATGTAGGAGGTCCAGGTAGAAACCTACATGAGGAGATTGATCGGTCTAAATTAGGCCTAACCGAGGTACGAAGCCATGTATGGATGGGTGTTATTTGGATAAATCTTTCAGGTAATGCACCGAAATTTGAAGATAGTATGAAAGAATTAATGGATAGATGGGCAGACTTCGACAGACCTCTTTTTCATGGTGGCAAGGAAAGTTCATTTACGATTGAAATAGCCGCAAATTGGAAATTAGCAGTAGAAAATTATTGTGAAAGTTATCATTTACCGTGGGTTCACCCTGGCTTAAACAGCTATTCCAAATTAGAAGACCATTATCATATTGAGTACAAAAACAAATTTTCTGGACAAGGTACAAAAGTATATCAGCAGCTTAAAGATAAAGAGGGTAATGTTTTCCCTGATTTCTCTAATTTAAAAGCGAAATGGGATACTGCAGCTGAATATATTGCTGTTTATCCAAATGTTCTTCTAGGCGTCCACAGGGATCATGCCTTTGCAATCATTCTCATACCAGATGGCCCTGAAAAAACATATGAACACATTCACCTATTTTATTCTCAGGAGGACACGCCAGAGCACTTGCGCCTTAGAAATAAAAAGCAATGGCGGCTAGTTTTCGACGAAGATGTTCCTGTAGTTGAGGGTATGCAAAAAGGACGTCATGCGGTAAATTTTGATGGCGGTCGGTTTTCACCAGTAATGGATAATCCTACTCATTGTTTTCACTTTTGGGTTGCTAATGAGGTTCAAAATGGACGCATTCGGAAATCCTGACAAGGATTTAGAGAAAAAAATTTTAGTTGCTCATCATAATAATGATGGTCTTAAGTTAGCAGAATTATATGCAGAAGCAGCTTATAACACATCCAATAAAAACAAAGCTTGTTTTTTTATGGTTAACGCATATACACTTGCTTTGGAGTATAGACACCCCAAAACGCAATCTTTCTTTCAGTTCCTAAAAAAGCACGCTAGGGAAAACTAGCATCCTCTTAAGTTAATCATCTATTTTCGGTATAAATCGGCTAGAAAAGAAAGTTTCATTGAAGAAAAACCTTTTTTACAGCGCGCTTTTATTAGCACTTGGGACGTTAGTTGGTTGGGTAGCTTCCAAAACCCTGCTACCTCTTCCTTGGATGCTAGGCCCATTATTAGCATGTGCTATATGGTCAATTAATTTTGGAGAGAAAATAGCTCCTCCAAATTACGTATTTCCTCAAAAATTTCGAAATTATTTTGTAGCCATAATCGGCGTAATGATTGGATCACAGGTTACTCCTGATCTAATGGATCAATACACCAAATACTTTCCAAGTATATTTGGTTTATTAATTTTTAGTTGGTGCGCCCATTTTGTGAACTATAAAATTTTTATAAAATTTGGAAAATATGATCGAGCTACTGCATTTTTTTCGGCTGCGCCCGGTGGGCTAATGGAGAGTATCGCTATGTCTGAACAGTATGGCGGAAAAATTAAAGTTGTAACTCTACAACAATTCTTGCGAATTATTTTTGTAATAATATTAGTACCAATCATGATTTCAATTTGGCTTGGAGCTCCAGTAGGTAGTGCAGCTGGCTTATTACTAGAAAAAAACGCAATTATTTCGGTAATTGACTTATTTTATATCGCGATTTTAATAATTTTTGGTCTCGTACTGGGATCTCAGCTCAGAATGCCTGCTGGCCACTTGTTGGGGCCTATGCTTTTAACTATATTATTTACTTTAAGTACGAATATTAACATTCATCTTCCAGACATACTAGTAGTAGTTGCACAGGTAATTATCGGAACCAGCCTGGGTGCAAGATTTTTTGGGATGGATAAACGTATTCTTTTTACTGCAACACGTCTTTCAGCACTATCAGTAATTACGATGCTTATTCTGGCATTCATTTTTGTAATCATACTACAAAACTTATCTGAATTAACAGTTGTAACGCTTTTTATATCTTTTGCCCCAGGCGGCGTTACAGAAATGTCATTAATCGCGCTATCGGTAGCGTCAAGTCCAGCGTTAGTAAGCGCTCACCATATTTTTAGAATAATCACGACCGTCTCATTATTGGGGATTATTTACAATAGATGGATTGATAAGCTTAGCTAGCAGATTTAAAACAGCCAAATTAGAGAATTTTCATGACAATTGGCCATAATTTTGTTTATCTTCAAGTAACAACCATTCTTCCATAATTTTATCCATTTTCAGCTTTCGTTCAGCTAACGCGCTAGAGGCTTTATCAAATTTTTTTTGATCAGACTGATAAAGACCATCAATGGATAAGAATTCCTCTAACTTTTTAATCTCTAACTCAAGTCTTTCTATTTCTTGAGGAATTTCTGACAACCTATGCTGCTCTGTGAAAGATAAACCTACACTTTTCTTATTTTCCTTCAACTTCATCACATTTTTAGGTTTTTGAGATTTTACAGTAACATCTAATGAATTTTTATCATCCAAAAACTTATTTAAGTATGACTCGTAACCCCCTGTAAAATCTACAATTCTACCATTTCCTTCGAAAAACAAAACTCGTGTTGCAACCCTCTCAACGAAGTCTCTATCATGACTTATTAAAAGTATTGTTCCGTCGAACTCACATAGTAGCTCCTGAAGTAAATCCAGCGTTTCAATGTCTAAATCATTTGTTGGTTCGTCCAGTAGTAACAGATTGCTCGTTTTAGCCATAAGTTTTGCAAGAATTAACCTAGATTTTTCACCGCCTGAAAGAGAGCGTACCGGCGCCGTTAAAGTACTGGGATCGAACAAAAATTCTTTCAAATATCCAACCACGTGTCTCGGGACGCCTTTGACCATAACCTGGTCAGATCTACCTGGCAGCGCAATATCTGGATCACCAGTTAAATTTTCTTGGATACTAGCATCCATATCCAAGCTACCTTTGTTTTGTTCAAAACTGGCAGTGATCCAATTTGTTCCTCGCTTAATAGTACCTTCATCAGGGGCTAAATCTCCAAATAGAATATTGAGCAGCGTAGTTTTTCCTACTCCGTTGGCGCCAACCATCGCAATGCGCTCTCCACGTCTAATTGAAACGCTGAATTTACTGCATATTTGCTTCCCACCAATATTTTTGCTTATACCTTGCGCCTCCAGTATTTTCCGCCCAGAAGTCTCACCAAGATGAAAAGACATTTTTGCAGTAGATTGCCTTTTTTCCTGCATATCATACTTTAACTTGAGCTGTTTTAAAGCCTTTAATCTACCCTGATTCCTTTTGCGCCTCGCGGAAATACCTTCTACTGCCCAAACGGATTCCTTTTTTATGCGACGCCTAATTTTATGATTGCGCGCATCTTCTTCAGCCCAAGTTTTGTCGCGCCAATCTTCAAAATCAGCGAAACTTCTTTCATTTCGTCTGAGAATACCTCTATCTAACCATAAGGTAGTTTTAGACACAGACCGAAGAAATGCCCGATCGTGACTTATAATTACTACTCCACATGTCAAGTTTTTAAGTATAGTCTCAAGCCATTTTATACTTTCTACATCCAGGTGGTTCGTGGGTTCATCAAGCAGCATCAAATCTGGACTTTCTGCTATTATCTTTGCTAATGCTGCTCGTCTTATTTCACCACCAGATGCAAGCTTTACCTCTTGTTGAAGATTTAGCTTTAGCCCGGTACTTATTGCCTCAATTTTATAACCTTGATTACTATTCAATCGGCTTGTTGCAAAATCCCCCAAAGTGGAAAAAACAGATAGGTCTGGATCCTGCTCCATTAAACTTATTTTTATTCCTTTTTGAGCAGCTACAGTACCAGCGTCAGGAACAATTGCACCAGCAATCAATTTTAGAAGAGTTGATTTACCTGACCCGTTTCTACCAACAAGACAACTTCGTTCCCTTTCATTCAAAATCAAATCTATATTTTGGAATATGTCATAGCCTCCAAAACCCAGACAAACTTCACGTAATTGGATTAAAGGTGCACTCATAACAAATTGAGCTAGTTTAGAAAAATTAACAGGTCAAGGTTTGCTCATCAAAAAACGCTTCTTTTCATGTGGTATTGTACTCACCTGTAAGCCTGTAAAACATGAAGCGTCTTTAGCTTGTAATCTATAAATACATGGTTGCTTACCCACCCCCCCGTTGAAAGATAAGCTCTCAAAAGAGACGGCATTTTCAACATCGCTATTTTAAAATTAATACCAGGGCGAAGCGCTTTTGAAAATTTTAAAACGGATGGTGACTTGACACTGGGTAATAATTTTTTGGACCCAAATAGCGTTTTCGGAGAATAGCAAAACAATCTATATATTTTCCATGATCAATCGCTTCAAATGAAGAACAACCAAATATGAAGCCAATTTTTCTTCTTTCAAAGTAATGCCCCAAATAAGCCCAAACTAATCTCAATATGTCTAGATCCGTCAAAGAGGAAACCATACATACCCGGCCCAACTCCATTAAAGGCTGATCAAAATTTTCTAAGTTGTTGATATCGTAATGCGCTGCAGAATAACCACTTTGAAACAAGGAACCAGAGGTATATAAGTATATCTAAAGCATCCTACTACCCTACGATGCTTCCTATCACGAATAATTACATGATTGAATTTTTTATCATATTCATCCCGATCAAGACCGATCTAATTAACTAAACCAAAGGCTTTATATCTGAAAGCTTGAGCTTCCTTCAATTCAATCGGCTTTGAAGCTGGCTCCAAATCAAATTTGGGAGGGTCGTAGTTCATAAATTTATCTCATATTAAAGCGGATTGAAAATGCTGCTTGTAGAGATTAATCAAAATCTTATTTATTGTAGTAAAGACTCAGCGGAAGGACCACCAACATTTTGGAATAGCCTAAAGAGAAATGACATATTTTTTAAGCCAGATGGTGTAGTATGGTAGTCTAGGATAACGATTTTACCTTTCTCAATTCCAAATTTCTGAATGTTATCAAGTTTACCTTTATCGTCGAAACTTAAAACTAGAACTTGCCTATCTACGGGCGTCGAAGCCCGTATTGAATTCTTTAAAACTTTAGACTGAACGAAGTAAATATTTCCATCACTTAAGATACCACCAATTGATGGGGTGCCAAGCTTCTTAATAACAGTATTTTTGTCATCTTGGGATACTGAAACACTTGATAATTCTTCCTCACTGGGTATGTAACCATGCTTACGATACTGTTCGGAGCAACCCAAAATAACAAATAGTAAAGCAACACTTGAAATCTTTTTAAGACGTCCAATCATAAATTTAGCCTGACCTCATTAAAGTATAATATTATGCTCAATTACATTATGCTGATTATTTATTGCAATAAAGGAAGAAATTTTTAAATGCCCAAAAGCGAAATTTCGGACAAAATCATAATATTTTCAAATTTAAATGCCACCAAAAGTAATAGTTTTTGTTGGCAAGGTGACGCAAATAATAACTCTCAGATCGCCGAGCAGCTTAGCTTAATCTCTGTTGAAAAATTAGATTTTAGAGGAAAAATCAGCGCCCAAGGTAAAAATAAATGGCTATTAACTGGAAAGCTGGGTGCTACGGCAACTCAAAAATGTGTAGTTACACTTGAGGCAATTAAATGCCGAGTAGATGAAACAATTAAACGTATTTATGTTCCCACAGAAGAAATACCCTCAGTGGAAAAAGACGACGGGCGCGATATCAAACTCGAATTAGACGATAATTTAGAACCACTAACCAAGTCTTTAGATTTATCCTTGATTGCACAAGAAATACTTGCTCTATCTCTGCCAGATTACCCAAGATCTAACAACACGGACTATGTGTCAGTTTCACTTGGCTATGATGAAAAAACAAATGAGCGAGATAAGCAACAAAACCCTTTTGCGATATTGAGCACCCTGAAGAAAAATTAAATTCTCGAAGAAAGTCATAAAAAACAACTAAAATAACAAAATTTGGGTTGTATATCAGTGTCAAATAGATGTATTGCGCAGAAATAAATGTAAACATCGGGGTTAATCCCCTAATAATACTGAGATTTAGACATGGCTGTTCAGCAAAATAAAGTATCAAAGTCCAGACGAAATAATCGCAGAGCTCATGACGCTCTAATGGCCGAAAATCCTAATGAATGTCCAAATTGTGGTGAGCTAAAACGACCCCATCATATATGTGCATCTTGTGGCTTCTATGGAGACAAAGAAGTTGTAATGATGACCGAGGAAATTGACCTGGATGATGACGCAGCCTAATTCCTCGTAAAGGATGGCGATATGACCTCGACCGTGGATAATAAGTCTGAGGTGGTGCAATCAGGCACAACTATAAGTATTGACGCAATGGGGGGCGATTTAGGGCCAGCTGCTGTAGTGGCTGGTATTGTTCGTGTGGTCCAAAAAAACAAGAAAATACATTTCCTTCTACATGGGCAGCAAAAACAACTTCAAGAATTAGTGGCTAAACGTCAATCTTTGAAAGGCCGAGTAACGATCATTGACAGCCTTGAAGTTATTAAAATGGAGGATAAGCCAAGCCATGTAGTCAGACACGGAAAGGCTACATCAATGTGGTCAGCAATTGACTCGGTTAGAGATGGCGATGCCAGTGTTTGTGTTTCTTGTGGCAATACCGGAGCTTTAATGGCGATAAGTATGGTAAGGCTGCGTAAACTTAATGGCGTAAACCGGCCAGCTATTGCGATACTTTGGCCTTCTTCGAATCCCATGGGATTCAATGTTATGTTGGACGTGGGCGCCGATGTTAGAGCTGATCCGAAAGATCTTCTACAATATGCTTTGATGGGCGTGTCTTATGCTAGAAATGGACTGGGCATAGCAAAACCAAGGGTTGGTTTACTCAACGTTGGAACTGAAGAACATAAAGGCAGAAGTGAACTTAAAGAAGCTTATGCCAAAATTGAGCATTGCCAATTGGATGCAAATTTTGTTTTTGAGGGGTTTGTTGAGGGAGGAGATATCCCAGGCTCAAAAGTCGATGTGATCATAACTGATGGCTTCACTGGAAATGTCGCCCTAAAAACTGCGGAAGGAACTGCAAGTTTAATTGGTTATTTGTTACGAGAGGCCTTTAGATTTTCTCCCTTATCAAAGCTTGCAAGCATATTAGCTTTTACATCATTGAACAGATTTAAAATGAGGATTGACCCAAGAAGAGTAAACGGAGGAGTATTTCTTGGCTTAAATGGTACGGTTGTAAAATCTCATGGTTCAGCGGACGCTACCGGAATCGAAGCTGCAATTAAATTAGCGTTCGAGCTTTCCAAGAACGATTTTTTACAAAAAGTAGCCGCGCGGGTTGCATACGCAGGCGCAATAGATAACGATGTTTACGATGATGCAAATTAATAATTTGGATGATAAATGACAGTTCGCGCTATAATAACGGGATGTGGACACTATCTACCGAAACGGATCGTAGAAAATTCTGAATTTGAACGAACTTTAGATACATCCGACGAATGGATTTATAGTCGCTCTGGAATTAAACGCAGGCACATTGCAAACAAAGACGAGACAACCTCTGCGATGGCTACAATAGCAGCTAAAGAAGCATTAGAGGATGCTGGGTTAGTTGCTGAAGATATAGATGCAATCATATTAGCCACTTCAACTTCAGATCTCACTTTTCCATCAGCTGCTACTATGGTGCAGGCAAATTTAGGAATGACAAAAGGTTTTGCTTATGACGTTCAAGCTGTATGTGCGGGTTTCGTTTTTGCACTAGCAAACGCTAATGCGCTAATAATTTCAGGCCAAGCAAAAAAAGTATTGGTTATAGGTTCAGAGACATTTTCGAAATTAATGGACTGGGAGGATAGATCTACTTGCGTACTTTTTGGTGACGGTGCAGGCGCAGTTATTGTATCTGCAGAAAATGGAACCGGAGATAAATCTGATCGTGGCATTTTAGCATCTGACTTGAATTCTGATGGAACGTTAAAAAATATTCTATATGTAGACGGAGGAGTGTCTACACAATCTACTGGATATTTGAGGATGCACGGTAAAGAAGTATATCGACACGCAATTGAAAAATTAGCCACTACTGCTCAAAACTCAATGGAAACTGCAGGAGTTTCTGTTAGCGAAATCGACTGGATTGTTCCACATCAGGCCAACATTAGAATTATTCATGGGACTGCAAAAAAAATGGGTATACCAAAAGAACGAGTATTAACCACGGTGCAAGACCATGGCAATACCTCAGCTGCGTCGATTCCTCTCGCACTTTCAGTTTCAAAAATAAATGGGTTTATAAAGAAAAATGACTTAATTGTTACAGAGGCAATTGGAGGTGGGCTTGCTTGGGGATCATTAGTAATACGTTGGTAAACTGAAAAACGCAAAAAAATTAAAAACTTTTCTAAACGCGTCCCCATTTAAGTTGACTTACTAAATTTGTGAGCACTACAATTAAATAAAAATGGGGGAAGATTACATGAGTGAGAAGACTTTAACACGAATGGATTTAAGTGAATCTGTTTTTAGAGAGGTCGGGCTATCTAGAAACGAGTCAGCCGATCTAGTAGAAAGCGTACTTGAAAAAATAAGCGCATCACTTGTATCTGGTGAGCAGGTTAAGATTTCATCATTTGGAACATTCAGTATTCGCCAAAAAAATGCGCGAGTTGGTCGAAATCCTAAAACTGGCGAAGAAGCGCCTATACCTCCAAGAAGAGTTCTCACGTTCAGGCCCTCTCATTTGATGAAAGACAGAGTGTCAGAAGGGAAATAAAAAGGGTCATTTTGTAATTATGTCAAAATCTGAGAAAGCTTTTCGCAATATAAGTGAAGTTTCAGATTGGCTAGAAACCCCAACGCACGTACTAAGATTTTGGGAAAGTAAGTTCAGTCAGATCAAACCAACAAAAAGAGCCGGAGGGCGGCGTTACTACCGCCCAAAGGATATGTTGCTAATAGGTGGGATAAAACAATTACTTCATATTGAAGGACATACCATAAAAGGCGCAAAACAAGTGTTGCGCGAAAAGGGTCTAAATTATGTAGTTGGACTTTCCAAACCAATAATTTCAGAAGAGTACGTGGAGCCTGTAACCCTAAAAAAAGCGGATGACGATGTCACTAAAACCAATGCAAAATCCCATAATGAAAAATACACCTATTTAAAAACTCAAAAAAATAACAGTTCAAATCAAAAGATACCCGATCAACCAGGACTTTTTGACTTCTTTGAAAGCGAAAACCCAAATAATGATGAAAACCTTATTGACAAAATGAGGGATCCTGTGCTTTCCCCATCAGCTTTATTAAGTAGAATTGATGACTTAAATTTGGAACAAAGAAAAAATATTATACCCATAATAAATGACCTTAGAACTCTTATTTCATCATGGAATAAAAAGTAGACTTAGAAAATTTTAACTTGCGTATAAAAAAAAATGAGTAGTAAAAATATATATGTCGGGCTATGGCGCAGCCTGGTAGCGCGTCCGTCTGGGGGACGGAAGGTCGCAGGTTCAAGTCCTGCTAGCCCGACCAGATAAATTTCAGTACTATTGAAAGTATTTTAAATGAGCGGAGTTCTCCCTAACCAAGAAATAGAGAAACTCGTTGAAATTGGCGCAATCACTTCAGATACGCCTTTAGAACCCGAGCAAATACAACCCGCAAGCCTAGACATGAGATTAGGTGGCAGAGCATTTCGTATAAGAGCATCTTTTTTGCCAGGAAGGCATGAAAAAGTTAACGAGCGATTAAAATCGTTGAAAATGCATGAAATTGACCTGATGGAGGGTTCAGTCCTTGAGAAGGGGTGTGTTTATTTGGTGCCACTACTCGAAGAACTTAAATTACCACGTGATATTCAAGCTGCAACTAACGCTAAAAGCTCAACTGGACGTCTAGATTTACTTACAAGAGTGATTACCGACTCCGGTGAGGAATTTGATCGAGTTTCAAGTGGATACAACGGCAAGCTATACGCCGAAATATGCCCTCGCTCTTTTTCAGTATTAGTGCGAAAGGGAATGAAACTTAATCAGATCAGATTTAGAAATAAAAATACAACTTTAAATGATGAGGATTTAAGGGCTCTCCACACGCAGGAAAACTTAGTACCTGGAAATGCGATAATTGATGACGGCCTTGGATTTTCAGTAGATTTAAGACCATCAAAAGGTGATTTAGTAGGTTTTAGAGCAAAACCTCACACTGGAATAATTGATTTAGACTTAATTGATCACTACAACCCAGCAGAATTTTGGGATGAGATAAGAACTTCACGAGGTGAGATCATTTTAGATCCTGGCGCATTTTATATTTTAGTGAGTCGTGAAAGTGTGCATATACCCCCTCGCTATGCTGCAGAAATGGCTCCATATGTTTCCATGGTTGGAGAATTTAGGGTCCACTATGCAGGATTTTTTGATCCAGGTTTCGGGCATAATGCAGCCGGAGGATCGGGTGCGCGGGGAGTATTAGAAGTTAGATGTCATGAAGCCCCATTTGTATTGGAGCACGGCCAGGTAGTAGGACGTTTGATATATGAAAAAATGTCGTACCAACCTACCAAGCTATATGGGCAAGGGGTAAAATCAAATTATCAAGGCCAAGGGCTAAAATTGTCAAAACATTTTAAGAAAAACTACTGAATTTTTGGTAGCACAAAAATTTATACCTATTCTACAAAAAGTTCAGCCTGATCCGTATTATCTGACAAATCAGCATTTTCTTTATTTATGTCTCCGACACTATCTTTCATATTCGGTATAGTATTCTCTAGGAGACCAGCAGATTTTAGTTCCCTTAGGCCAGGCAGATCTTTCACACTCTCTAATCCAAAATGGTCTAAGAAATGTTGAGTAACAACAAACGTGATTGGCCTTCCAGGAGTCAGTTTTCGTCTTCCAAACTTTATCCAATCCATCTCTAGCAATAAATCAACAGTGCCCTTAGAAACCCCTACCCCTCTAATCTCTTCAATTTCCAATCGAGTCACCGGCTGATGATAAGCAATTATAGCCAATGTTTCCACTGCAGCACGGCTTAACTTGCGGGTTTCAACTGTCTCTTTTCTCATTAAAAAGCTAAGGTCGGCACTTGTGCGTATAGCCCAACCATCACCAACTTCTACTAAATTAACTCCGCGATTACTATAATGTGACTTCAATTCATTTAAAGCGGCTTCTGGATCAGATCCTTGCGGCATTCGACTTTTAAACTCATTAACCGTAACTGGTGTGGAGGAAGCGAATAGGATCGCTTCTACCATACGAATCTGCTCGGTAACCGAAGGTGCTTCGAAAAGGTTGGCCTGCTCAACTTCACCAGTTTTTTGCTTGTTCAAGGATTTATCTTTTTGTTCACTCATTCAGAACTCCTCTTTCTAAGTTCAATTTTAGCAAAGGTTTCTGATTGTCTAAGTTCAACTGAACCTGCTTTTACTAATTCAAGGGTCGCAGCAAATGTTGCAGCGGTGGCCGCCCTTACCCGCTCGGGTTCATTCTGCCATTCCTCTGGTAAAAAGCTCATTAAATCATTCCATTCCCCGGAAAAACCAAGCATTTTTCGCATTCTCTCCAAAGCCGTCTCAATTGTGAAAACATTCTCTCTATCTGCACTAAAAGGCCTAAAGTCATCGCGTGTACGGATCCTAGCATATCCTTGCATTAGATCGAGAAGGCTCAAGGTATAATTGATCGTACGTTTTTTTTCTAAATTTTCAGGAATACCTCTGGAAAAAAACTCTTTTCCTAATTGATTTCGAGCCATTAATTTAGAACCTGCATTTCTCATTGCTTGCAAGCGCTCTAACCTGAATGCAAGAATTGCGCTAAGTTCTTCACCGGTTGGCCCATCGTCACTTGGATCTGTAGGAAGTAATAACCGCGATTTTAGAAATGCAAGCCATGCCGCCATCACAAGATAGTCTGCAGCCAATTCAATCCTTAATTCCTTTGCTTTTGCCACAAAATCTAAATATTGGCTAGCCAACTGAGAAATAGAAATTTTTAGTAAATCTACTTTTTGGGTACGTGATAGCGTGAGCAACATATCTAAAGGCCCCTCAAAACCATCTACATTTATGACCAAGTTTTCTACGGGATTTTCTACGATAAAATCATTTTCTGGAAAAAATTCTAAATTGGGTGTATCACTCATACTCTACTCTTATAGAACATGGCACAAAGCTGATCTTTAAGAGCAAAGATGTCAAGTAATTGCAGAAAAGAATCCCGAAGTTAAAAATATTTTTAAATAGATTTATTTAAATTACTTAGCAATTATAGGTACACAATTTTCCTGAGAAATCACTGCAGAGCAGAAACGGCTAGCATCATCAATATTAACAAAACCACCAAGTCGCAAACGATAAATCTCGTTACCATTTCTTTGGATACTTTCTACAAATTTAGGCCTACCGTCTAAAATAATTGAAAGATTTTCGCTAAGCCTACCCCATTCTGCTAAAGCAAGTTGTTTGTTTTCAAATGACCCAAATTGTACTACCGCAAGCCCAGGTTCAACAGATCCTAGGGTCGGAAGAATAGAATTCTCACTATTTAGAGAAGTAGGTTTAGCCCATAACGAACCTGGTCGAGGCATAGGCTTTATTATACTAGACTTAATGTTTCCCGAAATAGCTTTGTTACTTAATTGTTCGCTATTTTGCTTGAGAGCAATAGCAAGGGCAGCGGCGACCAATTCAGATTGATTATCAACAATAGTATAGTCTGTGCTTTCTATTGATGTCTTAATAGGTACCATTGAAATTTCATTTAAAAGCTCAGGTTCGACTGCTTGTAAGTGGCCTTGGGTTCTTTTTTCAATCTGGCTATCTATTAACTTTTTTTGCTTCATGGCCTGATTTATCGTTATATCATCAGCTTTTAACTTTGCCGTATAAGGGGCTAATTCTACTGCCTGCGGATTGGGAGGTAATTCTTGCGAGGCTATCTTAGCTACAGCCAATTCAATATTTTCCGCTTCAATTCCCCCTGGGACTTCCGGAGCAACCCTTAGTGGGCCTGGTTGGGCTGCAACAATAGGAATACCGTTTATATCCCGCGAAATTAAACTATAAGCCCAATAACCAGCCCAAAGTATCAAGTTTAGGCTAATTATCGCACCAAATAGTGAAAAAAAAGATAGTTTGTTGCTTTGGGTATTATTATTCGATACGCCTCTTTCGCTGGCTGAAAAAACCTGCTCAGTCATTATACCTCTCTTTGCCAGGTTATCCTGGCACCTTACCTCATAACCGCAGAATTATCGTTTTTACATTTTTTCTGCTGGTTCTACACCTAGAATAGCAAGCCCTGACGAAATAACAATAGAAACTGCACGTGCAAGCGCAATTTTGCTTTGAGTAGTTGTCAAATCATCGGTATTCAAAAATCTAATACTTTCATCATCACTACCTTTACTCCAATGCGCATGTAACTGCGATGACAAATCAAATAGGTAAAAAGCAACTCTATGAGGTTCATATAAACGCGCCGCTACCTCAATGAGTCTCGGCCACTCAGCAATCTTTTTAATAAGACCCAATTCTGACGCATGCGTAAGGCTAGATAAATTTGCTTCTGAAAGTGCTCGCTCAGCAATATCAATATTTAATTTCTCTGCCTTTCGAATAACTGACTTTATTCGTGCATGAGCATATTGAACGTAAAAAACTGGATTTTCACGGCTTTGCTCTAATACTTTTTGAAAATCAAAATCTAATTCAGCGTCATTCTTTCTGGTAAGCATAACAAATCGCGTTACATCCGGCCCTACCTGTTCTACGAGGTCTCTCAGCATTACAAAATTGCCGGCACGCTTTGACATTTTATAGGGCTCACCATTTTGATAAAGCTTTACAAGCTGGCATAATTTAATATCTAAAGGTACTTTACCATTAGAGAGAGCAGAAACTGCTGCCTTCATTCTTTTTACATAGCCGCCATGATCGGCCCCAAATATATCTATTAGACGATCAAAACCTCTGCTTAATTTATCAAAGTGATAAGCTATATCCGGAGCAAAGTATGTCCAGCTGCCATCAGACTTCAATACCGGCCGATCTACATCGTCACCATGCTCCGTGGACTTAAACAAAGTTTGCTCACGCGGCTCCCAATCATCTGTCTTTTTCCCTTTGGGAGGTTCTAAAACTCCCTTATAAATTAATCCATTATCTCTTAAGCGGCCCAAAGCAGCCTCTATTTGACCGCTGCCATAAAGTGATTTCTCGGAGAAAAAGGTATCCATTTTTATACCTAGAAGATCTAAATCTGACCTTATTAAATCCATCATGGCATCAACCGCATAGTCCCTCAATTCTGGGAGCCACTCATCTTCAGATTTATTTAAGTAAGAGTCCCCAACTTTTTCTTTAAGCCCTATCGCAATTGGTATTAAGTAATCTCCCGGATAAGTTCCATCTACAAAGACTACCTTCCTACCGAATGCTTCCTGATACCTAAGAAAAATGGACCTTGCTAGAACATCCACTTGAGCACCACCATCATTAATGTAGTATTCTCGAGTTACTTCAAAACCAGAATATGAAAGAAGACTTGCTAAGGCGTCACCAAAAACCGCCCCTCTTGTATGGCCCACATGAAGTGGACCTGTAGGGTTTGCAGAAACGAACTCTACATTTACCTTTTGAGAAGATCCCATATTGGATCTGCCAAAGTTTTTTCCAGCCAGCAGCACGCTAGAAAGCAAATTATGCCAACAAACTTCACTAAAACTGATATTTATAAAGCCAGGACCTGCGATATCTACCGAAGAAATAATTTCTTCTTTAGCCAATGAAACGCTTATAATTTGGGCTAGATCCCGCGGTTTAGTTTCAACTAATTTTGAAAGAACCAATGCAGCGTTAGTGGCCATATCACCATGGCGAGTATCTTTCGGTGGCTCTACCGTAATATTTGAGAAATCTGTATCAGTGGGCAAAATACCTTGGCTTGATAGATTGTTTA
Source organism: Paracoccaceae bacterium (assembly GCA_902631295.1). Lineage (GTDB taxonomy): Bacteria > Pseudomonadota > Alphaproteobacteria > Rhodobacterales > Rhodobacteraceae > Salinivivens. Next base: position 8,610 of record CACOXV010000013.1, on the reverse strand, counting down.
AAACTTCAATCAAAATTCCACGAACATGTGTAAATAAATTCATATTCTCTTAGATCCTTTAATGCAGTGGGTTTATCACTCTACTGAAAAAGTTCAATGCTCTACAACGCGTAAGTTCAATGTCAGAAATCCAATTAATCGCAAGAAATTTTTATTTGCTTACCGAATAACTTTTCATACTGAGAAATTGCAAACCGATCTGTCATCCCTGCGACGTAGTCGCAAACAAGGTTTACAATACTTGACTCAGAAGATACCGAAGCAAGATCTTCTTGCCATTTTTTAGGCATTAACTTTGGGTCATTGGTATAAGCAGCAAAAAGCTCTTTAACAATTAAAGTAACATTTTCTCGCATTTTTATGACACTTGGAGCCCTGTACATACGCTCAAAAAGAAAACTTCGTATAGCATCTAAATTTCTATCTAATTCATCAGAAAAACCTATAACTTTAAAACCGGCTTTTCTAAGATCATCCGAAGACTTAGGTGCTAGTTTAACAAAAGTCTGTTTTGCCTCTTTTAACACGTCATCAACCAACATACCCAAAAAATATCTTAGTGCCTCATGCTGCCTTCGGTACTGATTAATTTTTGGATACTTTTTATCTACTTCTTGAAAACACTCACTCAACAACGGCAATGATGCTAACTCTTCTATACTAAAAAGCTCTGCCCGTAAGCCGTCGTGCAAATCATGACTATTATATGCAATGTCGTCTGATATGGCTGCTACTTGAGCTTCGGCGCTAGCATGATCACACAAATTCAATTTATGTAATTTATCATAATCATTTATATAAGGCGCGACCTCCATCAAAAGCGGGCCGTTATGCTTCACGATACCCTCCAAGGTTTCCCAACTGAGATTTAACCCATCAAACGCTGCATAGTGGCGCTCAATAAGTGTTACAATTTTCAATGTATGTGCATTGTGATCAAAACCCGAATGTTCGGCCATAAGGCTATTTAACGCTTCCTCTCCCGTATGTCCAAAAGGGGGATGGCCTAAATCATGTGCCAACGAAACTGCTTCGGTTAACTCCGAATTTAAGCCTAATACAGCGGAAATAGTCCTAGCAACTTGTGCGACCTCAATTGTATGAGTTAACCTTGTTCTGTAATAATCACTTTCGTGTTCAACAAATACCTGCGTTTTGTGTTTTAAACGGCGGAAAGCGCTACAATGAATAATTCTATCTCTGTCACGTTGAAAATTATCACGAAAACTACTTTCTTTTTCATTGTGTAATCTACCAAGGCTTTGGGCAGGATTTGATGCGTAGTTTGCCTGCACTTTTCTGAACCTTCCTTGTAAACTGGGTGATTAAGTCTTATACTATCTACCATAAGCAGACTATATAGTAACGGAATTATATTAATGCATCTACCACCAAAAGTCACAAATAGAGCATTTAAACGGCTTAGTGAAATTAATGCGGCAAATCAGGGAAAAGCTCTAAGAATTGCCGTAGAAGGTGGTGGCTGTTCTGGATTTCAATACGAAATCAGTTTGAGCGATCCGACGGAAGAGGACCTAGTAATTGAGGGAGGTGGAGAAAAAGTAATAATTGACACGGCTTCACTTCCATTTTTAGAAAATGCAATTATTGATTATGCAGATGAGTTAATTGGGGCTAGATTTGTAATCGAGAACCCCAATGCTACAAGCTCCTGTGGTTGTGGAACTAGTTTTTCCATTTAAAGAAACAAACACGTGAAAATTGCCAGCTATAATATTAACGGAATAAAAGCACGAACAAATGCTTTGATAACTTGGCTTCGAGAAGCTCAGCCAGACGTAGCTCTTTTGCAAGAAATAAAGTCGGTAAGCGAAAATTTTCCATCTGATTTGTTTGAGGATCTAGGGTACAACGTGGTAGTTAATGGACAAAAGTCATTTAACGGCGTGGCTATACTCTCTAAATTGCCAATTGAAGACATCGTGACCCGTTTACCGGGCGATAGCGAAGATGATCAAGCACGATGGTTAGAGGTAACTATTGTCGGCAACCAGGCAATTCGTATGTGTAATTTGTACCTTCCAAATGGAAACCCTACTCCTGGGCCTAAATACGACTATAAAATATCTTGGATGCGGAGACTTTACAAAAAAGCAAAAGAGCTGATACATAGTGAGATCCCAGCATTTATGGCTGGCGATTACAACATCATTCCACAGGCTGAAGATGCAGCAAACATCGGCGCGTGGGAACAAGACGCCCTTTTTTTACCAGAAAGCCGAGCTGAATTCAGAAAAATTCTTAATTTAGGTTTTACAGATGCTTTTCGTGCACAACATAATTCTTCAGGACACTATAGCTTCTGGGATTATCAAGCCGGCGCTTGGGATCGTGATGATGGAATAAGAATAGATCATTTTTTACTTACTCCTCAATGTGCAGATTTATTAAAAAACTGCCAAATTGACAAACATATCAGATCTAGGGAAAAACCGTCCGACCATGTTCCAATCTGGATCGAATTAGATGTTTAATCTAGTCAATTAATTTATTTGCACGTCCAAGTTTATTCTAGTTTGTGACATTGTGGTCGTAAATCCAATCAAATCTTTTGACAAGTAAATGCGGTAAGAATTTTGTGAGGAGCCTCAAACAAAAGTGGAGGACCAGCCTGTATAATAAATTTGATAAATGAAACGTCCGTGCATTTTTTGCTGATGCGCTTATAATACGTTGAACTCGCGGCAATCGTTCCCTTTGAAATTCAGTAAAGGCAAATGACAAGTTTGGAAATTTGGAAATTTTGGAGGCTATCACAAAACTATCTTCTATTGCCATCGCTGCACCCTGCGCCAAAAAGGGTAACGTGGGATGAGCAGCGTCTCCAACTAAAATTACTCGATCATTATACCATTTCTTTTTCACAGGGTATCTAAACAAACCCCATTTATAAACACTTTCTATGGACGCTATAATTTTAGAAGCTTCACCAGAGAAATCTTTGAAGCTTTCTTTAACTACTTTTGGATCTTCAGAATGCTTCCAACCATCTGGTTGCCACTCATTTTGCTCTTTAATCAGTACTAAATTCAGCTGACTTCCATCATTAATTGGATAGCTTACAAGGTGTCTCTTAGGAGCAAGTGTAACATGGGAGAAATCATCTTGGTTGATTGAATTTGGCACAATCGATCTCCAAGCTATTTGACGAGTAAATATCGGAGTTTCTTCATCAAACAAAGCTTTCCGTACATTAGAATGTAATCCATCTGCCCCAACTATAATGTCGGCAGAATATACGTTCCCATCTGAAAATATAACTTCACCATTCTTTATATTTTCTAATTTTTTATCGAAATGAACCGGGATCTTTAATTTTTTACAAGCTTCATACAAAATGCCGACAAGGTCTGCCCGGTGGCAGAAGAGAAACGCGGCATCTTGTTTGAATTTCATATAATCGAATAATGCAAGCTGAGATTTTGATTTATAATCAAAAACCTTAATCCCCTTACAACGTCTTGAAAGAGCTGAAACCTCGTCGAAAAGCCCTAGATAGGAAAAAACTCTATTAGCATTGGGGCTTAATTGTATTCCGGCTCCAGCCGTTGTGACCTCATTGGACCTCTCGTACACAGATGCATTTAAACCGAAGTGCTTCAAACAGAGAGCAGTTGTAAGACCGCCTATCCCCGCCCCAACAACTACAATTTGTTTTGGATCTTCCAGCATACGAAGACTAACACATGCTTCACGATCTATTTCTAGTCGTCTCTATGAACTTTTTCCTTTCGTTCATGCCGTTCTTGCGCCTCTAGGGTCATCGTTGCGATTGGTCGTGCATCAAGCCGTCTCAATGAAATTGGTTCACCTGTCATTTCGCAGTAGCCATATTCACCTTCATCAATTCTACGGAGTGCCGCATCAATTTTAGAAACTAGTTTTCTTTGTCTATCGCGAGTTCGTAACTCGAGCGCTCTGTCAGTTTCCTCGCTAGCTCGGTCAGCTATATCTGGAATATTGCGCGTGTTATCCTGCAGGCCCTCAATTGTTTCCCTAGAATCTGACATAAGATCGGTCTTCCAGGTAACAAGTTTACGTTTGAAATATTCTAATTGACGATCATTCATAAAAGGTTCGCCCTCAACTGGACGATAATCTTCAGAAAAAACGTTATCCTGTTTCATGCTTTGTCCCCCAAGCAGTTTATAAAACCAAAATTTTACCAATAACTAATAAGGTAAATAAACCTATTCTAGGGCAGATAACCCAATTGAAGTAAAATGTCACTACTCAAAGATGAACATTGAACGATTTTTATTTATATGCGAAACGTCTCGTTGTTCTAACAAAAGATATTTTCAGCAGAAAGCGACCCAAATGAAGTTTAACGGCACTCAGGATTATGTTGCAACGGAAGATTTAAAAATAGCTGTAAACGCAGCGGTTACTTTAGAAAGACCTCTGCTTGTCAAAGGTGAGCCCGGAACCGGAAAAACTGAGCTTGCAAAGCAAGTTGCAAACTCTCTTGGTCTGCAGCTGTATGAATGGAACATCAAATCAACGACAAAGGCGCAACAAGGATTGTATGAATACGATGCAGTTTCACGCCTGCGAGACAGCCAACTTGGCGATAAAAAAGTCGAAGAAGTTAAAAACTACATCAAAAAAGGTAAACTATGGCAAGCTTTTGAGTCAGATGAAAAAGTTGTTTTACTGATTGACGAGGTTGATAAAGCAGATATCGAGTTTCCCAATGATTTGTTGCAAGAATTAGACAAAATGGCTTTCCACGTTTACGAAACGGGCGAAAATGTAACAGCAAAAAAACGACCAGTGGTAATTATAACTTCAAATAACGAAAAAGAATTACCTGATGCATTCTTGAGACGCTGCTTTTTTCATTATATTCGGTTTCCTGACCAAGAAACTTTAGAAAAAATAGTGCGGGTTCACTATCCAAATATAAAGCAAAACCTTTTATCCACGGCACTGGCGCAATTTTTTGAATTACGTGAGCAACCCGGGCTTAAAAAGAAACCATCAACTTCAGAAGCTTTAGATTGGTTAAAATTATTATTAGCAGAAGATCTGAGTGTAACCGATTTAACGAAGGAGGGAAAAAACTCTTTACCGCAATTGCATGGGGCACTGTTAAAAAATGAACAAGACGTACAACTTTTTGAGCGCCTTGCGTTTATGGCACGAAGCCAACGGTGATTTTCCTATCGTTAAGTTCAAACCTTAAATATAAACCACGCAACAAACTAACCTTTCATGGCAAATGATGAAAAATAATTGGTGGAGACAATCATGTACCTAGTTTTTGGTATTCTTGGAGGAATTTGGGGCGCTAGACTAGCAAAAAAGCGCGGCGGAAAAAGACTTGATATTATTCAATATTCGGTAGGCTACTTTCTATTTTATGCAATAATAGGTGTTATAATCACTGTGATTTTGGACAGAACTATTCTTTAAAATATGTTTATCAAATTTTTTGAAAATTTACGACAGTATAAAGTACCCGTTAGCTTACGAGAGTACTTAACATTTCTTGAGTCTGTATCTCGCGATATGTGTACCTACGATATTGACCACTTTTATTTTCTTGGGCGCATTATAATGGTTAAGGACGAGAGGCACTTAGATAAATTTGACAGGGCATTTTCAAAAACCTTTGAGGGAATAGAAAGTTTATCAATTGGAGATCTAATAGAGTCCCTAGAGGTGCCTGACTCATGGTTAAAAAAACTTACCGAGAGGGTTTTTGACAAAAGTGAGTTAGAAAAAATTGAAGCGCTTGGCGGTTTCGAAAAGTTGATGGAAACTCTTAAAAAACGCCTGCGAGAACAAGAGAAACGCCACCAAGGAGGTAGTAAATGGATTGGGACAGCAGGAACCTCTCCTTTTGGCGCCTATGGATACAATCCAGAGGGAGTAAGAATTGGTCAAGATCGTAGTAGGCATCAGCGTGCAGTAAAAGTTTGGGACAAGCGTGAGTTTAAAAATTTAGATGACACAGTAGAGCTTGGGACACGAAATATAAAAGTGGCGATGAAACGTCTACGACAATGGGTAAGAGATGGCGCTGAAGACGAATTGGATCTCGATGGAACAATTCGATCGACAGCTGAAAAAGGTTACTTAGACGTAAAAACTCAACCAGAAAGGCGTAATGCCGTAAAACTACTTCTTTTTCTAGATGTTGGTGGATCAATGGATCCATACATTAGGTTAGTTGAGGAACTCTTTTCGGCGGCTCGTGCAGAGTTTAAAAACCTTCAACATTATTACTTTCATAATTGTTTGTATGAGGGTGTCTGGAGAGATAATTCCAGGCGTTGGGAAAAAAAAGTAAATACATGGGAGATTTTAAATACTTATGGTTCTGATTATAAATGTATATTTGTTGGCGATGCATCGATGTCTCCGTATGAAATCTTATACCGAGGAGGTGCAAACGAGTATTGGAACGAAGAGGCAGGGTCAGTTTGGCTAGAGCGTGCGAGAGCACAATGGCCATCCAATATTTGGATTAACCCTCTCCCCCAATCGCAGTGGCAGTATACGCAATCAGTATCAATAATAAATGAAATTTTCCAATCGAAGATGTTCCCGCTAAATTTACGAGGAATAGACGAAGGTATGAAAACACTGCGTTCTTGAGTTGAAAAATGGCGATCAAAGCACAATATAATCATTAATGATAAAGTTTATTCCTATTATACTGCCCTTTGTCTATGGTTTGGCAATGTTTCGGTTATCCGCCTGGAGATTAAACCGTACCCTAAAAAATCAATCCAGCTTGTTGGCAGATAAACAACTTCTGAAACCAATCCAACGCTTAGCTGATGCACTTGATTTAGAAAGTATATCTGTAAACATATATGAAATTGAACCAATAAATGGATTAGCAGCGCCCGATGGAAAAATTTTTATTACAAGAGGTTTTTATAACAAGTTTACATCTGGTGAAATAACCGGGAATGAATTGGCATCTGTCATTGCACACGAATTAGGTCATGTTGCATTAGGCCACTCAAGACGACGCATGATAGATTTTTCGGGTCAAAATGCTCTTAGAATGGCCTTGGGAAGCATCCTCTCAAGAATTATACCCGGATTAGGCGGCATTATAGCAAACTTTCTTTCAAACCTTTTGATGGCGCGTTTGTCCAGAACCGATGAGTTTGAGGCGGATGAATATGCATCTGCGTTGATGATGAAATCCGGTATAGGAGTTGAGCATCAAATCTCAATGTTTGAGAAATTGGAAAAGCTGAGTGGAAATAACGCAAACTTACAGCCAGCTTGGCTACTAAGTCATCCAAAAACAAAAAAACGGATCGAGAAAATCGAGGAAAATTTATTAAAGTGGAATGCGAAATAATAAAACCTTTGATTGCTTTGCTGCTGCCTCATAAGTTTTTGTAGGCTTCGATACGAGACAATAGCATTTGGGTAGAACCATCCTTTGAAAGCTTACTTTTTTTACCAGTGATAATTTCAGTAAGTTCCTCTGCCAAAACTTTTCCTAACTCAACACCCCATTGATCAAAGCTATTGATTCCAAGAATAATCCCTTCAACAAAAACTCGATGTTCATATAAAGCGATGATTTTCCCAAGGATTGATGGACTTAGTTTTGAATAAACCAAAGTAGTAGAGGGACGGTTTCCTGGAAATACTCTATGTGCTGCAATAGACTCAATGTCTGTTCTTTGTTCTTGGCACAGTTTTAATCTTTCAATAACTTCAGCCATAGACATTCCGAGCATCAAGGCCTCAGACTGAGCAAGACAATTTGCGACCAAAATATTATGGTGATCAGTCAAATAGCTCTCGTCACATGCTGCGCCCACCATAAATTCGCAGGGAATAATTCTTGTACCCTGATGAATTAACTGAAAAAAAGCATGTTGACCGTTCGTACCAGGTTCACCCCAAACAATAGGACCCGAGTCATAAGTCAATTTTTTGCCATCTACAGAGACGTTTTTGCCATTACTTTCCATCTCTAATTGCTGTAAATAAGCAGGTAATTTTGATAACCTCTGTTCATATGGCAACACTGCTCGAGTATGGAAACCACAAATTTGATTATGCCAAATACCCACTAGAGCAAGCATAATTGGCATATTTGTCTCTATAGGAGCTTCTTGGAAGTGCTGATCCATTTCAAAGGCCCCTTCCAGAAATTCATCAAAGTTCTTTTCCCCTATTGCGATCATGAGTGACAAGCCAATGGGACCCCAAACCGAATATCTTCCACCAACCCATTCAGCAAAATCAAAAACACGCTCCTCGGGGATACCAAAAGCGCTAGTATTAATTAATGAATTTGAAACTGCAACGAACTGATTAGTGGGATTAACAACCTCGCGCATCATCCAATCCAAAGCTGTGCGTGCATTTGTCATAGTCTCAGTGGTCGTAAAAGTTTTTGATGCTACAATGATTAAAGTTGTTTTTGGATCAAGACATTCTAAAATGTCGTGTATCTGAGCACCATCAACGTTGGACACAAAGTGACATTTAGGTCCAGTGTGAAATGCAGCTAGTGCAGATGTAGCCATAAACGGTCCCAAATCTGACCCACCAATGCCTATATTAACTACATCGGTAATATTACCACCTAACCCTTTAAAC
>CACOXV010000012.1 GCA_902631295.1 Paracoccaceae bacterium | reverse complement strand
AGTGTAGAACGCGCCAAGGAGCTTACTGGCAAATGCTTTGCATTATTTTCGTTGTGCAGGTTTTTCATACTTAAATCCACGGCCATGCTCTGGCTCTTACAGTTTATATTTAGTTGCAAAAACTAAAAGTCGACTACTGCTGAGGTAATTATTAAAATATCAATGATTAAACTAGTTAATCAGATTTTGCGTATCTCTTGAAAATAAAAAAAGAGTACATAGCTCAATCAGATGGCGAGGAGAATAGAATGAGTAATTATACGCAAACATTTGAAGCTGACACAGGCAAGATACTAAATATTGTCATTAACTCACTGTATTCAGAGCGGGATATTTTTTTAAGGGAACTATTATCTAACGCATCAGATGCTATCCAAAAAAGAAAATTCTTAGGGCAAACAGATCCATCTATTTTGAACATCGAAGCAGATAGTATTGAAATCATCGTAAATAAAAAGAAGAAAATAATTGAGATTACTGATACCGGCATAGGACTTAATGAAGCCGAGCTCGCTGAAACATTAGGAACGATTGCTAAATCAGGGACATCAGCCTTCTTGAAAGAAATGGAGGGAGAGGAAAACTCCAAAGATGCAGCAAAAACCTTAATTGGACAATTTGGCGTGGGCTTCTACTCTGCCTTTATGGTAGCAGATAAGGTGGAAGTAGTTAGTAGAAAAGCTGGTGACACCCAATGTAATTCGTGGGAAAGTGATGGACAAAGTGGTTTCTCGATCAGCACCTCTGAAGAAGAGCAAGCTGCAGGAACGAAAATAAGATTATCCCTCAAAAAAGACGCCAAAGAATTTGCTGATCCTGACAAAATTAAAGGACTTATAAAAAAATATTCTGACCACATTAGTTTCCCAATTAATATTAAAGAAGCCGACGGAGAAATTGAACAAGTAAACAGTGCGACAGCGATATGGACGAAGGCAGCCTCTGAAATTTCCAAAGAAGAATATAAGGAATTTTACAATTCAACCTTTGGGGCTTTTGACGAACCATTTGCAACCTTACACAATAAGTCCGAGGGCACATTAGAATTTACTAATCTTCTATTCATTCCGAAAACAGCTCCCTTTGATCTATTTGATCCAGAACGGAAAACAAAGATCAATCTGTATATAAACAGGGTTTTCATTAGTAACGATTTAGAAGGTGTTATTCCCACTTGGCTTAGATTTATCAAAGGTATTCTGGACACCACAAGTTTAGACCTCAATGTAAGTCGGGAAATGGTCCAAAATAATCCTGTGTTAAAGAAAATTTCAAAGTCACTGACAAAGCGTGTTCTTTCCGAACTAAAAAAACGATTAAAAAAAGATGAAGAAGCCTACGATGCTTTCTGGGAGCAATTTGGTAAAGTCTTAAAAGAAGGCCTATACGAAGACTTAGAAAATAAGGACAAAATAGCGGAAATTATAAAGGTACATTCGCTAAAAGAGGACAAATTAATAACACTCCAAAGTTACATTGATTCCATGGTTGATGGGCAGGATAAAATATACGTTTTAACCGCAGATACTTTAGCACAAGCTCAGTCAAGTCCGCATCTTGAAGGCTTCAAAGCGAAAGGTATTGATGTTTTGCTTATGACGGACCCTATTGACGCATTTTGGACTTCGCAAATGAGAAGCTTCCAGGAAAAAAACTTTCTATCTATATCGCGAGAAAAATACGATATCACAAAACTTGGTGACGTTAAGGATGAGGACGTTGAAGAGACCAAGAACGCCGATGAAACTTATTCACCCATCATAAAGGAATGCCTTGGTGAGATGGTGGAGGATGTAAAAGCTTCTAACAATCTTGTTGATAGCCCTGTGCGCCTGGTAGCTGGTGAAGGTGGATTAGATTATAATTTAGAAAGAATCCTCAAAGCTCAAAACCCAGACTTTGAGGGTAGTAAAAAAATATTGGAAATTAACACTAACCATGACTTAATAAAAAAGCTACCAGCGCTTCCTTCGGAAACTCAAAAATCTCTATGCCGGGTATTGTTCGAGCAGGCAAGAATTCTCGACGGAGAGATGCCATCTGACAGCCTGCAGTTTTCTAAAGACTTAATTACGATAGGTTTGAAACTTAAGTAAAAGCAAGAGTGGTTATTAAAAATTTGATAATAGAGTGGTTATTGGATTAAGAGGCGATTGCTAGTTTTGGAATAGCAGCAAAATTACTGCTTCCGAACCAACTTTCGAAAGTTTCTATCAGTTTTTGCGAGCCATCTAGCTCAAAAAAACCGGTTTCTTGTTCAATGGAGGGAGTACTTTCGCCAAGCCATATCTTTGTAAGTGAGGAAAGACTAGTTTCTATATAAAGATCTACATCTAAGCTTGGGTCGAGATATCCAACATCTGGCCTCTGCTTTCCATCGAAGACGAACCACCAATTTGACGTTTTCTTGGGGACGTCTTTAATGTAAATTTGTAGAACGGCTTCATGCATTGGAAAACTCTCAATGCGAAGATTTCTTCGAATATCCCAAATTAATAGGTTCTCTTCAGCGCTATCGAGATGATGTCTCATATCTATCCATCGTTTACCCCAGGATCCTACAGCATTAATAACGTCGAAAAGTTCATTTCCAGCTTGTGTTAGAACATACTCGGTTTTCCGCGTGCCACTGGAACTTGTGACCCGTTTTAGAATACCATGCCACTCGAGCTCTTTTAATCTTTTGGAAAGCAGCGTGGGAGACATTTTAGGAACTCCCCTCCGGATATCATTGAAATGATGTGATCCTAAACATAACTCGCGGATAATTAACAAAGTCCAGCGGGACTCTAATACTTCAGCCGCCATTGCCACTGGACAAAACTGCCTGTAAGACGAATTCATCTCCAATCTCCCTAAGCTATAAGTTTCAATGAATACCAAGTGAGAGCAAAGTGAAAAATTTACTTCAACTTTAATTACGTTGGGTTATTGAAAAAATGCCTAAATTTTAATCAGTTGGAGTGTGCTTTTAAGTATTCAAAATCCCTTATGATTCCCAATAAATAAAAGCCTATAGAATTTATATTTATTTGAAAGGTTTTTATATCCTTTGTGCATGTCAGCAAAATTAGCTTTTATGAAAAATTTTATATTTCGTGATATATTGTTGAAAGTAGCAACTGATAAGGGATATTTCAATGTCTACAAAAATTGAAATTTTAAATTCAATAGAAAATATAAAGCAAGAAATCATTTCCTTTCTTCAAGAATTTATTCAAGCTGCAAGCCCCAACCCACCTGGTGATACAACAGCTGCTGCTAAAGTCATAAGCAAACTACTAGAAAAATACGAAATGCCATTTCGTTGGGTTGCACCGCAAAAAACAATGCCCAATATTATCGGATCAATTAATGGAGTGAGCTCAGGTCGGCATTTAATATTAAATGGGCACATAGACGTATTTCCGGTTTCAGAGGAGGGATGGATTACGCCTCCTTGGAGCGGTGAAATCATTGAAAATAAAATATATGGCCGCGGTTCGACTGATATGAAATGTGGGACAAGTGCAAGCATTTGGACTTATATTATATTGAACAAATTCAAATCGGAATTTTCAGGAAAATTAACGCTGACCTGTGTGTCTGATGAGGAAACTTTTGGACCGTGGGGAAGTAGATGGCTCATGGATAATGAACCTGAAGTCTTGGGAGATTGCTGTCTCAATGGTGAACCCTCAAGTCCCTATACGATAAGGTACGGGGAAAAGGGCTTATTATGGTTAACATTTAAAATTCAGACAGAGGGCTCTCATGGAGCTTATACTCACTTATCGAAGTCTGCTACTTTAGTAGCAACAGATTTAATACAGGAATTAAAGTCTCTGGAATTCTTAGATGCTGAAGTCCCCTCCAGCTTGTTAGAAGCACAGAAAAAATCTGCAGCTGCTTTTGATCAGGGGATGGGAATTGGTGCTGCAGTGATAGCACCAAGGGTGACTTTAAATATTGGTAAAATTTCTGGGGGTTTAAAAAATAATATGGTTCCATCAGAGTGTTCATTTGAGGCTGATATTAGACTTCCAGTTGGCTGCAATTTAGATAAAATCTTACAATCAATTGAGAAAATTACTAAAAAATTCCCCGAAGTTTCTATGGAACAAAATATGCTTAATCCTCCCTCTCATTGTGACCCAGATGGAGATATGATGGATATTTTGAGAAGTAATGTCAAAGACTTGAAGGGGTTTCAGCCAGAACCAGTAGTTAGCCTAGGCGGTACTGATGCAAGGCTATGGCGATACAAAAATATTCCAGCTTATGTATATGGACCCACACCAACCGGTATGGGTTCTGCGAATGAACATGTCCCGATAAATGATTATCTGCATATCGTACGGACACACGCACTGTCTGCATATGATTATTTAATGAAATAGGGCTTAATAATTCTAATCAATTGGAGAGTTCAAGATAATAGTTTGAGCTTGCAACTGACACTAGAAAGAATACAAGATGTTTACAATATAGTAATTGCCCAATACCGAAGGAAACCTTTATGGAAAAACTAGACTTCTATATCAATGGAGCATGGGTAAAACCATCTGAGACTAAAACTCTTGACGTCATTAACCCAGCGACTGAAGAAGCTGTTGCAACCATTTCGTTAGGCTCACAGGCAGATGTTAATTCAGCAGTAAGTGCTGCCAAATCTGCGTTCGAGAGTTATTCATTAACTCCAGTCGCGGAACGCATTGAATTACTCACTACCATTAAAGAAATTTATAAACGACGAATTGATGACGTTGCCGATGCAATCCAAACTGAAATGGGAGCTCCAACAAGTTTGGCAAGAGGCGCTCAGGCAATGGTAGGTCTGGGGCATCTAAAAGCCGCTATCCGATCTCTCGGTAATCATGAATTCGAATATACCCATGGTAAATTTCTTATAAGGCACGAACCAATTGGAGTATGCGGTTTAATTACGCCTTGGAATTGGCCTGTAAACCAAGTAGTTTCTAAACTTGCGCCATGCCTTGCAGCAGGATGCACTGCCATCCTAAAGCCATCAGAAATTGCACCCCTATCATCGATGGTTATTGCTGAAATAATACATGAAGCGAATGTCCCCTCTGGAGTTTTTAATCTCGTGAATGGGCTAGGTCCGGAAGTAGGCGAAGCAATGTCCTCACACCCTGATATTGATATGATGTCATTTACAGGCTCCACACGAGGTGGAGTAGCAGTAGCAAAAGCATCTGCAGATAGTGTCAAACGAGTTAGTCAAGAGCTCGGTGGTAAGTCTCCTAACATAATTCTTGACGATGATCACTTTGAAAAGTCAGTGATGGATGGGGTTGAACTTTGCATGAACAATACAGGGCAATCATGCAATGCTCCAACCCGCATGCTGGTTCCCGAGAGCCGGAAAGAAGAGGCATTTAAACTGGCAGTTAAAGAAGCAGAAAATACCACAGTGGGTGACCCAAAGGCTGATGATACAATAATTGGACCACTTGTAAGTGATATTCAATTCGACAAAGTTCAGACGCTGATTGATGCCGGAATTTCCGAAGGTGCCACGCTTTTGGTAGGGGGTACTGGAAAACCAAATGGCCTTAATAAAGGCTATTATGTTAAACCAACAGTCTTTGGTGATGTTACTAACGATATGACGATTGCACGAGAAGAAATTTTTGGACCAGTTTTATCAATCATTACATACAAAGACATAGACGAGGCTGTATCAATAGCAAATGACTCTGAATATGGTCTAGCCGCTTATGTGGCAGGAAAAAATAAAGAAGATTTAACTGCAATTGCTCGAAGATTAAGAGCAGGCCAAATTCACATAAATTATGGCTCGGGTGGTGCTGATGCTCCATTTGGTGGCTATAAGCAGTCCGGCAACGGTCGAGAAAAAGCAGAATGGGGATTTGAAGAATTTCTCGAAGTAAAGGCAATCTTGGGTGAATAAATTTTCTGAAACTAACTATTACATTTAGACCATCATCTCAAAATAAAAGGTTTAACCGTGTTTAAGCTTCCTATATTCAATATTGGGGAATTTGAGAATTCAACTGGAGACTTACGGAAAAAATTCTGCACAGATCTGGATAGGTTTTGCAGCGAAATTGGTTTTTTGCTGATAGAAAACCATGGCGTACCAGATAATGTTATTGAAAGCCAATGGACTGCTGTTAACAAATTTTTTTCACAAAAAACAGAGGATAAAAAGAAAGCTAGCGCACCATATCCTGGTTATCCATACGGTTGGATAGGACCAAATAAAGAAGCATTAGCGGCCTCAAAGGGAGATAAAACCCCACCAGATCTAAAGGAAAGCTTCAACGGTGGGCCAATAAAGATCCCTTCAAAAAAAATTAAGGATGACCGGGCTTACGAATTCTGTTACCAGCCAACGATTTGGCCAGAAATTAATGGTTTTCAAAAGGCATGGACTGATTACTATATTGAGATGGAAAAACTCGCACGTAAAATTATGTCAGCATTCGCTGAAGCTTTAAATCTCGAACCTAATTTTTTTAAAAATTATATAGAGACTCCAATCTCAGCACTAAGGGCACTTCATTATCCCAAAACAACTATTGTTCCAGAAGAGGGGCAACAGAGAGCGGGCGCGCATACAGACTACGGGTCACTGACCATTCTACTTCCACAACCAGATACTTCAGGCCTGCAGTTACAAATAAAAAATCAATGGATAGATGTCCCTGCAATTAAAGGAACTTTTGTTATAAACATTGGCGACCTTATGGAACTCTGGACCGGGAGAAGATGGAAGTCGACCCTCCATCGCGTCATAGCAAAACCAAACCAACCAGAACGAAAAAGTCTTGCATTTTTTCACCAGCCTAATTGGGAGGCAAAAATTTATCCAATTGGCGAAAACAAAAAGGAGCCAGTGATTTCTGGTCCCTATCTTATGGATAAATTTTTAAGCACCAGAACCTAAAGTCATAACAAAATATAACTTGTCCTTTGTAAAAATATTATGAGTCTATTTTAATAATGAATATAAACTCAAAGCGATTTCTATCAGACCTTAACGAACTTAGGTCTATTGGTTCAGCAGGTGTTGGAAAGGGAGTGATAAGGCCAGCTTACTCGGAGGCTGACATGGCAGCCAGAAATTGGCTATCAGGTAAATTTTCCGATGCGGGTTTAGCACCTCACTATGATCCAGTAGGAAATCTTTTTGGACTAGCTAAAGAAAGTTCAATTTTAATTGGATCACATTCAGACACACAACCTCAAGGAGGATGGCTGGATGGTGCGCTTGGGGTTATATGCGGTTTAGAATTGGCACGGATATCACGCGAAAATGATGGGCCTGCAATTTCTGTCGTCAGCTTTCAAGACGAGGAGGGCCGTTTTGGTGTAACCACTGGTAGCGCTATATGGGCGGGTATCCTTTCACTAGAGGAGGCCGACAAATTAATTGATAAAGATCGCATAAGTTTTTCTAGTGCAAGAAAAAAAATATCCAAATTTTCTAAAGATTTCGTTGATCCTAAGCGCTTCTCAGGTTTCTTAGAATGTCATATTGAACAAGGTCCCTGGTTGTACGAAGCAGACCATACTGTGGGTATAGTGACAGATATTGTTGGCATTAGAGATATGCGTATCATTTTCAATGGAGAACAAAACCACGCTGGCACTACACCGATGCATAGACGTATTGATGCATATCAATCGATGTTAAGCTTCAGTCAATTGATCAATGCCCGCTTCAGAAATGTTGTAACTCCCTCAACTGTTTGGACAACTGGCCACGTCAAAATAGAGCCAGATGCTCATTCAATTGTTCCAGGAAAATGTACTTTTTCTATGCAATGGCGAGATGGTGATAATCAGCGGCTTGACAAAATGGAACACATAATACGGAGCACAGCAATTGAAGTCGCTAAAAGAGATGGCACTTCAGTTGATTTTACTAAAATGCACGGACTAAAGCCCGTGCAGATGGACGAACATTTGCAAAAAATACTTTGTAATGCTGCTGAAAAAATATGTCCAAACCGCTGGAGAAATATCCAGTCTGGAGCGTTACATGATGCAGCTAACATCGCCAAACTAATGCCAGCAGCAATGCTGTTTGTTCCATCTATAGATGGTATAAGTCATAATTTTTCAGAGGACACAAATGAGCAAGATCTAATAGATGGATTAACCGTTTTAGCGGAAGCTATTTTAAATTAAAGTTAACAAATTCATCTAATAGGATTAAAAATTTCATTCGTACTCAGAAGCTTCCTTAACAGTCGCAAAAATATAAAGTTTATTCATCTTTTTTGTTCTGAATCATCCCAGCAGAGCCCGGCATAGGGACTCTTGACGCCGTCTCAACCTGATTAATCCTCTCTCTGTATACTACATAAATTCCACTGGAAATTATTAAACCCATCCCTATCCATGCTGTATAACTAGGATAATCTCCCCAAATCAAAATTCCCCATAAAACACTGACCGGTATAGCGACATACTCAAAAGGGGCAATCAATGAGGCCTCAACATTTCTATACGCAAAAGATGAAGCTAAAGATAAAAACAATACCGTACCAGCACAAATTGCAATGTAAATAACTTCCATCACTGTAGGCAAGACAGTGGCACGTAGTAAAAAATCAAAAGACATATTCCCAGTGGAACTTAACCCACCACTCCAATTAAACACGAGCAGGGGTAACGCAGAAAAAAAATAACATAGATGTTGAATTGCTATTAAAGCTGGTAAATTTCCGTCTGATTTGAGGCTGCGTGTAAAGATTTGAAAAATTGCATAACTTATTGCCGATCCCAAAGCGAACAACATTTCTGGATGAAATTCACTTGTGCCTGGCTTCATTACAAACATAACGCCAATCAGAGCAACTATAACCGAAGTTACTCGATGAATACCAATCTTCTCTTTCAGAACGATTGAAGACAAAACAGTTATCAAAAGAGGTGATATAAAAAATATAGATACCACGGTGGATAATGGTAAACTTGCTAGGGATATGAAGAAAAGATACATGGCGATAACAAGACACATGCCCCTTATAGAAAATAAGATCACTGTGCGACGTGGCAGTAGTAAGACTTTCTTTGCACCCTGACCTATTATTGAAATAACTAAGATACAAAATAAAGCGCGGATGGCGACGATTTGAGCAAGAGGATAACGCGAACTCAAAAGTTTGATTAATGAATCATTTAGAGGGATCAGCGCCATACCTAGCATTAAAAGTAGAATTGACACTTTGGTAAGCCGATCGTTCATTAAAAATCCAAAATAACTATCTGAGGCTAAATAAGCCTAAATTTAAGAGTACCAAAGGCAGCAGTTTTTGCTGGCTTAATAACGCCATTCAAATTGTCGTAAATGGATCCGAAACTTACCAAAAAAATAAAAAATTTCAGTGGTTAAAATATTTTTTAAATTATGTTTTTACCTTTTCTAATTTAGGGTCATAAAGAGGTTTTAAACTAACAGTGGCCTTTACTCTTTTAGTCGCTACTTCAAGTTCGTACTCACCAGATAATACGAAATCGTGATCAATGTAACCGCCATTTCGCACATACCCCATACCTATGAATTTTCCTATAGTGTGCCCAAATCCTGCTGAGCTTAACCAACCACAACGCTCGCCATTACGATAAATTGTTTCTCGACCAGATAATATGATATCGCTCTCCGTCGTGAATGTGGCCATTATCTTTTTAATGCCCTCGGCTCGCTGTTTCGCGACTGCCTCGCGCCCTTTGAAAGAGATGTTAGATTTCATTTTAACAGCCCACCCTAAACCCGCTTCATCCGGCGTATGATCTGGGCCGATATCTGATGACCACGCACGATATCCCTTCTCAAGTCGCAGTGTTTCGATTGCCCGATAACCCGCATTGCGCAACCCCAAAGGTGATCCTGCCGTCATTAAAATGTTATAAACTGTTTGTGCATATTCTACGGGTAGATGTAGTTCCCACCCAAGTTCACCAACATACGTAATCCGCATAGCCAAAGTTGGGCATCCGGCTATGCAAATTTGCTTTGCTAATCCGAAAGGATGACTGCCATGAGAAACATCGTTTGTCGTGACCAGCTGTAAAATATCGCGTGCCCTTGGGCCAAAGAGTGACAAAACGGCATTAGATGATGTCACATCAATCAATTGAGCATTAAGACCAGATGGAATATTTCTACTAATCCAATCAAAATCATGAGTAGCATACCCTGTACCTGTAGTTATATAGTACTCATTTAACTTTGTCCGAACACAGGTTAAATCACATTCGATACCACCTTTATCGTTGAGCATTTGAGTGTAAGTTATAGTTCCGACTGGTTTATCAACACGATTTGCTGCAATCCATTGAAGTGCCTGTTCTGCATCTGGGCCACTTAATTTATATTTTGCAAATGAGGTTTGATCAAACAAAACAGCTGCTTCTCTAGCTGCTTTATGTTCACGAGCTACAGCATCATGCCAGTTAGGAAGTCCAAAAGTATATATGTCATGCGCTTCCTCACCACTTTCCGCAAACCAATTCGCTCGCTCCCACCCAAGTTTTTCACCAAAGACTGCACCAGATGATTTTAAGGTGTCATATAATGGTGACCGACGGCACGGACGACCAGTAGCATGCTCTTCAGATGGCCAAGCCATGGTATAATGTTTTCCATAAGCTTCTAAGGTACGTGACCTAACCCAATCTGTGTCCAAATGAGGTCTACCAAAACGACGGATATCAACTGGCCACAAATCAAAAGGCGGCGCTCCATTTGCAACCCACTCAGCCAATGCCATTCCTGCGCCACCACCGGCTGCTATACCATAAGCGTTAAAACCCGCTCCTATGTACAAATCTCTTATTTCTGGGGCTTCTCCCAATATAAAATTTCCATCCGGGGTGAAGCTTTCGGGGCCATTCAACAATTGCTTCACACCCACTTCTGAAAGTTTAGGAACACGAGGCAAGGCAAGCTCAATTAACTGCTCAAAATGTTCGTAGCGAGACTCTAATAATTGAAAATCGAAAGGTTCTGGAATACCTTCTAACGCCCAAGGTATACCGTTAGGTTCGTAACCTCCCCAGGCCAATCCTCCAACTTCCTCTTTATAATAGGTAAGTCTATCAGGATCCCTTAGAGTAGGTAAGTCTGATGGGACACCAAAATCTTCAGTTATCATATATTGGTGTTCAACTGATACGAGGGGCACATTCACCCCGATAGTTGCCGCAAGATCACGGGTCCACTGACCGCAACATAGTATAAGTTTTTCACAGGAGACGTGACCAAGTTTTGTTTTAACTCCAATCAGTTTTTCATTTTCTATGATAATCTCGCTTACAGCACAGTTTTCCACGATTTTGGCGCCAGAGCCTCTAGCTCCTCGAGCTAAAGCTTGAGTTATATCAGACGGTGACGCCTGCCCATCACTTGGCAGAAAAGCGGCTCCCACAACATCACTTATGTCCATGAGTGGCCACAAATCCTGTGCCTCCTTGGGTGTTAACAATTGCATGTCTAGTCCGAATGAATGCGCGGTAGTAGCTTGACGTTTGACTTCTGTCCAACGCTCCTCATTACATGCTAATCGCAAACCACCATTCATCTTCCAGCCAGTTGCCAGACCCGTTTCGGCCTCTAATTGATCATAAAGGTTTATTGAATAACCCAAAAGCTGGGTAATATTCGCATTAGAGCGCAACTGCCCAACCAACCCAGCAGCATGCCACGTAGAACCTGACGTGAGTGCTGCTTTTTCCAACAACAAAACCTCATACCCCATTTTAGCAAGATGGTGAGCTGTAGAGCAGCCTACAATACCCCCTCCTACTATTATAATTTTTGATGAAGTAGGTAGACCCATTTAATGCCCCTAAGCGTTTTGAAAATCTGATATTGCTGCATCAAGTCTATTCAAGTTCTCGGAAGTGTATGCCGCATAATCAAAATCAATTTCAGAATATAGTTCAGAAATCATAGACCATAAGGTTTCTCGCATTAAAGAAATACATTTCATCGCCTGATAAGGGCGCCAATATATCTCCCAACTTCGATCGAAATATTGCTCTAATACTTGCTGTTCTTGTACAATCGATAAACCATTATTTCCAGCAAGACCCGCCAGATCAAAAAGCGGAGTATTAAAACCACCATATTCCCAGTCAATTAACCAAAGGTGATCTCCATCATCCAATATATTTGCAGCTAAAAGATCGTTATGACCAATTACCAGATCAACTTGCCCGGTTGCATCTTGAAGCAAATCAAGTTGACGTTTCAATTCAGCAAGTTTCGAAATATGGGGCGACCCATCGGACTCTAGTCTCAACATGTAAGATTGATTTACCTGAAAAGGCCAGAAAGTAAGGATCGGCGTATTTAAGTACTTTCCTATTCCCCGATGAGTTCTCGCCACCAAGCTTATAACCCGCATAAGATTTTTAGGTGCGCGTACATCCGCTTCTTTAAAAGTTTGGGCTTCTATGAACTCAAGAACTAATATTCCTGGCTCAAAATGTATCACAGCGGGAGAAACACCCAAGCTCTCGGCAGCTTTACTAAGAGCTAATTCATTCCAACGCATTACCCCATGTTCAGGAATATCGTTTCCAATACGAACTACATATTTTTTGTCACCGTCGGTAACACTAACGTTCACATTCGTTATTCCCCCATTAATTGGGACAATATCAGTAGGGTTTTGGAAAAATGACAAATTCGAAACAAGATTTACTACATCTTTCATAAACCCAACCTTTTTCTTTGGCCATCAGCCGATGCGTTAACTACCCTATCAGCTATTATTGCAATAAAGGCCACACATAAACCAGCTACGATACCTTGACCAGCATTAGCCTTTGTCAGAGCTATGTATACCTCCTGACCTAAGTCACGAGTGCCTACCAGTGCAGTTATAACTAGCATGGAAAGGGCCAACATAATTGTTTGATTAAGGCCCAACAAAAGCTGTGGTGTGGCTAAAGGTAATTTTACGCGCCAAAGTAAAAGGCCATTTGAGCATCTGGTTTCTTCTCTTGATGTAGTAGTGGCCGAATAAATATAACAATTCATTCAGCCAAAAGGACGCATATCTTTTCACTAGACACTTTTCCCAATTCAACATTAGGTATACGCAGATTAAATAGGCTTCTTTAGCTCACGGCGTCCGTTACATACAAAATGTCCTGCATGTTGAATAAAAGAAACCCATACAGAACTGTGAACACTAAGGGCGCAATCCAAAATTCATTGGTCATTTTTACACCCTCTACCTGTGCCCATTCGCTTTTGAGGATTCTGAAACCAAATACAATTCCTAAAGCTGATTGAACAAAACTATAAGTTATAAACGCCCATGCGTACTGAGGCCCAGAAATTAAAACCACAATACCCATAATAAAACCAGCACCCGTAAAAGTCCCAATTAATACTAATGGAAAAGCTGCTCCATCCCCGGCACCATACTGGTCTATCATCCCCCTGGTCCCGAAAAGACACCTGTATGAATAATAACCTGCTCCCAGTGTAGCGATAATCCATATAATGAGGTTTAAAGAACCACCAAAACTTTCTATCATTTTTTTCTCCCTTGTTGGCTAAGTTTTATTTACCACATGAAAGCTAGAGGGTGAGAAGAAATAGAAATTTTATTTTAAATTGTAGTATTTTTATTTCACTTTCACCAACCGTTCTTTGGGAAACTACTTAGTTATTGTGAATTGACAATTGGAGACAAAGTTTCCTTGTCAAAATTCGCTCCACACAAAACGACTGCACTTATCTTATTTTTATTTTTCTCAGAATCTTCTTGCCAAGCAGCATAGGCCAAACCTGCAGACCCCTCGACCAACATTTTTTCACTCCAAGCAATCTGCTGCAAGCCTACCTCTATTTGTTGTTCAGAACAGTCAATAAGATCATCGATTACCTCTGTTCCTAAACCAAATGTTATGGTGTCGCGATCTACACCGCCAGCACATCCGTCCGCTAGGGTTTCGTGATGGTCAACTTGAACCATTTTACCAGCCCTAATACTCGCTGCCAGCTCAGCGGAGTTTTTGGCGCTAACCCCAACGACCCTAGTTTGTGGTGAAAAGGCTTTCATTACAGAACCAATGCCCGAAATTAACCCTCCCCCACCAATAGAAACGTACACCACATCCAACGTGGGAAGCTGATCTAACAACTCGATTGCTAGTGTTCCTTGACCAGCAATAATCTGGGGATCATTGTAGGGCGAAATATAAATTTTCCCCTGCTCTCTCGCCAGCTTCTGCGCATGCTGCTCAGCAATACCAGAGTCATTGGAATACAAAATAGTTTCAACACCAAGTGCCTTAATTTTCTCCAACTTCTCACGAGCTACTGTTTCAGGTAGTACGACAGTTAAATTGTGGCCAGTTAACTTTGCGGCTGTTGAAAGGCCTAGACCATGATTTCCTGATGAAGCAGTGATTGCTGGCATGTCGGTCGACATTGAAGTCAATTTTGATATTGCGCCTCTAAATTTAAATGAACCCGTTTTTTGGAAATTATCAGCCTTATAATAAAGCTCAGTTTTTTCTGTCAGGACCTGACGGGATGGAATGCATGGTGTTGGGCTCAACCAAGGCTTAATTCGACTGTAAGCTGATACTGAAAGAGCAGCCTGCTGAAGTACTGCCGAAGATACACTCATAAATAATATCCTTTAAATTTATTTTCCAAATGCCGCGGCATCAATAATTTGACTTGTGATTGCAATATCTTGAGCGGCTATACCTGTAAGATCTGCGATAGTAATATCATAATCCGATGTACGACCTGCACAACTATTAGACAGAATGTTACCCAGTTCTAGTACCTTTTTTGAAAGATCAGTATCATTAATGACCTGAAACTCACCATGGTTCAGTGACTGTGATATCATATCACAAACCAAAAGCGAGGCGGATTCAATTAAGCTTGTTGGCAATTCCTGCTTGCCATGAGTATCCGCTCCGATAGCTGTTATGTGGGTACCCGGCCGCACTAAATTATCCCCGAACAAAGAAGATGTCGCAGGAGTTGTGGTAATTATAATATCTGCAAGTGGAACTTCCTCATCTAAATTTTTAGCAATATCAGCATTTAAATTGTAACCTCGTAGCTCTTCCGCGAGAGCAGCAGCAGCACTTGTATTTCTACCCCAAATATTGAAATTAAATGGTCTTTCAGGCATCAAAGATGCTAAACATTTAGCTTGAAATTGCGCCTGAATACCGGACCCAATTATTAGGACTTTTTCCGCGTTTTTGGCTGCTAAAGCCTTGGTTGCTATGGCACCTCCTATACCGGTACGCATATCCGTTAGCCAACCCTCGTCTCTTAGAATTGCTTTAGGTTCTCCAGTAGATGCAGAAAAGGCTAGCATCATGCCATTTGAAGATGGGAGTCCTTTTGATGGATTATCATAAAACCCAGAGGCAATTTTAATTACATACGACTCTGCATTATTAATATGACCAGATTTAACATGACAGTCCCCGTTCGAACCTGGAAAGCTTAAGTGAACAACATCACCTGTCTGCACATCACCACTAGAAGAGGCAATATATGCTGCACTGATAACTTTTGCTGCGTTATCGAACTGAAATAGCTCCATAATTTGAGATTTATTTAGATCATACATAAAACTAAATGTCCTTATCTTAGATTATCTTAAAACCAAAACCTCATTTACTTCAGTAAAATAGTTTAAATAGTTTCTAGATATTCTGACACACGGCCCAAACCCGCTCTCAATACATCTGGGTTATTGGCATAACCAACTCGGATGAAGCCTTCCATTCCCATAGCCGCGCCAGGGGTAAACATCACACCTGTCTTCTGAAGGAGCTTTACACAAAAATCATTTGATTTGATTGGTAGTTCGAGTTTTACTAATGCAGTAGTACCAGAACTCGGTTTAACCCAAGAAAGTTTTGTTTCTCCGTCAAGCCAAGATGATAGATAGCTTAAGTTACCTCGAGTGATTTTGTGTGAACGCTCCAATAACCGATCAACACTCTCCAAGGCAACCGTAGCAAGATAATCATCTACCATGCCAACGCTAATGGTATCATAGTCGCGGTGGATCATCACGTCCTCGATAACCTTAAGTGAGGCCGTCACCCAGCCAAGCCTTAATCCGGCCAAACTATACGCCTTTGACATTCCAGCCGTGCTTATTCCTTTTTCATAAATATCAGTAATTGATGCAGTTGTCCCAGTTCCGTGCTGATCGGTACCACGATAGACTTCATCACAAAGGATCCATGATCCTGCCTCTGCTGCAATTTCTGAAATTTGACCAAGCATCTCTTTATCGATAAGTGATCCGGTTGGATTATTGGGATTTGTCAATGCAAGTAGTTTTGTGCCAGGCATCATAAGCTTTTTGAGCTCGTCTAAATCAGGCAACCAATTATTTTCTTCCCGCAACCTCAAAAAATGCACATCGGCACCTATACTTTTTGGGATTGAAAAATGTTGCTGGTAGGTTGGCACAACTGAAACAACACGATCGCCACTGTGCACTAGGGTCTTATGTACCAACATGTTAGCTCCGATCGTCCCATGAGTAACAAGCACATTTTCATAAGTTCGGTTATCATATAATGCTGCAATTGCTTTTCTCAGCCTATCAGAACCTTTAATCTCACCGTAGGTCATTTTGAGGCTTAGTATTTCGGATAAATCTTTTTTGTTCTTGCCCGAAATTTGAAACAATTGATCAATTGTTAGACTTTCTACGCATGTTTCCGCCAAGTTGAACTCACATTTGGTTTCCCATTCATTCATCCACATTTCCACACCAAATGTATCGATTTTCATTCGACTAACCCTATCTTGGTTTTTTGGCGCGTATATGATGAGGGCAATGCTCACCGCTTTTCACAACAGGAACCATTTTTGACCATACATTAATTTGATGATCAATTAACTCTCTTCCATGTCTTTCGTAAAGCTCAGACTTTCTACTTCCTGACAACCACTCAAGCTCCTTACGGGCGACTTTTGAGTACCAAGAATTTCTGTTTACGAGCTCTACGTCAACGAAGCCTGCATTCTTCATTGCGTTTTCATATCTAGCTGGTGACGCCATTGCAAAATCGAGCCCCTCGGCTTTTATGTATTCAACCATTTCATCTGATGGATTATTATCATGGCTGATCAGCCAATCTGATGCTGCAAAACGTCCTCCTGGCTTTAAAACACGATATGCCTCAAGAGCCAATGCCTCTTTATCGGGAATATGGATTATGGAATCTTTTGAAAAAACCACATCGAACATCTCGTCAGCAAATGGTAATGGACCAGGTTCTACTAACTTAATTGAGACTTTCTCGGACAATCCATTAGCTGCCACACGCTTCTTAGCAGCTTCACAAACAGGGGCTGCCACATCAATTGCAACAACGCTATGTGCACCACATTCCTGAGCCAATAAAATTGCACATGCACCCGAACCACATCCGATATCAATCACAGATTTATCAGAGATCGTTACTCCGTCTAACACCCTACGAACCTCTTCCGAACCGCCGGGCGATAGAAATCCATCTCCCCATAAATCTTCCAGAAAAGATATAATCTTTTCGTCATAATGTACTTCGTCAGACAATCATCATTCCTCATTACTATTGTGTTAAATTTTGTAGGCTCCAATTTATATAATGTGGTGAAAAAATTGAAAGTGCCAGTATTAATTATTCACTAAGTCTAACCAGACTTTCTTACATGACAAAAAGCTACTGAAAGGAAAACGGTTCTTTTTACAAAAGATGGGTTATTTTCTGGTCTTGAAACGCAAGCTTACTGTGAAGAATCTGGGATTTTCCAAACTGGCGGCTAGAACGAGTATTCGACGGCGCATAATGCGGATTTATCAGGCGTACAGGTATCACTTCAATTTAAGCTCAACTTCAAATGTGATACCATTTGAGTTGGGTGGTTTTGGAAAAGGTGCTGCTTTTTTTATAAATCGCCTAGCATTCTTGTCATCACGCGGAAAACCAGAACTTCGTAAAACTTTAACTGCAGATAATTTACCATCACCGTCAATACTTAGCTTCACCCGCACACTTCCGCTACTTTGGCTTTTAAATTTCCTTTGCTTTTTCAAAATTTGCAAAACTATACCAGCATAGTTAGAT
The DNA here is from genome assembly GCA_902631295.1 of Paracoccaceae bacterium. Classification (GTDB taxonomy): domain Bacteria; phylum Pseudomonadota; class Alphaproteobacteria; order Rhodobacterales; family Rhodobacteraceae; genus Salinivivens. Next base: position 34,523 of record CACOXV010000012.1, on the reverse strand, counting down.
TTTCTATCACTACCAGACCCAAGTTTTTTATTTACCGTTAAATCTTTAGGAACTACTGCAGATGCTTGTTCTTCGCCCACAGAAGAGCCCTTAATTGCCGTCTCTAAAGCATTCCCAACCAAAGCTTTCAACTCGGGTTCCTCGCTATTCGCTGCAATTGATTTTTTGGGTTGTAACTCTTCTAAAGTAACTGACTGGTCTGTTTTATTAAAAACCTCTGTGCTTTTTCTTACTTTTGCGCCGGCAATACTTTTTATTGCGGTCTGCTTTTTAATTGTATTACTTGTTGGAACAATAGTCTTTTTCACTTCTAATGTCTGCTTTATACTCTTTATCAGACTTTTTCTGTTTTGCGATTTTAGCGTATTATCCTCAACCGTTGATTTAAAAATCACTGCGTCATCGCTGGGAATGTCGAATTTATTTACTAAAACAGACGAGCGTTTATCAACTGGTTTAGATGGTAAGTCCCCAAGACTGGAAATTGATTTTTTAATATCCAGCCTGACCACCTCGGTTTCAGCAATTTCGCTAATTACTTTTGAGTCAAACGTGCTGGAATTTGAAGGTGAGACTTTATCCTTATTTTCTACATTTGATAAAGTTTCAAGGCTTGGCTTAAGTACTTTATCCAAACTAAATTTTTCTATTATATCACGGTGTGGCTCAACTGGCGTTAATTTAGATCCTTGCACAAAATCTGCAAAACTATTTCCAATAGCAGCTGTAATTTCGAAATCCCCTCCCTCTAAGTCAGTGGTGTTATGCTTAAAAAAATAGCTTAAACCAGCAATATGAATAGAAAATGAGAGAAGTCCAAAAAAGGTGAAAGATAGCAAGTAACCTTTGGTCATTGAGATAAATTTTCAGTCACAATAAATACACGCTTTGCACCAAAAGTTTTGAGCTTTTTAGTGATTTTTACAAGTTCATTTGCTGACAGATTACGATCAGGTACTATCCGAATATCTTTTCCAATATGATTTTCTGTCACAAAAATTTGCAAATCTTTAAGATTATATCCATTAAACTTCATAGTTCCATCTTTTAAAAGAACCAATGCATTGGGGGGGTCTATACGTATCAAATTTTCAGTTTCAATTAATCTGAGGGTTTTCTCGATAGGCTTTGCAATTGTACCTGTAATCATGAAAAAAATAAGCATTAAAAATACTATATTGATTAATGCAATTGTGGGCTCACGACGCGAGAATTTTCTTTTCATATCAGGATGACCCAATCAAATTTACAGATAAGCCTTCGATATTGGCAACTATTCCTAAAATATCGACAAGTCTTTGTGATGTTACATCTTGATCCATACTAATTACCAACGAAGCTTTTGTATTTTGGGTAAAGCTTTCTATAGATTTTGCTAAAGAGTTCATTTCAACTTCGCCACTGTTCAAATCAATCCTCACAGCTGAAACTCGCAAAAATAATATTTTTTCCGAAACTTTGTTTTTAGCTGCCGTTGTAGCTACACCCAATTCGATCTCAGAAAATTTTGAAAAAGTTGATGTTAACATGAGAAATAACAAAAGAAGAAAGATAATATCAATTAACGAAGTTAAAGCTAATCGTTTTTTTACCTTGTAAGATCTATGTTCCATCTACTTTTCAAGTAGCCCTAACTATTTTAAATTTTTGATTCAAAAACTAGTGCAATAGCCCAGTCAAAAAAAACGCGTTCCCTCTCAACCCTACTCTCTAGCCAGGCAAGAGACATCGCCGTTGGTATAGCTATAATCAACCCAACTGCAGTTGTTAGCAGCGCTACCCAAATACCACCAGCTAATAAAGATGGGTCCACCTGAGTTCCAGCGGCCTGCAAAGCTTGGAATGCCTCGATCATCCCCAGGACTGTCCCAAATAAACCTAGTAATGGAGCTAATTGAACTACTGTATCCAAAAACCGAAATCCACTCTCTAATTTCACAAATCGAATTTCAGCCGCTGCTTTTAATCTTTTAAATGCTTCATCCGTTTTATCGCAATTAGCTGCATCCAAGATAATTGGCACAAAAATATTACGTGACGCAGCAAGTGTTTTTACAACTTGATCTTCTGAATCAGTTACCAGCTTGCGCAGCTCTACAGATAAAGCTTGATTGTTGCCAACTGCAGACACTGTAAATTGAAATATTTTAAATAATATTATCGTAAGTGTTATAAGCGATATCATTATTAACAAAATAACAACGGGTCCTCCAAGCTCAAAAAAATCAGCCAGTGAGGAAAAAATTTCGTCACTCAACATTATCCAAGAAACCCTATTTCGCTCCGGCTAGAGGTCTCAAGCTTCAGTCTGCATTCTTCCACGCCACTGTTGCTAAACACACATTTGTCTATGCCATTTATCAGTACCTGATTTACGTCTTCACAACTATAACTAGGAACATCAAATTGCCGAACTCTGGGAATTCCATAAGGCACTTCCCCAAAGTCAAAAAGTGTGAAAAATATTACTTCCCCTTGCTGCGAGAACAAAACAGTCTCAAAAACAAGTTCAGAAATGTCTTTTTCTGTTTGATTATCAACTACAAATGTAAGTCTGCAAGAGTTTTCAATCGTCTGTACTGAGTTTAACTGCAAAGAAAATTTTTGTTCCAAAAATTCCGCATTACAAACTGAAAATAATGTAGAAAATATGGAGGCAACCAAAAAATATTTTTGAAAATTTTTAAAATTGCCTATCATACCAACACAACGTTCTTAAAAGTTTCTGGATAAAGTTAACTTGAAATTTCGCCCAGCAGCTGGACGTGTAGATAACCTTGGAGTGTAAAGGCGATCACCAACATTTTCAATTCCAAATCGAATTTCAGTTCCGTCCAAAACGCCCGAATTTGGTAAATAAGTTGCTCTTAGATTGTGAGCGGCATATGTACCAATTTCGGTAGTTTCATTTTTAAACTTTGTTGCGCCACTTATTTCCCAACTTAGGTCTAAATCAGAGTTAAATTTTCGTCCAAATGTAATTCTAAATGTATCCGCTGGTTCATTAGACCAATCTGTTTCAATTCCGGTAGCATCAAAAGCAGAACCCCTAGATTTATCGAAGTTAAAATCAACATATGAACCTGCACTAGAGGCATAAGAAGCCTCAATTTCAAAACCACTCCGCTCCACGGCATCTATCCTAGAGTAGGAGGTGACATCGCTCAGGTCGCTTGAGTATAGAGTTAACTTTACTTTTAGGTTATCGTCTTTGCTCGCTGAAAGGCTTTGTTGCATAGCTGCACCGACCTCTGTTGTGAATGATTTCTCACTCTTTTCCATCAGATCAGGTTGAGGTCTTCCAGAAAAAGCATTGTATAGATCATCCATAATTGGAAGACTTTCAGTATAAGCTCGACTATAAAATACTGAGACATCGTCGGAAAGCATCTGCCTGGCCGAAATACCCCCCATCAATGCAGTATTGTCATACGGACCGGTCAAACCTTGCTCATCAGTAATTGTTTGCGTCTCGAGTCTCAAAGCTGGGGTAACAGTTAGGTTTGATGAAACGTCTACTTGATCTATCAAAAACAATGCCAATCGAGCATCAGTCCCACCTGGCGCAGAATCTGCAGATTTTCTTTCTTTCTGAAGGCTTTCAAAGCCAGTACGTAGCTGATGTGACATACCAAATTGATCGAATAAACTTGTATTCTTAATTGTTAGTTTTGTTGTTTCATAACGATGATCTGCGTTAACTGTGCTATATCCGTCAGCAGGAGCAGGACCTCTACAACCTGGTGGTAGTGGGAAACTTGCACAAAATGAACTGCCGGGAACATATTCTTGGTCAATAGATTGATCAGCATAGGAAAGTGTAGCGTTCAGATCTATTAGGTCATTATCAGCTGGTACAAAATCGTAAGAAACTGAAAATGTTCGTGAAATTGTTTCGCGATCTACATTGCCAAAAGCACCTCCTGTCGTTTGAAAAGTATCATACGGCACGTCCTTCTCATCGCTGGTTGTATTTGTCATAGATAGCGTCAGAGATTGTGATACGTTTTGGCCAAAATTATACTTTCCCTTAAGCATATAAGAAGGCAAACTATACTCACTAGATCCAATAACTGCTCCATCGCCAGATTTTTGATCCGACTGCCGCCTCAAAGTAAAGTTTCCAAGAAAGTCTAAATTATCAGAGGGCCTTACCGCCATTGTGGTTGAGGTAACCAGACCATTTCCGTTAGATGAATACTGCAAAGACTGGCGCAGTTTAAAATCTTCATCATTATTTGTGAGATCTGAAGCATTTTTAGTTTCTAGTTTAACGATACCACCAATTATACCAGAACCATATTCAAAACTTCCAACGGTACCACGAATTACTGACACGGACTTGTACAACTCTGGATCTGTAAATAACTGATTACCAATTCGATATAACTCTTCGGCTCCAGTTGCTGCATCATCGATGTATATCATCACTTTTTGATCTGTCCCGAATGTGCCATTTGCACCAAAGCCCCTTATATTTATACCCGATCCCTGAGGAGTTGATCCATTAATCAAATGAACGCCTGGTACAGAATCTATCAGCTCTGCAACGGTTCCAGCTTGACGATCATAAATTTCACCTTGATCAACAACAGTAAACGGATCTGGCGTATCAATTTGAACATCCCGCTTGCTCTCGCCAACAGTAACTTCACCAATAAATTGTGAACTACCATCCTGCGCAAACGACATTACAGTTAGATAAAAAATAAAAAATGTGCTGATTAATATTAATGTATATTTACGATACAATAGTCCCATCAGAACCTCCATTCTGCTTACAGTCTTGTGACGCTCGCAAAATGCTGGCTTGATTATATACTACTAATTAATTTTCTGGTTTTGCAAAACTTGCAATCAACAACCCAATTCCATATAAAACCAAAAAGATTGTCAAGATTAAAAAGTTATTAAGTAAGCTAATCCTGGATGTTCAGTGTAATAGCCAAAAAACAACGGGATTATGCCAATGGCAACTCAATCATTTATATTACCAGTAATGAAAATGTGGAACTCAGGAAGTGTTAACGCTTTCAGAAATACCTCGACGAGTTTGGAACTAGAACCTAGCCAGAGACATAAAGATACACTGGCAAGAAAAACTCCTGGGTCATTGCTGTTTAATTTTGGTAAACATACAAAAATTATTTGCGGGGCCCTATGAAATATTTTATCTCCAAAAGCCTACACTTTAAGATTATAAACACGTCACTTGTAATAGCTAAAATTACATTAGGCATTTTTCTTCTATTATCATCAACTGTATTCGCAGACACTGACAGGCAGAAGCTTGACAAGGTAGTATCGATAGGTGGCTCTGTAACTGAAATAATCTACGAGCTTGAGGAAGCCGATCGTTTAGTCGCTCGCGATAGCACGTCAACTTATCCAAACGCTGCCACTTTGTTACCTGATGTTGGTTATATGAGAGCACTGTCACCAGAAGGTATTCTCTCGGTGGATCCTAACCTTATTATTGCAGAAGATGGATCTGGACCTCAAGAAACCATAGATCTACTTACGCAGGCTTCGGTGCCATTTGTAAAAATATCAGATGGCTTTACCAGACAGGGTATCATACAAAAAATCCTTGAGGTTGGGGATGCACTAGGTGTCAAAGCTAAAGCAGAAAAAGTCGCTGCTAGAATAAATGACGAGCTCATGGATGCTGAAAGAAAATCTAATCAATATTCAGGAAAACGAAAAAAAGTTCTATTTATATTGAGCACGAGGGGAGGAAAAATCTTAGCATCCGGGTCGAATACTGCTGCTGATGGCATTATTAAGATGGCCGGAGCAATCAATGCTGTAAATTCCTTTAATGGATATAAGCCTTTATCAGATGAAGCAGTTACAGTAGCTGCGCCCGACGTTATATTAATGATGGATCGAAGAGGTAATCATGGTACAGATGATGAAGAATTATTTTCCATGCCCTCAATATCAACAACACCTGCTGCAAAAACTAAATCTTTAATACGTATGAACGGACTTTATCTATTGGGGTTCGGGCCCAGAACAGCATCGGCAATCAATGAGCTGCGTAGTGAACTTTACAGCGATTAATTTATGTGGGCCACAAAAGAGAGCAAAAATAAATCAATATTAGCTGATAAGTATCGCGTAGGCAGGCGCGCCCACGTCATTCTAACTTTAGCTCTACTTTTAGTTGGTTGTTTTAGCCTTGCTATCGGTCCTGCCAACGTATCAATCTGGTCAATTCTAAAAAAATTAATGCTAAATGAACTCCTTACATCACTGGAGTATATAATCATCTTTGATATCCGCTTACCTCGTTTACTATTGGGAACATGCGTTGGAGCAGCTTTGGCGATATCAGGTGCTGTAATGCAAGGGCTATTCCGAAACCCCCTCGCTGATCCTGGTCTGATAGGTATAAGTGCCGGAGCTGGACTAGGTGCAATAATTGCAATCGTACTGGGAGGTATTATTCCAGGATTTATAACCAGCATACTTGGGAATTATCTGGTTGTTTTTTTTGCGTTTTTAGGAGGTTGGGCAACTACACTCATTTTATATACAGTGGCGACCAGGAGAGGTCAAACTTCGGTTGCCACCATGTTACTGGCAGGTATCGCTTTAGGCGCTCTTGCCGGCGCAATCTCTGGTATTTTAGTTTATAAAGCAAATGACCAGCAGCTCCGAGACTTAACATTTTGGGGTCTTGGCTCGCTTGCGGGTGCATCCTGGGCAAAAGTGACAGTTGCAGGTCCGCTTATAGGTGTCGCGATTTTCTTTGCAGTGCGATTAGGTCATGGGCTAAATGCACTGGCATTAGGTGAGGCAACAGCCGCTCATATTGGAGTCGCTACACAAAATTTAAAAAACAACGCAATTTTCGCTGTGGCAGCAGCCACTGGAATAGCTGTGGCTGTGTCTGGCGGTATTGGCTTCATTGGTATAGTAGTTCCGCACTTAGTTAGACAGCTGATAGGGCCAGACCACCGAACTTTAATAGTTAATTCAGGCTTACTGGGAGCCATCATATTAGTTTTAGCAGATGTAATAAGCAGAATTATTGTTGCACCTGCAGAGCTACCAATTGGCATAATAACAGCTGTAATTGGTGCGCCAGTATTCCTTTGGATTTTGTTAAGTAACCGCAAAGAGGGGAACTGGTAGAATGCTGCAAACCCACGATGTATGTGTGGAAATTAACAAAAAGAAAATATTGAAAAATATCAAATTCGACGTTCCTGCAGGTAAAATTACCGCACTTATAGGACCAAATGGTTCTGGTAAATCAACCTTGATGAGAGCAATAAGTGGCGAGATCTCCTATCAGGGTAAAATATTTATTAATGAACGTGATATAAATTTTATGAAGGCATGGGAGTTAGCTGCAATTCGTGCAGTGCTACCACAAAATTCATCAGTTGCTTTTCCATTTACAGTTGCAGAAGTCATACATATTGGCCTTAGAAACAGTACAGAATCCTCAACAGATCACTTAATAAACGATGCTTTAGATTGTGTGGGGCTTTTATCCCTAGCAAAACGTGAATACTCACAACTTTCAGGCGGTGAGCAACAAAGAGTTCAACTGGCGAGAGTATTAGCCCAAGTGTGGAGCCCTTTAATTGATGGTTCTGCAAAATGGATCTTCCTAGACGAGCCGGTTTCAAGCTTGGACATTTCGTACCAATTAGAGGTAATGAACATAATGCAAAATTACGCCGATCGAGGCGGTGGTGTACTTACAATCATGCATGACCTTAACCTCACCGCTATGTATGCGGACAATGTTGGATTGCTGCACAATGGGAAACTGCTTTGCTTTGGAACTCCAAGTCAAGTAATGAACGATAAAATATTATCTGAGGCATATAGCTGTGAAATAAAAGTAAACAAAACGCCCAAAAATGATAAAATTTTTATACTCCCCCAAGCCACAAATACTTAAAAAGGAATTCGGCACTAGCAAGAAACTTACTTGGGGTTATTGCGCAAATTTGCCGCACATTTTTATAAATAATTGGCAAATTCAATATTTACAAAGTCAGTGATCGTGTTATCACTTTTTTCTTTTATAAATTAACCGGAGGACACCGAATGAAAATCATATTTGCCGCTACTGCGGCTTTAGGAATAGCACTATCAGGTAATGCTCTGATGGCCGCATGCGACGACGGTGAAATGGTAATTAAATTATCCCACGTCACTAATACTGATAAGCATCCAAAGGGAATTGCCGCGTCACTACTTCAACAGCGTGTGAATGACGAAATGAATGGCAAAGCTTGTATGGAAGTTTATCCAAACTCAACCTTATATAATGATAATCAAGTTTTGGAGGCAATGCTACAGGGTGACGTTCAAATGGCTGCACCGTCACTGTCAAAGTTCGAACAGTTCACAAAAGTTTTTCGTATTTTTGACCTTCCATTTATGTTCAAAAATATTAATGCGGTAGATGAATTTCAAAATTCCGACACTGGTCAAGCAATGAAAGAAAGTATGACACGCCGTGGGCTACTAGGACTTGCGTTTTGGCATAATGGAATGAAGCAAATGTCAGCAAATAAACCACTTGAGATGCCAACGGATGCAAACGGATTAAAATTTCGCGTACAAAACTCAGAGGTGCTAAAAGCGCAGATGGCAGCACTTGGAGGTTCACCGCAGCCAATGGCTTTTTCTGAAGTTTATGGTGCGCTGCAAACTGGCGTCGTGGACGGGCAAGAAAATACATGGTCAAACATTTATGGCAAAAAATTCTTCGAAGTTCAGGATGGAGTGACTGAAACGAACCATGGAATTATCGACTATATGTTGGTCACATCTACAGATTGGTGGGACAGTCTAGACGCAGGAATGCGTAATCAGCTATCGAAAATAGTTGATGAAGTTACTGAAGCTCGTAACTCAGAGTCTACCGCTGTTAATGAATCGGCAAAGCAAGAGATCATTAGTTCAGGTGGTGTAGTTCGCCAGTTAACTTCCGCACAACGAGATGCATGGGTCGCTGCCATGATGCCGGTATGGGATCAATTTAAGGATGATGTTGGAGAAGAGAATATTGCTGCTGCGCAAGCAATAAACGCTAATCATTAAATCAAATGTAGATAAATGCCGGCCATTCGTGCGATGGCCGGTTATAATAATCGTAGAATTAGCTATCAATAAAATATTTTAAAATGCTAGATACACAACATCATTACGGACAGTCGAGAATTTCGCGCTTTATTGATGAAATTGAAGAAACTATTATTGCGATCATTTTGGCACTAATGGTCACAATCACATTTATAAATGTGGTATTACGTTACGGGTTTAATTCAGGTTTGATCTGGGGCCTGGAAATGGTCACCTTCCTATTTGCTTGGTTAGTATTACTTGGAATTAGTTACGCAGTGAAGAAAAAATTACACCTTGGTGTTGATGCTTTAGTAAACATTTGTTCGGCTCCAAGTAAGCGTGTTTTAGCCTTAACGGCGTCAATTTTATGTATTTTGTACGCCCTGTTATTATTTAAGGGTTCTTGGGATTATTGGGCAAATTTTGCAAACTTACCGCAGACTACTGGACGGTGGTTTCCAACAGGATTTGAAGAGATGAAAACGACTTCGTACCGCTCTTGGTATGAGGTTATTGACATTCATATGCCAGACTGGTTGCGATGGATAGAACCACTTATAAATTCTGGAGACGCCTATGAAAAAATACCGCGGTTTATTCCATACGCAATGCTACCAATCGGAAGTGCATTGTTGCTCTTAAGATGTACACAAGTAATGTTTAAAATAATTAACGGTAAACAAGATTCACTAATAGTAAGTCATGAGGCAGAGGAAAGAGTTGAAAAAATAAGCGAACCGAGAGTTTAGAGGCAAATTAATGGAAGTCGCTATCTTATTCATCTTGGTTATTGCAATGCTAATGATTGGCGTTCCCATAGCAATATCTCTCGGTTTGTCCTCCATTTTTTTTCTTTTAATATTAAGTGATACTTCACTCGCTTCCATCGCCCAATCCTTTTTCCAAGCAATGGCTGGGCATTATACACTATTGGCCATTCCATTTTTTATTCTTGCATCCTCATTCATGTCCACTGGCGGTGTTGCCAAAAGAATTATTCGCTTCTCAATTGCGGTTGTAGGACATTTTCCAGGGGGGCTTGCGATAGCAGGCGTTTTTGCTTGTATGCTATTTGCTGCTTTGTCCGGATCGTCACCAGCTACTGTTGTTGCCATCGGTACAATCGTCATTGCTGGAATGAGGCAGGTTGGGTATTCGAAAGAGTTTGCAGCAGGCGTAATTGCAAATGCAGGCACACTAGGAATATTAATACCACCATCTATTGTAATGGTAGTATATGCGTCCGCTACAGATGTGTCGGTGGGCAGAATGTTCCTTGCAGGGGTGATACCCGGTTTGTTGGCCGGTATAATGTTAATGGTAACAATATATATAATAGCAAAAATGCGTAACCTACCTAAAGGTGATTGGTTAGGTTGGAATGAGATTTTTGCTTCTGCAAGAGAAGCAGTTTGGGGGCTTTTTCTCATAGTTATCATTCTAGGCGGTATATATGGAGGAATTTTCACCCCTACTGAGGCCGCTGCAGTTGCATCTGTTTATGCATTTGTCATTGCAGTTTTCGTTTACCGCGATATGGGACCACTTGCAGAGAGGGACGGCAAACCGCGGCAAAACTTAATACAGAAACCAACAGCACTAATAACTGCTTTCTTTCATAAAGACACTAGAGATACTTTATTTGAAGCTGGAAAGCTAACAGTGACATTGATGTTTATAATCGCCAACGCTCTTATCTTAAAGCATGTTTTAACTGACGAACAGATACCACAACAGATTGCCAGTGCAATGCTGTCTGCAGGTTTCGGCGCTATTATGTTTTTAGTAATCGTAAATGTGATTTTACTTATTGGTGGTCAGTTCATGGAACCATCGGGATTAATCGTAATTGTAGCACCATTAGTATTCCCAATTGCGATCGAACTAGGAATTGACCCAATACATCTCGGAATTATAATGGTTGTAAATATGGAGATTGGCATGATTACTCCACCCGTTGGCTTAAACCTTTTTGTCACATCGGGTGTAGCTAAAATGCCAATGATGTCTGTCGTAAGAGCCGCTTTACCATTCCTAGGTGTATTATTTATATTCTTGATCTTGATAACTTACGTTCCAATAATCTCTACATTTTTGCCAACATACTTTATGGGACCTGAAATTATCACAAAGTGAAATTATTCCCATGGCTGAAGAAGTATTTTTGGTGCTGCAACTTTATTATCTAGAAGATCTTGAATAACTTTTTCTAAGATTAGCTCTGCTTCTAAATCTGTTGTGTTTTTTGTAAAGACTATTTCACCATCATCATTATCTAATTTATCCGCATACTTTAAAGCTTTTTAACCAACAGTTTCTTCTAGCTCACTTAAAATACCCACCGCAATTAGCTACGGTTTAACATCGCGACGGCTTGAATGACGAGGTGCTTTTTAAATTTTTAGACCCGTTATCAAATTCCTGCAGCTGCTTTAGTCACAGCTTCATTTTTGTTGTATTGAATTGATCGATAGAAAGATAAACCAATGAGAGAAAATCCAATGCCACCTGTTATTAGTTCTGGAACATGAAATAGTGATTGTAAAAACATGATGACAGAAAGGACAAATATCGAATAAAAAGCTCCATGCTCAAGATAGCGGAATTCAGAAAGTGTACCGCGTTCCACTAACATTATTGTCATAGACCGAACGTACATTGCTCCAATACCCAAGCCTATAGCGATCAGTAAAATATTAGTAGTTAGAGCAAAAGCACCGATTACACCGTCAAAAGAAAAACTAGCATCAAGGACTTCAAGATATAGGAAAGCGCCTAATCCACCCCTAGCAGACATAGAGGTTGTCGACCTAGATATGCCGTCAAGATATGAACCCAAACCGTCAACTAGCATAAAGATTAGGAGCCCACACAAAGCAGACATAAGGAATGATGCATGTTTTGTTTCAGGTAAGAATTGGCATACTCCAATTATTACAAAAAGGACGATCACAATTTCAAAACCTTTTATATAACCAAACTTTCTCAAACTTTTTTCAAGACTAACAAACCAATCTATCGATTTCTCTTCATTGACGAAAAATTTCAGGGCAACCATCATTAAAAAGGTGCCGCCAAAAGCCGATATTGGACTATGCGCGTCTTCAATGATGTATGAATATTGATCAGGATCTGATAAGGCCAAATGCATTGCGGCAAATGGATTGATCCATGCAAAAATTGAAACGATAGCGAGTGGAAAAATGATACGCATTCCAAATACAGCGATTAGGATTCCCCAAGTCAGAAATCTTCTTTGCCATATAGGTGTCATTTCTACCAACTTATTAGCATTAACAATTGCATTATCAAATGAGAGAGCTATTTCCAGGGTTGCCAGTATACCGCCAATAACCAGAAACCCTATCAATCCAGACAAAGTACCTGTAGTCACCCAACCCAGCCAACCTGACAGAGCTAGCCCGATTACAGTAACTATTATTGGCCATTTTTGGTATGATAAAGCTGATCTAGTCATATAGGTGACCTATGATCCAAAAACTAAGGGAACATTTATTTTAAATTTCAACTTTGGATGCTGCCTCATCAAACTCTCCAACTGCTTTGATCGTTAATTCATTTTTTATAAGTTCTTCTGCAATAGGAGGTGCAATTGTAAAGTATGCGTGCCCTCGTTCTGCAAGAGTTATCATTTGCTCTACAGAACGAATAGATGCCACAAGTATTTTACATCCGTTTGTCGAGTAAGTCGCAAAATCTTTCATTTCACACAGATGCTGAAAAGCGTCTAATCCAAACTCTTCCATTCTACCATAATACGGAGCTATGTATTCGGCCTCTGCGGCGTCTGCTATAATGTATTGTTTAGAGTGATAGCATGCTGTCATTAGAATAGAGAGCCCCATCCTTTTCATTTCCGGCACCAATCTCAAACCTTCTTTTGTTAAAGGCACTTTAATTACAAATTTTAAATTAAAGTTTTCAGCATCATCTTTTCGTTGCTTGGCAAAGCTAATAGCCGTTTCATCACAGCTTGGAACCTGAACATGAAACTCTTTTACATTGAGTTTATCAGCTATGGCCATTTTTGAGGGCCAATTTATCTTCGGATAAAATAAACCAGCTCGTTTTGCCAAAATAGGATTTGTAGTGATACCGTAGAAAAGACCTGAGGGCATCCACTCCTGCCATGATTCAACATCAAAAGAGTCCAAATATAATTTCACGTAAAATTTCCAAAAAAAATCAAAATTGAAGAGCAATACTGAATAACTTTAGTTAATTTAATTATGTTCCTCAAGTACCAGAGAGTACCAAGCTTTTATTTCTCTCTTGAACCTTTTCGATACGATTTTATATCGTTGACAAGGAAATGGGCGTAAACATTTAGGTCAGCTAATAAAGCGCCTGTTATTTATAATTTTTATCATCATTACTCTTAATTTTTAAATGAAAATAAACTGGCTTTCTAATTACTCACAGATACTACAAACTCTCCTGCTGCCTATTCTGTTAGTTCAGGGCTGGAGGTTAAGAAAAAATATTATTGAACTTCCAGAAGCAACTGGAGAACGACAGGGAACTCTTGGCAAAGGACGTAAACTAGGACTGATTTTTCTCGGAGATTCCTCCGCCTGTGGCGTTGGCGTTTCTCATTTAAACAAAGCTTTGTCTGGTGGACTTCTGAATATTTTAAGTCAGAAATATTCTTGTGATTGGAAAGTTTTTGCAAAGAGCAAATTAATGACTTCCGAACTTACGACCTTAATTTCGAAGGAAGAAGAAACAAATTTCGACATAGCAGTAGTGTGCATTGGTATGAATGATATTACTGATGGGAAAAGTGTCAAAACATGGATGCGAGATATTTTAAACTTACGCAAAATCATAATCGATAAATACGATGTTTCAAAAATAATATTTTCTGGGATCCCACCTGTCCATAAATTGAACCAAGTACCAAATCCATTATTACATATATTAGGTCTCAAAGCGTTTGTTTTTGGGAAAGCTTTGAGGGAGTTTTGTGCAGAAAACAACGAATGTTTCTTTATTGATATTAACTTGCCAGTATCGAGCCAAACAATGGCAATTGATGGTTATCATCCGAATGAAGTATTCTACCGTGCCTGGGCAGAGCGCATTAGTAAGTCTATACTTAAGTAAATAAAAATATGTACAGGTTAATAACTTAAGACTAGCCAGATATATTATCTTTAGACGCAGTATCAGAGAGCAAGCGCTCATGTATACTTTCAAAGTTACCTTACTGCTCTATTTTTCTCCCATGAGAGGGATCAATGGTTCTTAATTTAACGTCAATAAAAAAATCGTATCAAACTAATGAAGGCACGATACCGGTACTCAATGGTATTAGCTTAACGTTATTGGCAGGGGAAACACTCGCTCTTAGGGGTGAATCCGGTAGCGGGAAAAGTACACTACTACATATTGCCGGAGCCTTAGAACTGCCAGATACCGGAAGCGTAAAAATAGCTGGGAATGATATATCAAAAATGGATGATACTGGACGAGCCACCGTCAGACGCAGAGATATAGCGATAATATTTCAACAATTTAACTTAATTCCGTCATTAACTGTTGCCTCAAATATAAACTTTCAAGCAAAATTGTCAGGGCCAGTAGACAAAACTAAGGTAGAAAAAATAGTATCTTCCCTCGGCCTATCAGACCAAATGGGAAAATATCCTGAGACATTATCTGGAGGACAACAGCAAAGAGTTGCGATTGCTAGAGCATTAGTTTCAGAACCTAAACTACTACTGGCTGATGAACCGACCGGAAACTTAGATGAGCGAAGCTCGCTCGCTGTCCTTGAGCAAATGTTGAAATTGGTGGCAGAGACAGACACTGCTTTAATGGTGGTTACCCATTCTCAAAATGTTGCAGCCAGAATGGATAAGCAAGTTCAATTGGTTGGAGGAAAACTGACTTGATAGCTTCATGCCTTCTGGCTCTTCTATCTTATTGGCATAAGAACCCGTTACAAATATTCGCATATCTTTCGGGAGTTGCACTCGCCACTGCTCTTTGGTCTGGTGTACAAGCAATCAACCTCGAAGCGAAAGTTAGCTATAAAGCTGCCGCTGAAACCTTAGGCGAAGGTCAGTACGATATAATTCAGCCCAAGCAAGATAGAACTATCTCAACGGCCGATTATGTTTCACTTCGAAAATCAGGCTGGTTAGTATCTCCAGTGGTTGACGGATATTTACATAATATCCGCCTTGTGGGCATGGACCCCCTAACATTACCATCATCTTTTTTGTTTGCTAATGCCAATATTACTAATTCAATAGGTGAAACTAATATATTTGAAATACTCTTAACTAATGAGAGTACTGTCAAAAATCTGATCAAAAATGTTAAGGTCATAGTAGATCAAAATGTGGCACCAGGTATGGCGGTGGGCGATATAAGTTTAGTTCAACGATTACTGAAAAAAGATAAAATTACTTACTTGATCGTCGACCCTGAACAGCCATTGGGCCAAAAAGAATTAGAAATTGTTACTCCTCATTTAACTTTAAAAAATATTCAACAAATGACAGATATCTCAAAACTCACGGATAGCTTTCATTTAAATTTGTCAGCATTTGGCTTACTAAGCTTTGCTGTAGGTTTATTTATTGTACATAGTACAATTGGCCTC
The DNA here is from genome assembly GCA_902631295.1 of Paracoccaceae bacterium. GTDB lineage: Bacteria > Pseudomonadota > Alphaproteobacteria > Rhodobacterales > Rhodobacteraceae > Salinivivens. Next base: position 18,790 of record CACOXV010000012.1, on the reverse strand, counting down.
GCTTTTGAACAGCGAAGGGCAATAATGCGCTCAATGAGATCTATGGGAGTGTCAATCAGAACACTAATAATCATAGTCACGATTGAGATGATAATTTTAGCCATTATTGGAGCAATTATTGGGATTGTTTTAGGCTACTTAATCGCAGGATTTTTATTGCCAGATGTTGCAGCAACCCTAAAAGGCCTATACGGCGCAAACATTTCTGGAAATCTCCAGTTAAGGCCAGACTGGTGGCTTTCAGGTTTGATAATAGCGTTGCTAGGCACCGCTTTGGCAATGTCATCGCAAATCTGGCAGATAACTAAGCTGCCCATCTTAGCCAGTGCGAAACCTAGGGCGTGGATGCTTGTTTCTACATCACATTTTACTTTGCAAATGAAAAGCGCAATCTTATTACTCACATTAGGCGGTATTTGTACTATCTTATTTGAAGGACTGATTGCTGGTTTCGCTTTGCTTGGCGCTTTGCTCATTGCCGCAGCAGCATCACTACCGGCATTATTAGCCTGGTCTCTAGGGAAACTTCAAAAATCTGCACGGACACCTTTGTGGGGTTGGTTCTGGGCTGATACGCGACAGCAATTGCCAGGTTTAAGCCTAGCTTTGATGGCCTTGTTACTTGCTGTATCAGCAAACATCGGGGTTTCAACTATGGTATCGAGTTTCAGATTAACGTTTATCAGTTTTTTAGATCAGCGTCTCGCACCAGAACTTTTTCTGCAAGTAAGTAATAGAGATCAGAGTATTGAATTAAATACCTTTCTCTCTGAACGTGGTATTGAAGTTTTACCACTGATGTCTAAGGAAGCAGTAATTTCTAAACAACCGGTGGAACTATTCGGTATAAAAGTTGGAAATACCTATAGAGAGAATTGGCGTTTTCTCGACGCAATTGAAAACCCGTGGGATACCTTGCAGGATGGAAGCGCTACCATTGTTAATGAGCAATTTGCACGCCGCACAAATCTTTGGGTGGGCGATCAGGTGAACATAGCTTCGAAGCTTACACTTCCAATTGCAGCCATTGTCGGAGACTATGGAAACCCTAAAGGCCAAGTTATAATAAATGAAGAATTATTCCGTAATTTATATCCACAATCATACCCAGCTCGATTTGGTATTCGCACGAATAATCCGGTTAAACTGCAGTCTGAAATTATTAACCAAATCGGTATCGATAATAATTCAATCATAGATCAAAAATCACTAAAGGCGTTTTCATTGGAGATTTTTGAAAGAACATTTCTTGTCACATCTGCCTTAAACATTCTAACACTTGGCGTAGCGAGCTTCGCTATTTTAATGAGCCTTCTCACATTAGCCGATAGACGTATACCGCAGCTTTCCCCAGTTTGGGCACTTGGGCTTACACGTTCGCAAATTGGAAAATTAGAGCTTTTGCGCGCAGTTTTACTTGCTTTATTTGTCGTTGTTTTTTCTATTCCAACAGGTTTGGTACTTGCATGGGTGCTGTTAAATGTCATCAACGTAAAAGCTTTCGGCTGGCAATTACCAATGTTTTTCTTCCCACTGGAATATCTTAAGCTTGGGTTTTATGCTTTATTTGCTTCATTTCTAGCGGCAACATGGCCAAGTCTAAAACTAATTAGGACACCTCCAAGCGATTTATTAAAGGTTTTTGCCAGTGAACGTTAAGGTTTTAATTTTATTGGTCTTTTTACCCCATAACCTTTTAGCCCAAAGTTTTTCAGGTTTGGGAAGTACGGCGGAAGGTTTTGCGGATCCTGCACCAAATACAATTTTCAATTTTCCTTTGGATCATGGGCCGCATAACACTTATAGAGTTGAATGGTGGTACCTTACTGCAAATTTATCAGGAGAAGATCAAACACCCTATGGAATTCAATGGACTCTTTTTCGCACAGCGCGGTCACCAAACGAAAAAAACGGCTGGCTTTCTAATCAAATATGGTTCGCACATGCGGCGATAACCACACCCAATGAACATTTCACCACAGAACGGTTTGCCCGAGGTGGTATCGGGCAAGCAGGCGTAACAGCTGAGCCCTTTGAGGCTTGGATAGATGAATGGAAATTAAGTGGTAAAAACTTCGATGAGTTAAGCTTGAATGCTGCGGGACCGAATTTCGCTTATAATATGTCGCTCGAGGCAGAAGGCCCGTTAGTATTTCACGGGGATAAAGGTTATTCAGTCAAATCTTCGGAGGGGCAAGCAAGTTACTATTACTCCCAACCTTTTTTCAAAATAAAAGGCAATCTATCACTACCAGAGGGAGATATAAATGTAGAAGGAAATGCATGGCTTGACCGGGAATGGTCGTCTCAACCTCTCTCTGAAAATCAATTAGGTTGGGACTGGTTTTCACTCTCGTTAGAAAATGGAGCTAAATTAATGGGTTTTCAACTTCGTCAAACTGATGGGTTAAACTTTAGCTCCTCATCCTGGATTGAACCAGACGGGTCACTAACTTCCTACGGTAACAGTGAATTCGTCGCCGAACCGATAAAAGAAAGTAATGTATACGATAAAAAGATCCCGACAGAATGGCGATTAAAACTTGAAGATAAAAATCTAGACGTTACTGTAAAAGCACTCAACCCAAACTCATGGATGAACCTCTCTATTCCCTACTGGGAAGGTCCGGTATACGTTTCTGGCAGTCATACTGGACGGGGCTATTTAGAAATGACAGGCTATTAAACAGGTCACCTTTTATGAAACGACATTCAAGTCGTTATTGGAAAAGACTTTACCAGACCAACCGTACAAGATCCTGGTGAATTATACCCAAGGAAGATTTTCAAATACTGTGAGGATTACGAATACTGAGTTGAAAAATGGATAAAAAAGTAAGTTTTACAGCAATGAAAGATGGTACTCGTGAGGATTACGAAATCTTAGCCGAATTAGAAAAACCATTCTTAGCCCTAACCGCAGATCGCATTTTGAAAGAATTACGCCAATCAGGAGATACGACTCTGGAAGGATATCAGATTACTCGTTTAGATCATGCCCTACAGTCAGGCACTCGTGCAATGCGAGATGGTGCAGATATAGATTGGATTGTTGGTGCTTTGCTTCATGATATTGGTGACGGTCTAGCACCACAAAACCATGATCGTATGTCTGCAGAGGTAATCAGACCATTTGTCAGGTGGGATGTAGCCTGGACAGTTGAACATCATGGTATATTTCAGATGTTGTATTACGCTCATCATTATAACTGGGATCGAAATGCACGTGATAGATTCCGCGACCATCCCCTTTTTAAAACCTGCGAAGATTTCTGTGAACGCTGGGACCAGTCAAGCTTCGACCCAGAATACCCTATGGAACCGCTGGAAACTTTCGAGCCCATTGTAAAAGAAGTCTTTAGTAGGAAAGCCTACGATCCAAATATCATACGAGAGGGTTATGTATCATCACTCACCGGATAAATTAAAGTGGAATTTTGGATTCAAATGAGCTTGTGCAGAAGCCTGAAAAAATCACAAAAAGCCAAATAATTTTTTGAGCTTGAAGACATTGGACATATTGCAAGTTTGTTTACAGGCGGATATTCCCCGTGATCGTATCATAACTATTTTTGGATAATAATGAGGTAAATATGCCAATATCAGAGAAAGATCTTGCCGAAGCACGACAAGCCTGGGGTAATGGTCTAATTGAAATTTCTGACGTTTTCGAAAGAGAAGGTATACAAAAAGCTCATTCTATCGCGAGTAAAGTTGTAGATCATTTATATGGCTTTGATTTTGGACCCATACTATTCAAGCCAACTTTAAGCGGAGGCGCCAAAACCTTTCGCGAGAATAGGGATGGCACACTATCATATTTTGTTGGCCAAAACCCAAACTATCCAAAAGATACTGGCTTTGGACTTAAATATTGGAGAGACGTTCAGTTTGATACGGCTAATATATTTATTGAAGAAACTGTGGCTATGTGGATGGGATGGGTGACTTTTACTGACAAAAATGGAAATATTACCAAAGTTGACAAAAGCTGGGGATATAAACAGGATCCTCACGGAAACTTAAAAATAGTTCTGCATCATTCATCTCTGCCTTATGAGGAATAAAACATATAAAAATAATTTACTTGCTATTTTGAAACAGCAAAGAAACAAAAATTACAATGCCAACTAAATTTTCAAGAAGCGATTTCCCAAAAGGATTTATATTTGGAACGGCAACAGCTGCCTATCAAATAGAAGGTTCATCGAATGGCAATTGCGGCCCCTCTCATTGGGACACCTTTTCTGCGACACCTAAGAATGTGTCTAAAGCCGAAAATGGATCCACAGCATGCGATCATTTTCATCGTTTTGAAGAGGATTTGGATCTGGTAAAAGCATGTGGATTTGACGCCTATAGATTTTCAACATCGTGGGCGAGAATAATGCCTGATGGTCAATCTATAAATAAAGAAGGCTTAGAATTTTATGACCGTTTGGTCGATGCCATTTGTGCAAGAAATTTAAGGCCTAACCTTACACTTTATCATTGGGATTTACCAGCAGCGTTGTCTGACATTGGCGGCTGGGCAAACCGAGAAACAGCGAACCGGTTTGTGGATCACACCAATGCTGTTATAAAATGTGTTGGGGATCGCGTAGACACTATTGCAACGATAAATGAACCTTGGTGTGTAGCATGGCTCAGTTACTTCCTTGGGCATCACGCACCAGGTTTGCGAGATATACGAGCAGCTGCCAGAGCTATGCATCATATCTTACTTGCACACGGATTGTCAGCCGAAGCGATGCGTTCACTAAGAACTTCGAATATTGGTGTTGTATTGAACCTTACTGAAGCTCATCCAGCGAGTAACAGGCCGTGTGATGTGAATGCAAAAGACCGCCTCGACGGAATTCATAATCGTTGGTTTCTGGACGCAATATTTAAAGGCGAATACCCCCAAGATATTCTCGAGAAACTTAATGAATTTATGCCAGATAACTTTGAGGACGATATGAGTCTCATTTCTGAATCAATCGATTGGCTTGGCATAAATTACTATACACGTGGAATTGTAGCTGATGACCCCGGGGAGCCTTGGCCATCTCTAAAAGATATTGAGGGATCAATGGACAAGACCCAAATGGGTTGGGAAATTTATCCAGAGGGCTTAAAAAACCTACTATTACGCGTGAGTAAAAATTATACAGGTAACTTACCCTTGCTAGTTACCGAGAATGGTATGGCTTGTGCAGATGAAGTCCAGAATGAAACAGTCTACGACCATAGTCGCATTGATTATATTTTCACTCACCTCGCTGCTGCGCGAGCAGCCATTGACGAGGGTGTGAATTTGCAAGGATTTTTTTATTGGTCACTTCTTGATAATTTCGAATGGGCTTTTGGATATGAAAAACGTTTTGGAATAGTACACGTGGACTTTGAAACACAAAAAAGGACACCAAAAGCATCTTTTAATGAGTGGGCTCTATCTTTAAATTCCTAGAAATTTATTATAATTTTCTCTATTTTCCTGTTATGCGCCGAATAACGGAAGCCATTGTCGGAACTTATCTGGGTAGATATTTTCAGTTTATCTTTTCACGCAAACGAAATGTCCACAGACCCAAACGAGCCAAAATCAGCGTGGATAGCTGTTCCAGATGGGCATTCAATTGGACGAATAAAACTGCCAGATAGGACAGTTTGACCAGGTTGGATAGTTTGTTTATATTTTGTCATTCGCCGGGCTAACCAGACAACACTTTCAATAGGATCATTTAGTACTCCAGCACCTAATCCAGTTTCTTCAACCTCCCCATTACTTGACGCGATCACTCCTACCCAACGCAAATCAATCCCATCAGCTGCATGGCGTTCTGAGCCAAGAACAATGCCAGCATTAGCAGCGTTGTCACTTATTGTATCAAATATCTTACGCTTGGCATTAGTCTCAGGATCAACGCGCAAGATTCGGGTATCAAGAATTTCAAGGGATGGTGCTACATAGTCTGTCGCTTCGATTACATCCTCACGGGTCACACCTTCACCGCCCACCGCAGATTTCATAACGAACGCAATTTCTGCCTCTATCCTTGGTTTTATGAACCGTTCCTTTGGTACAATAGCCCCGTTAGCAAAAACCATATCATCGAATAAAATCCCACTATCGGGAATATTGATATCTAAAGCGTATTGCATAGCCTTAGATGTTAACCCGATCTTCCAACCAACCACACTGCGACCTTGCTCAAGCTTGGCGCGATAAATTGCACTTTGAACGGCGTAAGCATCGTCCATGCTCATCTCAGGATAGCGTTTCGTTAACAGGTTGATTTGCTCGCGTTTTTCCTCAGCGTTCAACAGATCAGCAGCAGCATTTATATGGTCATCTGGGGTCATATCTTTTCATCCTCTACAGTATTGCACAAGACTCCGATACCACTCACCTCGACCTCTATCACATCCCCAGGCTTGAGATATTTTGGCGGATCAAGTCGCGCGCCAGACCCCGTTGGTGTCCCAGTAACGATGATGTCACCGGGTTCTAATGTCATGAAAGTAGAGATATACTCAATCTCACGCCGAACCGGAAAAACCATATTACTAAGCATATCATCCTGACGAACCTCACCGTTAACACGCGTGATTATCCGAGCATTATCAATTTGTGAGTCATGGGTAAACGGCACTATCCAAGGACCCATTGCTCCAGATTTATCCCAGTTTTTACCTTGCGTGACATTAAACTTCGCATGACGGACCCAGTCACGAATTGTGCCTTCGTTGCATAGTGTTAAAGCCGATATATGTTCATAGGCATCTGCTTGCGAAATGCGACGTCCGCCTTTACCAATCACAATTGCTACTTCACCTTCATAGTCCAATTTTTTGCTTTCAGGTGGACGGATCAAGGGACACTTATGACCTGTAAAACCAGATGCAAACCGTGGGAAAAGAGACATATATTTCGGCTGCTCAGACCCATCTTTATATTCTGCATTGCGGTCCGGGAAATTTATTCCTACGCACAAAATTCGACGCGCATTTGGGAGAACCATTTGATATTGAAATTCCGTATGGGTAACAACTTTACCAATAATTGCTTTAGCTAGATCTTTTAAGCCATCTGCCTTAACGGCATCAAGCAGTGTAGGCCATTGTGGAAAGTCATCATTAAGTGCGACCACCCCTTCATCCGTAATAGCTCCATAATATTTATCACCACCATGTGTGAAGCTAGCAAATCTCATTTTATAGCCTCCCAAACCTCTGAAACAACCGTAGCTACGGACATAACATCTTCACGTGTTGTATCAAATTGGCCTACCTGTACACGGATTATTTTTTGGTCTGCAAAAGCGCCTTGAGTAAGATAGATACGACCATCATCATTAATTGCGTCTACCAAGCGCTGTTGAGCCATATCATCCCCAGGACATCGAAAAGAAAATAAACTTAAGATTGGATCAGTCGTGATCTGGAACCCTTCTAGCAACCGGATCTTCGAACATAATTCTTCAGCCCACAAAACGTGATTTCGGATGCGCATTTGAAGACCCACTAAACCGTAAGACCGGATCAAGAACCAAAGTTTCAAGGCGCGAAACCTGCGCCCTAGTGGAATAGTCCATTCTGAATAATTGGTAACGGCGTCACCGGTCGTTTTCAAGTACTCAGGTTCAATCTTCAGAGTGTTCAACTGTGGTGTGGCATCCTTCAAAAATTGGATTGAACAGTCAAATTGGGCGCCAAGCCACTTGTGTGGATTGAAAACTATGCTGTCGTAGGCATTAACTCCATTCCATAATGAGTCGCGGTATTCAGGACATATCATAGCAGATCCCGCCCATGCAGCATCAAGATGTGTGTAAAGATCATGAATTTTGGCGATCTCTGCGATCGCTTTTAAATCATCGGATGCACCTACACCAGTACCACCTGTTATAGCTATTATGCCAGCTGGTGTGTGGCCTTCTGCGATGTCGGCGCGGATTACTAATTCTAATTCTTTTGTATCCATTCCAAATCTTGGCCCAATTCCTGGAATTTTTTTCAAATTATTCTGCCCAATACCCGCAACCCAACAGGCACGATCAATAGACGAATGCACCTGGTCAGAGCAGTAAATCCGGAGAGACCCCTTACCTGCCAAACCATCGCGGTTGCCAGTATAGCCAGTTGCCTTTTCTCGCATGGTAAGTACAGCCGAAAGGGTCGCGGAGGATGCACTATCTTGTATAACACCAGTAAATTCATCAGCTAGGCCAAGAGCCTGACGCATCCAATCCACCATCTTGCCCTCAACTTCCGTCGCAGCGGGCGAAGTCTGCCAAAGCATGCACTGTGCCGCAACCATATTAACTAGCTGCTCTGCCAGCATGGATGGTGGGGCGGCATTTGCGGGGAAATAGGCAAAAAAACAGGGATGCTGCCAATGGGTTATTCCGGGCATCACAATATTCTCAAAATCACCCAGTATTTTTCCCATGTCCTCCGGCATCTGGGGTGGACTGTCTGGTAATTGAGCATAAATCTCACCAGGCTTAGTTTTTGCCCGAACCGGCCTGTCGCGCAGCGTCTTATGATACTGCGAACCCCATTCTGCGATCCATTTGCTCCACTCAGAGAATTCATCCCAATCCACTTTCTATTTTTCCTCACTGCAGGTTGAGAAAGAATAGCGTATTTCCATGACTTTACATAACAAGTGCCAAATCACTTTGCTCAAAAGATCACGTTCTGTTAGCTTAAAAATCATGGTGCGATAATCGGGCTTGCTGTGATTTTAGAATTGTGGGTGTCTACACCAACAAATGTGGTACCATGCTTGAACCAACTTTCAGGGGCTGCTGCTCCCCACAAGGTTTGACGCTGTGGATCCTTAAAGTCCCATTTTATTGGCTCTAAATCAGGATCAACCGTTTGATAATCAGAACAATAAATTTCAATTCTATGACCGTCTGGGTCCAGTATATATAAGAAGAACGCATTAGAAATCCCATGCCGTCCAGGTCCACGCTCGATATTTTCAACGTAGCCAGTTGTCGCCATTAGATCGAGTAAATCTATTATATTCAGAGGCGTTGGCACCCAGAAGGCCACATGATGCATGCGCGGGCCCATACCATTGGTGAAAGCCATGTCATGAACACCTCCTTTGCGATGCATCCATGCCGCCCATAGCTTTTCGCTTTCTTCGTCTACTGTGTATTCTGTAACTCTAAAGCCAAAGTCAGAATAAAATTTAACGGAAGCATCTACGTCATGGCTAAAGCAATTAAAGTGATCTATTCGCAGTGATTTGACACCACGATAAAGCTCATATTTTTGATGGATTGGCGCCAAACGTTCCATTTTGTGGTAAAATTCAATTGGGATACCCATGTTATCAGAAGTCAGAAGTGTTCTGCCTTGAAATGGTCTGTTCACCCATGATGTAGGACGACCTTTACTATCAAAATATTCTTCAGCACGATCAAGGTCATCTTCATCAAAGGTCTTAAAGCCCATCACCTCAACAGTGCCTGGTTGATCAGATTTTTGCAGAATCACGCAATGATGCCCGCGTTCTTCCATCGCCCGCAAGTATATATGAGTGTCGCTTTTATCAGTAACCTGAAGACCAAGAAGTTCTGTATAAAACTTACATGATTCAACGAGGTCTTTTACGTTCAGACACACATGGCTCAGGCGGATAATGTTAAAGTCAGGATAAAGGTTAGGGGCGGGTACAGACATTTAGAGCGCTCCTAGTTTCGTAATTTTGTGCCGACCAGTCGCAAATCCAATGTGTTTCTGCTCCATATAGAATTCAAACGACCAATCCCCGCCATCGCGGCCGATACCACTGGCTTTTACACCACCGAACGGAGTTGGAAGATGGCGTACATTTTCCGAGTTCACCCAAATCATCCCGGCCTCCAGTTTTTCCGTAAAACGCAGGGCACGGGTTAGATCATTGGTCCAAACATAACCTGTTAAGCCGTAGTCAGTATCATTTGCTATTTCTAACGCCTCTTCTTCGCTCGAAAACGAAATTGATGTGAGGACAGGACCAAAGATTTCTTCCTGAGCAATACGCATTTTAGTATTTGCTTCTGTAAACAAGGTTGGACGAACAAAATAACCTTCGCTTTCCATAACCTCTCCACCAGCAGCGATGGTTGCACCATCTGCCTTGGCAATATCAAAATAACTTGTTACTTTTCTATAGTGTTCTTCACTCACAAGAGGTCCAATTTCTGTCTTGGGATCCAGCGGATGCCCAACTTGGATGTTGTTGACTCGATCAATTAACTTGGCCTCGAAATTATCACGAATCGTATCTTGTACCAACAGACGAGACGAAGACGTACATCTCTCCCCATTGATTGAATAAATCATAAAAATTGCAGCATCCAATGCACGATCTAAATCCGCATCATCAAAAACAATAACTGGATTTTTACCACCAAGTTCCAGGTGATTGCGTTTAAGAGTATCGGCTCCTTGCTTGATAATAAGACTACCCGTTTGGCTTTCTCCAACAAATGCAATCGCCTTAATTTTAGGATTTTGACATAGGGCTTTTCCTGCAACCTCGCCAAATCCATTTACGGTATTCAAGACACCAGCGGGCAAACCGGCATCATGCGCAATTTCAACTAATAAACGCGCTGTGATGGGTGATGCTTCAGCGGGTTTGTGCACCACTGTACAACCAGCTGCCAGAGCAGGTGCAATTTTCCAAGTGGATAGCATGAAAGGAGTGTTCCACGGCGTGATGATACCCACCGGGCCGATTGGCACACGCGTTGTAACATTCATTAAAGTTGGTGATTTCAAGTGTTGACCATCGCGGGCTTGAACGACTTGGTCTGCGAAGTAACGAAAATTTTCAGCCCCGCGCAAAGCAGCCTTCGACATGAATTTGTAGGCCTGCCCAGTATCCCAACATTCACATAAAGCTATTTCTTCGGCACGTGCTTCAATCCCATCTGCAATTCGGATCAAGACCTCCTTACGTTCCAGCGCAGGCATTTCTCGCCAAACAGAAAATGCCTCTTGTGCAGCATTCGCAGCGCGATCAATGTCTTCTTTTGAGCCGTGGGCTACATTGCAGATGATTGACCTGTCGACTGGCGAAGTAGTCTGGAAAGTACCCTGCGATCCAGTCACATCAACTCCCGCAATACAATTCAGGATACCTACTTCACGAAATTTTTTGAGGTGACCATCAAGTTTTCCGATATTTTCTTCTAGCGCGCTCATGAGCTATCCTTAATATGATCGCGGATGTTACCAAATTTAGCAGAGAGAACATTATCAATGTCGCGCATCTCTGCTGATAGAGCAATGGACCTGGTTTCCATAGCATTAGCCGTAAAGTTTTTAAGGGCAGAAAAAATCACATTTAGAGCATCAAGCTTCACATTATCAGGTCGCCCCTCGCGCAAACGAATGCTGAGGTCAATAAACCCATGTTTTGGATTGCCATCGGCTATTGCGAAATGCTCCACTCGAACTGCGCGCACCCGAATACCTGCTATCGGGAATGCTTGGACCTTGGCCGCTGATGTTCGAATATTATCACACAAAGCACTTATATCCACTACATCTTCAATGTTAGCAGAATACTCAATTTGGAAGTGCGGCATCACATACCCTTAAAGCGTTGATTGTTCTCAATTTAAGAAATCTATATTGAACTTGCAAACATATCATTTTACATCAACGACTTTAGATTAAAGTCAACATCTGCAGCATGTTCTGGTAGTATTGTTTTCCCCGCCTCGAGCAATCTTTTTCCGATCATGTAAACACTAGGTGCGTTCATAGCATCGATGGCCAAGAGCTTTTCACCGTTATAATAAAAATGAGCTATTGATCTGGACGTTTTCCCAGCCCTTGTAACTACAGAAGTATAACCACGATTAAGACCCGCAATTTGCAGCTTTACATCAAATTGGTCTGACCAAAACCAAGGTTTTGCGACGTAATTGGGCGCTGCTCCTGTGGCTGCATGTGTACCTGCAATTGTAGCTTGATCAATTGCGTTTGGCACCGATTCTAACCTTGTTAAAATGCCTTTGTAATCACTTACTGCACAATCGCCCGCCGCATAAATATCTAGATCGTTCGTCTGACAGACCCCATTCACAATAATTCCATTTTCAACTGCTAGCCCACACTCTTCAGCCAACTCAGTGCTAGGCAAAATACCAATTCCAACCACAGCAACCTCTGCATCTATTACGGATTTGTCATTAAGAACCGCTCGGGTCAGCTTTCCGCCTTGCCCCTCAAAATGAGATAGGCCAACACCTTCTTTTATATCGACCCCTTCCTCTGAATGTAGTCGTTTGAACCATTCAGAGGTTTCCCTACAAGCCACACGCTGCAGTATGCGTAAGCCTGCCTCAACCAAGGTCACTTTCATACCCTTCTGTGCGCATACTGCTGCAGCTTCAAGCCCGATATAACCTCCACCAATAATTACAATACGACGTCCCTTTCTTAATACATCGCCAAATTTGTTAGCATCCTCTAAGGTGCGGATATAGTGTAAACCAGACAAATTATTGGTTACAGAGTTTGGCAATTCACGCACTTTAGACCCAGTGGCAATCATAAGCTTGGACCATTGTGCAGTTGTGCCATCGGACAGATGTACTTCACGTTTAGCTCGATCGATACATGTCACCTTCACGCTAGTATTGAGTTCAATATTCTGATCAACGTACCAGGCTTCAGGGCGTAAGTAGAGCTGCGACCTAGCCATATCACCTGTTGCATATTTCTTAGACAGGGGCGGCCTCTGATACGGGATTTCGGGCTCGTCCCCGTATATGGTCAATGGTGTTCTGTGGTCCAAAGTCCTAAATTTTGCACAAAAAGAGGCTGCCGCCTGACCTGCACCAATAACAATAACAGAACTCATTTAATGCACTTCCTTTTAATAAATGGTAAATAAAAAGCACGTACTTCATCATCACCTTAACCACTACGGCGATTAAATTCATCCCACTTTTAATAAAAAGTTCCGCGATAAGCTTCACCGATTGCTGTACATATTTTATTTTATTATTTCAGGCCAGCATGGGTTTATTTAAACTTCATGGAACGTGCCAGTTTCTCCAGAATGAGTTAGTCTTCGAAAACCACAAGATTTAAATTATTCTTAAACGTTTCAATCATAGCTTAATCCATGCAGTTTTATTGTTAATAAACTTTTCAATCGCGTGCAGAGATTTATCATAACCATTACCAGATTGCTTATAACCTCCTAACGGCACGGTATTATCAGCGCCGCCATAGGTGTTAACATGAACAACACCGCTATTGATTTTGGCTACCATCCGATGCGCTCGCCCCAAGTCTGATGTCCAGACACCAGCAGCTAAACCAAGCTCTGACGCATTTGCTTGGGTTACCGCATCCAACTCATCTTTAAAGCGACTCACTGTTAAGACTGGTCCAAATACCTCCTCACGCACAAGCCTATCATCCACACCCATGTCGGTAACAATCGTTGGGGCCATGTAGTAGCCTCCAGTCTCAGAAAGAATCTGAAAACCACCGGAAGCGATTGAATCTACACCATGAAGTGCATTTTGAATACGCCGCAAATGGGCTTCTGAACTGATTGCGCCAATTTGAGTTTGTAAATCTAATGGATCACCCACTTTCATTTTTTCAGTCAGATTGACAATTTTCTCCACAAAAGCGTCGTGAATAGTGTGCTGCACCAATAGCCTAGATCCAGCTATGCAAACCTGACCAGAGTTACGAAAAATTCCCATAACCACTGCTTGAGCAGCAGAATCTAGGTCATGTGCATCATCAAAAACAATATGAGGAGATTTACCGCCCAGCTCCAGGAATACACGTTTCAGATTAGAGTTGGCGGCGGCTTCCAAAAGTGTTCGACCAACAAGGCCCGAACCAGTAAATGCCAAAGCATCAACATCCATCGACATTGCGAGTGCGCGCCCTGATACTGGCCCGGCTCCAGTTACGACATTCAGTACACCGTCGGGCAAGCCGGCTTCATGTGCTAAAGCCACCATTCGCAAGACAGACAAGGACGCCACCTCAGAGGGTTTAAGAACAAAAGAATTTCCCATGGCCAATGCTGGCGCGATCTTCCACGCGGAGATCATAAGTGGGAAGTTCCACGGCACGATTGCACCGACAACACCAATAGGTTCTTTTAAAATCATCGCCAGTGTGGATGGGTCAGTCGGGGCAACTTCACCATAAATTTTGTCAATTGACTCTGCATAATAACGGATCGTATTGGCTGCAGACATAGGTTCTGCCTTGTAAGCCATCGAAATTTCGGTGCCGTTGTCACGAACACCAAGCACTGCAAGCTCAATCGCATGTTTGTCGATCAGGTCAGCCCACGCTAGCATAATTTTTTTACGCAGTATGGGTTGAGTACGTGACCAAGCACCAGAATCAAAGCTGCGTCGCGCAGATGTTATTGCAACGTTTACGTCGGCCTCACTCGCATCAGGTATCTTCGTCAGTAAAGTGCCATCGATTGGCGAAACTACGTTCAAAGTAGCGCCAGTCTTTGCCATTAAAGGTTTACCATTTATTATCATAGTAGGCGTTGCAACAGGCATTGCCCGGAGCACGTCTAAATCCTCCTGTCGCATTCTGCCTCCCAACAGACTTTGGTTCAAATAATGAACCGGTGGAGTACTATTTGATATTGACGAATGATTTTTTGGCTGTCAAGTGTAAGGGCAGAGGTACTACAAAAATGTCAACAATCGAGAAGGCACTCACGCTGTTAGAACATTTCTCCAGCAATCGTCCTGAAATTGGACTAACCGAGTTCAAAAAACGAACTAGTATCGACAAAGGAACCTTGCACAGACATCTGACTGCACTTAAGAACAGTGGGTTCCTCGAACAAAACTATTTGACAAAAGCGTACCGTCTTGGTCCAGCGGTAATCCGACTAGCTGCTGTGCGAGAAAATACAGTGCCAATTGTTAAAACTGTAAAGTATTATGTGGACAGAATTGCCAATGACATCCACGAACTAGTCCACGCCGCGTTGCCACAAAAAAATGGTATGTCGGCGATTTATGCCAAAGACGGAGGCAATCATAAAGTTCGTGTTAACTTTGATGAGGCAGAAATTCTACCATTTCATGCTACCTCATCAGGACTTGCCTTGTTAGCTTTCCATGATGATACCTTTGTAGGTAAAATCTTATCAAAAAAATTGGTCAGTTTTACTGATAGCACTCCAACTAATGCTATAGATATACAAGCCAATTTAGAGACAATACGTGCCTGCGGTTTTGCCTTTACAGATCAATCATATGAAGACGAAGTCAGTTCGGTAGCAGTTCCATTTTTTGGAGTCAAAGGAGACGCCATTGGCACTCTTGCTATCGCTATCCCGGTGTCACGTATAAATGAAACTTTTCATGAGACCATGATCACAAAACTGATTACAGCCAGCACTGAGCTTTGCAGGGACTTGGGAGGCCAAATCCCCACAAATGTTGCTAAGGCTTGGGCAACAAAACTGGAGGTATAGCCGATGAAAGATTCTAATTATCTATCCGCACACAACGCCAAGCATCTATGGCACCCGATGGCACATCCCGCAGAAATGCAAGCTAATCCTCCTGCCATTATTACCGCAGGTGAGGGCTGTACGATCCGCGATGCTGATGGCTCATCCATGATTGATGCCGTAGGCGGATTATGGAATGTCAACCTTGGATATTCTTGTGAAGTAGTGAAAAATGCAATCACAGAACAACTCAGTGAATTACCCTTCTATTCAACGTTTCGCGGCACCACAAATGATAAAGCGATTGAGTTGAGCGAAATGTTGCGAGATTTCTTTGCACCCGATGGCATGGTACGCTCCTTTTTTACGTCCGGTGGGTCAGACAGCGTCGAAATCGCGTTACGATTGGCCCGGCAATATCATAAACTTCGAGGAGAAAGCAGCCGCGTAAAATATATTAGCCTTAAGAAAGGCTATCATGGCACTCACACGAGTTGTGCCTCAGTAAACGGCAACTCAAACTTTCGGATGCAATACGAACCTTTGATGCCGGGTTGTTACCACATCCCCGCACCATATCCTTATCGAAATCCTTTCAATGAAACTGACCCTGAAAAGCTAGCAGGACATTGCATAGCCGCATTCGAAGATGAGATTGCATTTCAAGGCGCAGGTACTATTGCTGCATTTATTATGGAACCTATCCTGGGTGCAGGCGGAGTAATACCACCCCACGAGAGTTTCATGCCTGCAATACGGAACATCTGTGACAAATATGGAATTTTATTGATCGCCGATGAAGTCATTACCGCTTATGGCCGTACTGGTGCTTGGTCTGGATCACGTCTTTGGGGGGTGCAGTCTGATATGATGTGTACAGCCAAGGCGATTACTAACGGCTATTTTCCGTTTGGCGCTGTTATGTTAAACCAAAAGATCGCTGAGGTGTTTGAGGAAGATACTACTGGAAAAGCTGCAATTGGATCTGGCTACACCTACTCTGGACACCCAGTAGGCGCTGCCGCAGCCATAGCATGTGTAAAAGAAACAGTACGTTTAGAAGTGAATAAAAACGCAGCATCACGTGGCAAACAGATCTTTGAGGGAGTTAAGAAATTAGTCGAAAAATATGAAATCATTGGCGATGTGCGTGGTGGGCACGGTTTAATGACAGCATTGGAACTTACATCTGACCGAACGACCAAAGCGGCTCCTAAAAAGGACAAAGTCAACGCAATCTACAAATCGATCTATCAAAACGGGGTGATGGTACGTGTTTCGGGACCTAATGTCATATTATCGCCACCTCTAGTTATATCTGAAAAAGAAACCGCAGCTATTATTGATGCAATTGACGCGGCTATGGCGGCCAACCCACTGTGATCAACGCCGTCACATTATTGGGAACTAAGGGTGGCCCGTCATTGCGCAAAGGCAGTCCTTCTCCCTCATCATCGGTATTACAAATGGATGGCCAAACGATCCTTATAGATTGTGGAATTGGTGCAACGCGAGCTTTGGTCGAAGCGGATATAGCCCTGTCTGATCTGGACGCAATTGTCATTACTCATTTACATTCAGATCACCTTCTTGATCTCGGGCCACTGATCTATACAGCTTGGACATCCGGGCCTCCAAGAAGCTTGCCACTTTATGGACCACCAGGATTGCTCAATTATTGGCAATATTTCCTCAAATCTATGAGTTTTGACCATAATATACGAACTGTAGACGACAAACGAAAACCCCTAGATCAACTTGTAAAGGTGCATGAGTATGGTGAAGGAAATGTAACCTCTTTCGCCGATATTACGGTAAGTGCGCTGCGTGTAGATCATCCACCAGTAAAGGACTGCTTTGCATTGCGGTTCAAGACAGGATCACAAACAGTCATTTTTTCGGCTGACACTTGCTATTTTGAACCATTGGCTGAGTTTGCCAAGCACGCCGATCTTTTGATACATGAAGCAATGCTTAGCGAAGGGATCGACGCTTTGGTAGCGCGTATGGCTGGTGCACCAGGGCTAAGAGCAAATTTAATCGCAAGCCACACCATGGCAGAAGACGTTGGCCGCATCGCTGCAGCTGCCAATGTGAAGCAACTTGTTCTGAATCACCTAGTGCCTGCCGATGACCCAAAATTTACAGATGTAGACTGGCAAGAAGCCATTGCATCAGAATGGGACGGACCAGTGACCGTAGGAAAAGACGGGATGCGAATTTTACTAACGAAAGGGACTAGAGGATGAAAAAGAAAATCCTTATCATTGGTACATACGACACCAAAGAAGACGAACTTCGTTACTTAGAGCATATTATCAAAGACCAGGGCGGTGCTACCGTCACCATGGATGTAAGCATACTCAACGACCCAATTGAATTCACTGATTTTTCAAAACACGATGTGGCCGCCGCTGCAGATAGTAACATAACAAAAACCATCGCTCTGGATGATGAAAACAAAGCTATGCAAACAATGGCTCTTGGTGCCTGCCAACTGGCGATACAAGCCTATACTGAAAGACAAATTGATGGTGTTGTTATTCTGGGCGGATCAATGGGAACGGATCTGGCACTGGATGTCTGTCTTGCGCTGCCGCTGGGTTTCCCAAAATATATTATCTCGACAATCGCATTCTCACCGCTGTTGCCAACTGAGCGTATCCCAGCCGATGTACAAATGATCCTTTGGGCAGGCGGCCTATATGGATTAAACAGCATTTGCAAAGCATCGCTCAGCCAAGCTGCGGGGGCCATTTTGGGAGCAGCAAAAGCGGTAGTAAAACCAGACATTAAAAAACCGATGGTGGGGATGACGTCGTTTGGAAAAACCGTCCTTCAATATATGGTCACACTGAAACCAGCCTTGGAAATGCGTGGCTATGAAGTAGCAGTCTTTCATCCTACGGGAATGGGTGGACAGGCATTTGAAGACCTAGCTGCAAAGGGGCGTTTCGTATGTGTAATGGACCTAGCCACCCAAGAGGTTGGTAATCATCTTTTTGGCTCAGTAGTTTCCGCCGGGCCAAACCGGTTAACGGCAGCAGCAAAGGCCGGCGTGCCACAGATAGTGGCCCCTGGCTGTTACGACCTAGTAGATTTTCCTGGATGGCGAGATTTGGATGTACGCTGGAAAGATCACGAAGTACATGCTCATAATCGGCTTTTGTCTTCGATCGTCCTATCAGACGATGAGCGCAAAGACGTAGCCAAAGCTCATACAAAACGACTTTCTTACGCCACTAGAAAATCAGCATTCATTATGCCACTGAGGGGCTGCCATGAGTGGGATCGTAAAGGCGCACCTCTCCACAACCC
>CACOXV010000011.1 GCA_902631295.1 Paracoccaceae bacterium | reverse complement strand
AGATGGAGCGGCCTCCGCCGCCTACGACGCAGCTATAAATGACGGCGCGAGCCCAGCAGATGCATTTGCAGCAGCGGCAGGCGCTGCCGGAAATATAGCTAGTGAATTGGGCGTTTCACCAGAAGCATTTGCTCAAGCCGTCGGTCAAGCAGAAGCCGATTTTGCAGATGTCATGGCAGCGATGCCACCTGAAATGATGGAAGGTATGACTTCTGATATGATGGCGGCAATGCCCGCTGATGCAATGGGCGGTATGGATGCACCAATGATGACCATGATGCCTCCTGAGGCGATGCAGGGAATGGATGCCGATATGATGACGGCGATGCCTGCAGAGGCAATGGGTGGTATGGATGGTCCGATGATGGAAAACTGTCCTCCCGAAGCAATGGGCGGCATGGATGCGGATATGATGGCAGCAATGCCCCCCATGGCAATGGAAGGAATGGATGCCGATATGATGGCGGCAATGCCTGAAGGAGTAACACCACCACCAGGACCAGAAGGCATGGCACCACCACCAGAAGCGGAGGGTATAAGTGGAATGGACGCTCTAGATGCTGCCTTTGATGCGCCAGCAGGTGCGGAACCAATGGGGACAGCAATGGAGAGTGATCCAATGGCCGGATTAGATGCAGCGCTAGGTGGAGCAATGGATCAGGCCACAGATCAAGGCGCCGGTGCAGGTGCTCCAGATATGGGAGTTCCGCCAGATGCTGCTACTGAGGCACCATTGATGGATGACCCCGGTGCGGAGTCACAAGAGCCCGATATGCCTCCGCCTGACGACCCAATTGTTTGATAAATCAATAATGTAATTTAAGTCTAAATTCTTTATAGGCGTCAGGGTTCACCCCGGCTCGTTTTTTGTTAATTTTAGCTGTTTTGAAAGTTATTATAATTTTGACAGTTCAAAAATTTTAAAATGTTGAGAAACCCGGACAAACGTAAAATATTAGAGTGGTTTGGCGTGTTAACCGCCATAATTTACTCTTTACTTGTGGCTTCGAATACTGGTTATGAATTTATAGCGTTTTTGTTACTATTAATTTCTGCGTTGGCAATAGGATTATGGGCATATCTCCATAAACACTGGGGCGTAGCTTTTTTACAAATTTTTTATGCAGCAGCCGGATTAATAGGAATGTTTAGATGGTATTAGTCTTTTAAGAATTGACCAATGGCTGATGTGCCGCTAGCAACTAAAAATAATTGAGGTCAAAAAGAATGTTATATACTAAACCAGATGAATGGACTAACTCCAAGAGTAAGCGCGTACTTTTATTTGGCATGTCTGGACTTGGAAAGACTTATATTTCAAACCTCTTAAGAGAAGATGGCGATTGGTTTCATTATTCGATAGATTATCGTATTGGCACACGGTATATGGGAGAGTTTATATCAGACAGTTACAAATTAGCAGCAATGAAAACACCCTACTTAGGCGAACTTCTTAAGAGTGACTCGATCTATATTGATTCCAATATTACTTTTGACAATCTTGCTCCATTATCAAACTATCTGGGAAAGCCAGGGAATATTGATCTTGGTGGAATTCCTATAGCTGAATATGAAAAGCGACAAGAGCAGCATCGAAAGGCAGAGGTGGCCGCGTTACTAGATACTGGGTATTTCGCGAGTCGTTCTAAAGAGATATACCAGTATAACAATTTTATATGCGACAGCGGTGGATCAATCTGTGAGGTAGTAGACCCAGACGATCCTAATGATCCTGTAATGAGCCACCTATCTAAAAATACCCTTTTAGTTTGGATTAAAGGGTCTGAAGCTCATACGGAAGCATTGATTGAAAGGTTTGATAAAAATCCTAAACCTATGTGCTACGATAAAAGCTTTTTAGCAACAAAGTGGAAAGAATTTATTACTCTCAAAAAGATCGGTGAAAGTGAAGTAAACCCAAATGAATTTATAAGATGGACTTACGCTAAAGCTTTATCACATCGTCAGCCTCGCTATGAAAAAATGTCGCATTGGGGCATAACGGTTAAAGCAGAAGATATTGAAAATGTGAAAAATGCTCATCAATTCAACGTATTAATAAAAAAAATATTAACAAATAAGTAAAAAATGAGCTTGTTCGAATTAAAAGCAGAAAAACCAAAAAGCAAATATCAATGCCAATAAAAATTCCATCCAATTTACCAGCTTTTAATGTCCTGAAAAATGAAGGCGTCATGGTGATGGACGATTTTAAAGCAAAACGTCAAGACATAAGACCTCTCAAGATTGGTCTTTTAAATCTAATGCCAAAAAAAATCCAAACTGAAAATCAGTTTGCACGCGTTATAGGTGCTACCCCTCTGCAAATAGAACTTTCACTTATTAAAATATCTGCCCATGAAACTAAAAATACAGCAGCTAATCATATGCAAACATTTTACCGCTCATTCGAAGATGTAAAATCGAGTGGGGACAAATTTGATGGCCTAATTATAACAGGGGCACCGATCGAACATTTAGATTTTGAAACAGTATCTTACTGGAACGAATTGATTGAAATATTTGAATGGAGTCAATCGAATGTTCATTCTGTATTTGGTGTCTGCTGGGGTGGAATGGCAATGTTGTATCATTTCTATGGGATTAAAAAATATGATCTCAAAGAAAAAGCATTTGGCTGCTTCAGACATGATAATATAGAACCGTCTTCACCATATCTCAGAGGTTTTTCTGACGACTTTATTATCCCAGTCAGCCGTTGGACGGAACTTCGTCAAAGAGAAGTCGATAAAATCGAAGATTTAAAAACTTTACTGGCGAGCACAGAAGTTGGGCCATGCTTAATTGAAGATAAAAAACATAACGCTCTCTATATATTTAATCATTTTGAATACGATAGCGATACCTTGAAACAAGAATACGATAGGGATTTAGACGAAGGTAAAAAAATCTTTTTTCCAAAGAATTATTATCCGGATGATGATCCCCAAAAAAATCCCAAAAATAGATGGCGAAGCCACGCTCACTTACTGTACGGCAACTGGATAAACGAAATTTACCAGACAACTCCATACGATTTAAATTTCATTGGTTCTTAAAAATTAAATGTTAAACAATAATTAAAAAAAGACCACTCTAAAGCAGTCTTCTTTAATAAGATTTTAGTAGAAAATTTATCTCTTTGAAAACTGAAATGAACGACGCGCCTTACGCTTACCAAACTTTTTCCGCTCCACAACACGGCTGTCGCGCGTCAGAAAGCCTGCAGACTTAAGTGCTCCCCTTAAAGATGGATCATACAACTGTAAAGCTTTTGAGATACCATGCTTCACTGCGCCAGCCTGACCCGACAAGCCGCCGCCTTTAACTGTCGCTTTTACGTCAAACTGATCCTCAACGCCGGCCACCTGAAATGGCTGCCTCAAGATCATTTGCAAAACTGGTCTAGCAAAATAGCCATTCATTTCCTTCTCATTAACGACAATCTTTCCGGACCCAGGCCTAATCCAAACCCTTGCAACTGCATCTTTTCTCTTCCCAGTAGCGTAAGACCTTCCTAGATCATCACGAATTGCAACTCGCGGCGCTGTAACTTCGACCGCTGCAGTATCCTCAGACGAGACCGTATCCAGATCGCTCAATGATTTAATATCTTCGCTCATTATTTTGTCACCCGTGTATTTTTCGAATTCATTGATTTTATGTCGAGAACGGTTGGGTCCTGGGCCTCATGCGGATGTTCTGCCCCAGCATAAACCCTAAGGTTGGTCATTATTTGACGGCTCAATTTATTACCCGGCAACATACGCTTTACGGCCTTAGTTATAACACGCTCCGGATGAGCTCCATCCAAAATTTCCTGCTTGGTTCTCGATTTTATCCCACCCGGGTAACCGGTATGCCAATAAAAGTTCTCTTCTCTTTTTTTACCAGTCATCTGAATTTTTTCGGCATTTACGACTATAACGTTATCCCCGCAATCCATATGGGGCGTAAATGATGATTTGTGCTTACCGCGCAAACGCACAGCTATAATTGACGCTAGTCTGCCAAGTACTAGGCCATCTGCATCGATTAGAACCCAATTCTTTTCAATGTCTACTGGAGTTGCAGTATATGTTTTCATTTAATACCACCTTGATATATTTAAACGACTAGTTAAATCGTTAGTGCTTATATCGCCCTCAACGGGAAGGTCAAGTGCAATTAGTTAATTATAATATATTAAAAACAATACTTTACATTAATGGTATTATATTACCTCAACATTTTTACATTAGATTTTTTGTTTCTTAACAATAAATTGCAATTGAAAATTAATAAGCGTCTAGCTCTGCGTCCCAATATAAAAAATCCATCCAACTTTCATGCAAATAATTTGGTGGGAACTTTCTTCCTACATTCATCATTTGGTGAGGCTCTGGGCGCACCGGCTTGCGCCTTAAATGCAATCCAGAATTTTTAAGCGTTTTCGATCCCTTTTTCAAATTACAAGAACTACACGCTGCAACTACATTTGCCCAATTAGTCGTCCCACCGAGAGATCTAGGGACAACATGATCAAACGTCAGATCCCCTCTTGATCCACAATATTGGCAGGAGAACTCATCCCTTAAAAAAAGATTAAACCTAGTAAATGCTACCTTTTTTTGAGGCCTAACATAATCCTTTAAGACAACTACTGATGGAATTTTTATACTTATTGATGGGCTATGTACATAATCATCATACTCAGCCACGATATCGACCCTTTCCATAAATGCCGCTTTGACTGCATCTTGCCAGCACCATAGGGAAAGTGGGTAGTAAGAAAGAGGTCGATAATCAGCGTTGAGAACTAACGCAGGGTTATTTTTGGTAGACGAAGGATGTCTGACGAATTCATTCCTAAAGTCTGCCTCCATAAAAGTGCCCTCATAGCATTTGTCTATCTCAAGCTTAACTATATATTGAGTTTAGTTACTGGCAACCCCCATTTTATGGCATATCCTTAACACACGCTATTTATTAGCTTAGAAGCCTAGCTGGTCCCGCAAAAAAGCCAATGACACACCCAACCCATCAGGCGCTATGCCATGCCCTGTACCTTTCTGAATATGGGCATAAACATCTTTGAAGCCAGCTGCTTGTAATCCCTCTACTCCCTGAGGCATTGATTGCGGAGGCACAACTTCATCCTTGTCCCCGTGCACAAACATAACTGGCATACGGCTATTAACCTCATCAACGAGAAGCTCTGGCTCTAATAATCGTCCTGAAATTGCAACAACCCCAGCAATTGGATCTTCTCTTCGTGGAGCAACATGAAGTGCCATCATCGTACCTTGAGAAAACCCAAACAAAGCTAGTTGCTCAGGCAAAATATCTTCGTCAACCATCAACGCGTCGAGAAATGCATTCAAATCTTGAACAGCAGACAACATCCCATTTTTACTTTCTTCCTCACTTGAACCATCAATCCAAGGTATTGGAAACCATTGAAAACCCATTGGACTGCCAGCGCAATTTTCTGGAGCATCAGGTGAAACGAATAATGTATCGGGCAAGTGTTCCGATAGAGGATCTGCCAATCCTAATAGGTCATCTCCATTTGCTCCATAACCGTGAAGAAAAACCACGACTGAACGTATCTCACCTGACTTCGGCTCGATACGTTTAGATTTCAAAACACGCGTCATACTACGCCTTCCCTATTTTTTGTAAAACCATAATAATCCCATAAAAGAAGTGCCGCAACGGATCTCCACGGGGACCACTTTTTTGATAGGACCCTTAATTCCCCCTCAGTTGGACGTTCATCAAGCGAGAATAATAGTCTAGTACTTTCTTTCAGGGCAAGATCTCCAGCTGCAAAAATATCAGCTCTTTTCAGACTAAACATGGCATAAATTTCTGCAGTCCAAACACCAATACCAGTCACTTCTGTCAAAATTCTTATAACCTCATCATCACTTTTTTTCCTCAGAGCTATATAATCCAAATCAGCTGCTGCCAACGCCTTTGCGTACCTTATTTTTTGCCGACTTAGACCAACTGCCTTCAAGTGATCTTCATTCGTCTGTAAAATTTTATGAGAGTCTAGAAAATTCTCGAACTCTAGTCTTGACCAAATGGCATTTGCGGCTGCAACTGAAACCTGTTGACTGACAATCGCTTGCAGTAAAGTTTGAAATCCATCTGACCTAAACCGCGGTTTGGGGACGCCAGTGTTTTTTATTACGCTGGCAAAAAGGGGTTCGCACAAAATAAGATCGTCAACAGCTTGGGCCACGATTTCATCAGTTTCAATCAGAGCTCCATGCGTCATAAATTATAGTCCATCCATGCAACTTTTTGGGGAATTAATTTAACTGCAACTGCTTGGGGCTTCTTCAGTCTCTTTATCATGAACACCAGTGTATAATTAGCGCGAGCAACTTATACAATTTAAAAAATGCCCTCCTCTCGCATATTCTAGAACCAAAACGTTTATTTGTAACTATTCAAATAAATTTACTTTAGCTTTTAGAGGAAAAAAATAAAGTCATACGTAACCAAGTTACAGTTGAGCCAATAGAATAGCATTATGGTTTAACCTAGTCTGCACATAAAATTTTGAGAGCTATCTTTGTACATCTACTAACCTAATTTGCAATTCTTGCCCCATCTAAAGCTTCATCTTAAATAAGATTATTTAAACTCATACATCGCCATAATCTTTTTAGAACTGGCTTTACATTTTGAGACCTTATAAATGTTGTTAATCGCTTAAATCAAAAGAATTAAAACGTAATGTTCAAAGATAATAAAAATAGCTTGGCGCGCCAAAACCTAACTATTCTCTTTTTAGCACAGGCAACCGTCGGAAACCAAATGGTTATGATTTTTATCATTGGTGGATTAGCAGGTCAGTCGCTTGCTAATAATCCTTGCTTTGCAACTTTACCAATATCACTTATTGTTTTGGGATCTATGCTATCTGCAAACCCACTGTCGCTCATCATGCAAAAATATGGAAGGCGTGTGGGTTTTTTACTTGGAATATTTGGTGGAGCCTTAGGTGGTATTATTGGCTGCATCGGGCTTTATCTATCTGATTTTTCAATTTTTCTGATCGGAAGTTTTTTGAGTGGGATTTATATGTCGGCTCAGGGATTTTACAGGTTTGCAGCCACAGACACAGCATCTCCAGAATTCAAACCAAAAGCTATTTCTTACGTAATGGCAGGTGGTTTAATTTCCGCAATTATCGGACCTCAACTGGTTAAACTGACTTCCGGCAGCTTTATCATTCCTTTCTTGGGTACTTACTTAACTGTAATTTTATTGAATCTAGTTGGAGCCTTTTTATTTCTATACTTAAAAATACCGCCGCTTAAAAATGAGCAGCATAAAAATCATGAAAGTAGTTCCTATATTAAAATATTAAAAACACCAGAGTTACTCGTCGCAATAATTTGCGCAATGGTGGCGTACGCTTTGATGAACTTAGTAATGACGTCTTCACCGCTAGCAGTAGTAGGCTGCGGCTTTACTGAAAATAATGCAGCCGACATCGTCTCCATGCATGTTTTGGCAATGTTTATCCCATCTTTTTTTACTGGCCACCTAATAGTTCGTTTTGGAAATATAAAGATAATTACCTCTGGATTATTAATACTCAGCTTATCAGGGTTGGTAGCGCTGTCTGGTATAAGCTTAGCAAATTTCTCAATAGCTTTAGTTTTGTTGGGCATTGGTTGGAATTTTGGTTTTATAGGAGCAACGAGCCTTTTAGCGAATTCACATACACCTGAGTTGCGTGGGAAAATACAAGGTTTAAATGACTTTATAGTTTTTGGAGGCGTAACTGTCGCCTCACTTGCCTCAGGCGGCTTAATGAATTGTGCGGGTAGCTCAGCAGTGGCTGGCTGGAATGCAGTTAATTTCGCAATGCTTCCATTTTTGATCTTGGCAGGTTTAGCTATTATATTTCTATCCCAAAGAACAAAAATAAAGAGTACAATTTAGAATGTTTTAAGAATAGCTTTCCAAACAAAAGCGAGTGTCATTCGCTGTTGTTCTAACTTTGAAACAATACTTTCTAAATTCTCGGGATTTCTAAAAATTTTAGTTAAAATCTTCTCGCTTTTCCATCCGGTGAATAAAACCCACCTCTCGCGCTCAGTAAAATTTTTCC
Source organism: Paracoccaceae bacterium (assembly GCA_902631295.1). GTDB lineage: Bacteria > Pseudomonadota > Alphaproteobacteria > Rhodobacterales > Rhodobacteraceae > Salinivivens. The sequence continues at coordinate 44,715 of CACOXV010000011.1, read as the reverse complement.
TATGGGATTTAGCAGTTTTTAGATTTGCCATCGCAATCCCGCACTGCTCACCAATTTCAATAGGACTTAGCCCGGCAAATGGTAATTTTCCTGCCCTTTTAAGATCTGGAGTTGCCGTAAGATAATTGGCCAAGGCGATGGCCATGCATGCATCATGAAAATATTTATTCGTGGTCACTAAATTACGGCCTGCAGCCACCTGAAACAGAATGCCTGTAGTCTCATATAAATAGTTATTTAGCTCAGTTAAGCTATTAAATTCATCAGAATGAATGTCCCATTTTCGTGCCAAAACAAACTTTTTTAGTTCTTTTGCCTGACTTTTCCCTATGCATTTTGACAAGGGCGTTGCGACAGCATGTTTTCTTACTGCTTTATCACCAATAATTTCATCAAGAACATCTAGCCACCACTGAAGTCGAATATCGGCAATTAATGGCTCTTTAGTCAGATAAGGAGCTCTTGACACTTCAACGTTTAAAGCAAATATCACAAAATAGTAAGGCCGAAGCTTTTCAGGAGCAGCCATTATACTTCTAAACCTTGAAGGATCACTTTCCTTTAAAAGAGAAGCACAAAATTCAATATCATCATCAAAAAACATGCTGTTAGTCTACAAAGCTCCAACGAAGTTTCAAAATTACGACATTTAAAAGAAAAGGGTTAAAAATCTTGTAAAATTTTCCAATTCATTGCATCTATCAGTGCGTCAAAACTCGCATCTACTATATTCGCAGAAACACCCACAGTTGCCCACCGTCTTCCAGCACTGTCTTCACTATCAATTACAACTCTTGTTACGGCTTCCGTTCCTCCTTGAGTGATGCGCACCTTAAAATCAACCAAGCGCATATCATCAATGAAATGCTGATACTGACCTAGATCCTTAGCAAGCGCTTTTGCTAAAGCATTAACTGGCCCCCTGTCAGAACCCAATTCATCTAGGCTCTCACTCACTGATAGTTTTTTTTGTCCATCAACCTTAACGACGACAACTGCCTCAGAAAGACTAATCATTTTATTATATTTATTTTTCCGTCTCTCTACAGTTACTTTATAACGTTTAATATCAAAAAATTCTGGTAGTTGACCTATAATGCGCCTAGCTAACAGTTCAAAACTTGCTTGCGCGGTGTCGTATGAATATCCCTCGGATTCTTTTTCTTTAACAATTCTTAATATTTTTACCAATTCATCGTCTGTAAACTCGTGGCCTATTCCTGCATCACCTAAACGTTTTTTTAAATTAGACGCACCAGCTTGGTTAGACATTGGGATTATTCTTTCGTTCCCGATCAATTCTGGATCGACATGCTCATAGGTTGATGGATCTTTAAGAATAGCGTTAGCGTGAAGACCAGATTTATGAGCAAAGGCTGAGGCACCAACATAGGCAGCTTGTCGCATAGGCACCTGGTTCAGTATGTCATCTAATCTTCGAGACAATCTCGTAAGATCTTTTAATGCCGATTTTGAAATACCCATCTCATATCTATCACTGTAGTGTGATTTAAGGGCTAAGGTTGGTATAATAGATGATAAATTTGCATTGCCACATCTTTCACCCAAACCATTTAAGGTTCCTTGTATTTGACGCACACCCGTATCTACCGCAATCAAAGTGTTAGCGACTGCATTATCGGTATCATTGTGAGTATGAATGCCTAAATGTGTTCCCGGAATTCCGGCTTTAATCGCCTTAGAAACTGCAGTTTCTACTTCTTTTGGCAATGTACCCCCATTTGTGTCGCATAATACTATCCATCGGGCGCCCGCGTTAAAAGCCGAGAGTAATGCCTCCAACGCATAATCTGGATTTGAAATCATACCATCAAAAAAGTGCTCCGCATCGAATATAGCCTCTCTACCCATCGAGACAACGTGAGAAATAGATTGCTTAATTGCTTGTAGGTTCTCACTTAGTGAAACACCAATGGCCTTTTGGACATGAAAGTCATGTGTTTTCCCAACTAAACAAATCTTATTAGTTCCTGCATTTAAAACAGATGCTAATACATCATCATTCGCAGCTGATTTACCTGACCGTTTTGTCATACCAAACGCAACAAGATTTGCATTGGCGCGATAAGTTTCGAAAAAACTAGTATCGGTTGGATTGGCGCCCGGCCATCCTCCCTCTATATAATCAACACCTAGAGCACTCAACAATTCAGCTATCTCTATCTTCTCATCCGCCGAAAAATGCACGCCCTGTGTTTGCTGACCGTCACGCAGCGTTGTATCGTATATGTATAGTCGCTCTTTTTGCAATTGCCTCATCCAAGGTAATAAATTTTATCATGCACTAGTCAAAATTATCCATGAGTACGTTCAGAGTATACTTTCAAGTTTTGCGAGATCCAACTTTAGTGTCGGCACCAATTTGACAGTGTCCGTACTCATTTGGATCTCAACTCCCGCCTTTGATAGCTTATCTTTCAAGTCATCCAAATGATCAAAATTCTTTGTAATCATGGCCTCTGATCGAACTTCCATCAGAGCCTCTTCGTATTTTGACAAATCAAAATCAAATGCCCAGTCCTTAAATTCTGGAGTCATCAATCCAATCAGATTAGCATCAGCTTTCAACTGCGCAAAGTTCTTACTTTGAAAGTGCTTATGCAACAGAGCAATCACTGCGGGTGTATTCAAATCATCCGACAAAACCTCTATTGCTTCTGCTGATGGTTTTAAATCCTCTTCGAGATTGCTACACATGTCATACCAGCGCTTGAGAGTACTATCTGCTTGATTGGCTTTCAACTCGGTCCAATCCATTGGCTTGCGATAATGTGTTGACAAAAATACAAATCGTATAACTTCTCCTGGAAATCCTTTTTCAATCAGATCTCTAACCGTAAAATAATTTCCTAAAGATTTTGACATTTTCTTTCCATCTACCTGAAGCATTTCATTATGAAGCCAGAAATTTGCAAAACCTCCCGACGGAAAACAACATTTACTTTGAGCAATTTCATTTTCATGGTGTGGAAAAATTAAATCGTTACCCCCACCGTGAATATCGAACGTGTCCCCTAAAAGATCGTGACTCATGGCCGAACATTCTAAATGCCAACCAGGACGACCCCTACCCCACGGGCTCTCCCATCCAGGCAGATCATCACTCGATGGCTTCCACAAAACAAAATCTAGGGGGTTAGCCTTATAAGGAGCAATTTCCACCCTAGCCCCCGCAATCATATCCTCAATAGAGCGGCCTGACAGGGCACCATAATCTTTGTAGCTCGCAACAGAAAACAGTACGTGACCCTCTGCTTCATATGCATGACCAGACTTAATAAGATCTTCAATCATTATTATCATTTCAGCCACGTAATTTGTGGCTCGAGGCATCTCATTTGGTAAAAGGTTACCAAGCAGCTCCATATCTTCCAAATACCAAGCTATCGTTTCATCGGTTATAAGTTTTATTTCTTTACCAAGATCTTTAGCTCTTTGATTAATCTTATCATCAATGTCTGTAAAATTTCTCACGTATTTTACATTATGTTCTCCATATATTTCCCTGAAAAATCTATACAAAACGTCAAATACTATGACATTTCGTGCATTTCCTAGGTGAGCACGGTCATATACTGTAGGACCGCATAAATACATCCGCACATTACTAGGATCTATTGGCTCGAATAGTTCTTTTCTTCGAGCTTTAGAGTTATGCAATTTAATTTTAGACATCTAGACTTTTTGCACAGTGCATTTAGAGCGATTTAATTGTTACTTTAGCCACCAGTTCAAATAATTTTTAAATTTTAATTTATAATCTAAAATTATTTAAACGCGAAAATGAAATTTTATAATATTATCTTTCTAAAATAAGTTATTTGTTTGACAAACCATAACTGTAATGGACAGGTGTATAAATAGACAGACTAAGTTTTCAGGGTAAGGTTATGCCAGATTTATCAGATCGTGTTATTTCTATCACAGGGCTTGAAGATGATGGATGGGAAGTTTTCAATCTTGCACGAGAAATGAAACTTAATGGTAAAGACATAATCGAGTTAACGATTGGAGAGCACGATGATACGACACACTCGTTAATATTAGAGGCAATGCATAACTCTGCTCGAAATGGAAATACTGGCTATGCAAGTGTACCCGGAACACAAAGTTTAAGGCAAGAAGTAGCAAAACGGGTTCAGAATCGAACAGGGGTTTATACTACCCCAAATAATGTTATTATTACTCCCGGTGGTCAGGCTGGTCTTTTTGCAACTCATATTGCCTTGGCAAATCAAGGAGATGCAGGCCTCATTATTGACCCTTTTTACGCCACATATCCCACAACTCTCCGAAGTGCAGGATTAAATCTCAGAATAGTAAAAACTATTCCCGAAGATAATTTCATCCCTTCAATGGATGAATTAACCAAAAATGCAAAAGGTGCCAGAACTCTTCTTATAAATTCACCAAACAACCCCACTGGGACGGTGTATGATAAAGCTACTTTGTTAGAAATATCGAAAGTAGCGATTGATAACGACCTTTGGGTAATTTCAGACGAAGTTTATGATACACAGATTTGGGTAGGTAAGCATATTTCAATACGTTCGCTCCCAAATATGGAAAACCGAACAACCGTAATTGGCTCCATGTCAAAGAGTCATGCAATGACTGGCAGTCGACTTGGTTGGGTTGTTGCACCGGAATATGTAGTCGAAAAATTATCAGATTTAGCTTGTAACACAAACTACGGCGTTCCAGGCTTCATTCAAGATGCAGGCCTTTACGCACTTACGCAAATGCCTGACATTGAAAAAATCGTTGCAGAACCCTTTAACAGGCGGCGAAAAATTGCCCAGAAAATCGTTAAAGAGTACCCTGATATAAAAGTTCATCCATCCTTAGGGGGCATGTATTTGATGATAGATATTCGCGCAACAGGCTTAAACGGGGTTGAATTTTCGAAGGCATTATTAGACGCTAGAAGTATTGCAGTGATGCCAGGCGAAAGCTTCGGCAACAGTTCTGCAGGTCATATAAGAGTGGCAATGACTATATCAGACGATAAATTCGAGTACGCAACTCGTTCAATTTGTTCTTTTGCTTCAAGCTTTACTACTTCAACCAACTAATTCCAAACCTGAAAAAAAGTAAGCTATTTCAACTGCGGCTGTTTCTGGCGCATCTGAACCATGCACAGAATTTTCACCGACACTTTCGGCGAATTCGGCACGTATCGTCCCTGCTGCTGCTTCCGCTGGGTTAGTTGCTCCCATAACCTCTCGATTTTTTAAAATAGCCCCTTCTCCCTCTAGAACTTGAACAACAACCGGTTCAGAGGCCATAAAATCACACAACTCACCATAAAAAGGTCGCTCCGAATGCACCTCATAAAAAACTCCAGCCTGAGCCTTCGACAAGTGTATCCTTTTTTGAGCAATAATTCTCAAGCCTGCCTCTTCAAACTTAGCGTTGATTTTTCCTGTAAGATTTCGTTTGGTGGCATCTGGTTTTATAATGCTTAAGGTACGTTCTATTGCCATATTTTATCCTTTTTTATTGATTGACTATTGTACAGTATCTAAATCTATTGGCGCGCTTAACATGACGCCATTGATTTGAAAAGTAGCTAGATATCAAAAGCCACTTCTTTTCTAAAAACAGACACTAGGATGATTTGCTTAAAAAGCTTAACCGCAAGCGCAACTATTTATCACACTTTAAAATTGTCCTGTATAAAATAAACTCCACAAAAATATTTCACAAAGCTTGTCTCTGCGTTTTAATGCTTTATCAGATCGAAATATGATTTCTTTTGAAAATATATCTTTTTCAGTTGCAGGCCGAACTCTAGTCAAAAATAGCACGGTGAGCATACCCAGTGGTCATAAAGTAGGACTTGTGGGACGAAACGGTACGGGCAAAACTTCACTCTTTCGTCTAGTCTATGGTGAGATAACCTTAGATCATGGGAACCTTAAGTTAAGTAAAAATACTCGTGTAGGTGGAGTTGCGCAGGAAGCTCCTGGCAGCAGTATTTCGTTGTTAGATACTGTACTTGCCGCTGATCAGGAAAGGGCAGATTTACTTCAAAAAGCACAATTAGAAAAAGATCCATTACAGATTGCCGAGATACAAACACGCTTAGCTGATATTGATGCTTGGTCAGCAGAGGCTCGAGCTGCCACAATTTTAAACGGATTAGGCTTTGATAAAAATAAGCAAAATCTTGCTTGCTCTGAATTTTCCGGTGGCTGGAGAATGCGAGTTGCCCTCGCTGCCGTTCTTTTTTCAAAACCTGATCTACTATTACTCGATGAACCAAGTAATTATTTGGATCTTGAGGGATCAATTTGGCTTGAAGCATATATATCAAAATATCCAAGTACCATTATAATTATTAGTCATGATCGAGCCTTACTCAATAACTCTGTAAACTCAATTTTGCATCTCGAAGACAAGGAACTTCATCTTTACAATGGAAACTATGAGACTTTTGCGAAAACAAGAGCTGCCAGACTAGCGCACAAAGAAGCTGAATTAAAAAAACAAAATTTACGACGTCAACACCTTCAATCTTATGTCGATAGGTTCCGTTATAAAGCTGACAAGGCCAAACAGGCTCAATCTCGGCTAAAAATGTTAGCCAAAATGGAACCAATTTCAACCTCAAGCGAGACAACATTTACAAAATTTGATTTTCCACAACCGGAAGAACTATCACCTCCAATTGTTAATATTCAAAATGCATCAGTGGGTTATGAGGAAAAAACAGTTTTATCTGACATCAACTTAAGAATTGACCAAGACGACAGGATCGCCATCCTTGGTCAAAATGGCGAGGGCAAATCGACACTTTCAAAACTAATCGCAAAAAAATTGAAACCTCATGTTGGAAAAATCATTCATTCAAACAAACTGAGACTTGGATATTTTGCCCAGCATCAACTAGATGAGTTAATGTTGAATGAAACTCCAATGGAACATATTCAACGAGAAAGACCCTCGGAAAAACAAGGACAGATAAGAGCCAGATTAGACGGATTTGGAATTTCCGTCGAGCAAGCGGATATAAAAGTAAAAAGTTTGTCAGGCGGCCAGAAGGCACGTTTATCGCTGTTACTTGCATCTTTAGACGCACCACACCTTCTAATTTTAGACGAACCCACCAATCACCTTGATATTGAAAGCAGGGAAGCGTTGGTTGAAGCACTAACAAAATATTCTGGTGCCGTGATAATCGTTTCACATGATATTCATTTGCTATCATTAGTAGCCGACAGGCTGTGGTTAGCGAAAAACGGAACCGTGAAACCTTACGAATATGATTTGGAGACATACAGAAAATCTCTTCTCTCAATTAGTTCATCAAAAAAACCAGAACAATTAAAAAACCCAAAAACAGTAAGAAAGTCTTATACAAAAGACGAAATTATCGTTTTGAAAAATAACGTAAAGAAATCAGAGGAACGCATCGAAAAACTTCTAATGATGGAAGAAAAAATCAGTCAAAAATTAGCTGATCCAGAAATCTATTTAGACACCAATAGAGATGAACTTGTTGTGTTAAATACCAAATACGCTGAGGTACAAAAAGCTATAACTAAAGCTGAAAATCTTTGGGAGACAGCAGAAAAGAAATTAGACACTGCATTAAAGTCAGAAATAGGTGAGTAAATATTGACACCACATTATTGAAAACTTCTTTTGTAACCCTTTTCATTATTGTAGATCCAATCGGATTAACTCCAATTTTTTTCTCGTTAACGCAAGAGTTGTAAAAAAAACCAGCGTCGTTTGGTAGCAAGAAGATCTGTAATCATTGGATCTACAATTTATTACTTTTTGCAATTCTTATTGAAATAATACTCAGTTTTATTGGAATTTACGTGCCAGCTTTTAATATTGATGGGAGAATATTATCATTTTTTACAGCATTGAGATGTTATTTTAAAAACGAAAACAGCGTCGTGAGGCGCAAGGAAATGAAGCTCTGACAAGCCACAACGATCCCTCAGTTTTCCAACTGGCAGTTCCTCTAAATTCTAGACTCGGATCAGTAGCAATTATAATTTTACTTTCGCAGACCCATACATGTTTGCTTGGCATCATCGAATTAGCCCTCATTATATGTGCGACAATGCTCGCTACTTATTTATTTTTTTTACTACCACGTATTTCAAAAAGTATCTCTCTCCCACTTTCATGAATGTAGTTAAACGTATATTGGGTATACTACTCGCTACTATAGCTACTCAATTCATAATGAATGGAATTCATAGTTTTAACGGACTCTAAACTTAAATTTTTATTGAAAATGAGACAAAATGGATAATCCAAAACTTATATTTTTGAGCATAATTTTAATAGTGCTCTTAAGCTCTTATCTACTAGCGATGCGAAATAATTTAACAAAATTATTTAAATCTGCAGCTGTTTGGGTAATTATATTTTCATTCTTTATTGCAGGATACGGAGTTTGGCAAGATTTGAGCAATGAACAACCCGTACTCTATTCCAATAATTTGTCCGATATAATCTTAAACATAGAGCAGGACGGTCATTTTCATGCCACGGTTCTTGTAAATAATGTTGAAATTGAATTTTTGATCGATACTGGAGCAACCCACATCGTCTTATCTAAAGAAGATGCAAAGAAATTGAATTATGATTTATCAAAATTAATTTTTTGGGGCAAATCTAACACTGCCAATGGAATAGTGAAAACTGTCCCCATAAGATTACAATCTATTAAACTCGGCCAATTTTCAGATACAAATGTCCTTGCTTATATTAATCAAGGATCAATGAAACAGTCCCTGCTAGGCATGTCTTTTCTTAATAATTTTTCGAGTGTCGAATTTCGAAATGAAACTCTCACCCTTAGATTATAAAAATCCATCTTAAAAAAATTAATTTTCCCTTTCCAAACTCCAAACACCAGTTTCTTGTGACCAATATTTTGCTCGAATATCAGCCTTTGTAAATTCTATCCATTGCTCTCTTGCTGTGTCCATCTCATCTAAATTTTTATCGTCAAAAAGTAGTGCGCAACGCTTATAACTAGCGATCTCTTCTTTAAAAATTAATGCCCCATTCACTGAAATAAGAAAATCTGAATTGGAACTATCATTTTCTTCAGTACCTAATAAAATATCACATTTTTGTTCATTTTGTGATCCTACCAGGGCATGGGGAATAAAACTTTCGGGTTGAGCCGTCCAAATCGTATCATCAAATAGTTTAAGATTTTCTTCATCTTTTCCCCGCACAAATACAGTCCAGCCAACATCTATCGATTTAGCAAGCAATTGCGGCAAAGCACTTGCGACTGTTTGTTTGGTAACATGGTAAAAATAAACTTCGCTCAAATTAACCACACTCAAAATTATTTTTTATTAAAGTGTCTAAGGTCATCACGCCCCATCCAGTGGCACCAGCTGGTGCATGATCTGACTCAGATTTAGTCTGCGCTACTCCGGCTATATCTATATGAACCCAAGGAATTTCTGGCTTAACAAATTTTTCTAAGAATGCCGCAGCCGTTATTGACCCAGCAGCACGTCCCCCAACATTTTTTATATCTGCTAGTCTACTTTTCAATAGCTTGCTGTAAGGCTTACCTAGTGGCATTCTCCAGGCACCTTCGTTTTCAAAATCAGCGGCTTTTAAAACTTCGTTGCAAAGCCAATCGTTATTCGAAAATAGCCCGGCATTTTCATGACCAAGACTAACAATTATTGCTCCAGTTAAAGTAGCCAAATCTATCATGGCAGAGGGTTTAAATCTTTCTTGCGCGTACCACATCACGTCACAAAGAACTAGGCGTCCTTCTGCATCAGTATTAATAACCTCAATCGTGTCACCCTTCATTGATTTAACAATATCACCTGGGCGTTGAGCAGTTCCAGATGGCATATTTTCTACCAGTCCTACTAATCCTACAACGTTAGACGCTGACTTTCGTCTTGCTAATGTTGCAAGTACTCCTGCAACGACCGCTGCACCTCCCATGTCCATCGTCATATCTTCCATTCCACCGGCTGGCTTTAAAGAAATGCCACCGGTATCAAAAACCACACCTTTTCCCACTAAAGCTAGAGGAGCGACATCATCGTTGGCTCCCGACCAACTCATAATTACTAGTTTACAAGGGCTTGAAGAACCCTGACCCACACCTAAAAAAGCATTCATGCCAAGATTACGAAGGTCATCATCCTCCAAAATCTCAATTTTCATACCCAATTTTGATAGTTCTGCTAAACGGTTAGCAAACTCTTCAGTTGTGAGAATATTCGAAGGTTCATTTATAAGATTACGAGTAAGAAATACGCCGTCCCTGATCGCTTCTGCTTCATTTAATTCAGACTTAAATATTTCTGGTTCTTTATGCATTACCGTAATAAGGTCACCGTCTTCCAAATTAAGGGAATCTTCTGTTTTATGATTATAAAATTTATATTCTCTCAACATCACGCCTTTGCAAAGCTCTACTAAATTTGCAAAATTCCCAAGAGCCAGAAGGATCTCGACAGAGCCTTTCATTTTAGCAATTTCAACTCCTGCTTTTCTAGCAATCAACTTCGATGTTCTACGTTCAATTTTTAAGACACAAATTTTTTCGGCAGCGCATCGCTCCGGAAAATCAATAGAAAACAATTTACCTGTATCGGATTCTATAAAATGTTTAGAACCAATCAAGCGCGTTAATGATCCTCTTGTTAATTTATTTATCCGCTTAGCTAAAGGATCCATCACTCCCTTAGGGGTTATTAAAACCACTATTATTCCCGTAGTTGTCGCAAGGGCTTCCAAATCTGATCCAATAATTTTTAAATTCAACGGCTTTATGGTTTTCATTCTTTTTTAAATTCCTATCAAATGCTATTCAAAATTTACGCTTTTCGGTATATAGATTTTTTGTTTATGTACAATTGCAACGTTCGGGAATTAATATTAAACTGTGTCTCGGTTTGACAGATATTTATTTAATCAATACTTTTTGATGTTTGGTTTTTTTTCCGTCATCTTACTACTCATATATTGGATAAATAAAGCCATCGCGCTCTTCGATAACTTAATAAGCGATGGACAAACTTTTCTAGTATTTTTAGAATTTTCAATTTTAACGATACCACCAATAATACCGATAATTGCACCGCTTGCTGCCTTTGCGGCAGCTATATCTGTAACTAACAGACTTAAGAACGATAGTGAATTAACTATAATGCAGGCAACCGGCTTTAGTCCATTAAGGCTGTCGAGAGCAATAATTTTCTTCGCGTTAATAGTCACCATAATATTGTTGATGGTTTCTCATTTTTTAATTCCGAAAACTAACAACATTCTTTTAAACCGACAAAACGAGGTAGCTGCATCTCTAAATGCCAAACTACTGCGCGTTGGAAGTTTTATACACCCTCAAAATGGGATAACGTTTTACATTGGAGGGATATCAAATTCCGGAGTTATTGAAGAGGTATTCGTCTTAGACGAAAGGAATAAAAACCAAGAAATTATAATAACATCAAAATCTGGCTATCTAATCACAAATAACAACAACCCGATATTAGTTCTGAAAGAAGGTATCATTCAGAATTATGATTTAAAAAGAAAAAACCTTTCGACAATACATTTCCAAGATCTGTCGTATGACTTAACGTCTTGGTCTGTAAAAGAGCGACTTTCAAAAGCAAAACTTCTTTTTACCTACTCTAGTTTAGAACTTCTTAACGATCCTGCTTTAGTATCGATACTTTCGGACAGTTCTCCCACAAAAGTTCTAGAGGAGCTCCACTCGCGCACTTTAACCCCATTTTTGGCATTTATTGCTGCTTTAATCGGCTTTTCTACTCTTATGATCGGAAATTACTCAAGATTTGGTTCATCAAAACAAATTTTGTTGGGCATTATAATCTTAATATTTATCAAAATTTCAGAGAGTTATGCGAATAAGCTAATGTTAAATTCGCAAGGAAATTGGCTTCATTTATATTTGCCGATATTAATTGGCTTCTCTATTTTCGGCATTCTGATGGTACTAGCTTCAAATCAAAAATTATTAAGCAATACGAAACCAGAAGACGAGACCATCTGATGTTGCTTCACATATATTTTTTCATAAAATTTTTAAAAAATTTTTCTATAACCTTAAGTATTTTTATAATATTTATGCTACTTATCGATTTGATAGAACAACTTAGAAAATTTGCCGTATTAATCGATTTTATTGATGTATTTTTTCTTGCACTGTTAAATCTTCCAAGTTCTGTTTATCAAATATTACCGCTAATCATAATTATAAGTTCTGCATGGCTTTTCTTATCATTAGCACGAAATTCAGAATTGATTGTCTTCAGAGCAGCAGGAAAATCATCAGTTTCTATGCTTATTACGCCAGCATTTCTTTCATTATTAATAGGAGTTTTGTCGATCAGTTTGTTTAATCCAATTGTTGCATCCACTTCCAAACAATATACTGATTTAAAGGCAAAACTTATAGACGGCCAACAAACAACAATCTCAATAGGCAATGAAGGCTTATGGCTCCGACAGGCTGATGAAACTGGACATACTGTAATTCGTGCCAAAAGGGCGAATTCTGACGCAACAAAATTATACGACGTTACTTTAATCAAGCTTAGCGAGGAAAAGCTACCTGTTCAGAGGATTGAAGCTGCGATGATCACTCTGAAGGAAGCCAAATGGATTGCTAAATATTCTAGTATATGGCCTATAAAGTATGGAGAAAATTCACAGTCAGCTAATAAAGAATATGACTTAATTGAACTCCCTACCTCATTAAAAAAAGAACAGATCACAGATCAATTCGGTGATCCGTCAACAATAAGTGTGTGGTCATTACCAGAATTTATTGGACAATTAGAACGAGCTGGATTCTCAGCCAAGCGATATTCTGTCTGGCTACAGAGTGAACTGGCAAAACCTATCTTTTTTCTAGCAATGATGCTTATCTCTGCAGCTTTTTGTATGCGCCAAACCAGAGCAAAAGGTACAAGTTTTAATGTGCTGGCCGCAGTACTGGTTGGTTTTTTGTTATTTTATTTAAAAAACTTTGTGCTAATACTTGGAATAAATGGGCAGCTCCCGGTCTTAATTGCCGCCTGGGGTCCGTCATTTGCAGCCATATTCATATCGTTAGGACTTTTTCTGAATCGTGAGGAAGGATAATGTGGCGATATTTATCTCCTTTTTTGATTTTCCTTGTTCCCTTTTCAGCACTATCACAAAATGAGAGTTTTATTGAAAGTGCGTTACTCATCGCAGACAGTATATCAATAGACGCAGAGGGAAATTTAACTGCTAAAGGACATGTCGAAATTCACCATAACCAAACTATTTTGAAGGCCCAAGAAATATATTATCTACGAAGTTCTGATAAACTTTCAGCAAAAGGACCTTTGTTTCTAATAGACAGAAACGGAAACGAAACAGAAGCTGAAAATGCAATTTTTACAAATGATTTTCAAGAAGCGGTTTTGCTTGCAACTCGAGTAATGTTAAAAAACCAATTAGAAATTTCTGCTGAAAAATTGGAGTACTTAGTTGATGAGAAAAGCGACTTTAGTCAAGTATTTGCAACATCATGTAAAACTTGCAAAGATCAAGAACCGTTCTGGCTCATAAAAGCGAAAAGAGTTACCCATAATAAGGAACTCAAAACAATTTATTTTTTTGAGGCCTCTCTTGAAATTTTAGGCTTCCCTGCATTTTATACTCCATATATTAGCATACCCGATCCAACAAAAAATCGAGCTGTAGGATTTTTAGCACCAGAATTTTTATCAAATTCGAGATTAGATTTTGGGGTTAAATTACCCTTCTTTATTCCATTAGATGTTGATAAAGACATAACAGTTACGCCATTTATAACACCCCAAACCAGTACAATTGAAACACGTTACAGGCAAGCTTTCGAAAAAGGTAACCTAAATGTAGACAGCTCTCTGACGCGAGACACGTTAAGGGACAATCAATTTCGAGGATATCTGTCGATAAATGGGGACTTCAATTTAGACAATGGATATATTTTGAATTATACTGTTGAACGCGTATCAGACAGTGCTTATCTGGGAGATTACGGGTATACTGCGCAAAATGAATTATCATCTGGGCTCAACTATTCAAAAGTACGATCCGACAGATTTTTGGAAACTTCATTAGGCGTAATTCAGTCTCTTTATAAAGAAGATAAGGACAACCTAACTCTTACGACGAATAATTATTATGATCTGATAATTGATCAGAACATAGTTCCCGGCTCACTAAGTTTCAATAGCGAATTAGTTGCAAGTTGGAGAAAAGGCTCAGAGGACATCATAGGACGTGATGTAGCGAGATTTGCAAACCAATTAAATTGGAATAATACTTCGATTTCAACCTGGGGCTTGGAATACGGAAGTGGCGTGGTCTTGAATCAGGATGTATTTTTGGCAGTTGATGATAGCAGATTAAATGATCTTGAAATTCTTAACAGCATTGGAACCAATATATACGTTAGACTACCACTATTATCTAGTTCTGACAAAGCAAACTACATTCTTGAACCAGTGGCTCAGATTGCTTGGGGAAAGCGAAAAGAAGCCGTTGTATACGTTGACGAAAGTGAGAATACTGAATTTGATATGGGTAATCTGCTCGAAATTTCAAGGTACTCAGCATCAGATCGATTTGAAACGGGGTTTCATGGTGCTTACGGACTGAGGTACAATGTTAATACAAATAAAAAAATGGCAGGGGGAGTAGCAATTGGCCAGGTATTAAGATTAGATGATGACCCTGGGTTTACAAGCAGCTCGGGACTTGAAAAGAAACAATCTGATGTTTTCTTAGCAGCAGAGTTATATTTTCCGAATGCTTCTTATCTATCTTTTCAAGGATTACTGGGAAGTAACTTTAAAACAAAAAAAACTGATTTTAATGCTGGATTTGATTATAAAACTTTATACTTGGATACCAAGTATAGTTTCTTGCAAGCAGACAGTGAGGAAAATCGTCTTTATCCAATCGAAGAATTGACTATCAGTACGGGACATAAACTTAACTATAATTGGGACGTGAAGTCTAATCTACGGTATGACCAAACTGAGGCACACCTGGCCTCGCTCGGCGCGGGGTTAGCATATGAAAATCAGTGCGTCCTGGTAAATCTTGAAATGGATAGGCGTTATTCTTTAGAGGGCACATCTCCACCTACAACCAATTTTAGC
Organism: Paracoccaceae bacterium; assembly: GCA_902631295.1. Taxonomy (GTDB): domain Bacteria; phylum Pseudomonadota; class Alphaproteobacteria; order Rhodobacterales; family Rhodobacteraceae; genus Salinivivens. Next base: position 29,521 of record CACOXV010000011.1, on the reverse strand, counting down.
TTTGCAATCAGCTTAAAAGGCTTTAGCACAGGCAAAATGACGGCTATTTCAGAAAAAAGTTGCAAATGATCACACTAATTAGGTGCTTCGATGGTGCTAAATAAAATTCTACTAACCAGTATATTTATTTTTTGCATTATTGGTCTCTCCAAAAGCAAAGCTCAAAACAACTCAATATTCGCGCCTGCAATTCAAGTAAATAATACGGTCATTACAAAATTTGAATTTGATCAAAGGGCTAAATTTTTATCAACCCTAAATTTTCCTGGTAACTACAATCAGCTCGCCAAGACACAACTTATTGAGGAGCGTTTAAAGCAAAGTGAGGCAGAAAAATTAAATATAATCGTGACTGATGTCGAGCTTGAAGATGCACTAAAACGTTTTGCATCAAGAGCAAATTTATCGGTAGACGAATTCATAACAGAGTTAAAAAAAGTTGGAATTTATTCAGATACTTTTAGATCCTATGTTGAGACGGAAGTAATTTGGCAAAAGTTAGTGAAGAAAAAATTTGGTGCGCAATCTAAAATCTCTAACCTTCAATTTACAAGATCAAAAAGCATTGCGAAATATGAAGATACAGTTCAAGTATTGTTGACTGAAATAATTATCCCATTCTCTAGCCACGATATTAAAGAAAAAGCAAGTATCGCCAATCAGCTGAAAAAAATTAAAAGTATAGAGGAGTTTTCAAATGCTGCTCGAAATTATTCAAAGGCGCCAACGGCCGCCGTAGGTGGTAAAATAAAATGGCAAAACTTTGATACGTTGCCAGAAATTATAAAACCCATAATTTTTGCATTATCACCTGGAGAAGTGTCCGAGCCAATAAGGTTGCCAAAGGCACTAGCATTATTCCAATTGAGAGATATACGGGAAAATCAAGACGAGAAAGTGGAAGCTGAATTTTTAGATTTTATTACAGTAAATTCAAATCTATTAAAATTAAAATCATTAGAAGACATTAAAAATAAATTTCAAAATTGTAGTGATTTGCCGGCGATAATTGGAGATCAAATCGAATTTACTTTAATCAGAAGAAAACAGTTTTCTGAGGTAATACCAGCCTCTATTGCCGCTGTACTTGCGAAATTAGACTCAAATGAATCAAAAATAATTATCGATGAGGAGAAATTAAAATTGGTGATTCTGTGTGAACGAAATTATCAAGAAAATTCAACAATAAAATCAATTGAAAATAACAAAAACGTTCTTCAAAATACACGTCTGAAATACTTAGCAAGAAACCTTTTGGAAACTTTAAAAGATAACGCAAGGATAGTCATTAAATGACTATCGTAATTACTTGTGGTGATCCCTCGGGTATTGGGCCAGAAATAGTACAAAAGGCATGGATTTGTCTAAAAAAAAATCCCTTAAATGAATTCTTTTGGATTGGAGACCCTCTTCATTTGCCTGATAGTAACATCCCATGGCAACAGATAGAGCATCCAGATCAAGCTTCAAAAGTTTTTGGCGATGCATTGCCAATTTTAATTCATAAATTCGCTCATCCGATAAAAGTTGGTCAACATCAGCCCGAAAATGCAGCTGATGTTATAAAGGTAATAAAAAGGGCTGTGAGCCTAGTTAAAACCAATGAAGCAAAAGCCTTATGCACATGCCCAATAAACAAAAATGTTTTGATGTCCGGTGCGAATTTCCCATATAAAGGACATACTGAATTTTTAGCAAATTTGGATGCTATCGATAATCCAGTAATGATGCTGGCTTGCTCAAAGTTAAAAGTAGTCCCATTGACCACCCATATTCCACTAAAAGATGTACCAAACCGAATTTCAAAAAAACTCCTTACGGAGACTATAAAAATTACAAACGCTGCTATGAAAGAAAAATTCGGTATTTCAGAGCCTATTTTAGCTATTTCCGGATTAAACCCCCATGCTGGAGAAAACGGACAGCTAGGAGATGAAGAAGAAAAAATAATAATTCCAGTAATACGTGATTTGGAAGGAAAAATTAATATTATAGGCCCATTATCTGCTGACACTATGTTTCATCCAGATGCGAGGGCAAAATACGATGTGGCCATAACGATGTATCATGATCAGGCCCTCGTTCCACTAAAAACAATTGGTTTTGATGAAGGGGTAAATATAACTTTAGGATTATCTTTTATACGGACTTCTCCAGATCATGGTACGGCCTTTGATCTTGCAGGACAAAATGCAGCAAATGAGACTTCAACCGTAAACGCCATAAAGATGGCGGCATCACTTACTCGAAAGTAATGGAATGGAAACACTTCCACCGCTTAAAGATATTATTTCAAAATACAAACTCAGCGCAAAAAAATCTTTAGGGCAAAATTTTTTATTTGATCTCAACCTCACATCAAAAATTGCACGCTATGCCGGTAACTTAGAACAGTCTGATGTCTTGGAAATCGGACCAGGACCAGGTGGCTTGACTAGAAGTCTTCTCAACGAAGGTGCGAGAAAGGTAGTTGCAATCGAAAAAGACACACGTTGCATAGCCGCACTAGAGGAAATTAAAACACTATTTCCTGGAAAATTGGAAATTGTTCAAGGTGATGCTCTGTCTACTGATTTAAGACAATACTTAACTCAGCCAGTTCAAATTATTGCAAATTTACCATACAACATTGGGACAGAGCTTTTGGTAAGATGGTTAAACTCAACAACGTGGCCGTCTTTCTGGCAGAGCATGACATTAATGTTCCAAAAAGAAGTAGCAAATAGAATAGTTGCAAGTCCAGGAAGCAAAGCATACGGTCGATTGTCTGTGATTGCTCAGTGGCGATGTAATACAAAAATAGCATTTAATATTCCAGCCACTTCTTTTACGCCTTCACCAAAAGTTGAAAGTACTGTTGTACATTTTGAGGCACTGAAAGAGCCAAGATTTCCAGCTGAAGTAAACAAGTTAGAATTTGTGGTCTCAAAAGCATTTAATCAGCGTAGAAAGATGCTAAGAAGAGCATTGAAAGGTCATTTTAAAAATGTTGAGGAAGGCCTTTTAGCTGCAGGTGTAGTACCAACTAAAAGGGCAGAAAACGTGACAATACAAGAGTTTTGCTTAATGGCTCAAATCTTAGTTCGGGCTTAAGATATATAAATTAAGTTTTTCAATAGTTACTATTCAGCGGCTTCAATAGATGAAATATCTTCACGTGAAACCTCAACAGAAACATCTTTTTCATTATTTTCATCGCGCCTTCGCCCCCTGCCATTACGCGACTTGTTATTTCTATTTTTCTTCGCAGGGTGGTCAGTACCGTCAAATTCACTAAACTGCTCATTTGCAGGCTCATGGCCACTGGCGTGTGCTTCCGCTGCATTATTTTCAGCACTCGTTTCAACAGCACTTGAAGTTTCAAGTACATCATTATCCGAGGACGATCTCAACTGCCTATCCCTGTCTCGCTCTGCATTACGCTCTTTATTTTCTCGATCCTGCTGTTCTCTGCGAGCATCCAGCTCCCGCTGGGCTTCTGATAAAAGTCTAACGTAATGCTCAGCGTGTTGTTGAAAATTTTCAGTCGAAACCCTATCGTTCGACAACTGTGAGTCTCTCGCCAATTGGTTGTATTTGTCAATAATTTGTTGTGGGGTTCCGCGAACCTTACCCTCCGGCCCAGAACTATCAAAGACGCGGTTAATAATATTACCTACCGAACGATTTCGGTTCTTGTTAGAACGCGAGCGTGATTTTGTTGATCTCATCTAAGCTGTCCAGCCCTATTTTTGCTTGGTCATACATTACATCAGTGTCTATATGAGAAGTAATTATCTGATGTATGGATTTATTAAAATGCCATTATTCGCATTATTTCTTTAGTATGTACAACAATACCTAATCTACTTTCAAGCTAAAATATAGAACTTTCAACAAAAACTATCTTATATGATCAAAATGAACCTTAAGATGCTTTTGCAGATATAACCCGATCTCTTGAACCCAGGTCTTTATGGACCTTAATTTGTTGAAACCCAGCTTCTCTAAACAAATGCCCTACAGCATTTGCTTGTGTGTATCCTATTTCCAGAAAAATATGCCCATTTTTACTCAATTTTTCTATAGCCTGTGATAAAATTTCACGATAAGCTTCCAATCCATCGCCGCCAAGCGTTAGCGATATCTTTGGGTCATATTTTACCACTTCTGCACTTAGCTGAGCATACTCTTTGGAAGAAATATAAGGAGGATTAGAGACAATTATATCAAAACTTCCCGAAATTTTGTCAAACCAGTTAGAATATAATAATTTTAAACGGCTCTCTACGCCATGCCTTTTTGAATTTGTCCTAGCAGTATTTAGAGCATACTGAGATATATCCGTGGCAACACAAGTTACCTCCGGGCGCTCAGCTAGTACTGTAATGGCAATAGCGCCACTTCCAGTGCCCAGTTCTAGCATATTATCAAAATTACAATCTAATATTAATTCGATCAGAGTTTCCGTATCCCCACGAGGATCCAACACATTTTCATTAATTTCAAAGTCTCTACCCCAAAATGAGCGATAACCCAGAATTTTAGCCACTGGCTTTCTTTTACAACGCTCGTTTATCATTCTCCAAAACTTAGAGATTTTAATTTCAGATATGCAGCTATCATCAAGCAAGTTAAGGTTCTGGGTCCTTAACTCTAAACAGTCTGCCAAAAGCAAGCGAGCGTCTCTTACGGGATCGCTTATACCGCATTCACGTAATTTTGCTTGACTTACAGTTAATAGCTCTTGCACTGTCATTCGTTTATTTCTGCAAGCATTTTTGCCTGAGCATCTGCTGAAAGTGCATCGATTATTTCATCTAAGTCACCACTAAGAATTTGATCTAACTTATATAGAGTAAGATTAATTCTGTGATCTGTCATTCGTCCTTGAGGGTAATTATAGGTTCTAATCCTTTCCGATCTATCTCCAGATCCAACCTGAAGTTTTCGGTTCTCTGATCTCTCACTATCAACACGCTGTCGCTCTAAATCAAATAATCGAGTTTTTAAAACCTGGAGCGCTATCTCGCGATTTCTATGCTGAGATTTTTCAGAACTTGTAACGACTATGCCAGTTGGTAAATGAGTGATACGGACAGCAGAATCTGTTGTATTTACATGCTGACCCCCTGCCCCAGAACTTCTCATTGTATCTATCCGCAAGTCGCTACTATTTATTTCCACATCTACATCCTCAGCCTCAGGTAATACGGCAACCGTCGCAGCTGAAGTATGTATTCTTCCCCCACTTTCAGTTTCTGGAACCCTTTGTACTCTGTGAACGCCACTTTCATACTTTAAACGCGCGAACACTCCGTCACCCCTAATATTGGCAACTACTTCTTTAATTCCGCCAAGCTCAGTTTGCTGCTCTTCAATCATGTCGAACGACCAATTATTTACCTCAGCATATCGCTGATACATCCTCAGCAGGTTACTAGCGAACAGCGCCGCTTCTTCACCTCCAGTTCCAGGCCGAATCTCTAAAATTGCAGGACGAGCATCTGCCGCATCTTTCGGAAGTAATGACAACTGCAGGCTTTGTTCTGTTTTTGGTATTTCTATTTTTAATTTAGCGACTTCGTCCTCAGCCAAAGCCTTCATATCAGGATCAGCAAGTAATTCCTCTGCTTCTTTCAGAGCGTTTAATAGGCATTTATAATCACTGATTTCATCTACCACCGGACGTAATTCAGAATATTCACGAGATATTTTTGCTATATCTGCACCAGATAGTTCTTCATTTAATTTTGCTTCTAAAAACTGAAAGCGCGATACAATTTGGTCAAGTCGATCAATTGGCAACATAAGTATTTCATTCATCTATTATATTTTTCCGTCAAGTACATAACTCGTCGATTATTATTTAAAAATTTTTCTTATTTATAATTTTGGCTTACGTCTTTTGTTCCACCCCCAGAGGCAGATTAGCTCATGGGCCGCATGAGCACCAGCCACCGCTGTCGCCCCAGAAACATCATATTGAGGCGAAACCTCTACGACATCTCCACCTACCATATTGATCCCAGCAAGATCACGTAAAATAATCGATGCTTGGATAGAAGATAAACCACCCCACACTGGCGTACCAGTCCCCGGAGCAAATGCAGGATCCAAACAATCAATGTCAAAAGTAAGATACGTTGGATCATCCCCTAAAATAGATTTTATTTTATCTGCTGTTTTACTTGGGCCTATCTCGAACACTTCCCGCGAATCTATAATATTTACACCCAGTGTATCAGAGTTATGTGTTCTAATTCCAACCTGAACAGATCTTTTTGGATCAATTAATCCTTGTTTCACGGCTTTGTAAAACATCGTACCATGATCAATACGATCCATGTCATCATCAGGCCATGTATCAGAATGGGCATCAAACTGTAATAAGGCCAGCGGCTTTCCAAACTTTTTTCTGTAAGCTTTTAATATTGGATACGAAATAAAATGATCGCCTCCCAAGGAAATACATCCATTACATTTATTTAATATGCCACTAATGTGTTCCTCTAACGTCTCAGGAAATTGACTTATCCTAGCATAGTCATAAGCGATATCACCATAATCAACCATAGACAGCTCTGACATTGGATCGAAGCCATCCCATCCGTAGATCGGATCAAATGGCTGTAAAGTTGAAGCCTCCCTTATTGCTCTTGGGCCAAAACGAGCTCCTGGCCTATTAGTAACTGCTTGATCAAAGGGAACTCCAGTAACTGCTAAGTCAATATCCTTCAGGTCTTTACTGTATTTTAGTCGTAAGAATGAATTAGCGCCTCCGAAAGCATTTTCGTACGACTGGCCAATGTAGCTATCCCTTGTAAATGCTTGATCTACCTGGTTTTTTGCATCTTTCAAACCCAATTTTATCTCCCTAGCGGCTGTGACATTTCAACCAATCGCGCGAAAAATGATGCACCGTAAACGGAAGCATCATCGTTAAAATCATAATTTGTATTGTGAAGTCCCGCCGCCTCGCCAATACCCAAGAATAAGTAAGCCCCAGGTCTTTTTTCTAAAAGATAAGAAAAGTCCTCTGCTCCCATTTCCTGCCCTGCATTATCATCAACCATATCGACACCTGAGATATCTTTGGCTGCAAGTGCAGCTATTTTAACGTTTTCTGGACTGTTAATGGTCGGAGGGTATCCTTTTTCATAACGTAATTTGCATTCAAGTCCAAAAATCTGTGAATGTCCTGACACAATTTCCTCCATTCTTTTTATGACCATATCTTGAACTCTTTTATCAAAGGTACGCACAGTACCATTAATATAAGCATTTTCCGGTGTGACGTTGTCTGTACTCCCGGCATGGATCTGAGTTACGGATACCACTAGTTTATCGTTCGGGTCGCGGCTTCTGGAAACAATTGTTTGAAACGTTTGAGCAATTCCAATTGCGGCAGTAATCGGATCCTTTGTCTCATGTGGATAAGCTCCGTGACCACCCACTCCAACAACATCAATATGAAATTTATCGGCTCCAGCCATAATTGGTCCTGGCATAGTATAAAATTTTCCTAATGCGACGTCAGGGGTGTTATGAATAGCGTATACATTTTTTATATTGAACCGGTCCAAAATACCTTCTTCAACCATTATTCTACCGCCGCCTTCATTTTCCTCAGCAGGCTGAAATATTAAAGCAACTCGACCAGAAAAATTTCTTGTTTCGCTTAAATAACGAGCAGCACCCAGAAGCATTGCTGTATGACCATCATGCCCACACGCGTGCATAAGTCCCACGTTATCTGAAGCATACTCAAGCTTTGTTGTTTCGGTCATTGGAAGCGCATCAATATCTGCTCGCAAGCCTATTGTGTCGCCATCCACCTTCCCATTTATGATAGCCACAATACCAGATTTAGCTATACCGGTATGAATTTCTTCAATGCCGAATTCGCGAAGTCTAGCCTCAATAAAAGATGCGGTCTCATAACAATCTAAACCTAACTCAGGATTTTGATGAATATTTCGTCTCCATTTTTTCATGTCAGCATCGAATGCAGCAATACGATTCACTATTGGCATATCTGGACTCCTTTGACTTAAACGTTCAAAGTGTATCAGACAAAAAAAGCCAAGAGGACGCAATGCCTTTTAATGAGAAAATTATAAATGAAAGACATGGAGATATTGCGGCTTTAGTTGAAATTATGCGCGCATTGAGAGACCGTGAAAAAGGTTGCCCTTGGGATATAGAGCAAACATTTGAGAGCATCTCCCAGTACACCATAGAAGAGGCATATGAAGTTGCAGATGCAATTGATAGAAAAGACTGGGAGGGTTTAAAAACTGAACTGGGAGATTTACTATTACAATCAATTTATCACTCGCAGATAGCGTCTGAAAAAGAATATTTTAATTTTCAGGATGTCATTAAAGAGATTTCTGAAAAAATGGTATCTCGGCACCCACATGTCTTTGGCAATTCCCAAGAAGTTAAAACTTCACAACAACAAGTAGAAGATTGGGAAAAAATAAAAGCAGCAGAAAGAAAGTCTAAACAGCAAGGAAAAGTACTCGATGACGTGGCTCTCAACCTACCTGCGTTGGTAAGAGCAGCGAAGCTTCAAAAACGTGCGGCGCGCGTTGGTTTTGATTGGCCAAATTACAAAAATGTATTGGATAAGATTATCGAGGAGGCTCATGAGCTTTCTGAAGCTGCATTAAGCGGGGATAAATCCCACATAGAGGAAGAGTATGGAGATTTACTTTTTACTTTTGTAAATTTAGGCCGACATTTTAATATAGACGCAGAAGTTGCGTTAAAAAAAACGAATAATAAATTTAAAAAAAGGTTTGAATTCATTGAAATGGAGCTCGAAAAAAAAGGAAAATCCCCAAAAGACTCATCGTTAAGCGAGATGGATCTTTTATGGGAGAAAGCAAAGAAAATACTGACCTAATTAATTTTTGGAGATAACGTTGGGTGCTCAAAAAATAATAATTGATACAGATCCAGGACAGGATGATGCAGTAGCAATATTACTTGCTCTTGCCAGCCCTGTTGAAATCGAAGTCTTGGGCATAACAGCAGTAGCGGGAAATGTGCCACTTTCTCTAACCGAAAAAAATGCGCGGATCGTTTGTGAATTGGCAGGAAGACCCGATATACCGGTTTATGCCGGTTGTGATCGCCCATTGAAGAGAAAACTTGTTACTGCGGAGCATGTTCATGGTAAAACCGGTCTTGATGGACCGGAGTTACCCGAACCCAAAATAAAGCTCCAAGAAAAACATGGCGTTGACTTTATTATCGACACTATCCTGCAAGAGCCTAAAAACACTATTTCACTTTGTCCCTTGGGACCACTGACTAATATCGCATCTGCAATTTTAAAACAGCCAAAAATTGTTTCGAGAATAAAAAAAATTGTTTTGATGGGCGGAGCATATTTTGAGGTTGGAAATATCACACCCGCAGCGGAATTTAATATTTTTGTTGATCCTGATGCAGCAAAGATTGTTTTCGAAGCTGGGATTGACATGGTAGTAATGCCACTAGATGTAACGCACAAAGCACTTGTGACAGAGAAAAGAAACGAAGCGTTCCGTCAACTGAAGTCTCCTGTTGGAATTGCAGTTGCCGAGATGACTGATTTTTTTGAAAGGTTTGATAAAGAAAAGTACGGCTCATCGGCCGCTCCATTGCATGATCCCTGCGTTACAGCATATTTAATCGATCCAAAGATCTTTTCCGGTAAAAATATAAATGTTGAGATAGAAACAAAATCAGAGTTGACCTTGGGCATGACGGTAGCAGACTGGTGGGGAGTAACAGATCGAAAAGCAAATACTTTTTTTGTTGGCGACCTGGATTCTGATAAATTTTTCAGTCTATTAACAGAACGATTAGGAAGATTGCCGATTTAAGGCTATGATTAAATAAATGAACAATTTTGAAAACAGCTACGGGAAACTTCCTGAAAACTTTTACTCGATTACACCACCGACGCCAGTTGTTGATCCCAAATTATTGAAGTGGAATTCAACACTAGCCGAAGAATTAGGTCTAAAATTTGACAGTTTGGCTGAAAAAGAAAGTATTTTTTCGGGTAACATTCCGCTTAACGGTACGCCCATAGCGCAAAAATACGCTGGACATCAATTCGGACAATTTAATCCTGATCTAGGGGATGGAAGAGCACATTTATTAACAGAAGTAATTTCTCCGAAAGGTGAGCGCTACGACATAACTCTTAAAGGTTCAGGCAGAACACCATATTCTAGAGGCGGCGATGGTAGGGCCTGGCTGGGGCCTGTTCTTCGAGAGTATATAGTAAGTGAGGCTATGCATAGTTTGGGTATCCCTACCACGCGAGCACTTGCAATTGTAAGTTCTGGCGAACCTGTTTATCGGGAGGCAAAGATGCCAGGCGCGATCATCACCCGAATTGCGAAAAGCCATATAAGGATTGGTACTTTTCAATGGTTCTCTGCAACATCCGATTTCAAAAACTTGCAAACATTGTTGGATTACTCAATCAAACGACACTACCCCGATGCAAAAACTACAGCGGAGTTCTTAAGAGCAGTATGCTTAAAACAAGCGGAATTAGTCGCAAAATGGATGAGAATAGGATTTATTCACGGCGTGATGAATACTGATAATTGTCTAATTTCAGGCGAAACAATAGACTACGGCCCTTGTGCGTTTATTGATGAATATAACCCTGACAAAGTTTTCTCCTCAATAGATAACTTTGGGAGATACTCTTTTACCAATCAGTCTAAGGTTATTATTTGGAATTTAGCTCAACTAGCTAATTCACTATTGATACTTCATGAAAATGAAGCGGATACCTTAGATGAGTTCCAAGAAATTATTAATGAGGCAGCAGTATATATGTCTCAACAGTATTACATACAATTCGCTTTAAAATTAGGTATTAACTCTCCCATTAAAAAAGATGAACATTTAATTAATGAGCTTATGACTATCTTGGCAGAAGCCAATGCAGATTTTACTAATTTTTTTTCGTCGATTACAAACGAAACTAAGCCTTATGATTTTATGAATAAAAAGCCTTACTTAACTTGGGAAAAGAAATGGCATAGTCGTATACAAAACATACCAAAAGCAAAGGAAACCATGAGGCAAGCAAATCCCTCAATTATTCCTCGTAATCACAATATTGAAAAAGCTATCCAGTCAGCTCTTTCGGATAACTTCGATCCTTTTTATACCTTGAATGAAGCACTGAAAAATCCTTATAATTATATTGAAAAATCTGATTTAACAAAAGCGCCAGGGAAAGATGAAAAAGTTACCGCTACTTTTTGTGGAACATAAAATTTTTCTTTTATTAGCAAGCACACAAAATACTGACTAAATTTAATTTAAATTAATTCAAATTTTTTTTCTGACTGTTAAAATACAAAACAGATAACGCGAATTGCTATTTTTAAATCTAATTGAGGCAATTATGAGGCAGACAATTTTAGACCAATGTGAAATAAAAGGGCTAAGGATGACCAATCAGCGAAGAGTTATCGCTGAAATTATAGAAAACACATTTGATCATCCTGACGTAGAAGAACTGTACAACCGCGCTTCCGCCATCGATGACTCGATATCTATCGCAACGGTTTATAGAACGGTTAAATTATTTGAAGAAAGCGGCATCTTGGACAAACTTGAATTTGGCGATGGTCGAGCAAGATACGAAAATGCCGATAGAGAACATCATGACCATCTAATTGATATTAATTCCGGTAAAGTTATTGAATTCGTCGATAATGAAATTGAAAAGTTGCAAGAATTAATTGCACTTCGATTAGGTTATCAACTTAGGGGTCATAAATTAGAACTTTATGGTGTGCCAATTAAGAAAAAATAATTACTATAATATAATAATTCATTTAACGCACATTGTATTTCTGTTGACGCTACAATAAGGCTTAGGCGATTGAAGAAGCCATTTTTGAAAGTCAAATATGTTTACTATAAATGATATTAAAGCTCGTGAAATTTTAGATAGTCGCGGCAACCCAACCTTAGAAGTTGATGTTCAACTTGAAAATGGAACTGTTGGTCGTGCCGCAGTTCCTTCCGGAGCCTCAACGGGTGCTCACGAAGCCGTTGAGCTTCGTGACAATGATCCCACACGTTTTAACGGAAAGGGCGTGTCAAAAGCGGTACAAAATGTAAACAGCAAATTAGCCATAGAACTCGTTGGAAGCAGTTCAAAAGATCAAGAAAATATTGATAAAAAAATGATTGCGTTAGATGGAACAGAAAATAAATCAAACTTCGGCGCAAACGCTATTCTAGGCATTTCTTTGGCCGTAGCTAAAGCTGCTGCTATTTGCAGTAACCAGCCCCTATTTAGATATATTGGCGGGGCAGCTGCGAGATTACTTCCCGTTCCAATGATGAATATTATTAACGGTGGTGAACACGCAGATAACCCCATCGATATTCAAGAATTTATGATAATGCCAATTGGTGCTCGAAATATAAAAGAAGCCGTTAGGATGGGCTCCGAAGTATTCCACACTTTACAAGCAGAATTAAAATCAGCAGGACTATCAACTAGTGTTGGCGATGAAGGTGGGTTTGCACCAAATATCAAGTCTACTAGATATGCTCTTGATTTCATAATAAAATCCATCGAGAAAGCAGGATATAAAGCCGGTCACGATATTTATCTAGCATTGGACTGTGCTTCAACCGAATATTTTAATGACGGGAAATATCATTTCTCTGGAGAAAATAAAATACTTAGTTCAAAAGAGAATGCCAATTACCTAGCTGAATTAGTGAATGATTACCCGATCGTTTCAATAGAGGACGGTATGTCGGAGGATGACTGGGAAGGTTGGGAAATATTAACTAGCGAATTGGGCGAAAAGATACAACTTGTCGGAGACGACTTGTTTGTAACAAATCCTAAAAGGCTATCAAAAGGAATTGAAATATCCTGTGCGAACTCAATGTTAGTCAAAGTTAATCAAATAGGTACACTTACCGAGACACTTGAGGCGGTAGATTTGGCCCATAGTGCGAATTACACAAATGTAATGAGTCATAGATCTGGAGAGACGGAGGACACAACCATTGCTGATTTAGCTGTTGCCACTAACTGTGGACAAATTAAAACAGGTTCGCTTGCTCGATCTGACAGATTGGCAAAATATAATCAGCTAATTAGGATCGAAGAGGAGTTAGGAAGCTTGGCAAAATATGCCGGCAAATCAATTTTAAAGTAAGCATTCGGCACCAAATACTCTTTTATATTCTTGCGCTATTTATAATTTTCGTACCAATTAGCATTTAGCGAAATAATTTACTGAGCCTATTCAGCTTTGCTTTCTTTAAAAGACGATATGAATTTAATTCATTTGCTTCGTTTCGATTAAAATGATTCAAAATAGTACTAACTGAATTTGAGATAAGGTCAAAATTACCAAGTGCTTCTTTGTAAAGTAATTCATCTGGATGCACACTTCTAACACCATATTTCACTAATTCAGAATTTGGAAAATCTCTGAGATTTAGTGTGACTATAATATTTGTATTGCTTTCAATAGCAGCTGCCAATACATGAAGATCATTTTGGTCGGGCAAATATAATTTTGAGATGTGTCTTTCAAAGTTATTTACTGAAGCTTTCGGGTACTTGACTTTGAGCATGGTGATCTCTGCCTCTGCTTGGGCTTCTGCCTCCAAATTAGTTTTGGCAGATGCTCTTCGCCATTCCTCTAAAATTCGTGCACTCCAATTTATATCCCATCTTAGCTCATCTGAAACATTTAGAAGGAGATTTCGTATTACTGTTGGGTATAAAACACATGCATCGAGTAATAATTTCATAATCTAAATACCAAAGACTTAAGATACGAGTTATCCAAAAGTTGGAGATGCATTGGATGATCAGCTGCGGCGAAGCCTGTATGTATTAGCTGCCCACGCCGTCCTTCCCTCCCAATGCCTCTTAAGCATGCATTTCTAAATTTCGTTAGATCCGCTAATTGAGAGCAAGAACAGAGGACTAGAGTTCCATTCTCTCTTGTCACACTGGCGCCCAACTTTGCCATTTTTTCATATGCCCGCAAACCAGATTGAAGAGAATTTCGGGATGTTACAAACGCAGGAGGATCACAAATAACTATATCGTACAAATGACCAGAGCCGGCGAGCTCCTTCATCACCTCAAAAGCATCACCCTGGATTGTATTGACATTACTCGATTTCTTCATTTCAGCAGCGCCAATTTTAACCAATTCAAGGGCATTTGCAGAACTATCTACAAATGAAACTTTTGAAGCTCCAGCAGCGATAGCTGCTAAGCCAAAACCACCCACGTGGCAAAACACATCCAATACTACTTTGCCGCTAGCTAAACTGGCAACAAATTTTTGATTTTGCCTTTGGTCATAAAATAGACCCGTTTTTTGACCACCAAGAACATCAGCTTTATAAATCGCTCCATTCATAGGGACTGATATTGGCAACTCTGGTCCATCACCAAAAAATACAGCATTTTTATCATCCAAACCCTCTAACTTCCTTGACCGACCAGACGAATTTTTTATTACAACATCAATTTTGCAAACTTCTTTAATTGAGCTGGCAATAACTTTACACATGTTATCTGCCCAAAATGCATTTGGCTGGATCACGATGACTTTATCAAAACGGTCCACAATCAATCCCGGGAGACCATCTGCCTCCGCGTTTATCATCCTATAAAACGGGTCTATGAATATTTCTTCTCTGACAGTTAATGCTTTGATTAGTCTATCCTTTATCCAATTCCTATCAATAGTAGCTCCAAGATTAAAATCCATTATTCTGGCAAAAATTTTTGAATTTGGATTCACAGTAACCAAGCAAATAGGATTTTTATCATAATCAACCAACGTCGCAAATGAACCCGGAGTTAAAGATTTGGTACGACGATCAGAGATTATATCATTACTGTAGATCCACGGATATCCATAGCGGAATTTTTTTGCTTCAATGCCGGCCCTTAGTCGCACTGCAAATTTTGTCATGCTCAATATTTCCACTTTCTGACCAAATGCATACAGAATATAAGTAGAAATTAATATAATTATCTTTGGCAACTATATAATTTTAGTTAATAAAATTTATTATCAGCTATTATCTTTTTTCTTGAGTTTTTCATTTTTATGACTTACCTCTAAGCATTAATGTTAGCGCTAACAAAATAAGAAATTTACACGATGCCGGTAAACGAAGTTATATCAGAGGTTACTAACCGAATAGTTCAGCGCTCTCGTGACTCCCGATCACAATATCTAGATAATATGCAAGATCAGCTAAATAGTGGTCCAAGACGAGCCCATTTGACTTGTGGAAATCAAGCCCACGCCTATGCAAGTTCGTCAAAGGATAAGACATCACTTTCCAGAACGTCAAATGGAAATATTGGAATTGTTACTGCATATAATGATATGCTTTCCGCACATCAGCCGTTTGAAAACTACCCTGAGATAATTCGCAAGGCAGCTCGAGAATTCGGGGGGACAGCTCAAGTAGCAGGCGGGGTACCAGCAATGTGCGATGGCGTTACGCAGGGGCAGGCTGGCATGGAGCTTTCTCTATTTTCGCGTGATGTAATTGCTTTAGCGGCCTCGATTGCCCTCTCCCACAATACTTTCGATACCTCTATATATTTGGGTGTTTGCGACAAAATAGTTCCCGGATTAGTTATTTCAGCGGCTACTTTTGGATTTTTACCAGCAGTCTTTGCTCCAGCTGGCCCAATGCCCTCAGGCATTCCAAATGATAAAAAATCTATTGTGCGTCAAAAGTTTGCCACAGGAGAAATAAGTCGAAAAGAGTTAATGAAGGCTGAGATGGCTAGCTATCATAGTCCCGGGACATGTACATTTTATGGAACAGCAAACTCGAATCAAATGCTTATGGAATTTATGGGGTTGCATTTACCTGGAGCATCGTTTGTTACACCCAATACGCCTTTACGAACCGCATTAACTCAGTTAGCGACCAAGCGCGCATTAGAAATCACCAGTCTGGGAAATTACTTTACACCTGCTTACCAAATTTTAGACGAAAAAGCTTTTGTGAACGGGATAGTGGGGCTGATGGCTACTGGGGGATCAACTAATCTAGTGCTACATTTACCTGCAATGGCGAAAGCTGCTGGAATTAAACTCGAATTAAGTGACTTTGACGATATATCAAGTGTAACGCCTTTAATGGCCAAAATATACCCGAATGGGTTAGCGGATGTTAATCACTTTCACGCCGCCGGTGGACTGAATTACATGATAGCTGAGCTTTTAGAAGCTGGGTATCTGCATAACGATGTACAAACTATTATGGGTTTAGGTTTAGAAACTTATACCAAGGAACCCAAATTGATTGATGGTAAGATAGAATTTGTACCATCGAGTACAAAATCGCATAATGAAAAAATATTAAGACCTGTGTCCGACCCTTTTCAAAAATCTGGTGGAATTAAGAGATTAGACGGAAATCTTGGATCTTGTATAATAAAAATTTCTTCTGTTCCGATGGAAAAACAAATAATCGAAGCACAAGCCAGGGTATTTGAGGCTCAAGAAGAGGTTAAAAGTGCATTTAAAAATAATGAACTAAATACGGATCTAGTAATTGTAGTAAGATTTCAAGGACCTATTGCCAATGGAATGCCCGAACTTCATGGATTAACACCTATTTTGTCTGTTCTGCAGGACAGAGGCCTCAAGGTCGCACTAATTACTGATGGGAGAATGTCAGGAGCATCGGGCAAGGTACCGGCAGCAATTCATCTGAGCCCCGAAGCTGCAAGCTCAGGACCAATTTCAAAAATAAAAAATGGAGATCTGATACGGTTAGATGCTTTAACTGGAGAATTAAATATTTTAGAAAAAGATTTCGAAGCTCGAGAAGCTAGGAAAAAAGACTTAACTAAAAATGAAAGTGGTTTAGGTAGAGAGCTTTTTAAGATCTTCCGTGAAAATGCCACATCCGCAAAATATGGCGGCGGCATAACATAAGTTGAGATGATATGAATTTATACCAAGAAAATCACGATTTATTAGCTATTTGCAAATTAGCTCCCGTAATACCCGTTTTGCTGGTTGATGAGACAGCAAATGCTGTACCGCTCGCACAAGCATTAATAGCTGGCGGCCTTCGAGTTATAGAAGTAACTCTTAGAACTGAAAATGCTTTTGATGTTATTGAGGTCATGGCAGCTAATACCACAGAAGGAATAATAGGCGCTGGGACGTTACTATCTAAAGAGGATGTTTACGCAGCTAAAAGAGCAGGAGCAAGTTTTGGAGTAAGTCCAGGTGTAACTGATCAAATATTAAGCGCTTGTGCGGAAGTTAAACTTCCACTTCTGCCCGGTGCTGCTACGCCATCAGAAGTAATGAATTTGTTGTCCAAAGGTTATTCTGTTCAAAAATTCTTTCCTGCACAGTCAAATGGTGGAATTGCAGCTTTGAAGTCAATCCAAGGTCCAATGCCTGATGTGAGCTTCTGCCCAACAGGAGGAGTTACATCAACAAATGCATTAGATTATTTATCATTGGAAAATGTAGTTTGTGTGGGAGGTAGCTGGGTTGCTCCCAAGGATAAAATTAAAGCTGCTGATTGGCAAGCGATAACCAAGCTAGCGCGCCATGCTAGCGCCTTAAGAAAACACTCTGAAACTTAAGTTCAAAGATAATAACAAAAGAGATCCTTGCAATTATCCCGCTTAGAAGTAAGCTTTAAATAGCTGTGATTTAGGAAATTCACATGAGTTCAGCCGAACTTTATATAAATCTTGCAAATATTTGCTCCAACTGGAATGCACTGAATAAGCTCTCTAACGGCTCAGCAGGAGCCGTAGTTAAAGCTAACGCTTATGGTTTGGGAATAAAGGAAGTGGGTATCTCACTTGCAAAAGCAGGAGCAAGAGATTTTTTTGTAGCCGTGGCAGAAGAAGGCGTGCAGCTTCGGCAGGCCCTTGGTCAAGGACCAAAAATCTATGTTTTCTCAGGTCATATGACTGGGGACACGTCGTTAATTAAAAACTTTGATTTAATACCACTTATAAATTCAGCAGAACAACTGTTATTTCATGTAGAAAATTCATCGAACCAGATGATTGGTATTCAGCTAGATACAGGAATGAACCGTCTTGGGATGGAATTTGCTGAATACGAAGCTTTAAAGGATATCATTTCACAACTCAATCCAGAGCTTATCATGTCCCATTTAGCTTGCGCTGATGAGACAAGTAACCCCATGAATGAAAAGCAACTGAATTGTTTCAACCAAATTACCAACAACATGAATTGCAGAAAATCCCTTGCCGCAACTGGTGGCATTTTATTGGGAAAAAAATATCATTTTGATATGACGAGACCTGGAATTGGTTTGTATGGTGGAAAACCTTACAATAGTTCGAAAAACGTAGTACATTTAAAGTTACCTGTAATTCAAATCCGAACTGTTTTAGCCGGCGAAACCGTTGGTTATTCGAATACATGGACCGCGAAGAAAACCACGAAAGTCGCCACTTTAAATTCGGGTTATGCGGATGGTATTTTTAGGTGTATGAGTAACAAAGCGATATTGTATTACAATGAAATACCCTGCAGTATAATAGGCCGTATTTCAATGGACTTAATTGGAGTTGATGTTTCCAATTGTAACGAAGACCCGGACTCATTATGGCTTTTAAATGATAAACAAGAAATCGATGATCTCGCTTATGAGGCTAATTCGATTGGTTATGAAATTCTAACAGCCCTCGGAAACAGATATAATCGTATATACATTTAGAGATATTCAAATGAGAATTTTAAGAAATTTAGGCAAATCTGCAAAAATCTTCTTACAAAAAATAGGCAGAGTAACTAAATTTATAATTTTAATTTTTTCAAATTTATTTACGCCTCCAACTTATGGTGGAGCAATACTGAGGGCTTTTTTCCAAATTGGATGGATGTCGCTGCCCGTACTTGGGTTAACAGCTCTTTTTACTGGTGGTGCTTTAGCACTGCAAATCTACGCCGGTGGTTCCAGGTTTAATGCAGAGCAAGTAGTTCCAGCAATTGTTGCAATCGGTATGGCCCGTGAATTAGGCCCAGTTCTAGGCGGACTAATTGTGGCAGCGCGTGTAGCCAGCTCGATAGCAGCAGAAATTGGGACCATGAAGGTAACTGAACAAGTGGATGCTTTAATCACACTTTCTACTGATCCAATAAAATATTTAGCTGTACCTCGAGTCCTTGCAGCAACCCTTTCATTACCAGTGTTAATAGCAATTGGTGACTCTATAGGAATACTAGGGGGGTATCTTGTAGGTATAAATCGTTTAGATTTTAGCTCTAGTACGTATTTGGCAAGCACTGCAAGCATGCTTCAAATTTCTGATTTTTCAAGTGGACTAGTAAAAGGTGCTTTTTTTGGTTTAATTATCTCTGTATCTGGTTGTTACTGCGGTTTTCAATCATCGAATGGGGCTGAGGGCGTGGGCAAAGCTACAAAATCTGCAGTAGTTGCAGCATGCGTTTTTATTTTAGCGGCGAATTATATTTTGACAGAGGTTTTTTTTAACTCATGATCAAAATAAAAAATATTCATAAAGCGTTTTCAGATCAAACCATACTCGATGGGGTTAATATGCTTTTGCAGGAAGGAAGCTCCACTGCAATCATCGGCACTTCTGGTGCTGGAAAATCAGTACTTCTAAAGATTTTACTAGGCCTCTTAAGACCTGATATTGGAGAAGTATCTATAAATAATATACAGGTATCGTACGACAAGCCTGGCCGGACTCTCTCAGAAATAGGTATGCTTTTTCAAGGCTCAGCCTTATTCGACAGCCTTCCGGTATGGCAGAATATTTGTTTCAAATTTTTAAAAGGTGGAGAAAAGTTATCAATTCAAGACGCTAAAGACCTTGCGATTCAAAAGTTGAAAAAAGTTGGCCTGAATCATGAAGTGGCAAATAAGTATCCTTCTGACCTCTCAGGTGGAATGAAAAAAAGGGTGGCGCTAGCCAGAGCAATTGTTGGTAACCCAAAGATTATTTTTTTTGACGAACCAACTACCGGTCTAGACCCTATAATGACTAATACAATTAATAACCTAATTAGGGAAATTGTTGAAACCATGGAAGTAACTGCTCTTACAATCACTCATGACATATCATCAGTGGAGCAGATCGCAGATAATGTTGCACTTTTAGAGTCTGGCATGATCCGATGGGAAGGAAAATCCAAAAAACTGCGAGATTCCAAAGATCCATATGTCTATCAGTTTGTAAATGGAAAAACCAAAGGACCAATAAACGTGACTTAATTAAAAATTTTTGAATAATTTTTAATCAACTTGAATTGCTAAGAAACAATTGGCACAAGTGTG
The DNA here is from genome assembly GCA_902631295.1 of Paracoccaceae bacterium. Classification (GTDB taxonomy): domain Bacteria; phylum Pseudomonadota; class Alphaproteobacteria; order Rhodobacterales; family Rhodobacteraceae; genus Salinivivens. The sequence goes on along the minus strand of CACOXV010000011.1, from coordinate 9,169 downwards.
GTATGGCCAAAACCTCAAAATCATACTCTTGTTCATCTTGTGGGATGGTAACTAATAAATGGGCTGGGCGCTGTGATGGTTGCGGTGACTGGAATACTTTACAGGAGAGCAAAGCGTTCTCAAATGGCCCCCATAAAATCTCAATCGGTAATGAAAAAGGCGAGAAAGTATCATTAAGTGATCTTTCGCCGAACCTTGAATTTCATTCGTATTCGAAGTCCGGCATTGCTGAATTTGACCGTGTTCTTGGAAACGGACTCGTAAGTTCATCTGCAATATTGCTATCAGGCGACCCCGGTATCGGCAAATCTACTATATTGCTGCAAGCAGCGGCTAAATTTGGTTTAGCAGGTCTAAAGGTTTTATACATATCCGGCGAAGAAGCAGCTTCGCAAGTACAATTACGTGCGGAACGTTTAGGTTTGTCGACCGCCCCGATACGGTTGGGTTCAGAAACTAATTTAAGAAATATACTCACAACCTTTGAAGATGAAAAACCAGATCTTGTAATAATTGACTCAATCCAGACAATTTGGGCTGATACTGTGGACAGTGCACCAGGAAGCGTATCACAGGTAAGATCCGTAGCATTCGAGCTTACCAATTTTGCAAAACGCACTGGAAGTGCAGTAATAATGGTTGGGCATGTAACTAAAGAAGGCCAAATTGCTGGACCTCGCGTAGTTGAACATATGGTAGATACAGTACTACATTTTGAAGGCGAGAGAGGCCATCAATTCAGAATTTTGAGAGCAGTAAAGAATAGATTTGGGCCAGTTGATGAAATTGGCGTGTTTGAAATGGTAACTGATGGGTTAGCTCAAGTAAAAAACCCTTCAGAACTTTTTTTATCGGAAAGAGGCAAAAATATACCCGGTTCCGTAGTTTTTGCAGGTATTGAAGGGACCAGACCAATCTTAGTAGAGTTTCAGGCTCTAGTTACACCCTCGACACTCAGCCAACCGCGACGAAATGTTATAGGTTGGGACGGAAACCGCTTATCAATGATCCTGGCTGTATTGGAATCCCGTTGCGGTATCAGCTTTGCCAACTTCGATGTTTATTTGAACATAGCTGGTGGAATAAAAATAAATGAACCTGCAGCGGATTTAGCAGTAGCCGGCGCTATTTTTTCTGCAAGAGAAGAATATATTTTTCCAGCAAACTCTGTTGTTTTTGGAGAAATTAGTCTATCAGGAGCCGTTCGACAAGTAAGTCAAGTGGGCAGTAGATTAAAAGAGGCACAAAAGTTAGGATTTATCGAAGCAATCACTGCAACGCGAAACAAAAAAAATTCCATACACGGAATAAATATTCGAGAGACAAACAACCTTCGCGACTTTGTAAGTATGATGCAAAAATATAAAGGTACAATTGAGGTATTGGGCGATGGAAAGCCTTAACATTGTAGATGGCATAGTCATAGTTATAGTATTGATCTCAGCAATACTTGCGTATGCTCGCGGCCTGACCAGGGAAATAATGGCAATAATGGGATGGGTTTTTTCCTCCATTATATCTTTTGTTTTCGCTCCCTTAACAACTCCATTAATAAAAGAAATTCCATTACTTGGGCCAATATTAGCCGACAGTTGCGAATTAGCTATAATTGCAGCATTCGCAAGCGTATTTGCTCTAAGCCTGCTGATTTTTTCGTTTTTCACGCCACTTTTAAGTACTGTGATAAATAAAACCCGTCTTACTCGAATTGATCAAGCCTTAGGGTTTGTTTTTGGCATACTTCGCGGGCTATTTTTAATTGCGATTACCTTCTTTGCTTATTTGGCAATCTTAGGGGATAATACAATCCCTCAAATAGATGCCAGTAAAAGTGCATTAATATTTGAGGATATGATAGCATCTATTAAAGCGCAAAACCCCGAAAGAGCTTTAGGCTGGATTATTGAAAAATATGAAGTATTAGTGAAAACATGCGAATAAAACAGAAGAATTTGATTAAATTAATCTGCTAAATTTTTGAATAATCAAAGATATCATTGAACATAAAATCTGAAAGCTGACCCTATGACCGAAAAAATAGCGTTAATTACTGGTGCTTCTCGTGGGCTAGGAGCAGCACTATCAGAAAAATTAAGTGAAAATCACCACATAATAGCCGTTGCTCGGACCGTGGGCGGACTCGAAGAATTAGATGATAAAATAAAATTAAAAAATGGAACTGCAACATTAGCTCCAATGGACATAACAAATAGAGACGCTATGAGCCAGCTGTTCACTTCGATATTTGAAAAATGGGGCAGAATTGATTTTTGGGCACATACAGCAATTCACGCGCCACCATTAAGTCCACTGAACACAATTGACTTAGGAGATTTGGACAAAACTATTTCTACTAATGTCACCGCAACCGCATTACTTATTAACTTTATAAGCCCCCTTATTAATAAAAAAGGTGATGCTTTATTTTTTGATGATCCATGCAGTGGCATGAAGTTCTATGGGGCATATGGATCGTCGAAAAGCGCGCAAATATCATTAGTGCAATCATGGGCAAATGAATGTAAAACATTTGGTCCAAACGTTACTGTTTTTTAGACCATCCCCAATGAAAACTGCCTTGCGAGCCCGGTTTTTTCCTGGAGAAAATAAAGAAAATTTATTATCTCCCAAAATTGAAGCAAAGCGTGTTTTAGCAACACTTTTTGATCGATAGGTTCTATTAATAACGATACTATTGTAGAAGTGGTAATTCAGTCCTACACAAGTTACTAAAATTAATCTGAGATAATGCGAATACTTATTACTAATGATGATGGAATTAACGCCCCTGGTTTAAAGGTCCTTGAGACATTAGCTAGGAGCTTAACAAACGAAGAAAATATCTTTATCATTGCTCCAACCAGTGAAAGATCGGGGGTTGCACATTGTGTAAGTTACAATGAACCCATGCGTCTCGATAAAATTTCAAAAAACCGTTATTCTGTTTCTGGATATCCAGCTGATTGCGTAATTGCTGGAATACATCATGTCATGAAAAAAGATCCACCTTCATTAGTTCTTTCGGGAGTAAATAGGGGTAATAATTCCGCGGAAAATGTACTTTACTCTGGTACGATCGGTGCCGCTCTAGAGGGAGCTCTTCAAGGAGTTACCTCCATCGCATTATCACAATATTTGGGACCTGAGTCAGAAAAAATGTCCAATCCATTTAACCCAGCAATTCATAATGGTTTGAGTGTTATTCATAAAATCCTTAACAAAGACGAGCACACTGAAGGCGGTTACAAAGTGTTTTACAACGTAAACTTTCCTCCGACAGAAATTGTAAAAGGGGTGGCTGTTGTGCCCCAAGGATTGAGGCCAAATACAACTTTTGGAGTAAGTCCATTTAAAACTTACAGCGGAAAAGAGTTTTTATTTATCAAAGGTGGAAATCAACATATTAAGGTCAGTAAAAATTCAGATGTTGCGGCTAATTTATCAGGCTATATTTCCTTAACACCAATGAGAGCAGACCTAACCGCTATTGATAGGATGGCCGACTTTGAGGAGAACCAATGAATAGCAATGATGAGCAAAAGATGCAGTTTATCTTATCTATTCGTTCAAAAGGAGTAGTTGATAATAATGTACTTAAGGCACTAGAGATGGTTAATAGAGAGCAATTTCTTAAGGGTTTGTTTGCACAAAGAGCCTATGAAGATACTCCACTTCCGATTGAGTGCGGCCAAACCATAAGCCAACCATCAATTGTAGGGTTAATGACGCAAGCGTTGAGGATAACTAATCGTAATAAAATTTTGGAAATTGGTACAGGATCGGGTTACCAAACGGCCATATTAAGCAAACTAGCACGCAGAATTTACTCGGTTGAAAGGTTCAAGCCGCTCTATGAGGAGGCTAGAGCAATTTTTAGAAAATTACAGTTAAATAACATTACTTCTGTTTGGGGTGATGGCAGCCAAGGAGTCGTTGAACAACAACCGTTTGACAGAATAATTGTAACTGCTGCGGCCGAAGATCCTCCGCCAACATTACTTAATCAATTAAAGATTGGCGGTATTATGGTAATACCGGTGGGCCAATCCGATGAAATTCAAAAACTGATTAGAGTAGAGCGAACAGAAAAAAACTTTAAATATGAGGATTTGTGCGATGTGCGCTTTGTACCATTGCTCGAAGGAAGAGAAGAAGATATCTATGGATAGGGATATTGTATAATATAGTTCTTGGAAATTGTTAAATGGATAGGTCCAAATTAATCAAATTAAAATATTTTCTTTATCTGTTAATTTTTGGGAGTTTAAATGCATGTGCGAACTCACCTTTGAGTAATTTTGATTTTGATTTTCGTGGTAATTCTTTTGATACCTCCGATGCAGCCTTACAAGCCACTCAATCTAGACCTAAAGCAAACGAACTAGGCGTAATTAATTATCCCACTTATCAAGTAGCAATCGCTAGAAGAGGAGATACTATTGAAACTATGGCTAGACGGCTCGGACAGGACGAAAACGACCTAGCTAGATATAATGGTTTGGCAAAGGGACAAAGACTACGTAACGGTGAAGTACTCGCGCTTCCTAAAATTTCTACTAACGTCGAACAAGATTTCGCTGACGGTGAAGAGATAGAGGAAACGACGCTTTCAAAAGATCTCAACATATTAGAACTCGCCGATACCGCTATAAAAATAGTTGGTGGCTCTGATAATAAGCGCACAAACCCTACATCAACCGATAAAAAAAATTTAGTAGACCCCATCAAGCATAAAGTTGTGCGAGGGGAAACGGCATTTATTATATCTCGTCTTTACAATGTCTCAGTTCGATCTTTAGCTGATTGGAATGGACTAGATAGCGACTATTCGGTTAGAGAAGGACAGATTCTTATTGTTCCTTTGGTTGATAATAAAATCCAAAAAAGCTCTAAAAAAGAAGAACTAACTTCTTTGGCTCCACCTCCACCTAGCTCCAAAAAACCACAACCTCGCAATATTGCCAGGCAAGAGTCAATAGAACCATCCATTAATCCAATATCAGTGCCCGAAACTGGACGTATGGCTTATCCCATAGAGGGCTTAATAATCAGAGAATATTCAAAGAATAAAAATGATGGAATCGACTTTACCGCTCAACCGGGTACCAGAGTGGTTGCAGCAGATAATGGAGTAGTGGCTACGGTAACTGAGGACACAAATCAAATCGCAATTGTTGTTCTTAAACATCCCAAAAATATTTTAACGGTCTACGCAAACCTTACAAACATTCAAGTCTCTAACAATCAGAATGTTGTTCGCGGAGAAGTATTAGGAGAGATCCCTGAAGGAGATCCTCCATATCTTCATTTTGAAATTCGAGAGGGCTTTGAGAGTATAGACCCATTAAATTATCTAAACAAAGATTAATTATTCAGCACCAAAGTGCTATTTTATAGTTAAACTATGACTTCCAGCCAAATCAACAAAAAACTGCCAAGCAACTCTTCCAGAGCGAGATCCGCGAGTACGAGCCCATTCAGTGGCCTTAGCTTCCAGTTCTAAACGATCAATCTTTAGATTATAATGTTGTGTATAGGCTTCGATAATATCAAAATATACATCTTGAGAACAAGGATGAAATCCCAACCATAAACCAAAACGATCTGACAAAGAAATTTTTTCTTCAACAGCTTCCGATGGATTTATCGAAGATGACCGTTCATTTTCAATCATATCCCTAGGCATCAGATGTCTCCTGTTAGATGTAGCATAAAATAAAACATTTTCTGGCCTACCCTCTAAACCGCCATCTAATATTGCTTTTAACGATTTATAATTTTGATCATCATAACTAAAGCTCAAATCATCGCAAAATAGTATAAACCTAAATGGGAGGACTCTAAGAACTTTTAAAAGCCTACTGACTGATCCCAAATCATCCCGCTGCAATTCAACTATCTTCAGATTACAGCCTTCTAAATTTATTTTTGCGTGTACGGCTTTCACTAATGAAGACTTCCCCATACCACGTGCACCCCAAAGCAACGCATTATTAGCCGGAAAACCGTGCGCAAATTGCCTTGTATTGTTCAGTAAAATATCACTTACTTGATCAATACCTCTGAGTAATGAAATATCAATCGCGTTAGTTATCTCCACCGGCTCGAGATAATCCGGAGCAATGTGCCACATAAAAGCTGAGAATTCATCAAAATCAGGAAAATCTTTTTTTTTCGGCGCTAGCCGCTCTAAAGCCTCGGCAATTCTTTCAAACTGATCACTCTTTTCTGTCTTCATCGAATTCTTTCAAAATAGGATCATCAAAATCGCCTTCGTCATCGTAGAAGCCCTCTTCTTTAAGCTTCTGTTCTCGTTTCTTCTCAACACGTGAAACAAGAAAGATAGACACTTCGTATAGTCCATAAACCACGACGAAAAGAATTACCTGAGTAATCACATCCGGCGGCGTGACGAGCGCGGCCAAAACCAGTATCGCTACAACTGCATACTTTCTCACATTCCCAAGGCCCTCAGCGCTCACTAACCCTGCTTTACCCATTAAAGTCAGCAAAACAGGCAACTGAAAACACATACCAAAAGCTACTATAAATTTTATTGTTAAACTTAGATACTCTTGAGCTGAACCCTGAAATGCAATTCCTGCTGCTGCATTATTAACATTTTCTTCATTTAAGACACTTCCAGTTTGCTGAAAGCCTAAAAAGAAATCAAAAGCCAAGGGAGTAACGATATAATAAGCGAACGCAGCACCGAGAAAAAACATAAATGGCGATGCTATGATAAACGGTAAAAAGGCGTTTTTCTCAGTTTTATACAATCCTGGGGCCACAAAGCGCCACATCTGAAAACCAATTAAAGGGAACGATAAAACTAAACCTCCCAATAGGGAAATTGAGATAGCTACAAAAAAACCTTCTTGCAGCTTTATTAGTATAAGACCGCAATCTGAGTGCCCTCGAAGCGCCATTGCAGAGCACAACGGATGCGTTAAAAAGTTAAAAATGGGGTTCCAAATTGTGAAGCAGATTATCATACCAATGATAAATGCGACAAAAGAATAAATTAATCTCTGACGTAACTCCGCTAAATGCTCAATAAGCGGAGCTGAGCTATCTTGTATGTCATCATCTGCTGCCATTACCTTGTCTCAATCCTTCAGACTGCTCGTATTTTTAGCTTTTGCTGATTTTCCCTTTGTTGATCCCTTTTTACCCGAATTTTGAAACTTTTCGTTATGCAACTTATCTGTGGCTTTTTTTTCTGCATGCTCTCTTATTTTCTTAGCCTGTTCAGCTCGCTCGCCAGCTAATTGACCCGTCTCTGTCTTGGGGTCGTAAGTCGCGTAATCTGTTGTAGCTTTTTTCACCGCATCAACACTAGATTTTAGAGGGTTGGCTGCAGACCGAATTGTCGATGATATATCTCCTACCCCAGCGTCGTCTGCAGCATTATTCATAGCTCGCGAAAATTCACGAGCCATCCCTCTTATTTTACCGACGAAGTGCCCCGCCTTCCTGAACAGCACAGGAAGTTCTTTAGGCCCGACTACTATTAGAGCGACTATTCCGATTAGAAGTAGCTCGGTCCAACCTAAGTCAAACATTGAAACTAGACCTTATCTTTTTCGGTCTCTGGAGTAATGTCCTTAGCAGTCTCTGAAGTTTCCTCTTCAAGGCCTTTTTTACTGTCATCAACACCTTTTTTAAAAGCTGTAATACCTTTACCAACCTCACCCATCAGCGAGCTTATTTTACCACGTCCAAATAGCACCAGTACAACTACCGCAATAAGTAAGATACCAGGAAGTCCAATATTGTTAAGCATCTCAACGATCCTTTTACTCTGAAGGCAATACACCCTCTTGTTTCATCTATCATATTTAGTTGTTAATGCTCAGTTATCAAAGAGGCAACACAATAAAATAGTTTTTTTGTTCTATATTTTACTATTCAGGGAAAACAAAACATCGATCTCGTGGAACAGTAAGCCATAAGGGCTGACCAACTTTTGGTAAAAATACACTTGGGACCGTAACTTTAAAAATACTATTATCGAAATCCATTCTAAATTCCACCAGGCTTTCATTTCCGAGGAATCTAGCACGCACGACGCAACCTCGAGCTGCAATACCCATCGAAACTGTAGGTAAAGGGCCTTTCCCGTCTCTATCAAAATCTATTCTAACATGCTGAGGTCGGATGACAATCTCTACTCTGGTGCCATCAGCTAATCCAGGTGCAAGAAACTGACCAAATGGTGAATTTGCTAGTGCACCGTTTACCTTAGATTTTATAATATTTGCATCAGAAAAAAATGCTACAGAGGCTCGGTCCACTGGAGCATTATATAGATTGTACGGCGCACCCATCTGAACAATTTCTCCACATCGCATTAATGCTATTTCATCAGCCATTTTCATGGCCTCCTCAGGCTCATGGGTAACTAGCAGAACAGCAGTCTCCTCTGATCTCAAAATCTCTAAAGTTTCATCTCTTATATCGTCTCGAAGACGCTTGTCTAAACCAGAAAATGGCTCATCCATAAGCATTATACGAGGCTTAGGCGCAAGTGCACGAACGAGAGCAACGCGTTGTTGTTCGCCACCAGACAGTTCATGGGGATAATTATCACATTTCGAACTCAGACTAACCTTTGAAAGAAGATCATAAGCTTTCTCTCTTATGTTTTCACTGGTTTTAGCTATACCAAATCCAACATTTTGCCAAACAGTCATATGGGGAAATAAAGCAAAATCCTGGAAAATCAGGCCAATGTGACGTTTCTCCGGCGGCTCACTAAAGCCAGAGCCACACATCATTTGACCATCGACCCAAACTTCTCCAGAAGATTGATTTTCGACACCAGCAATCATTCTAAGAATTGTAGATTTTCCACAACCAGATGGGCCCAAGAGGCAAGTTATTTGTCCAGGGAAAACGCTTAATGAAATATCATCTACTACTTTAGTATTATTGTATACTTTGGTAAGTGACTTAACTTCTAAACGCGGAATTAGGGTTTTCGTCAAAAAACATCCTCTGTAAAAGGTAATCCAAAAACAACTACAGAGATTTAACAGGGATATAACTAACGTGCAACCTGCTCCTATTTTGAAAGTATTTTTCAGATATGGTCCGCATTCAAAATGCTTTTCATAAAACTGCTATTAAAAAAATAATCCATGCTACAGAATTCTTTGATTGGGTT
>CACOXV010000010.1 GCA_902631295.1 Paracoccaceae bacterium | reverse complement strand
ACTTTACCCACTACTGTATACTGACCATTCAAAAAATATCCTTCTTTAAACATAATAAAAAACTGACTGTTCGCACTGTTAGGGTTCTGGGCTCGCGCCATGCCAACAATACCTCTATCAAACGGTATATTCGAAAATTCCGCAGGCAAATCAGGCATATCAGATCCACCGCGCCCAGCCATTGAAAAGTCTCCCTCAACTTTACCAAATTGAACATCGCCAGTTTGAGCCATAAAGTCCTCAATCACACGGTGAAAAGCTATGCCATCATACTTTCCATTAGAGGCTAGCTCCAGTATTCTTTCAACATGCAACGGTGCAACGTCTTCAAACAAGTCAATGACTACAACCCCATTTGCACCCTCACCTTTTATGCTAATTTCAAGTTTAGCCGCAAATACGGACGTGGCCGAAACAATCAAAATCAAAAGAGACAGAAATAACCTATGCATCAGCAGCAACCTTGACTGATATCATTTTATCTGGTGCTGCCGGCGGCTCACCTCTTTCAAGTCCGTCAACGAACTCCATGCCGGATATAACCCGTCCATAGACCGTGTATTGGCGATTTAAAAAGTGGTTATCGGCAAAATTTATAAAAAATTGGCTGTTTGCACTATCTGGGTTCGAACTTCTGGCTGCACCAAGAGTACCTCTATCATGAGGAATACCGGAAAACTCTGCCTTAACATCAGAAAATTCTGAACCCCCGCGGCCTGCCATTCTTATATCGAAATTCTCCTCCATGTTTCCATATTGCACATCTCCAGTTTGGGCCATAAAACCCTCTATAACTCTGTGAAAACAAACATTGTCATAAAGTCCCGACCTAACAAGGCTTTTCATTCTCTCACAGTGAAGTGGTGCAATATCAGGCAATAGCTCGATCACAACAGTCCCACCTTTTACTTCCATGATAATTGTATTCTCTGGGTCTTTAATATTGTCCATTAACAGCTCCTGTATAATATTACACGATACCTATGATGAAATTATTTTATTAACAAGGTATTGGATTGAATAATTGACAGATATTAAGGCATAAGGGCTCAAGTTTGAATTTAGGGGACTTAAAATGGGCTGGAAAACGTTGGATCAAATGGAATTGGCAGGAAAAAAGGTCCTTACAAAAGTAGATTTAAACGTTCCAATTATTGGAAATAAAATTTCTGACAACACGCGAATAAAAAAGATTATTCCAACCCTATCTCACATAATCAAAAATGGTGGTCTGCCAATATTAGTTTCTCATTTTGGACGACCGAATGGTATCAGAGACCCTAACTATAGTTTTGCAAGAATATCTTCCGAGATAGAAGAATTAATTGGTATACCCCTGATATTTGCAGCTGATTGCGTAGGCACTGCGGCTGAACTTGCTGTGTCATCCCAAAAATTTGGAGGAGTTGTGTTACTTGAAAATACCCGCTTTCACGAAGGAGAGATTAAAAACGCTATCTCATTCGCTAAATCTTTGGCTGAATTAGCCGACGTTTACTGCAACGATGCATTCTCTTGCGCCCACCGCGCTCACGCTTCCACTGAAGCTATAGCCCATCTAATTCCAAATTGTGCGGGTAAATTGATGGAGCAAGAGCTTATTGCTTTAGAGAATACATTAACGAAACCCCAAAGACCTCTAGTAGCCATAGTCGGTGGCTCGAAGGTCTCCACTAAAATAGATTTGCTTAATAACCTTATTCACAAAGTGGATACACTGGTCGTCGGCGGCGGTATGGCGAACACTTTTCTTTTAGCGCAAGGATTTTATATCGGGGCATCTCTGGCTGAGCATGCACTTAAGGATAGTGCTCTCAATATATTAAATTCTGCAGAAAAAGCTGGATGTAGCATTTTACTTCCCACAGATGTGGTTGTTGCCAATGAATTAAATGTTAACGTAGAGAGCTTTGTGGTGCCAGTAAATGAGTGCCCAGAAGATACGATGATACTAGATGTTGGACCTCAAACTGTCGAAAGAATAAAAGAAAGCCTGCTGAACACGGAGACTTTAGTTTGGAATGGTCCGCTTGGAGCGTTTGAAATAAAACCTTTCGATCGAGCAACAAATGACCTCGCAAATTTTGTTTCTAAGTTAAGCAATAATAATAAACTGGTTTCAATTGCTGGCGGTGGCGATACTTTGGCTGCATTAAAAAACGCTGAAGCTTCTAATGGTTTCAGCTATCTATCAACGGCTGGTGGCGCGTTTCTAGAATGGATGGAGGGTAAAAAACTTCCTGGAATTACAGCACTTAATAAAAAAAATTTATACAGGAAAAATACTTAGTAAATAAATTTCAATTCATAGCGCTAAAAGGATTGAAACATTTGCTCAGACTTTTAGTGTATTACTAACCTAATACTTAAAAGGTCCTAAAACATTGAATAATACACAGTTGCTTAAAATGTCATCTGGCCAAGGATTTATTGCGGCGCTAGATCAAAGTGGAGGTTCCACTCCCAAGGCACTTAAACTCTACGGAATAGAGGAGTTGGAATACAATAATTCTTCAGAAATGTATAATTTAATTCACGAAATGAGAACACGAATTATAAAATCATCTGCTTTTAATAGCAAAAGAATACTTGCTGCAATACTTTTCGAAAATACAATGCTTAGGCAAATCGACGGGCTACCTACGGCAATTTATTTATGGGAAAAATTACAAATTGTTCCCTTTCTTAAAATTGATAAGGGGCTTTGTTCATCAGAAAATCAGGTACAACTGTTAAAACCAATCAGTGACCTTGAAACTTCTTTAAAACTAGCAAAAGAAAACAAAATATTTGGAACAAAAATGCGCTCTGTAATAAACGGCGCTAACAACATTGGCATAAAAGATTTGGTTGACCAGCAATTTGATATAGGTGAGGAAATATTATCTCATGGCCTTGTACCTATTATTGAACCAGAAGTAGATATTACAATTCCTGATAAAAAAGAGGCTGAAGACTATCTTTATGACAATATTAAGAGAAGACTTGATAGAATTGAGCCAAGTAAAAAAGTAATGCTCAAGCTTAGTCTACCTGAGCATGACAACTTTTATGAACCACTAACACAACATCCAAATATTTTACGAATAGTCGCATTAAGTGGAGGCTTCGAAAAGAAAATCGCTGTGGATCGGTTAAGACAAAACAATAAAATGATTGCAAGCTTTTCAAGAGCTTTGACGGAAGGATTAAAAAGTAGCTCCCCAGAAAAAGAATTTGAAGAACAGTTAGATCAAACCATCCAAAGTATCTTCGAAGCATCTCTTACTTAAAAAAGGGATTCACTTTTAAAATCAGATGTGCCATTATAAAAGAAAACGATAAATCGCATTGAGGCAAAATGGCAGAAACAAGTTCAAGCACCCCCTGGGTTGTTATTTGTGTATTTACAATTTCTTTTTCATTAGGGCTTTATTTTACATTCGCGGCCGTGCAAGGAGATTTTGGCATTCTACGGCGAGCCGAAGTAAATCACGATATACAAAAATTACAGGTGGATTTAGCTAGTTTAAACGTCGAAATATCAAATCTAAAGAATCTCACTAGACGTCTTTCCGATCACTATCTAGATTTAGAACTTTTGGACCAGCAAGCCAGAGATATTCTAGGATACGTTAGATCAGACGAACTTGTGATTAAATAGTAATACCTAACAGTTCAAATTGCATAAAAGTCATACCTGATATGCTATTATAATTTTATCCTCGCACTCAATAAAAATATATGCCATATTTAGTTTAATATTAAACTACTTTATGGAGCAAAGTAAATGGCTACTAAAAAAGTCACAAGAAAGTCTACTGAGAAAAAAGGTGACTTAATTAAATTTTATCAGAATATGCTACTAATACGACGCTTCGAGGAAAAGGCAGGGCAGCTATATGGAATGGGTTTGATAGGTGGATTTTGCCACTTATACATTGGTCAAGAAGCCGTTGTTGTTGGCCTAGAAGCCGCGGCTAAAGAAAGTGATAAAAGAATAACTTCTTATCGGGATCATGGTCATATGCTTGCCTGCGGAATGGACCCAAATGGTGTTATGGCGGAACTTACCGGTCGGAGTGGCGGTTATTCAAAGGGCAAAGGTGGCTCTATGCACATGTTCTCAAAAGAAAATAACTTTTATGGAGGGCATGGGATCGTAGGAGCTCAAGTGCCTCTCGGTGCTGGTTTAGCTTTTGCAGATAAGTATATGGAAAATGAAAGCGTTACATTTACTTACTTTGGAGATGGTGCAGCCAATCAAGGGCAAGTCTACGAAACTTTCAACATGGCAGCTTTGTGGAAACTACCAGTGATTTTTGTTATTGAAAATAACCAGTACGCTATGGGAACAGCTCAAGAGAGATCAACTTCAAGTCCGGAAATTTATACTAGAGGCGCCTCGTTTGGAATAAAAGGAGAAGCCGTTGATGGAATGGATGTGGTAGCTGTACGAGATGCAGGCCTGAAGGCCGCCGCCCATTGCCGGGCGGGAAAAGGTCCTTACATCTTGGAAATTAAAACTTACCGGTACAGAGGGCATTCGATGTCAGACCCTGCAAAGTATAGAACTCGTGAAGAAGTGCAAAAGATGAGAGCCCAGAGAGATCCTATAGAATCAATCAGATCCCTATTAGTTTCTGAAAAGCTCTCCACCGAAGAGGAAATTAAAATTATTGATAAAGAAATTAAAGAGATAGTTAATTCATGTGCTGAATATGCAAAAGAAAGTCCAGAGGTGCCCGCAGAAGAATTGTGGACAGATATATATGCTTGAAAGTTTAAATCATGACAATTGAAATTTTAATGCCAGCATTATCACCCACTATGGAAGAGGGAAAACTTTCAAAGTGGTTTATCAAGGAAGGTGATAAGGTATCAGCTGGAGATATTATAGCAGAGATCGAGACGGACAAAGCCACAATGGAATTTGAAGCAGTTGATGAAGGAATAGTAACAAAGCTTATTGTAACTGAAGGTACCGATGGCGTATTGGTTAATTCGGCAATAGCCCTAATAACCGATGAAAACAGTGAAGATGCGATTGATAAAAAGATATCAATTGAAAAAGTTCAAACTGATACAAATTTAAGCAAGGCTAAAGTTAAAAACCTAGTAAAGCCACTAGAAGACAATGAACCAGAATGGGACACTGCGGTTCAAACCAAAACTCAAACTGTCAGAGAAGCCATTCGAGATGCAATGGCTGAAGAAATGCGTCGTGATGAAACGGTGTATCTGATGGGGGAAGAGGTTGCGGAATATCAGGGAGCATATAAAGTTTCTCAAGGCTTATTAGATGAATTTGGATCAAAACGTGTTATAGACACACCTATAACTGAGCACGGCTTTGCAGGGATAGCAGTCGGATCTGCGTTTGCGGGATTAAGACCTATCGTTGAATTTATGACTTTTAACTTTTCAATGCAGGCCATTGATCAAATTATAAATTCTGCAGCAAAAACGCTCTACATGTCCGGCGGACAAATGGGAGCCCCAATGGTGTTTAGAGGACCCAATGGCGCTGCTGCCCGCGTTGGCGCGCAGCATAGCCAAGATTATGCCGCTTGGTATGCTCACATTCCAGGTTTAAAAGTAGTTCAACCATACTCTGCATCCGACGCTAAAGGTTTAATGAAAACAGCAATTCGTGATGATAATCCTATTATATTTTTAGAAAATGAAATACTGTATGGAAAGTCATTTGAAGTTCCACTTTTGGAAGATTACACAGTGCCTTTAGGCAAAGCCCGTATTTGGCGCGAAGGTACGGATGCAACAATTGTTTCGTTTGGTATAGGTATGCAGTACGCTCTAGAAGCGGCAGAACAGTTACAAGCAGATGGCGTATCGGTTGAAGTTATCGATTTACGGACGCTTAGACCGATTGATTATGAAACTATAATAAAGTCAGTAGAAAAAACTAATCGCTGTGTGACTGTTGAAGAAGGCTTTCCTGTAGGTTCGATAGGTAACCATTTATCTGCTGTTATAATGGAAAGAGCATTCGACTATTTGGATGCCCCCGTAATAAATTGTACTGGGAAGGATGTACCTATGCCTTATGCCGCTAATTTAGAAAAACTTGCACTTACGACTACAGCTGAAGTTATTAGTGCAGTCAAAAAAATAATATATCATTGAGGAGAGCAAAATGGCTATCGAAGTTCTAATGCCAGCGCTTTCTCCAACAATGGAAGACGGTACATTGGCAAAGTGGTTTGTGAAGGAAGGAGACAAAGTCCAACCTGGCGACCTTCTTGCAGAAATCGAAACAGACAAAGCAACAATGGAGTTTGAAGCTGTCGAAGAGGGAATTATCGAGAAGCTTTTAGTTTCCGAAGGTACAGAGGGAGTGAAAGTAAATTCAGCAATAGCAACTTTAAGTGGAGATGATAATTCTTCTAGTAAAGATATTGGAAAGCCTACTGCTTCTAATACAGTTAAAACTGAAAAAAGCCCTACTAATGCGAAAAAAATTGAAAATAATTCAAACTCCAAATCTAGAGACCGCGTATTTATCACTCCTCTCGCACGTCGAATTGCGGAAAAAAAGGGAATAGACATAAATTTAATTAGCGGAACAGGGCCTCACGGTCGCATAATTAAAAAAGATTTAGCAAATTTAAAATCAGCACCTTTAGATAGCGTTCTTCGAGACCCCAATGTCGTAACGGAAAAAAGTATATCTCTAAATATATCGGATAACTTTTCTTATGATACGCTCTTGGAAATATACGCAGATAGAAATTTTACAGAAATAGCATTAGACGGAATGCGTAAAACTATTGCATCTCGTTTGTCTGCAGCAAAACAAACTATCCCTCACTTCTATTTAAGGAGAAGTGTAAAAATGGAAAATCTTTTAGATTTTAGACAAAAAATCAATAAAAAATTGATGGATATAAATATAAAAGTAAGCATTAACGATATTATAATAAAAGCGTGTTCGGGAGCACTTCAAAGCAATCCTGACGCAAATGCAATATGGGCTGGAAACAAGTTAATTAAATTCGAATCCTCTGATATCGCTGTCGCAGTCTCCGTTGAGGGTGGCCTATTCACACCTGTAATTAAAGATACCGATCAAAAAACTATTTCAAATATTTCGGAAGAAATGAAAGATCTCGCCTCCCGCGCTAGAGGTAAGAAACTAATGCCCACTGAGTTCCAAGGTGGAAGTTTCGCCATTTCAAATTTAGGCATGTTTGGTATAGAGAGTTTCGACGCAATAATTAACCCACCTCATGCTGCTATCTTAGCTGTGGGAACTGGCAAGAAGAAACCTATTGTTTTAGATGATGGAACTCTGGGCGCCGCTACAGAAATGGAACTTTCTTTGTCGGTTGATCATCGAGTAATAGACGGTGTTCTTGGAGCTCAACTGTTAAATACTATCGTCGATAATTTAGAGAACCCTATCGGGCTACTTAATATCTAGATTATATCACTTTCTCTTTATAATTTGATCCATGCTGATTGAAGGATTAGTGCAACCTGCTGCGCCAACGACCTTGGCAGGAACGCCTGCGACTGTAGATTTCTCAGGCACATTTTGCAGGACGACGGATCCTGCTGCAACCCGTGAACAACTTCCCACTGAAATATTTCCAAGCACTTTCGCTCCTGCCCCGAGAAGCACCCCATCTCCAATATTAGGGTGCCGGATTTCATCCTCTTTTCCAGTGCCACCAAGGGTAACAGAGTGTAGCATCGAAACGTTATCGCCTACTACTGCGGTTTCTCCAATCACAATTGAGTGAGCATGATCAATCATAATTCCTTTACCAATGCGAGCACCTGGATGTATATCGATACCAAAGACCTCTGAACACCGCATCTGTAAAAAGTAAGCCATATCCTTCCTATCTCTATTCCAAAGCCAATGCGCTACTCTGTAGGCTTGTAATGCCTGAAAGCCTTTAAAAAATAAAAGAGGTTGAAGGTAAGTATTACATGCGGGATCTCTTTGATAAACGGCCACTATATCAGCACGACCAGCCAGCGAAAGCTCTTTGTCATTTTTGTAGGCATCATCACAGATTTCGCGCAGAATCTGCTCGCTCATTTCTTGCGAAGCAAGCTTCGACGCTATTCTGTAGGCTAGAGCCTCTTCAATAGTGCTATGGTGGAGTATGCAAGCATGAAGAGAACCACCAAGGAGCGGCTCTTTCTGAACGGCTGCTTTTGCTTCGATTTGTATTCTTTCCCAAACAGGATCTATTGCATCAAAAAGTTGCTTCTTTTTTCCCATAAGTTTTTTATTCCAATAGAATTAATCTAAATCTTTGTTCGATATACTCAAAACTTTGGTCATAATATAATATTTTTTCTAAATTTTCAAATTCAACAAATTTTACAAAGATAATTTAGCAAGATCTAAATAACTTTTTAATCTTCGCCTTTTTCAATTTTTCGCCACTTTGCAACATTAATATTGTGATCGCGCAAATTTTCAGAAAAGGCATGACCCCCACTGCCATCTGCAACGAAATATAAATAATTAGTTCTATCAGGATTTAAAGCAGCATAGATTGATGCCTCACCGGGGTTTCCAATTGGGCTGGGCGGCAAACCCTTATTTAGGTAGGTATTCCAAGGGGTATCTTTCTTTAATTCACTTCGACGAAGTCCCCTACCCAGCCCCTTTTTCCCTTTAGTAATCCCATAAATGACTGAAGCATCTGTCTGCAAAGCCATATCTCGTAATAATCGGTTTACAAACACAGACGAAATTTTGCTTCGCTCAATTTCAATAGATGTCTCTTTCTCAATAATTGAGGCTAAAATAAGTGCTTCATCTTTTGTAGTAATAGGGAGATTTGGCTGTCGAGTGCTCCAAGCACCTTCTAAAATAAAAGTTTGTTTTTCTTGCATTTTCTTAACTAATGCCTGTCGTGTCATGCTACCCGTAAACTCATAACTCGCGGGTGCGATACTTCCCTCATCGGGTATATTTTCCAACTTTCCTTTTAGGAATTTTATTTCTGAAAGCGCCTTGTAAACTTTCCAGCTCGAGACACCCTCTGCCAATGTTACGCGAAATCTAGTAGATTGTTGAGAGATAAGCTCATTAAGCTTTTCATCTGTATTATCGTCAAAAACAAATTCAGAAACCTTAGCCATTTTTCCGGTAGCAGGGTCTGTGTCTCGCACCTCAACTTTGAGAGAAGCTACGCCAATACGATAAATAATTTCATTGCCACAATTACTAACTCCAGACTCAGTGATGCGCTTGGAGATTTCAGCCATTGAAGCATTTTTAGGAACTAAAAAGCTGCCAGCTTTAATTTGCCGAGACAAGCCAGTAGACTCCATAGAGATCCGAAAAATAAATTCTGATGCGATTGCTTTATCACTAATTAAATTTTTAGCTACCGTGCGCATGTTGCTTCCACTCGTGACTTCGAAACAAATTGCATTTTCAAGCGGTCCATCTGCCACGTATTGCGATTTCCCCCAAATACCCAGAGCACCCAATAAAAAGAAACTTAAAATTAAAACGGTCAGCATGTTTGACGCCAAAGAGCGAAACATTATTGCAATTTTCCCAGCAGTAATGACGCGTTCGTACCTCCAAAACCAAACGAATTAGACAAGGCATAATTAACTTCACATTTTTGGTTTTGATTAGCGACTAAATCAACTTGCGACCTTACTGCCGGTTCGTGTAAATTAATGGTCGGAGGAACAATCTGATCACGGATGGCCAATATTGAGAAAATAGCTTCTATAGCCCCAGCAGCTCCTAGAAGGTGACCCGTCATAGATTTCGTAGATGACATTTTGACGTTAGCAGCAGCTGATCCCAAAAGTCTTTCTACAGCTGCAAGCTCAATAACGTCAGCCATGGTTGATGTACCGTGAGCATTAATATAGTTAACATGCTTCGCATCTAAGTTAGCTTTTGATAAGGCGGCTTTCATCGCTCGCTCACCACCTTCACCGTCTTCTGATGGCGCAGTAATATGATACGCATCACCAGACAAACCATAGCCTAATATTTCAGCATATATCTTTGCTCCTCGTGAAACTGCGTGTTCAAGTTCCTCTAAGACTACAATTCCTGAACCCTCACCCATGACAAAGCCATCACGATTTATATCATATGGCCTTGAAGCAGCTGTGGGCTCATTTTCATATTTAGTTGATAATGCTTTGCATGCATTGAAACCAGCAATACCTATTTCTGAAATTGATGCTTCGGCACCACCTGCTATCATTACGTCAGCATCATCAGTCATTATCAGACGAGCAGCATCCCCAATGGCATGAGCACCCGTAGAGCAAGCGGTTACTACCGAGTGATTTGGCCCCTTAAAACCGTATTTTATACTCACTTGCCCAGATATCAGGTTAATCAATGCTCCTGGTATAAAAAACGGAGAAACACGTCGAGGACCCTTTTCATGGATCAAAACAGCGGTGCTAGCAATTGAGTTTAAACCGCCAATTCCTGATCCGATCATGACACCGGTTCGAGCTAATTCTTTTTCATCTGACGGTTTCCAACCGGCGTCTAATACCGCTTGTTCTGCAGCAGAAACTCCATATAAGATGAAATCGTCTACTTTACGGCGTTCCTTTGGCTCCATCCAATCATCTGGGTTAAAAGTCCCACCCGATCCGTCACCAAAGGGAACCTCACAAGCATATTTAGTTGTGACTCGGTCAGGATCAAATCTAGTAATTTTACCGGCACCCGATTTTCCGTCTAACAATCTTGCCCAGGTATCCTCAACGCCACAAGCTAATGGCGTCACCAAACCAAGACCTGTAACTACAACTCGACGCATATTCATTCCTTTGCCTAAAGCATCTTCCAACACTCAATAGTTCGACTAAAGCTGTCTGAGCAAGGCCAGCAATAAAAGTACTAAATAAAAAGCCCTTATACTATAATAAATAAAAAGCCCTTATACTATAATAAGGGCAATAATTCTTAAGAACTTGGGATTACTAAGACGCGTCTTCGATAAATTTAACCGCATCACCAAATGATTGAATATTCTCGGCTGCATCATCAGGAATTTCAATACCAAACTCTTCCTCAAATGCCATTACAAGCTCTACGGTGTCCAAACTATCAGCACCTAAATCATCAATAAAAGATGCATTATCAACTACTTTATCTTCATCAGCCCCTAGATGCTCGACAACAATTTTTTTCACGCGGTCTGAGATATCACTCATAGTATTTCCCTCATCAAATTTATTTGGGCCAAGCCCGTTTTGCCCGCAATGGACGTTTAAAATATCCAGTTGGGAGCTCTAAATATCGTTACTGGATACTTCGCCCTTCTGGAAGTCTGCCTGATTTTCTGAGCTGGCTATATCATAGCGGGAGCGATTGGCAAACATTTTTGGTCAATTTTTACAAAAAAATTAAAATCAAACCATGCTATTTTTCAATTTCCCAACGTCAAGTATATTTCTGCTAGACGTAATTTAAATTTGAGAATTTAAAACATCGCCATACCGCCATTAACATGTAACGTTGAGCCAGTGACATAAGAGGATTCTTCTGATGACAAATATAAAGTTGCAAAAGCTATGTCTGATACGTCCCCCATTCTACCAGCAGGTATTTGAGACTTTATTGCTTCATGTTGTTTTTCGTTCAACGTATCGGTCATAGCAGTTTTGACAAAACCCGGAGCGATACAATTCACAGTAATACCTCGAGATGCTACTTCATTTGCTAAAGACTTTGACATACCAAGCAAGGCCGCCTTTGAAGCCGCATAATTTCCTTGTCCAGGATTTCCTGTAGACCCAACTACTGAACCAATATTTACAATTCGGCCCCAACGTGACTTCATCATTCCTCTTAAAACTCCACGACAAAGTTTCATGGTTGAAGTCAAATTAACCTCCATGACCATGTCCCAATCCTCATCTGACATTCTCATGAATAAATTATCTCGTGTTATTCCGGCGTTATTTACCAAAATATCTACCGAACCCATTTTTTCTTGAGCTCCTTGGGGTAGATTCTCAACCTCAATACCATTAGACAAATCACAGGCTAGAATATGCACCCTTTCACCCAAACTAAGGGCGAGTTCCTCTAGAGGTCCCATTCGCGTACCACTAATAGTTACAGTAGCTCCAGATGCATGCAGTGTCTCAGCAATAGCCCTTCCGATTCCTCCTGAAGCACCCGTTACAAGCGCATTTTTACCATGTAAATTGAACATTACATCCCCTCACTTTGCGAAATAATTGCTGTTTTAACTTCTTCAGGCTTAGAAATAGAAACACACGAAATGGAGCGGTTAATACGACGTACCATCCCCGAAAGTGCTCGCCCAGCTCCAATTTCCCACATTTCCGTAACCCCATTTCTAGCCATCCATTCAACTGACTCCCTCCATCTTACAACTCCAGTAACTTGCTCAACAAGCAAACTACGAATTTCATCTGGTAGAGTAACTGCTAGTGCTTTAACGTTAGACACTAGAGGAATGAACGGCTCTTGTATCGGAATAGTAGACAGGGCATCTTTCATTTCTAAAGACGCTGGAGCCATTAGCTCACTATGAAACGGTGCGCTGACGGGTAGCATTACAGCACGTTTCGCACCGGCCGCCTTTGCAATTTCTATTGCTCTCTCCACTGCACCCTTATGCCCTGAAACGACAACTTGTGAGGGATCATTATCATTCGCTGCTTGACACACCTCATTTTTAGCTGCTGTTTTAGCTATGTCTACTAAATCACTGTAATTTAGACCTAATATTGCAGCCATAGCTCCAATTCCAACGGGAACTGCATTTTGCATCGCTCTGCCACGAATACGAAGTAATTTCGCTGCATCGCTTATTGATAACGACCCGGCCATAGCTAGTGCGGAATACTCACCTAATGAGTGCCCAGCAACGAATTTGGCATCACCGGCATTTAAGCCCTCGGACTGTAGAGCCTTAAAAGCCGCCAAAGTAGTTGCCATCAACGCCGGCTGAGCATTTTCGGTGAGCGTTAAATCGTCAATGGAACCGTGCCAGATCAGATCACTTAATTTCTCACCTAATGCGTCATCAACCTCTTCATAAACAAGACGGGACTGAGAATATGCTTTAGACAATTCTAGACCCATTCCTATGAATTGAGCGCCTTGTCCTGGTGCAATAAAAGCAAGAGCCATAAAAATTATCCTTTTGAATGCTGGCTTACATAACAGGCACGTTATCCGCAATGCAAATCTAGTAATAATATCTACTTGAAACTAAAGTGAGATATGTTGGCAAATTGTCTCATAGCCTTATTAGGTGCTTTTATACTTAAATTTTGGTATGTTTACATCTGGCCATCTTGTATGCTCATGCCATGCTTGAGCAATACTTAAAATCTGGCCATCTGAACCTTTTGAGCCTATTAATTGCAAACCAGCAGGTAAACCATTTTTCCCAAACCCAATCGGTATATTGACCACTGGCAGACCTAATAATCCCGCCGGGATGGTTACTTGCATCCATCGATGATAAGTATCCATTTTTTTACTATTTATAGACTTTGGATAAATCTCAGAAAGATCAAATGGCCAAACTTGAGTACTAGGCAACGCAAGCAAATCAAAGTTTTCGAAAAGTTCTGATGCCACATTGTGCCATTTGGATTTCTTCAATGCTGAACTGTATATAGCTTGACCACTCAACGACAAGCCGCGCTCTATTTCCCACACAGCTTCTGACTTTAAATATTTCCGCAATTTGAGGTCTTCATAAATATCGACAAGGCCATTAGCAATTTGCCAAGCCCGCAACTCACTCCAAGAAGTCCAAATATCATTCATTTCAAATGGCGCCTTTAAGTCATGAATTATAGCACCCATCGAAGACATTTCGTTAAGTCCCTCTTGAGATAAATCTAATAAATCTTCCTCAAAGGCCAATGTTCCACCCCAGTCTCCCAACCATCCAACTTTGACACCTTTCATAATAGGCTTTTCAGTAAAATTAGAAAAAGTCGTAACTGATGAAATGAAAGATCTATTTTCAGCACGATTGGCTTGAACATCCAATAGCATAGCCAAATCTTTTGGTGATCGAGCCATTGGGCCCAAAGTCGACAATTGAGATAGAAAGATTTCTCCGGAAGGCTCTGGAGGAATAAGCCCCCAAGTTGGTCGCAAGCCATAAACATTATTCCAAGCGGCTGGGTTTCTTAGCGATCCCATCATGTCAGAACCGTCAGAAATACTTAACATTCTCGTAGCTAACGCAACTGCCGCTCCTCCAGATGAGCCCCCACAAGTCTTGGAAAGATCGTAAGGGTTTTTAGTTTTACCATATACTGGGTTAAAAGTATTACTGCCCAGTCCAAACTCAGGCGTGTTTGTCTTTCCAATGAACAACGCGCCTGCAGCTCTTAATCTAGCCACCATTTGATCATCTTTTTGAGCAACTCTCTCTGCGTACAAAGGCGAGCCCTCAGTAGTTTTGAAACCTTTTACATTAACTAAATCCTTAATTGCCATGGGCATTCCACCCAAGGCTCCCCCGAACGACGTGTTTTCAGACGCAATTTTGTAGCAGTCTTCTTTACTATGTAAATTAACTAGAGCATTTACGTTTGGGTTTACAGTTTCAATACGAGAAAAAGTCTCCTGCATTAATTCAGAAACGCTAAGTTTACCGGCTCTAATAAGTGCCTTTTGTTCCCAAGCTTCTTTGTTTAAAATATCCACAAAGTACCTAGTTTTAAGATTTCGCTTCAGCTCTTGATTTTCCAGCAAGATCAAGAGCTAGGGTTGCCGCCATCAATTCATCGAGATTACCGTCCAGCACACCTTTTGTATCCGAAGTTTCATAGGAAGTTCGTAAATCCTTAACCATTTGGTATGGATGAAGTACATATGACCTTATTTGGTTACCCCACCCAGCATCACCCTTATTCTCATGTGCCTCAGTTATCGCTGCATTTCTACGGTCCAATTCCATCTGATAAAGCCGAGACTTGAGCGCCTTCATCGCAATATCACGGTTTTGGTGCTGCGACTTCTCGGAGCTTGTGACAACGATTCCAGTAGGAGTATGTGTTATTCGAACTGCTGAGTCTGTTGTATTTACATGTTGCCCTCCCGCCCCAGATGAACGGAAAGTATCGATCCTAATGTCGTTGGGACTGATAGCAATATCAATATTATCATCCACTACGGGGTATACCCATACTGAGCAAAAAGAAGTATGCCTTTTAGCCGCGGAGTCAAAAGGCGAAATTCTGACAAGTCGATGCACGCCACTTTCAGTTTTAAGCCAGCCATATGCATTTTGGCCAGAAATTTTGTAACTTACTGATTTAAGTCCAGCCTCATCACCGGCGGTTTCAGACTGCAGTTCAACTTTGTAACCTGCTTTCTCAGCCCACCTTACATACATTCTGGAAATCATCCCTGCCCAATCACAACTTTCTGTACCCCCTGCTCCAGCATGAATCTCGAGAAAGGTATCATTTCCATCTGCCTCACTATTTAGTAAAGCCTCTAATTCTTTTGATGACGCCCTCTTTTTAAGCTTTTGTAACGCTGCAACCGCTTCTTGTAATATTTCCTCATCAGCCTCAATTTCTGCTAATTCGATTAACTCAATATTATCTTTTAGTTCGTTGCTGATCGAATCGTGACCATCTACCTTATCAATAAAATTTTGCCGCTCGCGCATAAGCTTTTGGGCTTTATCAGGTTCATTCCAAAAATCAGGGTCTTCTGTTAGGGCATCAAATTCTTCACGCTTCTTTTTAACATTATCCCAATCAAGCCTCTGCCTCAAAAGTGAAAGAGACTTTTCAATTTCATTGATAACAATTTGGATATCAGCGCGCATTATGAAAACTTAAATCCTTATTATTGAGAAAAGTAACTAAACCAGTGATACATTAAGAGCAACATCAGTATAAACCACCTGCACTCAAAGTTCCCAAAGTTGCTTTAGGAGCTACTAATACAGTTTCACCAGTAGTAGTCTTAATCTCTCGCAGGCCAGTTTCACCAGGCTTTATTAAAGTAAAATTACTTCCCATTGCAAAGCCTCCATCAAAAGTTAAGCCAAAACTTGGTTCTTCACCATCTCGAAAAAATTCAGAAACAACGTTTTCACCCTCGGCATCATCTGAAAGGCGCTCTCCAGAATACCTATCTATTTTAATAAACTTGCCTCCGGGAGGTATTACAAAATCGGCTCCTCCATAAATCTCCGTTACAGCGGACATGAACTCGTTAAAAACCGGTCCACACATAGAGCCCCCTCCAGCCCCTTTTCCTAGAGGGCGCGGAATGTCATGCCCAATGTAACATCCTGCTACAATATTTGACGTAAAGCCCAAAAACCAGACATCTTTCGCTTCATTCGTGGTACCTGTTTTTCCAGCAGTTGGAACAGATAAGTTAACTGTCCTTCTAGCCGTACCACGGGAGACGACCCCCTCCATCATTGAGGTGAGTTGATAAGCCGTTGTTCGGTCCATTACGCGTTCTCGATTGGTAAGAATAGTCGGGACTTCTCCCAAAGATAGTTGATCGATTCCACAATCCAAACATATTCGCTGATCGTGCTTAAATATAGTTTTACCATACCGATCTTGGATCCGATCAACCAGTGTGGGCATAACTCTTTCACCACCATTTGCAAACATCGCATAGGCCGCTACCATCCGATATAATGTTGTCTCCTCTGAACCGAGGGAATTTGCAAGGAATTCTTGCATATCATCATACACTCCAAATTTTTCAGCATAGTTAGCAATAATATCTAGACCAACCTCGCGAGCCAAACGAATTGTCATAAGGTTTCTTGACATTTCTATTCCCGTTCGCAGCGGTGTAGGACCATAAAATTTGTCATTGTAATTTTTTGGACGCCACAAACCTTGCGGAGTGTCAATTTCAATTGGAGCATCAACAACTACTGTGGCAGGAGAATACCCGCTATCTAAAGCTGAAGCATATACAAATGGTTTGAAACTTGAGCCAGGCTGCCTATTTGCTTGAGTGGCACGATTAAAAACCGAAGACTCGTACGAAAAGCCTCCCTGCATTGCTATGATGCGTCCATTATTTACATCCATTGCCATGAAGGCGCCTTGGACTTCACTAACTTGCCGCAAACTCCAATGCAAAAAATTTCCATCTTGATCAAAAAGCTTTCGGACTAAAACAACATCTCCAACATTGAGAAAATCTGAAAATTGTCCGGACACATCGACCAACTTACCAGAATTTAAAAACTTTTTAACCCAAGTTATATCAGTTGGAGGAATCCAATTCCCTTTAGCCGTTTCTTTAATTCCATCGATCCCAATACGAAGCTCAGAGTTTTCAATTCCAAGAACAACTGCAGGAATCCATTGACCATCCAAATTTATGTCCCTTGGCAACTGAAAACTGGCTAACGAACTTTGCCAGTTTATTTCATCATTTAAAATTTCGAATGGAATTGTTTTTCCAGTTCCCCGCCATACTCCTTGCTTGCGATCATATTTTTCAAGACCTCTTTGAAGCGCCAGAGCTGCTTTTCGTTGCAAAAGTGGATCAAAAGTCGAACGAACAGTCATACCACCTGTAAAGAACTCTTCTTCTCCAAAAGTACGGCTGAGTTGCCGCCTTATTTCATCTGTAAAGTAGTTTCGACTGGGTAATTCGGAGCGAAACCCTGCATAATCGCGACCCTGAACTGATCTTATTGGTCGTGTTAATTCATACTCATAGACCTCTTTAGAAAGATATTCATTCTGAAACATTTCTTTCAGGACATAATTACGCCGTTCCAATAAACGGGTTTTTTCCCGCACAGGATGGTAATCAGACGGGGCTTTTGGCAATGCGGCCAAAAAAGCAGCTTCGTTCGGGGCTAGTTCATCTAGAGTTTTGTTAAAGTAAGTCTGCGAAGCTGCTGTCACACCATATGAATTTTGACCCAAAAATATTTCATTTAAATACAACTCAAGAATTTGCTCTTTTGACAAACTATTCTCGATGCGTGTTGCCAATATTATTTCTTTTACCTTTCTCTCTGCTCTTCGAGATCGATCGAGTAAAAAATTCTTCATTACTTGCTGTGTTATCGTCGATGCTCCCCTTATTCGCTTACCTCTCGATTGAACAGCATCAACTAAAGCTGCCAATATGCCTCGCATATCATAACCAGGATGATCATAAAAATTTTTATCTTCCGCAGAAATAAAAGCATGTTTTATCAGTACTGGGATTTCCTTTGCAGGTGTAAATAGACGTCTCTCCTTCGCAAATTCGTCAATTATTTTTCCCTCCACTGAGTAAATTCTGCTAATTGTTGGAGGTTTGTAATTTGCTAGAGATTTATGACTTGGCAAATCACGGCCATATATCCAAAATATACCGCCTAATGACAAACCACATACAATGGCGGTCATAGTAATAAGAGTAAAAATGGTACCTAGAAAACTCAACACCGCTCTAACAGATTTAATTATCAAACCTCTTATTCTTGAATGACTAAAAAATGGTGCTTGTGAGTTTGACTTGAACATTGTCATTTCTCTTATTCGTCATTGCATTCTTTTGTTTGCCAATAATTGATCTTTTGCGACCCATTCTAAAATTCCCGAAGATATCGCTAAAGCGAATTTCTCACCCCAATCTCGATCTTGCAAGTTTTTTAAATCAGAACTCGTTGACATGAAACCAGTTTCAATCAAAATTGAAGGAACACTAGGCAGCTTCAAAACAGAGAAGTTGGCCTTTCGCAATGGTCTTGGATTTAACTTGATACTAAAATTTTCTAAGTTTTTTAAAATTGCTTCTGAAAACGCATAAGACCTAACGGTATTTTCGCTTCTTAACAGGCCCATTAAAGCAGATGTGATTGCAGTTTCAGTACCCGTGAGATCTAGACCGGAAATCAGTTCGTCTCCTCCATGCCTAGAAGCCAATCTAGCACTAGCTTGATCCGAAGCTTCTTGCGATAAAGTATAAACTGTTGATCCAGAAGCTTTACCTTTTTTAACTGTATCAGCGTGCAGAGATATAAAAAGGTCAGCACCAACTCGAACTGCTAGCATGAGTCTTTCATCCAAAGACGTAAATTCATCAATTGTCCTAGTCAGAATGACCGATGTATTATCAAGACGTTCTATTTCCTCTGCTACCACCTTAGCCAAAGAGAGCATTAAATCAGCTTCACGAATGGTTTTCATCTGAGCGCCAGGGTCCACGCCACCGTGACCAGGATCAATAACAACAATTAATTTATTATTTTTATTATAATCGAAATCCTTATTTATATTTACCAACCGTTCATCATGAATATCATTACCGAACATTTTAACGATCCCATCGAACTCTTTTTGATTTATTGCGAATAGCTCAAAGCTCAGCTCAACTTTAGAACCATCCAATTTCAGCGGTTTCATCGCAAGATTTTGAACTTTCATCGGAGTTTCTAATTTAATCGAAATAGCGGACCAACCCTCGGTATCTTTTAAGAAATTTATCTCTCCCGTTAGTGGAGAACTCTTTATTTCTAAATCATCCAGCGAATTTATCGTCGATGTATCGAGCTTTATGACAATTCTGTTTGGATCATTCAAACTATAGACCTTGAATGGTACCATCTCATCTAGTTTTAATCTGAATTCGTAAGCATGAGAAAAATTTGAGGCATTTGCAATTTGAACTAACGAAATAGTGCTGAATTTAAGTCCAATAATTACCATTGAAAAAAAAAACAAAAATAATGTTTTTAAAAATTTCATTTTATTATATATTTACTCATGAACTTTTCCAGACGCTTCAATCCTTCTTTCAGATCCGAAGTGCTACAGGCGTATGACAAACGAATTGTTTTACGACCACGCTCTGGATCAAAGTCAATCCCTGGAGTAACGGCAACGTGCACCTCATCCAAAACACTCTTGGCAAAATTTACACTATCATTGGTATATTCTGAAACGTCTATGTAAAAGTAAAAGGCACCATCTGGTGGGGCAAAGTTTTCCAGACCCAATTTTGGTAATTCTTCTATCAACATGGTCCGATTTGCTTCATATGTTTTGAGATTTAAATTCAATTCATCAGAGGCATCTAGCGCTCCTAAAGCCGCGATTTGTGAAATGTGCGGTGCGCAAATAAACATATTTTGTGCCAATCTTTCAAATTGTCGAATATGATTTTTAGGAACGACTATCCAACCCAACCTCCATCCCGTCATTGAAAAATATTTTGAAAATGAATTTATAACAATGCAATCATCCGAAACTTCTAGAGCCGACACAGCTTTGGATTCATACTCAATACCATGATAGATTTCATCACTAATGAAAACCGTTTGCTTCATTTTACAAGCATCTATTAATTTTTCGAGATCATATTTATTTAACATTGAACCAGTTGGATTGGCGGGCGACGCAACAAGTAAGCCATCAAGACTATTATTAATAATGTCGGCTGCCACTGGCTGAAATTTGTTATTATTGAATGTCTTAATTATGCTAGTATTTAGACTGAGCGCTTTTAGAATTTGTCTGTAACTTGGATAACCAGGTGACCCTACGCCTACCGTATCACCAACATCAAAAAGCCCTGTAAATGTAAGTATAAACGCGCCTGAAGATCCAGGAGTTACTATAATTCTTTCCGGTTCAACCTGGATATTATACCATCGCAAATATAAATCCGCTATTTTTTCCCTCAGTTCCGGAATACCAAGGGCTACGGTGTAACCCATTGTAGACTTCGAGATTTTATTTTTCACGCTCTCAGCGGCCATTTTAGGGGCCGAAGTTCCAGGCTGCCCAACTTCTAGATGTATAACTTCATACCCAGATTTTTCTTTGTTACTAGCAGCCTCCATAACGTCCATTACAATAAAGGGGTCGACTGATCCACGAACAGAGTTTTTCATTTATTATACCAAAATCTCAAGTTAAAATTTTAATCATAGGCATTTTTATATACCTAAAAAAATATTAAGTATAAAGATGGTGAGTTCAGAAGATTATTTGATATAGTTATAATTGGTTATATCCTAGGGCTCAAATGTCAAAATTACTTGATAACAAATTATAGATTTGATTTTAACTGATGCAAATTTCAATTTATATAAGTTTAGAACTATGATTAATAAATTATTAATTGTCTTACTGTGTTTCTTACCCTTTAGCTCAATATCTATTGCATTTGACTTAAACAATATGACAAATGAAGATCGAGAAACGTTTCAAAAAGAAATAAGGCGATACATTCTTGAAAATCCAGATATAATTTTTGAAGCAGCTGATCTGGTAAGAAAGCGGGAAGCAGCACTGGAGATTCAAGAAGACAAAGACCAAATCAAGTCCAATTTCAATGAAATATTTTACGATAATTATTCTTATGTCGGAGGCAACCCAGACGGTGATATTTCCCTAGTAGAGTTTGTGGATTATAAATGTGGCTATTGCCGTAAGGCCTCTGAGATAGTTCGGGAATTCCTCAAAACAGATAGAAACATTCGATTTGTTGTAAAAGAATTCCCTATTTTAGGTGAAGCGTCACTTATCAGCTCAAAATTTGCTATAGCCGTAAAAAATATTGGCGGACCAGAAGACTATAAATTTGTTCACGACATACTGTTGACCCTTACTGCCGACCCAAGTGAAGCCTACCTGCGGAGAATTGCAAAAGAATTGCAACTAGATCCTGAGGAGCTTTTTACAGCTATGGAATCTGAGCCCGTTTTGCAGGAAATTTCTCAAACTAGCGAATTAGCAAAAAAACTACAGATAAGTGGAACGCCAACATTTATTATAGGAGAACAAGTATTACGCGGATTTGTACCGTTGGATGTACTATTACAAGTGGCTGAGGCTGTACATAATAAATAATCAAGCGTTTTGTTCTCTAAACCCTATGCCTTAATAAAATTATCAATAACCCTGAAGGTTTCTAAAGGGAATTGATCAATAAAAAAATGACCGCCCGGCATTTCTATACCTGAATAAAATTTACCTTCAGATTTCCAAATCTTCTTCATATCAAAAGTTTTTGCCATAATACCATCTTTACCCCACACAGCGGCAAATCGCACTTTTATTGGGGACTGACCGTCATTAGCTTCATCATACTGATCTATGTGGTACGCTGCCCGGTAATCATCACACATTGCGCGTATGCAGTCCTCATTTCTCCAGCTGTTTCTGTACTCTATTATTTGGTTTTTTGAAAATGAACTTTTGGTAGTCGCGCCCCATCCTTGCAAACAACTACTGTAAAAGCTATCAGGCTCTTTTCGTATCATACTTTCTGGAACCGGGTAAGGTTGGGATAAGAAAAACCAATGATAATACGAAAATGCCAGTGAAGCAGATAGCTCAGCAAATACTATTTGGGTTGGTACAATATCCATAAACATGACTGAAGAAACTAACTCTGGGTGATCGATAGCTAGCCTGTATGCAACTCTCGCACCCCGGTCATGACCGATAATATGGGCTTTTTTTTCAACATTCAGATATTTTAGAATGGAGATCACATCATTTGCCATATTGCGAAAAGTATAATTCTCATAACCCACTGGTTTACTTGATTGACCGTAGCCACGTAAATCAGGACAAATGACATGATAGGTATCTGGAAATAAGGGAGCAACATCAGCCCACATAGAATGGGTTTGAGGAAACCCATGGAGAAGCACGACTGGGATCCCTTTACCCTTTTCAACAAAAAATATTTCACATTCTTCTGTAATTAAGCGCTTTTTGGTAAATTTTGGAAACATCGTAGATCCGAACTTTTCTTAACTGGTATAAAGTTTATAGTGTTAAATTAAATTTAAACTTTTAAAATTATAGTTTTCAACATCGTACGAAACTAATATAAACTCAACTATCTTGATAAAGGAACTACTTGCTGTCTCACATGCGTCAATCAGGACCATTTTTTATCTAGCTTCTTTGTAAACTCCTGCTATTTATTCTTTTAAGTTAATAATTCTTTGACATATTTTACATTATGAATATGTTGACGGAAGGAATGTTTGTTGGAGCACTTTCAAACGACCCAATTGGAAGAATAAATAATGAATTATGAAGACCAAATTGAAGCGTCTATAAGACTTTTACATGATGAAGGCAGATATAGAACATTTATAGATATAGAACGTGAACGCGGAAATTTTCCTTACGCTTTATGGAAGACCCCAAGTGGCCAGTTCAAAAAAGTAACCGTTTGGTGTGGAAATGATTATTTAGGGATGGGGCAGAATAGCACAGTACTAGATGCCATGCATGAAGCTCTAGACGATGCTGGTGCTGGTTCAGGTGGCACTAGAAATATTTCTGGGACAACTATTTATCATAAAGAACTTGAAAGAGAGCTAGCTAGCCTTCATGCAAAAGAATCTGCTTTGCTTTTTACAAGTGCATACATCGCAAATGATGCAACGCTCTCTACTTTAGCAAAATTACTTCCTAATCTGATAATATATTCGGACGAACTAAACCATGCCTCTATGATAGAGGGAATTAGAAGAAATGGTGGTGAAAAACGAATTTTTAGACATAATGATATGAATCATCTCCGCCAACTCTTGGAGGAGGAGGATCGATCTGCACCAAAATTGATAGCATTTGAGTCGATTTACTCGATGGACGGGGACTTTGCACCTATACAAGAAATTTGTGACTTAGCAGAAGAGTTCGCAGCAATGACGTATCTTGACGAAGTTCACGCTGTTGGAATGTATGGGGCGACGGGTGCAGGTGTTGCTCAAAAAGAAAACCTAATGGATCGAATTGATATAATTAACGGAACCCTCGCAAAGGCTTATGGAGTAATGGGTGGATACATATCATCGAGCGCGAAAATCTGTGATGCTATCAGAAGTTATGCCCCAGGCTTTATTTTCACTACATCACTTGCTCCAACATTGGCGGCCGGTGCTCTAGCGTCTGTTCGGTATTTGAAAGATAATCAAGAAATCCGGGACAAGCACCAATTAAATGCAAAAATTTTAAAAATGCGTTTAAGAGGTTTGGGATTGCCAATTATTGACCACGGTTCACATATCGTTCCAGTGATTGTAGGGAACCCGATACATACAAAGAAACTTTCAGATCTTTTATTGGTGAACCACAGAATTTACGTGCAGCCTATAAATTTTCCAACCGTACCAAGAGGAACCGAAAGGTTGCGCTTTACGCCGTCTCCTGTCCACGGCTCCAAGGAAATTGACTATTTGGTGGATGTAATGAATGAACTATGGTCTCATTGTGCACTTAATAGGACTGAACTCTCTGCTTAGATCTGCGATCCAGCGTATATGTGCAATATTCAGTAATTGTGTTAGATATTTGGCACGTAAATTGCGAATCGATTGCAGAGTTTTACTGGTTGGATAAGAAATGAAGTGGCGAGAGCCTAAACAAAGCGAACTTTCTCAAACAAAGCATCCAAAGGGTTTCGATGATTATGAATTTCGTCTGGGTGACATTTTGCGGGGTGAACGGGCTACTTTGGGCAAATCTTTGCTTGATGTAGAAAAAGAACTCAAGATTAAAACGAATTATATAGCTGCAATAGAAAACTGTGATCCAACAGTATTTGAGTCTCAGGGTTTCATTGCTGGTTCCGTTAAGTCGTATGCCCGCTATCTTGAGCTAGATCCAGACATAATTTACGAACTTTTTTGTAATGAAAGTGGTTTCCAAACCATGCATGGAATGGCAAAATCGACTGAGCCACAAGAGAAAAAAAGGTACAGCCAAAAAACTGAAGATAGTCTATTCATAACACCGACAACGGCCTATCTCCCTAAGCAAAAAAAGTGGTATGAAAATATAGAGCCAGGCGCAGTTGGCTCACTTTGCGTAACAATAGCACTAGTTTCAGCACTAGGGTATGGAGCTTGGTCGTTTTTTCAGGAAATACAAAAAGTTGACTTAACTCCTACCGAAAGCCAACCAGTAGTACTCACCGAGCTTCAAAACCTGCCTACCGCCTTAGATATTACAAGCAATCTTATGCTTACACAATCAGGCGGATCAAAAGAAGGCTCATCTCGGATCAATAGAATTTATAGATCAACTGCCCTAGACCAACCAGTAATTGTTGCAAGAGATGAACCAATATCTAAATTAGACCCAAATCAATTTGGTTTGTTTGCGCCAATTCCATCAAGCGACGAAATTGGAATAGAAGAGATCATTTCGGCTTTAATACCCAAAAAAAATTCTGAGGATGAAAAGCTACAAACAAACTTTCCAAAAGTATCGGTAGACACTTCTCCCGTAGTAACATTAATTACTTCAAAAGAAGCTTGGATAGAAATTATCGCTGCTGACGGATCTGTGATCTACAAAAATTTGATGCAACCAGGATCAGAGTTTGCCCTTCCTCAAACTGAGAGGCCACCTAAACTATTGGCTGGTATGTCTGGATTCGTGTATATGGCAATAGACGGAGTTTTATACGGTCCTGCCGGCAAGGGGGTGAATGTTGTGAAAAATATTGCGTTGGACGCTAAATCTATAATAGCGAGTTATGAGCCGGCACAAATAAAAGGTGACCCAGATTTGCAAAAGTTGGTAGCCGACCTACAATCAGACAATTTAACTATTAAATCAGTAGATCAATAGGTGCCTTGCTAGAATCGTAACTTAGTCTTAGCCTTATAATTATAGAATTTGTAACATTCGGGGAATAGTATGTCTATCAACCATGTTCGTCCATGGCGCAATATAGAAAGAAGGCGTTCTAGACAAATAAATGTAGGCAATGTTGCAATAGGTGGGGATGCACCAATATCGGTGCAAACTATGACGAATACAGATACAACCGATGTAAAAGCAACCTTAAACCAAATAACAGCCGCAGCTGAGGCTGGCGCAGATTTAGTTCGCGTTTCGGTGCCAGATGAAGCAAGCAGCGCCGCGCTAAAGGAAATTGTAGAAAACAGCCCCGTGCCAATAGTCGCCGATATTCATTTTCACTATAAAAGGGGCATTGAGTCTGCAGAAGCCGGCGCAGCTTGTCTAAGGATCAACCCTGGTAATATTGGGTCAGAAAAGCGGGTAAAAGAGGTGATAAAAGCGGCTAAAAACAATAGGTGTGCTATCCGCATAGGTGTCAATGCAGGTTCATTAGAAAAACACCTACTCGAAAAATATGGCGAGCCGTGTCCTGATGCAATGGTCGAAAGTGGCTTGGATCATATAAAAATTCTTCAAGATAATGATTTTCACGAATTTAAAATAAGCTGTAAGGCTTCAGACGTTTTTATGGCAGCGGCAGCCTATCACGCACTTGCTGAAGCAACAGATGCGCCCATCCATCTTGGAATTACTGAAGCTGGTGGCTTAACTAGTGGAACAATCAAATCATCAATTGGGCTTGGAAGTTTACTATGGATGGGAGTAGGCGATACAATTCGTGTTTCATTATCAGCTGATCCGGTGCAAGAAGTTAAAGTAGGATATGAAATCCTTAAATCACTTGGTCTGAGACATCGGGGAGTAAACATAATTTCTTGCCCATCGTGTGCTAGGCAAGGCTTCGACGTTATTAAAACAGTCGAAATTTTAGAAAAAAAACTCGAGCACATAAAAACACCGATGAGCTTGTCGATAATAGGTTGCGTAGTAAATGGCCCTGGTGAGGCTCTTATGACTGATGTAGGCTTTACTGGCGGTGGTGCTGGGAATGGTATGGTCTATTGGGCTGGTAAGCAGGACCACAGAATAGATAACACAAAAATGATTGATCACATCGTAGAATTAGTTGAACAAAAAGCATTAGAGATCAGCTCAGAAGAAAAAGTTTAGTCTTTATATAAATCACTTGTCGTATAGGTGGGCTACAATCATTTTTAGGATACTCAATCACGTTAGGCAAAGGGCAGTATGGTCCTGGGAGGGTTTTTGCCACGTCTTGATCACTGAAAGAAGTGTCTATCAATGGGTTTTTGCGAATGCGATTTCTGTGATTACGGCCATTGCATTACCGATATCAGTCTCTGAAAGGTCGTTATTAATTATGGGAGGAATTTTTGTTCTTGCAATGGAATGCATGAATACTGCTATAGAACGAGTTGTTGACGATATTTCTAAAGATAAGAGAGACCTAGCTAAACATGCTAAGGATACAGCTAGCGCTGCTGTAGCCCTATCTGCTTTAGGAGTTGGATCTGCATGGATTGTTATTATTATTGGAATGTTGAGTTAGTGTATTTCTCAAAAGTTATTTTTCAAAAATTTCTTATGTTCATTTAATTGGCGCTTTACAGATTGCTCAACTTTCTTATTTGGCTTGCCAAGATGGTTTCGGCTCGTATTTTTCTTCTGTTCAAATTCTATTCGAGCCAACTCACTGATTTCTGAGATTTTAAATCCTTCTAATTTCTGAATTACCATAATATCCCCCACCTTTATCCGACAATGACACGTTAATTAAGTTCTGTTGTCAAGTTATACGATAAAACCAGCAAAGTTTATCTCGACTAAATACAGGCTAGATTAGCTTAAAAACAAAATGACACATTAAAAGTGCTATTATTATTCTGAAATAAATCGGAATACATTCAACAACGATGACCAGCGAACAAAAGTTTTGTAAAATTAAAAAGATCTATATGCCCAGCATTGGCAGAATAAATTTTGGTGCTAACTCACTGGTAAAAGGCACCTAAGTTGACCGGCCAGTGGGTATTTCATGATTAAATTAAATAGCTTATCTATCTATGCATTGTTTGTCGGGATCCTTCTATTATTTGCTATCCAAGTCGATAAGTATAAGTACCAAAGGCAGCATGAGGATATAGGCAAAGAAAATATTGAAATTATTCAGAGTGAATCACCGTCAAAAGTTTTTACAATTATTTGTCATGGCTATGCTGGTTCTAAAGAAATGATGAAACAGCTTGCATTCGACATTTCGAATGCAGGTAGTAATGCTGTCATATTTGATTTCATTGGCCACGGTTCCAACGCTCAAAAATTGATAAATAATCCTACAGAGCTTTCAGGTACTACCCAACAGCTTGTTGATCAGTTGATTGGTATAATAGGTTTTTTTAAAAACAAAATATGGTAGCGAAATAAAGATAAATTTGATTGGCCATTCTATGGCATCAGATATCGTTATTCGCGCCAGCGAAAACCAACAAATCTCATCCATAGCGGCGATTTCACCTTATTCAACAAAAGTTACGTCAAATTTCCCTAGGGACCTTTTACTTACATCTGGCCAGTTTGAAAGGCATCTACGTAAACATTCATTGAAATTTACTCAGTTAATTGACCCAGCTGCCAATGAAAATATTGAATATTCAAATGGAACTGTTAGAAGAAAGGCTTCGTATACAAAAAACACAGGGCATGTAAGCGTTATCTATTCGCCACACACTAGTAGAGAAATTATAGAGTGGTTTGACCTAACGAATTATGAACGACCAATTTGGGCAACTCATATTATTTGGATCCTAGTCAGTTTAACAATAATAACCTATGGGTTGTCACGACTACAATTCTCAAAGGCCAAATACCATGATAAACAAAAACTTAGCTCCATTAGATTAACCATTGTCAGCGTGACATCACTAGCGATCGCGTTATTTTCTGGCCTACTAGACTACCAACTATTTTCACTTTTTGGATTTGGTAGCATTGCAGCCTATTTTGGATTATACGGCCTTGCAATATTAATACTATGTAAAGAAGCGCGTGATAATTTAAAAAATTTTAGCCTTTATTCATTTCTTAAACTAGCGGTAGCTTTCTTATTTTTAACTATTTTGATTAATCAATTTATCGGCTCATACTATATAACTAATCATCGATTATATGCATTCCTAATAATGATTATACCCATTACTATTTTTTGTGTAGCTATCGAAAATCTTATTGCGTTTTCATCTACTGCTTTAGCAGTTTTGATAAGAATTATGCCAATAATAGGGTTTTCAATTCTTTTAGCAATTTTCCCAAATAAATATGGCGTTATGTTCACTACTGTCCCAATTTATATTTTTTATTTTCTCGTTTTTGGTTACATTGGAAAGTTCCAGAGAATTCAAATAGGATCATATACAACGGGGGCCACAAATGGAATTTTTCTTACATTTGCATTTGCAGCAACTAATCCAATTTTCTCAGTTTAGACGGGGAAGCCCAATAATTAGTTTAAATACCACAAAGTAACTTTATAAGTTAACCAAACGCAAAACAAAGAAAAGAACAAAGTTCCAACTAAGTAAAAAAATAAAATACTTATATTTTCTTGGCTCCATAGTTTTAAAACATCTACTGAAAATGCCGAAAAGGTAGTAAAACCGCCTAAAAAGCCCGGCATTATAAGAAAGTAAAATTTGGCATCTACTTTATTTATGAAAAAAGCAATCACGGCCCCAGCGAAAAAAGCACCTAATATATTTACCGCCATTGTACCATATGGAAAACTAACAAAGTTACCTATAGCAAAGCGTAACATTGAACCCAAAGCACCGCCCGCTCCTACTAGTAAAAAACTTTCTATCACAGTAACCTTCCTTTAAATAAGGCTCTTAAAATTGTTCAAAAAATAATCCAATTAATATGCCAATTAGTAACGCGAATAGTAACTTTTTTTTGTCCATTTTTTTTCATTTACTAATTAAATTACTGTATCAAAGCCCTCAAAAACGGGATGACCAAGGTAAATTTCAGAATGGCTACCGGCGCCCTTATGGGCGTTTCTAAATGCTTCCGATTTTGTCCAGTTCGTAAAATCTAATTTTGACTGCCACGTAGTGTGAGACGCATACAAGGTATATTCGTCATTTGCTTCGCCCTTTATTAAGTTAAAAGTCAAGAAACCTGGCACATCCTTGAGGTTACTATCGCGGGAACGCCAAATATCTTCAAAGGTGCTTTCAGCTCCTAAAACTATTTTAAATCTATTCATTGCGATAAACATTTCATCCCTTTCTGCTATCAATAACACTAAAATGCTCTGAAATTTTTTAACGTCAACACACTAGTTTTAGATTTTAATTTCCAAGAGCCTCTAACTCTTTTGTAATTTTCAAAGCCTCTTCTGGATCAAGCCGTGGAGGACTCCAAGTTCGTCCAGGGGCTGCATCTATCAACTTTTTTGTATATTCATGTTCCGGGGCCTCAAAAATACTTCTTGCTGTTCCATACTCTACAATAGCACCTTTTTCCATTACTGCTATATAATCAGAAATCTGTGCAGCTACTCTTAAATCATGTGTGATAAAAATCATGGCCATTTGATATTTATTCTGCAGTTCATCCATTAACCGTAAAACTTGTTTTTGAACGGACAAATCAAGTGCAGACACACTTTCATCCGCTACCACAACATCAGGCTGCATGCTAAGCGCGCGAGCAATTCCAATTCTCTGTCGTTGACCACCGGAAAAGCTTATCGGTTTTCTTTTCATTGAGGCTTCTCCCAAGCCTACTTGTCCCAATAATTCTTTTGCTTTAGACCAAGCTTTATTGGACGGCGTACCTTGCAACAACAAACCTCTAGTAATCATATAACCTACAGTTTGGCAGGGGTTTAAAGAACCAAATGGATCCTGAAAAATCATTTGAATATCTTTTCGCGCGGAAACTAATTGTTCTTTAGTTAGAGATAAAAAATCCTTATTATTTATAATAACAGAGCCTGACGTTGGTTCGATTAATCTTATGATTGTTTTGGCAAGTGTTGATTTTCCTGAACCACTCTCCCCAACAACTCCCAGCGTTTCGCCTCTTTGCAATGAAAAGTTTGCATCTATAAGGGCATTTACAGTTTGAGGACCCGTACGATAAACCTTATTAAGAGCACACACTTCTACTACTTGATCGTCAATTGATACTTCGTTGGGGTCCCTTTTAGTTTCGAGTAGGGGCATAGCGTCGACAAGTAATTTTGTATACGGCTCTTGGGGTTTTAATAATACCTCAGCCTTACTACCTTGCTCGATTATTTTCCCCTGACACATCACAGCCACTCTGTCAGCGATATCAGCGACAACCCCAAAATCATGTGTTATAAAAATCGTCGCATTGTCATAAATTTCTTTCAAATCATTGATCAAATTCAAAATTTCAGCCTGCGTAGTTACATCCAATGCAGTAGTTGGCTCATCTGCAATCAAAATATCTGGCTTGCAAGCAAGAGCCATGGCGATAACAATGCGCTGACATTGTCCTCCCGAAACCTGGTGAGGATAACTTAAGTATATACGCTCCGGAGAGGGTAACTTCATTTGCTTAAAAAGTTTTATAGTTTCTTTTTTGCGCTCTTCTTCACTGACTTCAGGCCTGTGCAACTTGAAAACTTCCTCAACCTGTTTACCTATCCTGATCGACGGATTCAGAGCAGCCATCGGTTCTTGATAAATCATTGATATTCTGGAACCGCGCAATTCATTGAGCTTTCTGTTGTTAAATTTAAGAATATCTTCGCCTTTAAATAAAACTTCCCCGTCAAGAAACGAGAGCCCAGGGGCGATGTCGTTTAGAATAGCACTGGTCATTACAGACTTGCCTGATCCGCTTTCTCCAACGACGCATAAAACCTCGCCCCTTCTAACTTTTATATTCGCATTTTCTACTGCATATTTTCGATCAGCTCTTTTTGGCAAACCAATAGAAAGATTGTTTATTTCTAAAATATGATCTGGTTTTATCATTAGAATTTATCCAATCGGTTTTTACAAAATATGCTGGGTAAAAGATACACGTTGATTAAGACAAGTTTCTGAATTTATGCAAGCTCTTTACAATCATTTTCGGAGTAATTTCCAAAAATCAGTAGACACGTCAAAAATATATGATAAATTTTAGGTGTTGATGCCAGCGTTTTAGTTATTAGTCAGCCTTGACAGATTTAAGTAAAACAAGGGTAAAAACAATGAATACTTTTTATATATACCACTCATTAAGTTTGATTTTAGTTGTAGCGATTTCTTTTTCAGCAGGCTTCTACACATGCCGAATGCTAAAAAAATATTCAACTTCCAAGATTGCAAAAGATTAAATTTTTAAGTGGTTGAATTGGAAAGCGCAGTTGTTATGTCACATCACAAATCAGGTGTGAGGCACCCACGTTGGCTCATTGAAGCAGCACCAAGAATAATCAAACACATGAATGAAGATCATGCAAATTCAATTACTTCAACTTTAAATGGGCAACATGGAATAAAAGATAAAAATGCCAAAATGGATACCTTAGAGCTTCACGGTTATTATATTAGGTCAACAGGTGAACTGTACTTTGTCAAATTTACAAAAACCTGTGCCTCAACTGAAGAATATAAGTCCGAATTAGTCAAGCATGCTCACTTGTATCGCGATTTTGAACTATCTTAATTAATAGAAACTTTCTACAAAAATAAAGGATCAACTCTTTGAATAAAGTAAGTAAATATTATTCATTCTTTGAAGAAGTTTCAAAGCCGCTTGGTCGAGTATTAGTCGCTCAAGTATTCTTCATACTTGGTTATCGCAAAGTACTTAATTACGATGCCACAGCTGGATGGATGGAAAGCATGGGGATATCCGGCTCTCTTTTACCACTTGTCATAATTGTTGAGCTATTCTGCAGTCTTGGTTTAATTATCGGCTGGAAAACTCGAATTTGTGCTATATTACTAAGTGGATATTGCTTCTTAACTGCAGTTCTATTCCATATGGAATTTTCTGATCCAATGCAGCAAATCTCCTTTATGAAAAATATAGCGCTGTCTGGTGCACTTTTATATATTTTTGCAAATGGGGCAGGTAAATTTTCGTTAGACAATCGAAATGTTTCTGCTGAGGAGTATGATGGTAAAGACTAGTTTTTGCCCGCTCTGTAATGAACCCAGCAAAATCGATTGAACTGTACTAAAAATAGTGGCGCGGTTGACGGGGCTCGAACCCGCGACCCCCGGCGTGACAGGCCGGTACTCTAACCAACTGAGCTACAACCGCGTTATTGGCTGTTTATTCATACGGCTCAGCCCCGTCAAGCGCTCAATTAGGCAAATATGTTTTTTTCTTTCCCGTAGGTTTTAATGTGCTGCTCGGTTTGACATTACAACACATTACCCAAATGATAATAAAACCATGTTAGTAGACTTTTTTTTCTAAGACATTGCAGTTTTCTAAGTTTTTTTCTGATAAAAAACCAAAATAAAAGAAAACACTGGTTGAATAAAACGAATAAAACCCCACTTCTTACATAATGATTTAATTGGCGTACTTAGGCAGTAGGCAACTAATTTTCGAGCAGCAGAAATGGTGAACAATATGGCTAATGATTTAACTTTATATCCCGTGCTACCTCTCCGCGACATCGTGGTCTTCCCACATATGGTTGTGCCATTGTTTGTAGGCAGGGAGAAATCTGTAAAAGCACTCGAGGTTGTCATGGCAGAAGACAAAGAAATACTATTGTCAAGTCAAATAGATGCTACTGACGATGAACCAACCAGTGAAGGGATTTATAGTGTTGGCGTTTTAGCCAACGTATTACAACTTTTAAAACTTCCAGATGGGACTGTCAAAGTACTCGTAGAGGGTAACAAACGTGTAAAGATTTCGAACTTTATTGAAAATGATGAATTTTTTGAGGCCTATGCAGAAGAACTAATAGAAGATGAGGGAGATGCTGAAACGATCAAAGCTCTACAAAAAACAATTGCTTCGGAATTTGAAAAATATGCTAAAATAAAGAAAAACATTCCTGAGGAAGCGCTGGCATCCGTCGCTAGTGCTGAAGATCCGCGTCAGTTGGTTGATTTGATAGCTGGACATCTTGGAATTGAAGTTGAAGAAAAACAAAAGTTATTAGAGAATTTGATAATCAGTGAGCGCTTAGAGCAGGCTTACTCGCACATGCAAAGTGAAGTAAGCGTTTTGCAAGTAGAAAAAAAGATAAAAACTCGAGTTAAATCGCAAATGGAGCGGACACAACGCGAGTATTATCTCAATGAGCAAATGAAAGCCATACAAAAGGAACTTGGTGATGGCGAAGATGGTCAGAACGAAATAGCAGAGCTGGAGGCACGAGTAAAATCTACAAAGCTTAGTAAAGAAGCAAAAGAAAAAGCGGAAGCTGAAATTAAAAAACTCAAGTCCATGTCGCCAATGTCTGCAGAAGCAACTGTAGTAAGAAATTATTTGGATTGGCTTCTGTGCCTTCCTTGGGGAAAAAAGTCTAGGGTTAAAAAAGATCTTAATCGTGCTCAGAAAATACTAGATGATGATCACTATAGTTTAGACAAAGTTAAGGAACGGATCGTAGAATATCTTGCTGTTCAACAACGAAGCAAAAAGGTCAAAGGCCCAATTATGTGTTTGGTTGGACCTCCTGGTGTAGGAAAAACTTCACTTGGCAAATCAGTAGCAAAAGCTACTGGTCGAGAATTTATTAGAATTTCTTTAGGTGGGGTTCGCGACGAAAGTGAAATACGTGGCCATAGACGTACATATATTGGATCAATGCCTGGTAAAATTATTCAGGCACTAAAGAAAGCAAAGACAACTAACCCATTAATTTTGCTTGATGAAATTGATAAGATGGGACAGGACTTTCGCGGAGATCCTGCATCAGCAATGCTCGAAGTTCTTGATCCAGAAC
This sequence comes from Paracoccaceae bacterium, assembly GCA_902631295.1. Lineage (GTDB taxonomy): Bacteria > Pseudomonadota > Alphaproteobacteria > Rhodobacterales > Rhodobacteraceae > Salinivivens. The sequence goes on along the minus strand of CACOXV010000010.1, from coordinate 20,152 downwards.
AAAATGGTACATTTTCCGATCATTACTTGGAAGTTGAATATGACCTCTCAAACGTCATGTTTCTAACCACAGCCAATAGCTACAATATGCCGGGGCCACTACTTGATCGAATGGAGGTGGTTCCATTAGCCGGCTACACCGAAGATGAGAAGAGAGAGATTGCTCTCCGGCATCTATTGGATAAATCGCTTAAAAATAATGGATTAAAAAAGGACGAGTTTACTCTTTCAGACAAAGCGCTTACTGCTATTATTCAGTTTTATACTCGCGAAGCTGGTGTGCGAAACTTAGAGCGTGAAATAGCCCGGCTAGCACGTAAAGTTGTCACAAAAATTGTTAAAAATGAAAGCCAATCAGTCACCATCACTCCAGAAAACTTATCTGATTTCTTGGGGGTTAGAAAGTTCAAATACGGCTTGGCAGAACTGCAGGATCAGGTAGGCGTAGTCACTGGACTAGCCTACACATCAGCAGGTGGTGACTTGCTGCAAATAGAAGCTTTGAAATTACCGGGCAAAGGTAGAATGAAAACGACCGGCACACTTGGTGATGTTATGAAGGAGTCGATTGACGCAGCCAGTTCTTATGTAAGATCTATTAGTCCAAAAATTGGAGTTAAACCCACTCGGTTTGACAAGCTAGATATTCATGTCCATGTTCCAGAAGGAGCCACCCCGAAAGATGGACCAAGCGCAGGACTTGCAATGGTCACATCAATAGTTTCCGTGTTGAGCGGTATCCCAATAAAAAAAGATTTAGCAATGACTGGGGAGGTAACTTTACGAGGTAATGCATTGCCGATCGGCGGTCTGAAAGAGAAGCTACTTGCAGCACTGAGGGGTGGAATTAAAACCGTGCTCATTCCGCAAGACAATGAGAAAGATTTGGTTGAGATACCAGACAACGTAAAAGATGGTCTAGATATTGTAGCGGTATCACATGTTGATGAAGTAATAAAATATGCCTTGGTTGAAGAACCGGAACCAATAGAATGGGATCCAAATTATGAGGACGAACAAAAAAGCTCACCTATAACAGAAAACGACGGACCCTCCGGTGCGGTTACACATTGAAATTAAGCAACAAAATTTTACTGACTTGCTACTTAACTAATAGGTCGAAAAAATCTAAAAATCTATTGCACATAATTCGAGCATTAGTTAAGACGCGTCAAGGGGTGATTAGCTCAGTTGGTAGAGCGCTTCGTTTACACCGAAGATGTCGGGAGTTCGAGTCTCTCATCACCCACCACCATTATTGTGAGAGCCCGTAGGAAACCATCTAAAGACGTTTAGCTAAGTAATTCTGAATTTAAATACTCTAATATTTATAATAAGCTGATTTTATGGTCTAAATTAATAATTTTAATAGAGTTCAGGGGGTCTATGTTAAAAGCTCTGCGATCTGTGTTAAACTTAATCTAAGGGTAAGCCCATGAAACTTGAGAATGATATTGGTGTTTGGGAACCAAATGAGCTTGTTTATAAAGCTAGTGATATACCGAGCTATTCATATTTAGTAATTGAAGGTCATGCTCAAATCGTTAGTCCGAGTGGTCTTCGCTTAAGTTCCATAGGATACAATGAGCTGTTTGGAGAAGCATCTTTTATTCTTGGCAAAAACCGAACAGTTACAGCCGTAGCAGGCGAAGATGGCTTAACCGCGCGCCTCATAAAGTCGGATCATTTAATTGCTAAGTTGAAACAGGATATTTTCTTATCTGCGCTTGTAAGAAAACTAGAGGCACGTCTTTCAAATTCTAATGAAAAAAGCGAAGTACTTGCAAATGGTATGAAGGATATTTCGACCGAGATTACGGCGTATATTGATAGCATAAACGAACGAAATGCTGATGGCAGAGTGTTAATCAATAAATTAGACGAATTAGAAAAAGAATTTGAATTTCTAAAATGGAATTTTGGAATAGTTGATTAGTGCTTGAATAAGGATTTTAGGTTAAATTGGGCTTTACTAAGTTATCTCAAATATTCTCTTTGATTGCTTTGGTTTTGCTGTCACTGGAGTTTCTTTTTCCCGGTGCATTGTTTTTATTGTTAATCTTATTTATTCTTTTACCCGTTAATGTGCTTCAAATCGAAAAAATAAATAAACATTAAAATGGCTCGATATCGCCTTCAGCGCGGAAAGCGTAGAATTCATCTACAAATTTATCGAAGAGATTTAGTTTGATTGCATTTCTAATACAATCCATAAGATCTTGATAATATTGAAGATTATGCCAAGTTAATAGCATCGAGCTAATTATCTCCTGACTTTTAAAAACATGGTGGAGATAGGCTCGACTATAATTTCGACAAGCGGGGCATGAGCAGTGTTCATCAATTGGTCTTGGATCATCTTGATGGCGCGAATTTTTAATATTTATTACACCCCTTTGGGTGAATAATTGGCCAGTCCTTCCAGATCTAGAAGGTAAGACACAATCCATCATATCAATACCATTACTTACAGCGCCAACGATGTCATCAGGTTTACCAACTCCCATTAAATATCTAGGCTTTTCACTTGGAAGCAAGTCAGGAGCATAGCTCAAAACTTCAAACATTTTTTCTTGCCCCTCCCCAACGGCTAAACCGCCCACTGCATAACCATCAAAATCAATTAGCTTTAACGCTTCTGCACTTTCCTCTCGTTGGTCTCGAAAAACACTTCCTTGTTGGATCCCAAAAATAGATCTATCGTCTTGGTGTCCAAACGTTTCCCGCGAGCGCTTTGCCCATCGCATAGATAATTGCATAGATTTTAGTGCTGTTTTCTCATCAACTGGATAAGGTGTGCACTCATCGAAACACATTGATATATCGCTCCCCAAAAGGCTTTGTAACTCAATTGATCTTTCTGGAGTAATAAAATGAGCTGATCCATCAATATGAGATTTGAACTCAACACCCTTTTCACTGATTTTTGTTAAACCCGACAAAGACATTACCTGAAAACCACCGCTATCGGTAAGTATTGGGTATTCCCAGCCAATAAACTTATGTAGACCTCCGAGCACGGATATGCGTTCTGCAGTGGGCCTAAGCATTAAATGATAAGTATTTCCGAGAATGACGTCTGCACCAGTAGAGCGAACCGAACTTGGCAACATAGCTTTTACTGTTCCAGCGGTACCCACAGGCATGAAGGCTGGGGTTCTTATATCACCTCGAGCAGTCGTTATTTTACCTAACCGAGCCTTACCGTCTATTGCCTCTAACGAAAACTTTATGCTTATCTCCCATAAAGATACTGAACTGGAAAGATCACTATTCGCGTCCTTTTCTTATTACAAAAATCTATTCTTCCTCTAAAGCCTCAACTGCTTTCTGCAAAGCATTTTTTGTCACTTCTTTTTCAGTCACAGTGGCGTTTTCAAAAACGTAGTCTACAACCTTGTCTTCAAATAAGGGAGCACGTATTTGCTGCTGCATTTGTTCATTTTTTTGAATGAATTCATAAAACTGTCGTTCTTGCCCAGGATATTGCCTTGCCTGTTCCATTATGGCTTGCGTCATATCTGCTTCAGTAACTTCGACTTCTGCTTTTTGGCCCAATTCAGCCAACAGCAAGCCTAGTCTTACTCTTCTCTCTGCAAGTTTATTGTGCTCATCTGTTGGCTCTATTTTTTCATGATCATGGCCTTCCACATCTGGGTTTTCGTCATGCCAGAGTTGATGTGCAATTTGACCCGCCTCTGCATTTACGAGAGAAGGCGGTAACTCAAAAGATACCATTTTATCTAACTTATCAAGTAATTCACGCTTCATTACTGTTTTGGAGGCCCCTGCGTATTCGGCCTCTAAGCGTTCTGCGATCTGAGATTTAAGTCCTTTAAGATCCTCCGATCCAAATTTTTTGGCTAGTTCATCATTAACTTCCGCATCTACAGCTTCTTTCACTTCTTTAACATTGCAGCTAAATACAGCATCTTTTCCTGCTAAATGCTCAGCATTATATTCTTCCGGAAAAGTAACTCGGACTTCTGGTGTATCTCCAACTTTTAAACCAACCAGTTGTTCCTCAAAACCAGGGATAAAGCTATTAGATCCTAGTACGAGTGGATAATCTTCAGATGAACCTCCCTCAAATTCTTTATTATCTACCATGCCTTTAAAATCAATTACAACTTGATCACCATCCTTTGATTTTGAGCCTTTGCGCTTTGGTTTATAATCTTTTGCAGTTGAAGCAAGATTACCTAAAGCCTCTTCAACCTCTTTTTCTGATGCTTTTACAATCATCTTCTTGAGCTTTAATTTTGAATATTCTAAGTCAGGGATTTCTGGTAGCGCCTCATAAGAAAGCGAAACAGATACGTCGTCTCCCTCTTTCCAATCTTCATTTGTCATTTTTACCTCAGGCTGCATCGCCGGACGATCCCCTGATTTTTCGAAATGCTCATTCATCGCTCCATCTACGGTCTCTTGCATCGCCTCACCCAGCACTTTCGGACCAAACTGTTTTTTCAGCATAGCCATTGGCACTTTTCCTTTACGAAACCCTTTCATCTCCACATTCGGTTGGGCCTCATTAAGCTTTTCATCAACCTTTTTATCTAATTCTTTTGCAGTTATAACTATAGAGTATCCCCGCTTTAGACCCTCATTCAAAGTTTCAGTGATTTTCATCTTCTTCCTCTCGCGACTCCGCTGACCATCTGGATAGTAGAATTATCCAATGTAATTTTTCTGCCTTAGTAAATGCGCGGCTTATTATGATCAACCCCGAATTTGTATTACAATTTCAATAAAAGCCTCAGCATGAAATGTTGTGAGAATAATTTAGCGGTCTAATAGGTGATGCACCTTAAATGATTTGCGAAATTGCTTAGGACGGTAGAACCTAAAAGCGCTGACAGACGCTCAATAATTAGAAAAAATAAATAATAAAAATAAATAACATTGTGAAACTTGGTGCGGGTGGAGGGACTTGAACCCCCACGCCTTGCGGCGCCAGAACCTAAATCTGGTGCGTCTACCAATTTCGCCACACCCGCAGTCGATTGAAGTGCAATCTTCAGGTTCTTTAGCAAAAGAAAATCTAAGTTGCGAGAGCAAAATTGATTTTTTATCTTTTTCATATTTTAATAATGCGTGTAGACCAAGTCGCTTGTTTTCAAAAGTGATTAATTTTTCATCAATTTGCGTATTTTTTAATCTTTTCTGTTGTGGATTGCTTAAAAGTTTCTATGTTTTCGAAATGAAAGTGGGCAATTTATTCAAAACAAATGTACCCATCATGTGCAATCGTTCTAGGAACATGTGATGAAAAAAATAGAAGCTATAATAAAGCCGTTTAAATTGGACGAAGTGAAAGAGGCTTTGCAAGAAGCAGGTATTCAGGGATTATCAGTAATAGAGGTTAAAGGTTTTGGCAGACAAAAGGGTCACACAGAGTTATACCGCGGTGCAGAGTACATCGTCGACTTTTTGCCTAAAGTCAAAATCGAAGTGGTTTTGGATGATGATCAAGTAGATGAAGCGATAGAGGCAATCATCGACGCTGCGAAAACTGACAAAATTGGTGATGGCAAAATATTTGTTAGCAACATTGAACAAGCAATTCGGATACGTACCCGTGAAAGCGGGTCCGAAGCACTTTAAGTTTATCAAGAGAGAGGAAAAATCATGAGCGCAGATAAAATGCTCAAAACAATATCGGACGAAAACGTCGAGTATGTTGATATCAGGTTTACCGACCCAAGAGGTAAGCTTCAGCATGTTACCGTAATGTCGGACCAAGTTGACGGAGACTTTATTGATGAGGGCTTTATGTTTGATGGCTCTTCCATCGCCGGATGGAAATCAATCGAAGCTTCCGATATGAAGCTTATGATCGACACTGACAGCGCATACATTGACCCGTTTTATGCTGAAAAAACTTTGTGCGTGCACTGTTCAGTAGTAGAGCCAGATACGGGAGAGGCCTATGAGCGAGATCCTCGCGGAACTGCAGAAAAAGCAGAAGCATATCTAAAATCTTCTGGTGTCGGTGACGTCGCATATATGGGCCCAGAAGCAGAATTTTTTCTTTTCGATAATGTCCGTTTCTCCAATGAAATGAACAAGGTATCATTTGAAGTTGATGCGTTGGATGCATCATGGAACACGGATACTGACTATGAAATGGGCAACACTGGCCATCGCCCTGGTATCAAGGGTGGTTACTTCCCAGTAAATCCTATTGATGACGGGCAAGACATCCGTTCTGAAATGCTTTCAACGATGAAGCGTTTAGGTATGAAAGTCGACAAACACCATCACGAGGTTGCTTCATGCCAGCACGAGTTAGGTTTAATATTTGACAGTCTTACCAAGCAAGGTGATGAACTGCAGAAATACAAATACGTCATTCATAATGTTGCACAGGCTTACGGCAAATCGGCAACTTTCATGCCAAAGCCTATAGCTGGTGATAACGGGACTGGAATGCACGTCAATATGTCTATTTGGAAAGGTGGCAAACCACTTTTTGCAGGCGATAAGTATGCTGATCTATCGCAAGAGGCTCTCTACTATATCGGCGGCATCTTGAAGCATGCAAAATCACTAAATGCGTTCACAAACCCATCAACTAATTCTTACAAGCGTTTAATACCTGGATTTGAAGCACCAGTGCTTCGAGCATATTCTGCAAGAAATAGATCTGGTTGCGTCCGTATTCCATGGACTGAATCTCCAAAAGCTAAGCGTGTTGAGGCTCGTTTTCCCGATCCATCTTCAAACCCATATTTGTGCTTTTCAGCACTCTTGATGGCTGGGTTGGATGGAATAAAGAATAAAGTAAATCCAGGGGAAGCAATGGATAAAAACCTCTATGATCTTCCGGCAGAAGAACTAGCAGATATTCCAACGGTTTGTGGTTCTTTACGAGAAGCCATCGAAGAACTGCAGAAGGATCATGATTACCTTCTGGCTGGCAACGTTTTCACAAAAGATCAAATTGATGGATATATTGAGCTGAAAATGGAAGAAATTGAGTCCTATGAGCATACCCCACATCCAGTAGAGTATGGTATGTACTACAGCTGTTAATTCAGAGGGTGCCGAAAGGCACCTTTTTTACTACAAAGGTATGAATTCCAAATACAACTGCCCCGGTATTTGGTAGTTTTAAAAAAGTCTGACGCTCGCTTCGAGTGTAAGAAGGTTTTAAATCTACATTCCGCCTATAAGGCTGATAAAGTGTTGGGTCTGAATAGTGCAAAACATTAAATCTCCACATCGGCTGAGCAACACGAATGCAGTCGAACATTCTATCAACCCGTTTTGCAATTTCCGCACTATATTCAGGAACATTTCTGTGGATGGAAAATAAGGGTTTCATAAATTTCTCTTTTAAACGCCAGTTGGCAGGAAAACAGAGAACCGCTGCAGTTAATACGTGTTGACCGTCAATTTTTTGCAGAACACAAAAGTCATTTTGAACCAATAACCCGCAAGTAAGCAAAGGCTCATTGTAATCAATTTTAACAATACGATTATCGCGAGTGATAACTTGCTTCTCCGAAACTTCAAAACCATCTACTTCACATAGAAAGTGTAAGATAGCATCCAGAAGCTCACGTGCCGCATCCTCACTATTTTTATCAATTACAATTACGTCATTATTATTTTTAAGCAAAACTTCGCGCTCTGCCATTTGTTCGACATAAGCATCATCAAATATTATCCACTCCTGTGGATTTAATGGCATTACTCCGGGCAATTTTGTTACTTTTTGCCACTCGTATGGTATAGACTTTTGTAAAATTAATTGCCGCATTTCCTTAATTCACTTCGTTACAGTTAGTCCAGTTCTGAACTTTTCAAAATTCGTAGGCCTATATTTGATAAAAAAACATAAAAGCGACAAGAGTTTTCGGTTTCAGACATGATTAAAATTTCTTAAATGATACGATATGCCTGTGTTTACAAAAAAAATTAGCCATGAACGAGCATCACAGCAACAATAGAAAAATAGATCCACTAAAAAGTCTTCTTCTCGATGATAATACCCCAAATGATAAAAATCGTGTAGAAATTGGACCAACGCTTCTTGCAAGAAGAGAGTGGGAGGCTGCTGGGTTAGAACTTCCAGATCTTCAAGCAATGCGAGAATTTAGATGGAAAAGGCTTACCCAGCATATCGTCGATCGTGATTATGGTGGCTTGTTAATGTTTGACCCTTTAAACATTAGGTATGCAACCGATAGCACAAATATGCAGCTCTGGAATACGCATAACCCATTTCGAGCAGTATTACTATGCGCGGATGGATATATGGTAATCTGGGATTATAAAAACTCTCCTTTTTTATCTGAATTTAACCCATTGGTCAAAGAACAACGTTCCGGAGCAGATCTTTTTTATTTCGATAGGGGAGATAAAATTGGTGATGCCGCAGATGTGTTCGCCAATGAAGTGCGATTACTAATAGATCAGCATGGTGATAGTAATAATAGATTAGCAGTAGATAAAATTATGCTGCACGGATTACGATCACTTGAGGCACTTAACTTCATAGTTGTGGACGGAGAAGAAGTTACCGAAAAATCGAGATCCATAAAAGGAGCGGATGAAATTAAAGCCATGAGATGTGCCTCTTATGCGTGTGAAAAAGCGATTTTTGAAATGGAACAAGTTACAAGATCTGAAGTAGGTAATGCAAATCTTAGTGAAAATGATATATGGTCAGTCTTACATGCGGAAAATATAAAAAGGGGTGGTGAATGGATAGAAACACGTCTCCTTACATCGGGACCGCGCACCAATCCTTGGTTTCAAGAATGCGGCCCGAGGATAGTACAAAATAATGAAATTGTGGCCTTTGACACAGATTTAGTGGGATCCTACGGTATATGCGTTGATATAAGTCGTACTTGGTGGATCGGTGATCAATCGCCTCGCCCTGATATGATTTATGCAATGCGCCATGCCCATGAACATATTATGCGTAATATGGAACTGCTTAAACCAGGCGTTCATATGAGCGAGCTAACACATAAGGCTCACAAATTGGATGAAATATATCAAGTTGGGAAATATTCATGTCTGATGCATGGGGTTGGTCTTTGCGATGAATGGCCATTAATCTCTTATGAAGATAAGTTCGTTGAAGGCGCTTATGATTATCATATTGAGGCAGGAATGGTGCTGTGCGTGGAGGCGCTGGTTAGTCCAGAAAAGGGTGATTTTTCTATAAAATTAGAAGATCAAGTTCTAGTAACTGAGGATGGTTTTGAAAACTTAACCAAATACCCTTTTGATGAAGCGCTTATGGGTAAGTGAAACATTATCTACTATTTAATTTACAAGTCCCGTGCTCTTGCTCAACATGATCACACGCTGTAAGTAAATCCTACATATTTTATTTGTAAGGCTATCTTTATGATCCCACGTTATTCCCGACCAGAAATGGTTAAAATATGGTCACAAGAAACAAAATTTAAAATTTGGTTTGAAATAGAAGCCCATGCATGTGATGCGATGGCAAACTTGGGTTTAATTCCCAGAGAAAATGCTGCGGCATTATGGAAAGCAAAAGACGCAGACTTTGATGTGGATCGAATAAATGAAATTGAAGCGACAACCAAACATGACGTTATAGCGTTTTTAACCCATCTTGCTGAACATATTGGTTCAGAGGAAGCAAGATTTGTACATCAAGGAATGACTAGCTCAGATGTGTTAGATACATGCTTAAGTGTTCAGCTGGTTAAGGCTTCAGATCTTCTTATCAACGACATAAATCTACTACTAGCAGCGCTTAAACGGAGAGCTTTGGAGCATAAAATGACAATCCGTATAGGCAGGAGCCACGGTATTCATGCTGAACCAACTACTATGGGGCTGACTTTTGCTCGTTTCTACGCTGAAATGGACAGAAACCTTAACAGAATGAAAGCTGCAAAAGAGGAGATATCTACCGGTGCTTTATCTGGTGCAGTTGGAACATTCGCTAATTTGGATCCTGCCGTCGAAGAGTATGTATGTGAAAAATTAAATTTATTTCCTGAACCGATTAGTACTCAAATTATACCGAGAGATCGTCATGCAGCATTCTTCTCTACACTCGGCATAATTGCTAGCTCCATAGAAAATATTGCAACAGAGATTAGGCATATGCAGAGAACAGAAGTTCTTGAGGCGGAAGAATTCTTTTCAGCAGGGCAAAAAGGATCGTCCGCGATGCCTCATAAGCGCAACCCTGTTCTAACAGAAAATTTAACTGGGTTAGCAAGACTAATTAGAATGTCTGTCATCCCAGCATTAGAAAATGTAACACTATGGCATGAACGTGATATCTCTCATAGCTCCGTTGAAAGAAATATTGCACCAGATACTACAATAAATCTAGATTTTGCGCTGCACCGATTGACTAGTGTAATTGATAAGTTGGTGATCTATCCAGACAACATGTTAAAAAACATGAACAAGTTAAGAGGGCTGGTGATGTCTCAAAGAGTTTTACTGGCGTTAACCCAAGCCGGGGCTAGCCGCGAGGATGCGTATAAAATGGTTCAGCGTAATGCGATGAAAGTTTGGGAACAAAACGAGGATTTTCAGGTAGAATTACTGTCTGATAAGGAGGTAAGATCTTTTTTAACTGAGGAAGATATTAGAAAGAAATTTGATCTAGGATATCACACCAAGAACGTCGAAAAAATATTTCAGAGGGTTTTTGGGAAATAAAAAACTAAAAAGAAAAACACATTATAGATAATTAGTTAACTAAATTTTATAACAGAACTGGAAAATGTGGAACACAAGATTACTTTTTGTATACAATTGTGTACAATTTGTTAATATCGCCCTTGAACATGTGCAAAACATACGTCAAAAGCATCGTAATAGGAGCTTAATATTATCCATTAGGAGATTCGAGTGTCTATAAAAGTTGGCATTGACACAAAAAACGTTAGGAAAGAACTTGTAATAAAAGGCAAAAAGATTGCTTACTACTCCATTAAAGCCGCGAGTAATGCTGGTCTTGGGGACTTCACCAAACTACCTGCGGCATTAAATGTAGTCTTAGAAAATTTATTACGCTTCGAAGACGGCAAGACCGTTGACATAGAAGATATTCAAGCTTTTTCAGATTGGGCAAAAAATGGGGGTAAAACCTCAAGAGAAATAGCTTACAGGCCCGCCCGTGTGTTAATGCAAGATTTTACTGGAGTTCCGGCAGTAGTCGATTTAGCTGCTATGAGAGATGGTATTATGAAACTTGGAGGTGATCCACAAAAGATTAATCCACTTAATCCAGTCGACCTTGTGATCGATCACTCAGTTATGATTGATGAGTTTGGAAATCAACGCGCCTTCAGAACAAATGTTGATAGAGAATATGAAAGAAATATGGAACGCTACTCGTTTCTAAAATGGGGACAATCTGCATTTAATAATTTTCGTGTTGTTCCTCCAGGTACAGGGATATGTCATCAAGTAAATCTGGAATATTTAGCCCAAACGATTTGGACCGACATTGATCAAAATGGTTTCGAAGTCGCCTATCCCGATACTTTAGTGGGAACGGATAGCCATACAACAATGGTTAACGGAATGGCGGTATTAGGTTGGGGCGTTGGCGGTATAGAAGCTGAAGCAGCAATGCTCGGTCAGCCCATATCAATGCTCATACCAGAAGTCGTTGGGTTTAAATTAACAGGTGCGCTGACTGAAGGTACCACTGGAACAGATTTAGTTCTTAAAATAGTAGAATTGCTGCGAGAAAAAGGTGTTGTAGGTAAATTTGTAGAATTTTATGGAGATGGCCTGGACAAACTTCCCCTTGCAGACAGAGCTACAATCGCAAACATGGCACCAGAGTACGGAGCAACATGCGGATTTTTTCCAATTGATAACGAAACTTTAAGATATTTACGAAATACAGGCCGCAGCGAAGACCGAATATTACTGGTCGAAGCGTACGCAAAAGCAAATAATTTGTGGCGACATAAAAATTATAATCCAATTTACACCGATAGGCTTCACCTTAACATGGGCACTATAGTCCCTGCTATTTCTGGTCCCAAAAGGCCACAAGATTATGTGAGACTAGACAAGGCGAAAGACGCTTTCCTAAGGGAAATGAATGAGACCTTTAAACGGCCTTTGGATAAACAAATTGCCGTCGAAGGTGAAAATTTCAAAATGTGCTCTGGTAAAGTAGTAATTGCCTCCATCACATCTTGTACAAATACGTCTAACCCATACGTCATGATTGCAGCTGGCCTTGTAGCACGCAAGGCTGTTGAGTTAGGGCTTCAAAGCAAGCCATGGGTTAAAACTTCACTAGCACCAGGGTCACAGGTAGTATCAGCCTATCTCGACGCTGCTGATCTCCAAAAAGATTTAGATCAGATAGGGTTTAATCTGGTAGGATATGGGTGCACAACCTGTATTGGAAATTCGGGACCAATACAGCCTGAAATTTCAAAAGCTATTGCCGAAGGGGATCTTGTTGCAACCTCCGTTTTATCAGGAAACCGAAATTTTGAAGGAAGAATCTCTCCAGATGTCAGAGCAAATTATTTGGCATCTCCTCCCCTTGTAGTAGCCTATGCCCTAGCAGGTACTATAGACATTAATCTTACTACCGACCCAATAGCCACTACTCCGAAAGGAGAAGAAGTATATCTAAAAGACATATGGCCGTCATCACTTGAAGTGGCTGAACTTGTAGAAAAAACCGTTACGAGAGAAGCTTTTCTATCAAAATACGCAGAAGTTTTTGATGGAGACGAAAAATGGAAAGATGTGAATGTTACTGAGAGTGAAACATACGAATGGCCACCGACTTCAACATATGTTCAGAACCCACCATATTTCTCAGAAATATCTCACGACCCAGGCTCAATATCGAGTATAAATAAGGCTAAAATATTAGCCGTATTAGGTGATATGATCACTACCGACCACATCTCCCCAGCTGGGTCTTTTCTCGAGACAACACCTGCTGGTAAATACCTTACAGAGCGTCAAGTTCCAGCAAGAGAATTCAACTCATACGGTTCTAGGCGTGGCAATCACGAAATAATGATGCGTGGAACGTTCGCTAACATTCGGATAAAAAACGAGATGCTTTCCAATATTGAGGGTGGATATACTAAAGACCCAAATGGTGAAACAACATCGATTTTTGATGCTGCAATGGCATATAAAAACAGCGGCACACCCTTAGTCGTCATTGGTGGAGAGCAGTATGGAGCAGGTTCTTCTAGAGACTGGGCGGCTAAAGGAACAGCATTACTGGGGGTCAAAGCAGTTATAGCTGAAAGTTTTGAAAGAATTCATCGCTCAAATCTTGTAGGCATGGGAGTTATACCTTTCGAATTTACACAGGGTGACAATCGAAAATCGCTTTCCTTAAGCGGAGATGAAATAGTTTCAATTCACGGGCTGGAAGAAATAACGCCACTTGGGGATGTAGACTGTGAAATTTTATATCCGGACGGAAACATAAAAATCATTAGACTTAAATGTAGGATAGATACTGCAATAGAGATTGAGTACATCGAGCACGGTGGCGTTTTACATTATGTATTACGAAACCTTGCACAAGCCTCATAGCTATATTGTAAAAAGCAAAACTATTCTTGGCTTAATGCGGCTTCGTATGCTGGCAAAAATCGACTTAAGTAGTCTTGACCGACAAGAGGACCAGCGAATCTAAACAGTACTTTACCATCTTTATTAACTATAAATGTTTCTGGCGGAGCAGTAACGCCCCAATCTATTGCCGTCCTACCATCAGGATCATAGGACACAGCTTGAAATGGGTTGCCATACCGTTGCAAATATGAGACCGCATTTTCTTTATCGTCTTTTATATTCACTCCAACAATAACTGTGCCACTTTCTGCTATTTCAAGTAATTTTGAATGTTCAGCCCTGCAAGGAGGGCACCAACTCGCCCAAAAATTCACGAGTTTAATACCAGAGGATTTCATTAATTCAGCGGTTACCTCAGAACCATTAAGTAATTCGTTTTTGCTGATAGCTGGGGCCATTTCTCCAATAAGAACGGATGGCAGAGAATTATCGTCTTCACGCTGAAGCCCAACATAAAAAGCACCGACTAATAAAACAAAAAAAACAATCGGCAAAAACATCAATATAGGAATATTTGATGTCCCTTTCATAAATGATCTTCTTTTTCTAAATCACCGCGGGCTTGAGAGTTCCGATATAGAATGTAAATAACCAAGCAACCAATCAGTATAAATGAAATCCCATAGGACATTAAAACGCTAAAAGCATACTTTCCTAGATCTGGCACGTTTTACTCTCTATCTTTTCTCAAACGCAAAGCTTCCGCACGCCTTAGCCTTATTTCGGTTCTCGTACCTATCAATACCAAAGTTAAGAATAGAAATACAAACCCAAATATTGAAAATAATAGAGGCTGATAAAAAACATCTGCAACGTTTTCTTCTTTATCTAAGGATAGCGAAGCACCCTGATGCAAGCCTTGGTTCCAGAAATTGACCGCATAGCGGCTCAACACCGCAAACACAGAACCGACTATGCAAAGCATAGACGTTAAATCCGCAGCCGTATCTGGATTATCTATCGATGACCAAAGCGCCATATAACCTAAATAAAATAGAAACAAAATCAGAAAGGAAGTCAGTCTCGGATCCCATGCCCACCAAGTACCCCACATTGGTTGACCCCATAAAGCCCCAGTTACCAAAGCGACCATTGTCATTGTAAGTCCAACAGGAGCAGCAGCCTTCGCTGCCAAAGCAGATACATGGTGACGACGAACAAGCCAAATTACTGAAGCAGCTAGCATCATGAACCAAGCATTTATAGCCATCAACGCAGATGGAACATGCAAATAAATAATCTTCACTGTTGACCCCTGACGATAGTCGTCTGGTGTGAAAAAGAAGCCCCAAAATAGTCCGATGGCTAGCCCAATAATTGAAAAGCCAGTGAAAAATGGTAATAACTTGTCTGAAAGTTTCAAAAACTTTACTGGATTAGCATATTCCCAAAGCGACATCATTTCTCCTTTTCATCGCAAGTTAATTCTTAGAACAAGAGCTGAAGCAAAAGGCAATATTGAAAATGCAGCGAGCGTGACTGCGGTTAAAATCAATAAAGCGGAACCGTTGGATATATCTGCTAAGCCTTTACTTGCAGCGTTTGCACCAAAAATCAATGTCGGAACATACAAAGGCAACACAAGTAAAGATAATAATAGCCCTCCCCGCCTAATACCAACAGTTAACGCAGCGCCAAAGGCGCCTATGACTGAGAGAGCGGGGGTACCCAGCAATAAAGATATAAAAACCCATTTTAGATCGCCGCCTTGTAACCCCAGAAGCAAACCGAGAATTGGCGAAATTATGACTAGTGGTAATCCTGTTGTTATCCAGTGCGAAAATGCCTTTACTGTTACCACTGCTTCTAACGGAATGGGAGATGTCAATAACAGCTCTAGTGTGCCATCATCGTAGTCTAGAGAGAATATTCGATCAAGTGAGAGGACACAGGCTAGTAGTGCACCCACCCACAAAACACCAATCGAAACTTTTGAAAGTATTACCATATCCGGTCCAATACCCAGAGGAACCAGAATAATTACTATCAGGAAAAAGGCCATTCCAAGACCAAACCCACCGCCGGCCCGTACTGCTAGGATTAGATCACGCTGTAGCAATGCAATCATAAGAATGCCTTTGCACTTGCATTAATATTTCCATTTTTCATCTGATAATCTTCAAGATTTATATTTAAAGAACTCAGAGTTAGACCGAGATCAATATGGGTTGCTACTACCGCTGCCCCGCCCGCCTCTAAATGATTTTTCAGAATTTTAGAGAACTCCTCCATCGATTTTTTGTCTAATGAAACAGTAGGCTCATCGAGTAGCCATATAGGCCGGTCGATTAACAAAAGACGCGCTAGTGACAAACGCCTTTTTTGACCTGCCGACAACTTACCTGCAAATCTATTTGTTAACTGTTTCAATTGAAATTTTTCAAGCGCTTGATGTAAATTTTTTCCACCAAAAATAGAACTCCAAAAACGTAAATTTTCCAAAACAGTCAGCGTAGATTTTATTCCATTAGCGTCACCAGAAAATATAAAATTATCTGCATGAACAACAATCTTACCGTTATCTATTGGCTGTAAGCCTGCTATTGATCTCAAAAGTGAGGTTTTTCCTACGCCATTACCTCCATTAATCGAGACAAATTGACCAGATGATACAGTAAAGTTTAGTCCCTCAAATAGACTAATTCCTCCCCTTGAAACACTTAAATTATCTACAGACAACAACATGAAGGGAACATAGACTAATTTTTATAACAGAAAAAGTGACAATCTTGATCTGTTAAATGCCTATATTTTTGCCTAAAAGCGTAATATAGCATTTTTTTTAAACCCTTAATATTTTCTAAATATTTAATATCTAGCCCTATTTAAATCCCAATGTTGTTACTTAACAGGGGAAGTCCAATCAAAGCGGACAGTGTAATTATACAAAAAGCAATCTTTCTATAAAGCTTCTCCTTTTCCGGATTAAACAGAGCTGCTCCAATAACATTTCCCAAACCCATTGGAATGGCTAATATTAAACCTAAAACAACGGCAGATAAATCTAACGCGCCCGCGATACTAAGGAAAAATAACGCAAAAATATCAAATCCAAATAAGAACAGAAGATTGTTCGCTCGTATTACTTTTATCGGTTGAGTAGAAGCCATATAGAATAATATTACCGGAGGGCCAGGCACTCCAGCTATCCCACCGCAAACACCAGCAATACCACCAAGTCCAATTAACGCGCCACTATCAAGTTGGCGTTGGAAGCGCCATCCCGTCGCGAGTAAAAAGACCAATATTAAGGCCAGTATACTTACAATATACCGGAATAATTCAGTCTCCATATTCAATAAAAAATATAGTGCAATTGGAAGCGTAATGATCATGCCACCAATCAGTCGCAACAAATCTGGTTTATAAGCGTCGCGCAAAGCCCTTGGCACTATGAGAACCGGACCACATAAGTCCATTATTGTTAATATTATAATCGCAGTTACTGGTTCAAAGTATTTGCCAGCAACAGGTAAAAATATCATAGCTGTTCCAAAGCCAGAAAACCCCCTAACGATACCAGCGGTTAAAGCTGCTAGGGCTACATATAAAAGTCCATTTATCTCAAAGATCTCGATAATAAGGTCTATTGTCATTGCTACGGCACAGAAGTGCCAGCCTCTGCATTGGGCTTTGACCAGTCACGCTTTACACCAAGAAGCAATAAAATATTAGAGGCTACAAAAACCGAACTGTAGGTACCCACGACTACTCCCCAAATCATCGCAAATACAAAACCTCTAATGACATCACCGCCAAGCGTAAATAACGCCATTAACGCTAGAAGAGTAGTTAAAGATGTCATAATAGTGCGACTTAGGGTATCATTAATGGATAGATTCATAACTTCAATTAGTGGCTTCTTTTTATATTTCCTTAAGTTTTCACGTACCCTATCAAAAATAACCACCGTATCATTTAAGGAATAGCCAACTATCGTTAACAAGGCGGCAATTATTGCTAAATCAAATTTGATTTGCAAAACGGAAAATATACCTACCGTAAGAATTATATCATGGATTAGAGCGGCTACAGCGCCAAGCGCGAATTGCCATTCAAAACGCAGCCAAATGTAGAACAGAACTGCACCAATTGCCAACAAGATTGCCATAACTGCTTTTTTAATTAATTCGCCTGATACTTTTGGACCGACACTTTCTACAGCCTGAAACCTTATGTCCTCTGAAACATTTGTCTTTAAAGTTCTTAGCATCGTTTCAACGATTTCAGAAGTCACAGCTTCTTGGCCGTCTTGTGCCTCAATCCTTATAAGAGCTACATTTTGATCAGCTTCAAAGGTGGGATCGAAAACTTCGGAAATTGTCACATCTCCAAGATTTATACTCGAAAGCGCTTCTCTGTATTTTGCTATATCCAGCTCTACTTTACTCTCAGAACGGATAGAAGTTCCGCCCTTGAAATCGATCCCAAAGTTCAGGCCAAGAATAACATAAGTTATAGCAGAAAGAATAACTGCAAAAACCGAGAAACCAAAGAACACGTTTGATTTACCAAAAAAATTGATCGCAGTTTCGTTTGGGACAAGTTTCAATCGCATCCTTAAACCTTTATTGCTTTAGGCCTACTGCGCTCAAACCAAACAATAATTAGCAGTCTGGTCACAAATATAGCAGTGAATACCGAGGTAATAATTCCTAGACCAAGCGTAACCGCAAATCCCCTAACTGGACCCGATCCAATAGCAAACAAAATCACTGCCGTTATAAATGTAGTGATGTTTGCATCAATAATAGCAGATAGTGCCTTCTCATATCCTAATTCTATAGCTCTAGCTGGACCTTTATTTAATTTGATTTCCTCCCTTATACGCTCGAAAATCAAAACATTGGCGTCGACCGCCATACCAATAGTCAATACAATTCCTGCTATACCTGGGAGAGTTAACGTAGCTCCGATCGCACTTAATAAACCAAAAATTAAAAATACATTTATGACTAGGGCAACGTTTGCGAACAAACCGAACATCCCGTAGCTTAAAAACATAAACGCTAAGACGGCGGCAAACGCGACCACACAGGCCAGTTTCCCTGCCTTAATACTATCAGCGCCTAACTCCGGCCCAATTGTTCGCTCCTCCAAAAACTCAAGACCTGCAGGAAGGGCACCTGCCCTGAGTAAAATCGCCAAGTTTGTACTTTCTTCAACAGTGAAATTTCCTGTTATGATACCCGAACCTCCGGGTATATGAGATTGAATAACCGGTGCGCTTATTACCTCTTGATCCAAAACGATTGCAAACGGACTTCCTATGTTTTCAGCAGTATAATCTCCAAACTTTCTCGCACCTGTCGGGTTAAATCTGAAATTTACGGCAGGCCTACCATTTTGGTCAAAACTGGGTTGAGCATCCACAAGCTGTTCACCGGTAACAACTGCAGCACTCTCCAAGGTGTAAAACATACCTTCCTCATCCAAAGAAGGTAAAACCTGAGTTCCAAAAGCACTAGACGGTCCAGGAGAAGAGTTTTTTCCAATGACAGCCTGAAAGGTTAATTGAGCTGTCGTTCCAATCAATGCTTTCAGCTCAGTAGCCGAACCAATTCCCGGAACTTGGATTAAAATACGATCCGCACCTTGACGCTGTATCGTTGGCTCTCTAGTTCCAACCTCATCTACTCTTCTTCGAATTATTTCCAATGACTGTCGCATTGTTCTTTCATCAGTGGCCAACACTTCGGCATCTGACAAGGAAATTAATAAATCATCGCCGTCAGATGAGATTTTCAAGTTCTCAGCACCGGCCTGTGCCAAACTCACAACCGGCTTCGAAAGAGTGCCAACAGCTTCTAGCGCTATCTGCATTGCTTCTGGTCTTGAAATTTTTACACGCAAAGTTCCAGGGCTACTATCTTGCAGCCTAATGGTGCCAATATCCGATCTCTTTTGCCTAAGTACATCTCGCACATCCGGCCACAAACTTTTAATCCTTTGAGAATGCACATCCGCCGTTCGTACCTCAGCGAGCAAATGAGCCCCACCTCTTAAGTCCAGACCCAAATTAACAAGAGAAGATGGTAAATAATCAAACCAAAGGTTCTGTTCGTCTTTGAATAAATTGGGGTCCCTACCATTCTCGATCGCTAAATTTGCATCATTATAACTTTCTACTCTAGAGTAAAAGGCATTCGGCAAAGCAAATATAAGGCCTGCCAATACGAGACCATAGATAAGTATGCGTTTCCATATTTCTATTTGCAGCATAAAAACTCAACAAAAACGTTAAGACGCAGGTTCCGTCTTCGACAGAACCTGCGCAACGGTGGACTGAACTACTCGAACCTGCACGCCTTTTGATAACTCGACTTCAAGCTCGTTGTCCTCTTTCACTTTTGTAACTTTACCAATTAACCCACCTTGGGTTACTACCATATCTCCCCGCCTAAGACTTTCCACCATTTTTTTGTGATCCTTTAACTTACGCTGTTGAGGTCGAATAAGTAAAAAATACATGATCGCAAAAATTAGAATTAGCGGTACAAATTGTGCAAATGCTTCCATCAGGAATTCCTTGATTTGTAAACTGTCGTGTCGAG
>CACOXV010000009.1 GCA_902631295.1 Paracoccaceae bacterium | reverse complement strand
CCCTATAGCTTCAATATCCCTTTTCATTGCAATTGAACAATTCGACGTGCCAATAAAGGACGCTCCAAGACCCTCTTGCATCGCCTGAACTGCCCAGTCTTGCCAAAGATAAGAGTGCCGTCTTCTCGTCCCAAAATCTGCAATCTTTAGATTTTTTAATCTTTTTAATTTCTCAATTTTTTCCCAAAGTTTCGTCATTGCTCTTGCATATAAGATCTGGAGCTCAAACCGATCCATTGTGTCAAGAACTGCTCTACTTCTCAGTTCCATTAAAACCGATAAAGCGGGTACTTCCCACAGCATAACCTCGGGCCAGTTACCCTCAAACGTAAGTTCGTATTGCCCATTTATTTTCTCTAAATGATACGCTGGGAGCCTCAAACCTTCAAACCACTCCATAAAGTCAGACCTAAACATTTGACGTCTGCCATAAAAAGTATTACCTCTAAGCCATGTACTTTCCCCACGGGTCAATGAGAGACCCCTAATGTGATCTAACTGCTCTCTCAATTCTCCCTCATCAACCAAATCTGCTAGTAAAATATTAGAAGAACGATTAATCAAACTGAAGGTGACATTTGTCTGAGACTTATTTCGATAGATTGATTGGCACATAAGAAGTTTGTAGAAATCTGTATCTATCAACGATCTCACAATTGGATCTATTTTCCATTTGTGATTCCAAACTCGCGTGGCTATATCAACCATTTTCCAAATTTACCCCTGCTTTTGACATCTTATTTATTGCAGAATTAAGAGAACCATCATTGTCTATAGCGCGAGCCATATCAAGTCGTACAGTAACAGAATATCCTAAGTTCGCAGCATCTAGAGCCGAAAAAGCAACGCAGTAATCCGTAGCAAGGCCTACCAGCGTTAAGTCTGTAACATCGCGGTCTTTTAAATATCCATGCAATCCTGTTGGTGTAACTTTGTCATTTTCAAAAAAAGCAGAGTAACTATCTACAGAAGGATTTGAACCTTTCCTGATAATAGCATCAGCCTTTTCATGATTTAAATTTGG
Source organism: Paracoccaceae bacterium (assembly GCA_902631295.1). Lineage (GTDB taxonomy): Bacteria > Pseudomonadota > Alphaproteobacteria > Rhodobacterales > Rhodobacteraceae > Salinivivens. Next base: position 69,920 of record CACOXV010000009.1, on the reverse strand, counting down.
GTGAAACTTTGCGCCGATTGAACCTTGAATACAATGATCAGGCCAAAGAACTTGATCGCCGTAAAACATTTCAACGGTATCAAACGGTTTTTTGTTTTCATACGATGAGGCAAATGATTTGTGATTATTGGGATGCCAATCTTGAGTTAAGACAATTAAACTAAAATGAATCATTGCTGCATTTATCTGCTGAATTATGGTATCACCCTCGTTCACAGCGAGCGCGCCATTTGGACAAAAGTCATTTTGCACATCTATAACTAAAAGTGCGTCAGACATTAGAAGCTCCATTTTTTCAAATTGATATTTTAAATTATCAAGCTTGCCTAGCTTATTGATAAAACTGGGGTGAGCTACATCGAGTCCGTCAAGGCCTCCACTATGGCATCGCCCATTTCCGAGGTGCTGAGGGGAGTAACTCCTTCTACTCCGAGCAAATCATGAGTTCGAGCACCTTTAGACAATACACTCTCTATAGATTGCTCTAGGCGGTCCGCCTCAACCCCTTCATCAAAACTGTAGCGAAGTGCCATTGCGAAACTTAAAATACATGCAATAGGGTTAGCTTTTCCCTGACCTGCTATGTCCGGCGCTGATCCATGCACTGGCTCATAAAGAGCTTTTGGCCGACCGTTCTCCATTGGCGCTCCTAAGGAGGCTGAAGGTAGCATACCAAGCGACCCAGTAAGCATAGCAGCGGTATCAGATAATATATCACCAAACAAGTTGTCAGTTACAATCACGTCAAACTGCTTAGGCCAACGGCACAATTGCATTGCGCCCGCATCTGCATACATATGTGAAAGTTCTACATCAGAGTAGTCTGCTTGATGTATTTTATCTACCGTTTGACGCCACAGAACACCCGACTCCATTACATTTGCTTTTTCCATAGAGCAAACTTTGTTGCCCCGCCTTTTAGCCAACTCAAAGGCGGACCTGGCCACACGTTCGATTTCACTTTCTGTATATCGCTGCGTATTTATACCAACACGCTCATTCCCCTCAGTTATTATACCTCTAGGTTCACCAAAATATATTCCGGAGGTTAGCTCTCTTACAATCATTATGTCTAAACCAGCAACCACTTCTGTCTTTAACGAAGAAAAATCAGCTAAAGCGTCAAAGCACTGTGCGGGCCGCAGGTTTGAATAAAGATCCATTTCTTTTCTGAGCCGAAGAAGGCCTCTTTCGGGCTTTAAACTGAAATCTAAATTGTCATACTTTGGACCACCAACTGCACCTAACAAAACCGCATCAACATTTAACGCCTTTGTCATTGTTTCGTCATGCAATGGTGTGCCATGAGCATCATATGCTGCACCACCAACCAAATCTTCTGTGACGTCAAAATCAAGGCCACGATTACTACCAAACCAATCTATGATTTTTCGAACCTCAACCATAACCTCAGGTCCGATCCCATCACCGGGAAGTATTAGTAGAGAAGATTTACTCATAAAAAATAACCTTTAAAATAATCTTATTTAAGTCCAAGGAAATTGCAGCGAGGCTTTTGACTCATATGCCGCAATGTGGTCTTCTTTTTCCATCGTCAGACCGATATCATCCAAGCCGTTCAATAAACAGTGTTTTTTAAAAGGATCAACCTCAAACCTAAAAATCTCTCCATCAGATGAAACAATTGTCTGATTTTCTAGGTCCACTTCTATAATTGAATTTGCACCCTTCTCCGCATCTTTCATCAAAGTATCAACTGCGTCTTCAGGCAACACCAACGGTAATATACCATTTTTAAAACAATTGTTATAAAAGATATCCGCAAATGAAGTAGAAATAACGCACTTGATCCCAAAATCTGCTATAGCCCACGGTGCATGCTCGCGAGATGAGCCACACCCAAAATTATCACCGGCCACTAAGATTTTTGCATTCCTATACTGCGGCTTATTTAAAACAAAATCTGGCTTTTCGTTTCCTTCACGATCATAGCGCATTTCATCAAATAGGTTTACACCTAAACCAGACCGTTTGATCGTCTTCAAAAAAACCTTTGGGATAATCATGTCCGTGTCTATATTAACCAAAGGCATCGGTGCAGCCACACCAGATAATTTTTCAAACTTTTCCATTATTGGATCTCCCTTACATCAGTAAGCTTTCCAGTAATCGCTGCTGCTGCTGCCATAGCAGGAGATACCAAGTGTGTTCTTCCTCGGTAACCCTGGCGCCCCTCAAAGTTGCGATTAGACGTTGACGCACAACGCTCTCCTTCTTCAAGCTGATCTGGATTCATCGCCAGACACATTGAGCACCCCGCTAACCTCCACTCAAAACCAGCTTCGCGAAAAATTTCAGCAATGCCTTCTTCTTCCGCTTGCATCCGTACGAGCCCAGAACCTGGGACAACCATGGCACGCATACCTTTCTTAATTTTCTTACCCTTAAGTATTTCTGATGCGGCACGCAGATCTTCAATCCGTCCATTGGTACATGAGCCAATGAATACGGTATCAATCTCTATTTCAGATAATTTCTGGCCAGCTTGAAGACCCATGTACTCTAAAGATCGCCTTACAGCTTCAACCTTACCGCCTGAGAAACTTTCTGGGTCAGGTACTTCTGCTGTAATTGGCAACACATCTTCAGGCGATGTACCCCAAGTTACCAATGGTGCAATGTCTTCTCCTTTTATGGTAACTACCTTATCAAAAGAAGCGCCTTCATCGCTGAAAAGCGTTTTCCAATAGGCAAGAGCCATCTCCCAAGATGTCCCTTTGGGACTGTGCGGACGCCCTTTACAATACTCATAAGTCTTTTCATCTGGAGCTATTAAACCTGCTCTCGCACCACCTTCAATTGCCATGTTGCAAACTGTCATGCGGCCTTCCATAGAAAGCTCTCGAATCGCCTGGCCGCAGTACTCTATTACATACCCCGTTCCTCCAGCAGTACCTGTCTCACCAATAACAGCTAGGGTAATATCCTTGGCTGTTACACCTGGTCTCAATTTTCCCGTGATCTCGACCTTCATATTTTTTGATTTTTTCTGTATCAAGGTTTGGGTTGCCAAAACGTGTTCAACTTCTGAAGTGCCAATCCCATGAGCGAGAGCCCCGAATGCCCCGTGTGTAGCCGTGTGACTGTCACCACAAACGACCGTCATACCTGGCAACGTCCATCCTTGCTCAGGGCCAACTATATGTACGATCCCTTGCCGAATATCTGAAACTGGGTAATAATTGACACCAAAATCTTTTGCATTTTTGTCCAGTGCTTCCACCTGGATACGACTTTCCTCGTTATCGATTCCATCATCTCTGTTTTCAGTTGTAGGCACATTGTGATCCGGAACCGCTATAGTTTTTTCCGGAGCTCGTACTTTTCGTCCCGACAGCCTGAGACCTTCGAAAGCTTGTGGGGATGTGACTTCGTGAACCAAATGTCGGTCTATGTACAGAAGGCAAGTACCGTCTGGATCACTATGTACTATATGAGCGTCCCATATCTTATCGTATAGTGTTTTTGCGATAGACATTATATTCCTCTAAAAAAACCTACATAAAGGCTCGTATTAATTTTTACCATCAATCTAATAAGGCCAATTAGCTGCAGCATCAAGAGATATAGAAAGTTATAATTTGGATAATATTTACCCCACCCTTCTTTGATCGTTGAGAATATTAAATATAGGTGTTAATATATACATGTCTTAACATAGGAGGGTTAAACTCTGACTTTGAATATCCAGACGGCCGCAGCCACAAACAATACTTCACCAACTGAAAAAAGCAAATTTAAAGAATCTAGCGATACGCTACTAAATTGCATAATCAAATCCCTATCCGAAAATAAAGCAGAAGACATTGCCACGATCGACTTACGCGGAAGAACGTCAATCGGAGATTTCATGGTAGTGGCGTCTGGAAGGTCAACACGGCAAGTCTCTTCAATCTCTCAAAAATTGGTGGATACCCTAAAAACAGATCTCGGACGACTTTCAAAAGTCGAAGGCAAAGGCGCTGGTGATTGGGTGTTAATTGATACAGGTGATATTATTGTGCATGTATTCCGACCAGAGGTCAGAGAGTTCTACCAAATTGAAAAAATGTGGGCACCCATGGACGACAAATAAAGGTTGCACAAATGATGGGGGTTACCATATGTGCGATCGGTCGCCTTAGAAAAAGTCCAGAAGCAGTCTTGGTATCTGACTACATTAATCGTTTCAACAAATTAGGACGCCAGTTGGGTTTAGGACCTGCCAACCTCATAGAAGTTGAAGACAAAACAAATAATGGTATCTCCGCAGAGGCTATTCTGCTCGAAAAATCGATCCCAAAAAAATCAGTAGTTTGCATTCTAGATGAAAATGGAAAAGCACTAACCTCACCAGATCTAGCATCTTTATTTTCAAGTTGGAGAGATAACGATAAGCATAATGTCACGTTTTTAATAGGTGGTGCTGATGGAATTGAAAAAAATCTGAAAGAAAAAGCTGACTATTCTCTGTCTTTAGGGAAAATGGTATGGCCACATAGCCTTGCAAGAGTTATGCTCGCAGAGCAGATGTATAGAAGTGCAACCATACTTTTAAAAACTCCGTATCATAGAGAATAATCTTTTACGAAACTGATAAAAAATAAAACTCGAGGTCAAAAAATTGAGCGAATACAAACCAGTAGTCTTATGTATTCTTGATGGGTGGGGACAACGAGATAAGATCGAAGGTAATGCGCCATTGATTGCAGCGACACCCAATTTTAATAGTATCATGGCCCATGGAGCAACTTCAACATTAACCACTCATGGTGCGGATGTAGGCTTGCCAGAGGGCCAGATGGGTAATTCTGAAGTAGGGCATACGAATATTGGGGCAGGACGTGTGGTGTCTATGGACCTTAGTCAGATTGACTTAGAAATTGAAAATGGTTCTTTCTTTGAAAAGAAACCGCTCTTGGAATTCATCCAGTCAGTTAAATCAAACAAAGGAATAGCGCACGTTATAGGGATATTATCAGATGGTGGCGTTCATGGGCATATCGATCATCTAATCGCCTCTGTGAAAGTTATTTCCGAAGCAAATTTGGAAGTAGCTTTGCACCTTATCACGGATGGGCGTGACGTAGCCCCTGTCTCTGCTCTTAAATATGCAGGGAAATTATTAAAAGACATGCCAAATAATGTGACAATTTCGACCGTTATTGGAAGATATTACGCGTTGGACAGAGACAATCGGTGGGAAAGAGTAAGCCAAGCTTACAACGCAATTATCAAATCCGAATCTTCGAATGTTTGTAAGGATCTTCATGATGCTATCAAATCTGCATATGAAAACAATTTGACTGACGAATTCATTCCAGCAACTGTTATAAATGGTTATCGGGGAGTGAAAGATGGCGATGGTATATTTTGTTTAAATTTTCGCTCAGATCGCGTCAGAGAAATATTAAGCACAATCGGTGATCCTGACTTCGACGCATTTAAAATTGGTGAAAGACCGCTGCTTTCTAGTTTATTGGGAATGGTTGAGTACTCAGAAAAACATAATACCTTCATGGACGTCTGTTACCCTAAAAAAAGCATAAAAAACACACTGGGAGAATGGGTGGCGAAGCATGGCAAAACCCAATTCCGTGTGGCAGAAACTGAAAAGTATCCACATGTTACTTTTTTTCTTAATGCGGGGGTGGAATTACCGTTTGAGGGTGAGACACGAAATATGCCACCGTCTCCTAAGGTAGCAACTTATGATTTACAGCCAGAGATGGCAGCGGCAAAAGTTACTAAAAGCCTTATTGAAGCAATAGATGCTAATATTGACCTTATTGTAGTTAACTACGCTAATCCTGACATGGTTGGGCATACTGGCAATCTTGATGCAGCAGTGAAGGCCTGTGAAGCAGTAGATGATGGGCTAGGTGAGATAGTGACCGCAATTAAGAAAAATAATGGATGTATGGTCATCACAGCAGACCATGGAAATTGTGAGCTAATGATAGATCCAGAAACTAAAATAGAACATACATCCCATACAACCAATCTGGTACCATTTGCGATTTATGGAGCAGATGAAAATATTGAATTGAGGAAAGGGGGGCGCTTGGCAGACGTTGCTCCAACCGTTCTCTCTTTGATGGGATTAGACCAACCTTCTGAAATGACAGGAATTAGCATGATAGAGAAGAAAAATTGCGAATAACCGTTACTGCTCTTGCTATCACTCTGAGCCTTGTCTTTACCCCAAAACTGCTCGCTAATGAACGATTTCTTTTTCAAACGCAAACAATACTCAATGATTTAAATACTGCACGAAATGAGTTAAATCTTGCCGAATCTTACACAAAAAGGGTCAAGGCTTTATCAAATTTGATACAAAAAACGGAAGAAACCCTAAGCGATTTAAGGTCTGCATATAGGACCATAAAGTTACAAAGTAAGAATCTAAACAAAGACATAATACTTCAAAAAGAAAAAATATCAGAATTAGCTGGTGCACTCTTGGTCGTTGGGAGAGAACCACTTGGGTCAAAGCTATTGCACCCAGATGGTGCACTAAATGCTGCGCGATCCTTCTTGATTTTATCTGATATTTTAGAGGGAGTAAGGTCTGAAGCTAGAGAACTTGATAAAGATCTAGAGAAGCTGCGGCTATTAACAAATCTTGCTCAAAGGGCAGAACAAGAAATGCAACTATCCCTAAAAAGTATCCAGGCCGCCAGAGTTTCACTAATAAAAGCCGCATCTGATAGAGCTGACCTCCCTATACGTTTTATTGACGACCCCAAAAAAATCTCGCTACTTTCAAAAAGCGCCAAATCATTAGGTGAGTTTGCAGTTGCAATAAATTCTTTGGAAAAAAAACTCATTATACCAGCAGAACCCATTGAACAAGATTTTAAAGGCGCTTTAAATCTTCCAGTTGAGGGTGTAATTGCCCGAAAGTTTGAAGAAGAAGATGCTGCGGGAATAGTTCGGCCAGGTATAATCATCCATACAAAAGATAATGAAATTGTTACTTCGCCTATCGTTTCAACTATCCTATATGCTGGACCACTAAGAGATTATGAAATGGTATCAATTTTAGAACCTGACGAGGGGGTTTTATTGATATTTGCTGGCTTAGACCAAGTATTTGTTAAGCCAGGGCAAATAATTCCTAAATCCGGCGCTATCGGACTAATGGGAAGTCGGAACACAAATAGTAAAAATTTTATAACTGAAAAGGAATTGAATAGTGGAAGACTTTCACAATCCCTTTATATTGAAGTAAGAGTAAACGATAAACCCCAAGATCCGTTTGATTGGTTCGACTTCAATAAGGAATGATAACATGAAAAAGAATTTTTTAGCTGGAATTATGGGGTGTGCATTGGGGGTTTTAGTTTCTGTAAAAGTAGCCGGACCAGTATTCGCACAAGATACGGAAACAAAAAAAACAATTTACGAACAGTTGGATCTATTTGGAGATATATTTGAACGTATCCGATCTGAATATGTTGAAGAAGTAAGTAGTAAAGATTTAATTGAAGCTGCAATTGATGGAATGCTTACCTCACTTGACCCACATTCAAGTTATCTGTCTGCAGATGATGCCGCTAAAATGAAGGTTCAAACAAGGGGTGAGTTCGGGGGTCTTGGAATAGAAGTAACCCAACAAGAAGGCTTTGTAAAAGTTGTATCGCCAATCGACGGCACTCCTGCTGACGCTGCCGGCATGGAAGCAGGGGATTTTATAACCCACGTTGATGGTCAAAGTTTGTTGGGACTAACCTTGGATGAAGCAGTTGGAATGATGAGAGGGCCTGTAGGATCTGAAATTATAATTACAGTTGTAAGAGAAGGAGAAGATGAACCCTTCGATGTCTCTATAATACGCGATACAATCAAATTGACCGCAGTCAGAGCCAGAACTGAGGGCGACACAGTCGTACTAAGAATAACTACCTTTAACGATCAAACATATCCAAATCTTGTCGATGGCTTAGAAAAACAGGTTGAAGAAGCTGGCGGGATGGAAAATATCAACGGAATAGTTCTTGATTTACGAAACAATCCGGGTGGACTGCTGAACCAAGCAATTCGAGTGTCAGACGCCTTTTTAGAGAAAGGTGAAATTGTTTCCACACGGGGCAGATATAGTAGGGATAGTGAAAGATATAATGCCAAAGCTGGTGATCTGGCAAATGGGAAACCAATTGTTGTATTAATTAATGGTGGATCAGCATCTGCATCAGAAATTGTTGCCGGCGCATTGCAGGATCATCGAAGGGCAATTGTTGTAGGTACCCGTAGTTTTGGTAAAGGTTCTGTTCAAACAGTTATGCCTCTACGAGGAGACGGTGCAATGAGACTCACAACCTCTCGCTATTACACTCCCTCGGGAAGATCTATACAATCACTGGGAGTATCACCAAATATTATAGTAGAGCAGCCAAGACGAAAAAATGTAGAAAAAGAGGACGAAGAAGTTCGGCGAAACCGCAGTGAAGCGGACCTCCGAGGTGCACTTTCCAATGATAGCCTTTCAGAAGATGAAATCCAACAAATAGAGGCTGATAGGCTTAAAGCAGAGAATGCTGCTAAGCTTCGGGAAGACGATTATCAGTTAGCTTATGCAATTGATATTTTAAGTGGTCTATCTGCTATTTCCACCCAGAATTAATGGATCGTAAATTTAAAAATCTCCCTTATCGATCGAACGTTGGTATCATGTTGATTAATGATGACGGTCATGTATTCGTGGGCCAAAGGTTAGACAATAATCAGAATGCATGGCAAATGCCACAGGGAGGTATTGATGGAGATGAAGATCCGCAATCCGCTGCATACCGAGAGCTTTTAGAAGAAACAGGTATTGAACAAGAGAATGTAAAATTTCTTGCAACATCCTCAAAATGGCTCTTATATGATTTGCCAGAAGATTTAATCCCTAAGCTTTGGGACGGTAAATACAGAGGACAGAAACAAAAATGGTTTTTGTTTAAATTCCTTGGAACAAACAGGGATATAAACATTTCCACTGAACACCCTGAGTTTTCAAATTGGAAATGGATACCTAAAGAAAATTTATTAGAGGAAATAGTTCCTTTTAAAAAATCTGTTTATGAAAGTGTACTTCGAGAATTTGAACGAATCTAACTGGTCTTAAAATTTAAGTTTATGTTCTTCAAGTGCATGATAAAAAGGTAGCGCTTTCCTTGAAATGTCTCTTTGAAGCGCGTCCAGACTTGGTAGGTCCTTTTCCTCCTCAGAGAAACCTTCGGATAAATGGACAGCGCCATACCAGTGCTTAGCCCACACCCCATCACTCTTATGCCCCCCTTTTGGCCAAGACAGCATATCAGAGATAAAATCTAGACCAACTTCATTACATAAACATTCTAAAGCAGACCTTGGGTCTTTTCGAATATCAAAGCTATCAATGACTAGTGACCTGTGGCCAATCTCGGAAACATAATTAAATAAGTTAAGCTGCTGTTTGAAACCGATATCATCAATAGTGACATTATTTAATTTTGCACCAAAACTTTTTATGACACGCGCAGGATGTCTAATCAGAAAGACATTTGTTACTTCGTTCATCCAAGCAAGATCAAAACCCTCTAACATGTGCTGGGTCATATGTTTCTGATAGCGGTGCGATTTTCCTTGATATTTTTTGTCTACCAAAACGTCTATGACACCCACAGGGTCTATTTGCTGAGAAGCGATTATTTCATCTCGCATTGGGTGATTTTTACCAGTCTTATGCAAATATGCAGCATAAAATGGCTCATCAATAATATCAAAGTCCGGCCTGGCACCAAAAGAATACATCATCGCTGTCGATAAATTTCTGGGCCCTGACCACATTGCAATTTGCACTAATTCGTAACTTTCTTAATAAGGTCTTTGTAAGCCTGCCTTAAAAAACTAGTTACCGGGCCCATGGTGCCGTCACCAATTACTCTGCCGTCGATTTCGCCAACTGGGGTTTGAGCGCCAAAAGTACCTGTCAAAAAAGCCTCATCGGAACTATACGTTTCTGACAATGAAAAGTTCTTTTCATAAACTTCTATATTATTTTCTATACATAAATCTATTACTTTTTGGCGGGTAATACCGTTCATGCAGTAATCGCCAGTACTAGTCCAAACCTGATCTCTGCGGATGATAAAAAAATTGCATGCATTAGTAGTGTTAACAAAACCGTTTACATCCAGCATTAACGCTTCATCAGCACCAGCTTTTTCTGCGGCGATACAAGCCAGTACACAATTAAGTTTTGAATGACTATTCAGTTTTGGATCCTGAGACATTGGTAAGCCTCTTATCTGCGGGACGCTAGCTAGTTTAATTGGCCGTGGCAGCTTAGGTTGTGAATGCTCTGCAATAATTACAAATGTGGGGCCTGATTGCGATAAAGATGGATGCTGAAATGGACGAGACTTAACCCCCCTTGTCACCATGAGCCTTGCATGAGCATCAGTATGCATCGAATTAGCATGCTGAACTTGGAAAAGAGCTTTTTCTACCCCTTCTCGATCAAGCCCAATATCTAAATCAATTGCTCGAGCCGCTTCAAAAAGACGGTCGAGATGTTCATCAATGAAGGTCCATTGCCCGTTATGCAGCCTCAATCCTTCCCAAACTCCATCGCCAAGCATAAATCCACTATCATAAACACTTACTACTGCGTCTGCTTTTGCAACAATTTCACCATTTAGATAAATTTTAAGATCTCTATTTCTTAAATCCTCTTTGGCTTGATGGGTACCTACATGCGTTGACATTATGCTCTTTCGATTTTTTCAGTTGGTCTCGTATTAGTGACTCAAAAACCGTAAACATGAAATATAAAAATTATTTTAATAGACTAAGCTGATTTTAAATCTAAGTGACTTTCAAACAGTGTTTTAATAATCGGGGTTTGCGATTTTGTCAAAAATTCTATTCAAAACTTCTCTTCTATTTTTAACTGTTATATTTACCTCCAACAGTTTGCATGCAGAAACAGATAAAATTGTAGTTGCCGGTGGTTGTTTTTGGTGCGTTGAGGCCGATTTTGAAAGTCTTGACGGAGTTAAAGAGGCAATATCCGGCTATACGGGAGGGACAATAGAAAACCCTTCTTATAAAGAAGTTGTTCGGGGTGGCACTGGACATTATGAGGCAGTTGAGATTGAGTATGATCCTGCCATAATTTCATTAGATAGTATCTTATATATTTTTTTGAGATCTGTTGATGTGACAGACGATGGAGGCCAATTTTGTGACCGTGGTGAAAGTTACAGAACGGCTATATTTATAGATAACAAAGTGCAAAACGAAAAAGCACAGGTTGCTCTTAATGAAGCCCAGAAAGAGCTTAATAGAAAAATTGTCACGCCAATAATTAAGTTGGAAAAGTTTTATATAGCAGAAGATTATCATCAAGATTATTACAAAGGAGAAAATATTGTTCTCACCAGATATGGGCCTAGAAAACAATCTAGTGCTTACAAACTCTATCGAAAATCTTGTCGAAGGGACGATACAGTAAAAAAGCTATGGGGCTCTTCAGCACAATTTACCAAATAATCTGTACTTTTGTATTAATTTAAAACTCAACTTAAATGCGTGCCCACTTTGCAAGACGCTAGCACAGCCATATTTAGTATATCCGTAGCGGTCGAAACTGTAGAACAAATTTGAATTGATTTATCAATACCTGTTAGAATCGGGCCTATCACCGTTGCGCCTGCCATCTCTTGCATTAACTTGACTGATATACTAGCTGAGTGACGTGCTGGCACAACCAATATATTGGCAGGACCAGTTAATCTACAAAAGGGGTAGGCTTCCATTGCCTTCATATTCAGGGCAACATCTGCTGTCATTTCACCTTCATACTCAAAATTAACCGACCTAGCATCTAGCTCTGACGGTGCAAGATACATTTTTTCCGCCCGCTCTGAGACTGGATGTCCAAATGTTGAGAAGCTGACAAATGCGACCCTAGGCTCTAAACCCAGTTGTCGAGCTACTACTGCTGCATTTTCTGCAATATCGGCTAAATCTTTTTCATTTGGCCACTCTTGCACCAAAGTATCACTTATTAATATTATTCTACCTTTGTGGATTAATGCTGTCACTCCTGTAACACGATTATCGGCATTTGCATCAAATACATGATTAATTCTATCAAGAACAATCGCCGATTTTCGGGTCACGCCAGTAACCAAACCGTCACCATGACCGTGGGCCAACATTAATGCTGCGAAAACATGTCTGTCCCTTGAGGCAATTCTGTGGACATCTGCAGGATCGAAGCCTTTTCGCTTGAGGCGATCATATAGAAAGTCCTTATAGGTATCCAAGTGCTCAGTTTTTGCCGCATTTACAACCTCCAGTTCTTTTATCGCATCAACTAAGCCTAATTCATCAAGCTTAGAGCGAACATCATCATCTCGTCCAATTACGAGAGACTTACCGAGACCGCTGCGTTGATAAGTTACCGCGGCTTTAAGGACCCTTGGATCGTCACCCTCTGCAAATATCATGGTAGCTTGGTTTGATCTCGCCCTCACGTGCAGACCCTGTATGATAGAAGCAGTTGGGTCCATTCTGGACTTGAGCGATAGTTCATAATTGGGGAGGTCTATTATTGGACGCCTAGCAGCTCCTGTATGCATTCCTGCTTTAGCAACAGCTGGCGGAACTCGAAAAATTAAACGGGGGTCGAAAGGTGTGGGTATAATATAGTCCCTGCCAAATTTAAGTTCCCGCCCATACGCCACCGCGACCTCATCGGGAACATCTTCGCGGGCAAGTTCAGCGAGAGCAGTAGCACATGCTATTTTCATCTCTTCATTAATTGCTCTGGCATGGATGTCTAAAGCTCCTCTAAACAAGTATGGAAATCCCAATACGTTGTTAACTTGATTGGGATAGTCACTTCTTCCAGTAGCCACAATTGCATCGATACGAACCTCATGTGCTTCTTCTGGAGTTATTTCAGGATCAGGATTAGCCATCGCAAATATTACTGGGTCTTTTGCCATGGTTTTGAGCATTTCTTGAGTAACTGCTCCCTTGACAGAAACACCAATAAAAACATCTGCCCCATCTAAGGCTTCCGCTAGTGTCCTTGCTTTTGTCTTTGCTGCATGGGCTGACTTCCACTGATTCATACCTTTAGTACGACCCTGAAAAATTACCCCGTTTGTGTCACAAACTATGCAGTTTTCATGACGAGCCCCCATAAACTTTAGAAGCTCGATACAAGCTATGCCAGCCGCACCTGCACCATTCAAAACAATCTTAACGTTTTCAATCTTCTTTTCCGATAGATACAAGGCATTAATTAAACCAGCCGCACAAATTACTGCTGTTCCATGCTGATCATCGTGAAAAACAGGTATATCCATTTCTTCTTTAAGACGCTGCTCAATTATAAAGCACTCTGGCGCCCTTATATCTTCGAGGTTGATGCCTCCAAAGGTCGGCCCCATCAATTTTACTGCTCTGCAAAATTCCTCAGGATCCTCTGTGTCTAATTCTATATCAATTGAATTAACATCTGCGAACCTTTTAAAAAGAACTGATTTTCCCTCCATGACCGGTTTGCTTCCAAGCGCTCCAAGGTTTCCTAATCCTAAAACCGCTGTCCCATTTGATATTACCGCAACCAAGTTTCCCTTGTTTGTATAATCATACGCTAACTCTGGATTTTCAGAAATTTCCGAACAAGGCACGGCAACTCCCGGAGAATATGCAAGCGATAAGTCACGCTGAGTTGCCATAGGAACTGTTGCATTAACTTCCCATTTTCCCGGCACCGGTTCCATATGAAACGCGAGCGCTTCGTCTCTAGTAAACTTTGTATTTTTCATTAGTAAAATCCCAAGCTGTAACGTAACTGTACTACCTTGCTTCTGGAGCTACAATAATTTGTTTTCTGTTTAGTTTTCTCGAATAATCTAATAAACTTAGGAGCTAATGAACGGTAAGGAGATTTTCGTGACACCTATGATGGCTCAGTATCTGGAAATTAAAGGTCAGTATCCTGATTCACTGCTGTTCTACAGGATGGGCGATTTTTACGAATTATTTTTTGATGACGCTGTAACGGCTTCCAACGTTTTAGATATAGCGCTCACAAAAAGGGGCAAGCTCAACGAAGTTGATATTCCAATGTGCGGAGTGCCTCATCACTCCTCTGAAAGCTACTTACTGACGTTGATTAAATCAGGTCATAAAGTAGCAGTATGTGAGCAATTAGAGAGCCCTTTGGAAGCAAAGAAAAGAGGCTCAAAATCAGTAGTTAAACGGGATGTGGTGCGATTAGTAACCCCAGGTACATTAACAGAAGATAGCCTTTTAGAAGCAAGGTCCCATAATTTTTTAGCCGCATATTCGTTGGTAAGAGACGAGCACAGCCTTGCCTGGGTGGATATTTCCACAGGCCTAATGAATGTTTTATCCTTAAATAAGGTTGAAGATTTTATTACAGAATTAGCACGATTAACACCTTCTGAGGTCCTAGTAGTAGATGATACAAATTTTGATGTTTTAGATGCTATAGAGGAAAGCGGCGCAATAGTAACTCAACGTGGTAAATCTACATTTGATAGTGCTTCTGGGGACGCAAGATTAAAAAAGCTCTTCGCAGTTGCTTCTTTGGAATCCTTTGGAAGCTTTAGCCGAGCGCAAGTGTCTGCACTGGGCGCAATAGCTGAATACTTGGACGCTACTCAGAAGGGTAAGTTGCCAATTTTAAGACCACCCATAATTGAATTAAAAGAAAACAATATGCGGATTGACACTGCAACAAGACGAAATCTCGAATTAACAAAATCGATTAATACAGGAACAAAACATGGGTCTCTTCTTGAAACTATTGATCGCACGGTAACAGCTGCAGGCGGAAGACTTTTAGAACGGCGTATATCATCACCAAGTATGGATATAAGTTTAATTGAAAATAGACATGAGTCGCTCGAGTTTTTCCACGAAAATATTGATCTTAGCGATGACCTTATGGGGTTCCTAAAAAGTGTTCCTGATCTTGAGCGCGCCCTTTCAAGGGTATCACTAGATCGAGCAGGCCCTAGGGACTTGGCAAATATTTGTAAGGGCTTAACTCAAGGAAAAGAAATAGCTCAGAAATTTCTGAACCAAGACCTACCAAGTGAAATAAGAAGATCAATCGCCAAACTTACAGGTCATCAAGAAATCACCTTACCACTTGAAAAGGCAATAGTCCCTGAACCACCACTATTGGTCCGTGATGGCGGCTTTGTTGCAGAAAAATTCAACTCAGATCTAGATGAAACCAGAAAACTGAAAAAGGATGGCGCCAAAATAATTGCTGAAATGCAGAGAGATTTAATAGAGCTAACTAACATTCAATCCCTCAAAATTAGGTTTAACAATGTTCTTGGTTATTTCATAGAAACTACTGTTAAAAACGCAGAAAAGCTTCAGAGCAGCGAAATATCTGATAATTTTATTCACCGGCAAACCACCGCTAATCAAATGCGGTTTACAACAATAGATCTGTCAGAAATAGAAACCAAAATCATAAATGCAAATGCAAGAGCTCTTGAAATAGAAAAACGTGTTTTTAACGAATTAAGCCAATTAATAATTTGTAATTTCGAGGCAATATCTTCCGCCGCTCAGGCTTTAGCGGAATTAGATCTTACTAATAGTTTAGCAAGGTTGGCGCATCAAGAAGAATGGTGCAAGCCAACTTTAGACAACTCAAGAGCCTTTGAAATACAAAGTGGGCGACATGCAGTAGTTGAGAAAGCTCTAAAAAATAACGGGAACGGATTCATCCCGAATGATTGTAAGTTAAATGATGGGTCTATTTGGTTGGTTACTGGGCCTAATATGGCAGGTAAATCAACCTTTCTTCGGCAGAATGCTTTAATAAGCATTTTGGCACAAATGGGATCATTTGTTCCTGCTAAAAGTGCCCATATTGGTATCGTAAGTCAGTTATTTAGCAGGGTTGGGGCATCTGATGACCTTGCTAGGGGCCGTTCAACATTCATGGTTGAAATGGTGGAGACTGCTGCAATCTTAAACCAAGCAGACGATCGAGCATTGGTGATTTTAGACGAGGTTGGCCGGGGCACTGCGACATATGATGGATTGGCAATTGCATGGTCAACTTTGGAACATCTCCATGAAGTTAATAAATCGAGATCTCTTTTTGCTACACATTATCATGAAATGACAACTCTGGCGGACAAATTAAAGAGGGTCGAAAACGCTACAGTCTCAGTAAAAGAGTGGAACAATGAGGTTATTTTTTTGCATGAAGTACGTAAAGGGGCCGCTGATCGGTCTTATGGCATTCAGGTTGCAAAACTAGCCGGTCTACCAGCTGTGGTTTTAGAAAGAGCAAAAATCATTCTAAATGAGCTTGAAAAGAACGATATAGAGAAGGGCACTGTAACAAAGCTCCTTGGGGAAGATTTGCCTTTGTTCTCCCAAAACCTGATAGACAAAACCAGTAATCAATCGGATAAAAATAGCGAATTATTAGAAAAAATAGAAAGCATTTATCCGGATCAGATATCACCTAATGAAGCGTTGCAGCTATTATACAAATTAAAAGAGATTTCTGATAAAAATTAATCTTATGATTTCTTTAGCCATCTGTAGATGAA
Organism: Paracoccaceae bacterium; assembly: GCA_902631295.1. Taxonomy (GTDB): domain Bacteria; phylum Pseudomonadota; class Alphaproteobacteria; order Rhodobacterales; family Rhodobacteraceae; genus Salinivivens. The sequence goes on along the minus strand of CACOXV010000009.1, from coordinate 53,313 downwards.
GATACCCCGACCTTAGCAGGCCTTAAAAGTCTGTCATGAAGCATAAATCCTTCTGCAGATACTTGTATAATATCACCCGCTTTTGTTTTGGGCAGAGGCGCCTCAAACATTGCCTCATGAAGTTTTGGATCGAATTTATCGCCAACGTCTGGGGATATCAAGGTGATACCATGCTTCGTGAAAACACTGAGTAGTTCCCGCATTGTTAATTCAACCCCCTCTATTAAACCCGACGCAGCTGACCGCTGCTCATCTGTAACAGCATCGACTGCTCTCTTTAGGTTATCATATACTGGAAGCAAATCTCTTGCTAACTTTGAGCCACCGTAATTTTCGGCTTCACGACGGTCTTTATCAGCGCGTTTTCTTGCATTTTCTGCATCTGCTAGGGCGCGAACAAAACGATCCCTAAATTCATCTCTCTCATTCTTAATGAGCTCTAATTCATCTAAACGATCAGCTTCTTCGTTAATATCGATCATTTCTACTTCTGCTTCTTCTGCATCAGCATCATCAATATCGTCTAAAAATTCTTCTTCTTTTTGCTCTGCCATATTTTACCTCTAACTATGATCGGTAATTAATTTTCCGACCAGCTGCGCCGTATAATCCACAATCGGTACGATGCGCCCATAGTTCAACCTAGTTGGTCCAATTACACCAACTGCACCGATAACCTTTTTATCAGAATTCATATAGGGAGAAAAAACTAAAGATGAACCCGAAAGTGAAAAAAGTTTGTTTTCTGAGCCTATAAAGATACGAACACCGTCACTTTGTTCAGTTAGGTCGAGAAATTCTGCTATGTCTTGTTTTCTCTCCAGGTCATTAAATAGAAGCCGGATACGCTCAAGCTCCTCTTCTTCTGCTTCGTTTTCTAAAAGATTCGCTCTACCTCTAACTATTAATCTTTCTTGTTGCTCGCCCTTGGCTTCCCAAAACACAATTCCATTTTCAACAAGTTCTGCTGCCAGACTATCCAACTCTTGCCTTCTGATGGATATCTCTTTTTGAATAATTTCCTTAGCTTGTGATAAAGTCCGGCCTTGCATTATAGAGTTTAAAAAATTTGCTGCTTCTTTAAAAGAACTAGGGGTTTGACCTAGTGGAGGCTGGAAAAGTCTATTCTCTACATGACCATTTGAAAAGACTAGAACAACAAGTGCTCGATCGTGCGCTAATGATACAAACTCTACGTGTTCTATTTCAGATTCCTGCTTAGGACTTAAAACAAGGGAAGCCCCCTGTGTTATACCAGAAAGTGCTGAACCAATTTTATCCAAGGTTGCAGAGATATCTTTAGGGTTTTCATTGATGGTGCCGTCAAGCTTTTCTCTATCAGTAATCGCTAATCCATCTACTTCAAGAAGCCCATCCACAAACATCCTTAAGCCCATTTGAGTGGGTATTCTACCCGAGCTAACATGTGGGCTATCCAGTAAACCAAGATATTCCAAGTCTTGCATAACGTTTCTAACGGTGGCCGCACTCAAATTTTCGCTTAAGCTACGTGTTAAAGTTCTTGAGCCTACAGGCTCGCCACTCTGCAAGTATCCCTCAACAACACGCTGGAAAACCTCTCTTGAGCGATCATTCATTTCAGTTAAGATATTATTCAACTTAGTCATAAATATTCCTTACTAACTAATTAAAGTAACGAGAGGGAAAAGGTCAATCGGGGTTGCAAAATACCTTAAAGCAAATGTATGGCATTTTAAAAAAGGAAATTTGATGCGCCCATCTGGAAGAAACCTTGACGAAAGCCGGTCTATTTTAATCGAAACAAATGTTACAAAACATGCTGAAGGCTCTTGCCTGATTAAGATTGGCGATACGCACGTTCTGTGTACGGCAACAGTAGAAGATAGAGTACCTCCTTTTGTAAAAGGGTCAGGCTTGGGTTGGGTTACCGCGGAATATGGCATGTTACCAAGATCAACTGGTAGTAGGATGCGCCGTGAAGCAGCGTCTGGAAAGCAAGGGGGAAGAACCGTTGAAATTCAGAGGCTCATTGGACGTTCCCTTCGAGCAGGTATCGATAGGATTGCCTTAGGTGAAAGGCAAATAACAGTTGATTGTGATGTAATTCAAGCAGATGGAGGGACCCGCTGTGCGTCAATAAGTGGTGGGTGGGTTGCTCTTAAGTTAGCAGTTAATAAACTTTTGAAGGAAGGAATAATAACTACCGATCCCCTAATATCACCGATAGCAGCTATCAGCTGCGGAATTTACGCTGGGCAACCTGTTCTAGATTTGGATTATGCTGAGGACAGTGAAGCAGGAGTAGATGGCAACTTTATTATGATGGGTTCGGGGAGCATGATAGAAACACAGATCAGTGCTGAAGGGTCTACCTATTCTAGAAACCAATTAAATGAACTAATGGATTTGGCCATTAAAGGAATTGGTGAATTAATAATAGCACAAGAAAAGGCTACTGCATGACACGAAAATTTACTGGTCCAGAGCTAGTAATAGCTACTCACAATCAGGGTAAACTTGAAGAAATCAGGCACTTGTTCGAACCATTTGAGATAAATATTAAAGGTGCGAACGAACTCAATCTTATAGAGCCCGATGAAACCGATAATACTTTTGTTGGTAACGCACGTATCAAGGCTCATTCTGCAGCGAAACTTAGTAATTTACCGTCTTTGGCGGATGACAGCGGCATCACTATCGACGCTTTAAACGGTGCTCCAGGTGTTTATACAGCTAATTGGGCGGAAACTTCCGGTGGGAGGGACTTCGTATATGCTATGGAGAAAACTCATAATGCACTAACCGAAATGGATGCATCATATCCAAGAACTGCACAGTTTCGATGTACTTTAGTGTTAGCATGGCCTGACGGCCATGACGAAGCTTTTGAGGGCGTTATTGAGGGTTCTTTAGTATGGCCTATGCGTGGAAAAAATGGTCATGGTTATGATCCTATTTTTTTACCCAATGGTTACAGTGAAACATTTGGAGAAATGGATCGCTGGGAGAAAAACAAGATAAGCCACCGCGCCGATGCTTTCACAAAACTATTATCAGGCTGTTTTAATTGATTAATCATTGGCAAAACGGTGGATTTGGCATTTATCTTCATTGGCCATTTTGTGAATCAAAGTGCCCGTACTGCGACTTTAACAGCCATGTAGCTCAGGAGATTGATCAAGAAGCTTGGCTTCAGGCTTATTTGAAATGTCTTGATGAAGCCGCAATCAAGATACCTCCACGCTTGCTTAATACTGTTTTCTTTGGCGGTGGTACCCCAAGTCTAATGAGCCCAAAATTAGTATCTGAGATTATGAACAGAATTAAGTGTCTATGGACTATTTCCAATGATTTGGAAGTCACGTTAGAGGCTAACCCATCTTCCTTTGAAGCTAATAAGTTTAAAGAATATTATGATGCTGGCATAAATAGGCTTTCTGTTGGTGTCCAGGCCCTGAATGATAAGGATTTAAAAAGGCTGGGGCGTCTACACTCTGTGAGCGAAGCCATTAATGCTGTAGAGATCTCAAATTCAATCTTCAATCACACAAGTTTAGATCTCATTTATGCAAGACAAGATCAGACGATTGATGATTGGTCTGCAGAATTAACAAGAGCACTTGAGTTGGAAACCAAACACCTCTCCCTTTACCAATTGACTATCGAAGACGGCACCCCTTTTGGAAACCTTTCTAAGAAGGGAAAACTAAAAGGGCTTCCCGTCGATGATCAAGCTGCTAGTTTATATGAAGTTACGCAAGAGATATGCAATAAATTCAATATGCCAGCTTATGAGATTTCCAATCATTCCAAGCCAGGTTCAGAAAGTAGACATAATTTAGTTTATTGGCGATATGGTGACTATCTTGGAGTAGGCCCTGGTGCTCACGGTCGTCTCTCTATAGATGATAAAAAGATGGCTACAGTAGGCAAACACGACCCACGGGAGTGGTTGAGCGCAGTGAAAAACAGTAAAAACTATGAAACCATAACCCCAATATCATCAATAGAGCAGGCTAAAGAATACATGGTAATGGGTCTGCGTATTTCTGAAGGAATTTCTCTTTCCAGAGTAAAAAAAATTTGTGATCACAAAATTAATGAGGAAAATATTCATTACCTAACTGACCTTGGATTAGTAACTGTAGATGACGACAGGCTAATAGTTAATTCTTCTGGAAGAATACTTTTAAATCAAATTATAAATAAGCTTTCGGATACTTTTTACTAATTTACCTTACGCCAACAATGGCCTCACGAAGTCTATCAAACTCCTCTAATGTCTTATATTTTAAAGTAATAGATCCAGCCTCACTACCGGCTTTGTGGTCAATAAAAACCCTGACACCCAACGATGCAGAAAACTCACCCTCAAGCGCCTTAGTGTCTGTATCTTTCTGGGTTAAAATATTTTTTCTTGGCGTCTTTATATGCTTTTCATCGTCTAACTGTTTAAAAGACCTTACTAATTCCTCAGTTTCTCTTACGGATAATTTATCCTTAATTATCAACCTGGAAATTTCTATTGCCTTATTAGTAGACACCAAAATCTTAGCATGACCGGCGCTTATCTGCCCACTTACCAAATAATTAGTAACCTCGTCTGGCAAATTTAATAATCTTAGGAGGTTTGCGATATAACTTCTGCTTTTTCCGAGAGCGCTCGACACCTGTTCCTGTGTCCTTCCAAACTTTTCCATGAGCTGTTGATACCCACGGGCCTCCTCAATTGGGTTTAACTCTTCACGTTGAATATTTTCAATTATTGCAATCTCAAGGACTTCGTTGTCAGAAAACTCTTTTACTATTACTGGCAAAGTATCCAGTTGCGCGAGCTGCGCTGCTCGCCATCTTCGTTCTCCTGCTATTATTTCAAACCCGTCATCATTTGACCTTCTCCTGACAATGAGCGGCTGAACAATACCCTTCTTTTTAATACTGTGTGATAATTCCTTTAAGCCCTCTTCGCTAAAATTCCGACGAGGCTGATCTGGATTTGGAAAGATATTTATTAAAGGCTCACTACGATACCCCAATGAGGTGCTTGCGCCAGAAGAAGACGATGCCTTGGTATCGGAAATAGTAGAGACATCTGCGATAAGAGAGCTGAGACCCCTTCCTAAACCCTTGTTATTATTAGTTTTTTTAATCATTAGCCTCACCCAAATTTATATTAGATATCTCTATTATTTTTTAAAAACTCTTTAGCCAGCCGCCTGTAAGCCTGTGCTCCCCTGGATCTTGGTTCATAAGTAAGTACTGGCATAGAGTGCGATGGTGCCTCACTTAGTCTAACATTTCTCGGTATTACTGTTTTAAAAACAATTTCGCCTAGGTTTTCCCTCGCATCCTTTTCTACTTGCTGAGATAAATTGTTACGACGATCAAACATTGTTAACACCACACCCTCAAATCGAAGCTCTGTATTTACCGAATTTCTAATCTCGCGGACAGACAACATAAGTTGTGACAAACCCTCAAGAGCAAAAAATTCACTCTGCAAAGGTATAAGAACAGAATTTGCAGCCACCATTGCATTTATAGTTAAGAGGCTTAGTGACGGTGGACAGTCTACAAAAATAAAATCATAACTATCAACCAGACTTCGATCTTCACTTAATGCACTGGAAAGTGCAGTACTATGATTTGCTGTCTTAATAAGCTCAATGTCTGCTGAACTTAAGTCGACATTTGAAGGCACAATATGTAAACCCTCCATTGGTGTTGGCAAGACAGCCTTCGAAACGGACGTTTCTGCTAGCAAAACATCATAAACCGTTAATCTTCTTTGATCATAATCGATACCAAGACCTGTGGAGGCATTACCCTGGGGGTCTAAGTCGATAATCAATACTTTTTTTCCTAACTCAATTAGGGCAGCACTTAAATTTATTGTGGTTGTAGTCTTTCCAACACCACCCTTTTGATTTGTTACAGCCACCACTTTGAGGTCTTTATTATCAACACTATTAGACACTTTTAATACCTTTTAGAACCAAGATTACCGACCCCTGATGCAATTTACTTGTAACAACATCATACTCAAATATCCAATTTTTTTGAGCCTCTAAAAGCTCCGACTCCCAGTTTTCTCCCTTTGCAAATACCGCTATACCATCTTCATTTAAGTGACTTTCTGCATAAAAACATAGCGTTTTGAGCGGTGCCAGCGCTCTTGCACTTACGACATCAACAAGCATAGGTGACATTTCTTCTATTCTATTATTATAAATATCGACCACCAAGCCAAGCTCTCTACAAACCGTTCTTAAAAACACAGATTTACGAACATCTGCTTCTATTAAACACAGATTGTTTGAAACCCCAAACTCGTCTGATAAAATTGCTAAAACCAGACCAGGGAAACCACCACCGCTGCCAAAATCAGCCCATTTTCCTGTTTTTTCGCCAATTGAGCAAAAAACCTGTACACTATCTAGAATATGACGGCTCCAAATATCCCTAAGGGTCGACTTGGAGACAAGATTAATTTTTGAATTCCACCTGGTAAGTAGCCTTTCATACTCCTTAAGCTTTAAAAATGTTTCACGTGAAACAGCAAGTCCCGGCAGTAACTCCTCTCTCATGCTGAGGCAGCTTTACCCATGAATTTTATTTTAGCCATAACCAACATTAAAGCAGCCGGTGTAATTCCATCAACACTAGCTGCTTGAAGCATGTTTTTTGGGCGCGCTTTAGAAAGCTTTAACCTCAACTCAGTTGAAAGACCTTGTATCGAGTTATAGTCCAGGCTTGCCGGAATTTGAACTTGCTCATCGCGCCTGATAGCATCAATATCTTTTCTTTGTCTGTCTAAATAGTTAACATAGGTGGCATCTTTTTGTATCTGATTAAGTATATCAATATCCACAGTTTTTAACTCAGGCTCTAATTTAAAAAGGTCTGTGTATGACACATTTGGAAATGCCAAAACCTGCATAAGAGTTCTGCGTGTTCCGTCTTGGCTAATAGAAATTCCATTTTCAGAAAGTGTTTTGGGTGTGTATGTTTGTAATTCGAAAAGTTCTTTAGCCTTCTTTAACCTATTGACTTTGCGTGTAAAAACCTCTTCTCGCTCTTTTTCTACACAACCAATATCAATCCCTATCGGTGTTAGTCTTTGGTCGGCATTGTCGGCTCGAAGAGACAACCTAAACTCTGCTCTTGATGTAAACATTCGATACGGCTCAGTCACACCACGACAAACCAAATCATCAATCATGACACCAATGTAACTGTCAGACCTAGAAAACGAAACGCCCGCCAAACCCAAAGACTTCCGGCCCGCGTTTAAACCCGCAACCAAACCCTGTGCCGCTGCTTCCTCGTATCCTGTAGTCCCGTTTATTTGCCCCGCTAGATAAAGACCATCATACCCCTGAACCGCTAATGAGCTATCAAGAGATCTTGGATCAACATAGTCGTACTCTATGGCATATCCTGGCTGCAAAATTACAACACCCTCTAAGCCAAGTATGCTCTTTACATACTCTTCTTGGATTTCTGCCGGCAAAGATGTTGAAATACCATTAGGATATACCGTGTGATCATTAAGCCCCTCCGGTTCAAGAAATACTTGATGAGACGGCTTATCTGAAAACCTGACGATTTTATCTTCAATCGATGGACAATAGCGTGGCCCAACACCCTCTATTTTACCACTATACATTGCAGATTTTTCTAAATTTTCTCTAATAATATCATGGGTTTTTTCATTTGTATGGGTCACACCACAAGATATCTGCTGAGCAATCGGAGCACTGCTTAAAAAAGAAAACATGCACGGCACATCGTCACCTGGCTGCATCTCAATTTTATCCCAAGCTATTGTACGCGCATCTAACCTAGGAGGGGTGCCTGTTTTAAGGCGCCCAAAATCTAATCCGAAGTCTTTAATTCTATCCGCCAATAAATTAGACGGCTGATCACCCATGCGGCCTCCAGGGTGGTTTTCTGTACCGATGTGGATACGCCCGTTCAAAAAGGTCCCAGAAGTAATAATTACAGACTTGGCAAATAACTCGCTATCATCTGCCAACCTTATACCACAGGCACGATAACCATCTACAATTAGATCAACAACTTCACCCTCTACCAGAGACAGACCCTCAACACTAGAGAGCTGACGCTTTACTGCTGACTGGTAAAGCGCCCTATCGGCTTGTGCTCTTGGGCCCTGTACCGCTGGTCCTTTTTTTCTGTTTAGCAAACGAAATTGTATTCCAGCCCCGTCTGCAGCTAACCCCATCAGACCGCCTAAAGCATCTATTTCTCGAACTAAATGTCCCTTGCCCAAACCTCCTATAGCCGGATTACACGACATTACACCAATGTCCGAGCTTTTCATCGTTACTAATGCTGTATTAGCACCAACCCGTGCTGCCGCTGCTGCCGCTTCACAGCCTGCGTGGCCCCCACCAATAACTACTACATCAAATTGTTTCACGTGAAACACCTATTTACCCAAACAAAAGCTTGAAAAAACCTCATCTAAAACGTTCTCTATACCGATTCTTCCAATTAAGCTATCCAGTGCGTGTGTTGCTGCTCTTATTTCTTCGGCTGTTACATCATAATACTCTGGACCATCCTTCAGTAATACAACTGCGTTCTTTAGAAAATGTTTTGCGTCCACCATCGAGACTCTATGTCGTTCGCGAGTAGCGACCCCTACATCTTGCGTTTGGTTTATAAAATAAGCCCATATATTGTGTTTAAGATCATCTACACCAGCACCTGTTTTTCCTGATACACCCCCTCTTTTTCCATCATCGTCTTTCGCGATGCAGACTATATCTGTTTCTCTTTGCACTAAACCCGGTGGGTGCTTACCATCTTCTGAGAGCACTATACGTAGATCGCATAGGCTAGACCTTTCTAAAGCGCGACTGATACCAACCTCCTCTATTTCATCAACCGTCTCCCTTATCCCTGCTGTATCCAAAATAGTCACAGGCAATCCACGCAAGTCGAACTTTACCTCAATTATATCTCTAGTTGTTCCATCGATATTTGATGTTATTGCTGCTTCTCTACCAACGAGAAAATTTAACAGGGTAGATTTACCAAGATTCGGCGCACCTACAATAGCGACCTCAAAACCAGCCCTTATTCTTTCAGCGGTTTGAACCCCAACGATCTCCTTATCTAGTTCCGTGAGCACTTTATTAATTAATGTTTCTACTTCAGATGTTACTTCTTCGGGAACTTCTTCATCCGAAAAATCTATCGTTGCAACTAATAGTGCTGCGGCCTTAATTAGAGTTTGCCTCCATTCTTTTGTTTTTGTGCCAAGCGCACCAGAAAACACTTTCGCCGCTTGCTTGTGCTGTGCACTTGTTTCTGCATCAATAAGGTCGGCGAGCCCTTCTACCTGAGCCAAATCTATTTTTCCATTATCAAGAGATCTTCGCGTAAACTCCCCTGCTTCTGCTAGCCGTAACCCTTTAATATTATTTAATAAATCAATAATCGACGACACCACTGCACTAGAGCCGTGTAGGTGTAGCTCTGCAACATTTTCTCCTGTAAAACTGTTCGGTGCTTGAAATGTAAGTATTAATGCTTGATCGATAAAGTTGCCATCTACATCATAAATGACACGAAGTTTTGGTATTGGCCCATTTAGTTCCGACTGTGTTATCTTCTCCACCACACTGATTGCAGCGGAACCAGATATACGAATTATAGCAATGCCCGCTTTGCCGGGTGCCGATGCTAGTGCAAATATGGTATCCAATAGCAATCTCGTTATGGCTTAAGTATTCATCGAGTCAAAAAATTCTGAATTTGTTTTGGTTTGTTTTAATTTTGACAATAAAAATTCTATGCCGTCTGTAGTGCCCATCGGGTTCAATATTCGCCTCAGTACAAAAGTTTTTTGTAAATCTAACTTGTCAACAAGTAGATCTTCTTTCCTTGTGCCAGACTTTAAAATATCAATAGCAGGAAAAACTCTTTTGTCTGCAACTTTACGATCTAGAACGATTTCGCTATTACCTGTACCTTTAAACTCTTCAAAAATCACTTCGTCCATCCTTGACCCTGTGTCGATTAAAGCTGTTGATACTATTGTTAAGGAACCACCTTCTTCAATATTTCGTGCAGCACCAAAAAATCTCTTTGGTCTTTGAAGGGCATTCGCATCAACACCCCCTGTTAACACTTTTCCAGATGACGGTATCACTGTGTTGAAAGCTCTACCTAATCTAGTTATTGAGTCCAACAAAATAACAACGTCACGTTTATGTTCAACAAGCCGTTTCGATTTTTCAATTACCATTTCAGATACAGCAACGTGCCGCGTGGCAGGTTCGTCGAACGTAGAAGATATTACTTCCCCTTTAACTGACCTTTGCATGTCCGTAACTTCTTCTGGTCTCTCATCTATTAACAGCACTATGAGATAGCATTCAGGATGGTTTCTCTCTATACTGTGAGCGATATTTTGCAAAATCACAGTTTTACCAGTTCGTGGTGGGGCTACGATTAAAGATCTTTGTCCTTTACCAATTGGAGCAACCAAATCTATCACTCTTGCTGATCTATCCTTAACTGTTGGGTCTTCTATCTCCATTGTTAATCGCTCATCGGGATAAAGAGGCGTAAGATTGTCAAATGCTATTTTATGTTTAGCTTTTTGAGGGTCTTCAAAGTTGATCTTATTAACACCAACTATGGCAAAATAACGTTCGTTTTCATCTGGCGCTTTTATCATACCTTCTACAGTATCGCCTGTTCTAAGAGAAAATTGACGGATGATTTCTGGCGATACGTATATATCATCTGGTCCAGGAAGATAATTTGCTTCAGGCGCTCTCAAGAACCCAAAACCATCTTGTAATACCTCCAGCACACCTTCTCCAAAAACTTCCCAACCCTCATCTGCTCTTTCCCTTAGAATTTGAAACATCATCTCGCCTTTACGCATGGTCGAAGCGTTTTCAATTTCTAATTCTTCCGCCATTGAAAGAAGGTCTTTCGGACTCTTTGACTTGAGATCAGACAAGTTCAGTTTCTGAGCAGACATATCATACCCTTTAAATGGACTTTAATTATGAGATTCACATCCAGAACTGGAATAACAACCTCGTAATAAAAAATATGTCTTGAGTCAATAAAAGCTGAAATCTAAATATGACTGACATTATCATACCCGATAATAATAAAAACGGGATTTCATTTGGTAATCTAAACTACATACCAGGTAGGCTGTTATTTTCAATTTTGAAATCAACTATTTAAATATCTAAGAAAGTATAAAAAAACGTCTTAAAGTTACTCTTTACAGTTAGATCACCCTAGGTGATATACAAAAATTCGTGGTATATAAAATAAACCAACCATCCACGATACTACCATTGGTATGCGCAAGTTTTTACTCATGGGTATAGTGGTGTCAGTATTTTGGTTACTGGATAGTATTCACTCTATTAATAATAAATATCATGAAATAAGAGTAGTTTTAGTAATAGGTAAGAGAAATAAAGTGGATTAAATTTTATAAAGCACATTTCAACAGCTTTATTAGTTTTAAATAGGTAAAAACTAGTAAATTAAAACAGATAATTAGATAGTAATTAAAAAAAAATACACAATTATATAGTTATTTAACTTATCCTTATCCACTGTATAGAAAAATATTATAATGCAATAAAAATATACAAAAAGTTAGAGAAAACTAAAAATGTTTTCTAGCAAGTAAAAATATTAAAGATTTATTAACATGACAATTGGTATAATATTGGCATCGAAGTCACAAATTAGGTCAGAGCTTTTATTTAAAGCAGGTTTAAAATTTACCGCTATCGATGCTAATATAGACGAGAAAGAAGCAAAGTCTTCTTATATTAATAAAGGCTATTCTGGGCGTGATTTAGCTGACATTTTGGCAGCTATGAAAGCAAAGAAACTTTCATGTGAGTATTTAGATAAACTAGTAATTGGATGTGATCAAATTATGGAGTGTAACGGTCAAATTCTATCGAAAGCAAACAACCCTACCGATTTAGCGGACCAACTTAAGTTTCTTAGAAGTAAAAGCCATACACTTTATTCCGCTTGTGTAGTTTATTTTGCAAATAAAGCAGAGTGGCGATTTATTGGATCTGCAACAATCACAATGCGGAATTTATCAGATGAATACATCTCCAAGTATGTTGATGACAACTGGGACGAAGTAAAGCACTGCGTTGGTGGTTATAAAATCGAAAACAGTGGTATTTCTTTTTTATCAAAGATTAATGGCGATTATTTTAGTATTTTAGGTTTGCCCATTATTCAGTTACTAGATTATTTAGTTTACCGGGGAGTGTTAAAACATTGAGTTCATCTCAAATACCAGTAGCAGCCGTTTTAGGTCATCCGATAAATCATTCAAAGTCACCTAGGCTGCATAATTTTTGGTTGTCTAAATTCGGTGTGAATGGTTATTATATTCCGCTTGATATTGATCCATTAAATTTTGAAAAGCATATCCGGTCTTTACCTAGACTCGGTTTTGTAGGAGCGAATGTCACGATTCCATATAAAGAGAAGATATTAAAGGTAGCCGACAAAATTTCAGATAGAGCCGCAATTATCGGAGCAGCGAACACATTAACCTTTTTGTCAGATGGTAAAATTTTTGCCGACAATACAGACGGTTATGGGTTTATTCAGAATATAAAATCACAATACAAAGACTGGACAGCTAAAGATGGTATATCTGTGGTTTTTGGAGCTGGAGGAGCATCCAGAGCGATATTAGGAGCATTAATCGAGGATGGTGCAAACGAAATCGTGCTTGCTAACAGAACGAGATCTAGAGCAGATCAATTAAGGTCAGATTTTGGAGCAAAAATAAAAGTAGTTGATTGGATGAAAGTTCAAAATTATTTAGATGATGCGGCAACGGTAATAAACACCACTTCGCTTGGAATGATTGGAAAAGCAGATTTACCAATACCCCTAGACAAATTGAAAAAAAATACGCTTGTTACTGACATAGTTTATACGCCACTTAAAACTCCCTTACTGGCGTATGCATCTAAAAATGGTTGTCGTGTTGTAGATGGGTTAGGAATGTTAATATACCAAGCAATACCAGGTTTCGAACGCTGGTTTGGTGTAAAACCTACTGATTCACCAGATCTAAGAGAGTTATTACTCAGGGAATGATTAAAATTGGATTAACAGGATCTGTTGGTATGGGGAAAACTACAACTGCAAAAGTTTTCGAAAAACTTGGTTGTGACGTTTGGGATGCTGACAAAACAGTGCATAAGCTTTATTCAAAAGGCGGTAAAGCGGTCGTCAAAGTGGCTAAGCTTTTTCCGTCCTCACTGGAAGATGGTTCAATTTCTAGAAGTCGACTAAAAGCACTGTTAAAGAATGAGCCTGAAAATCTGAAAGAGTTAGAAGAAATTGTACATCCAATGATTTTAGAGGACCGAAAAACCTTTCAAAAACATACTTCTTCTGATGTTGTTGTTTTTGATATACCGCTATTATTTGAAACTGGTGCAGATAAAGACATGGATAAAACAGTTTGCGTATTTACCAGCACCAAAAATCAAATGGAGCGGCTGAAAAACCGAAATAAAGAGCATGACGATTATTATAAGGAGCTCATGTCTAAACAGATGCCTAGCAGCAAAAAATGTGACCTTGCAGATTATGTTATAGAAACAACTTCTCATGAGGCCGTTGAAAAACAAGTTATAGAAATATTAGATATCCTTAGAGCTTAACCTTATGCGTGAGATAGTTTTAGATACAGAGACTACAGGTCTAGACCCACAAGACGGCCATCGGATAGTAGAGATTGGGGCGGTTGAGCTATATAATCATGTGCCAACAGGAAATGTGTATCACCAATACATCAATCCACTCATATCAATGCCAGATCAAGCATTCGCCATACACGGTTTGAGTGACGAATTCCTTTCTGACAAACCTAAGTTTTCAGAAATTGCAAAAGAGTTTTTAGACTTCATTGGGTCTGCAAAATTAGTCATCCATAATGCTGCCTTTGATATTAAATTCATTAATGCAGAATTAAAAAGTATTGATGAAGAAGAAATCACATTTGATAGGGCAACTGATACGTTAGCAATTGCCCGAAAAAAGTTTCCTGGATCGCCAGCTTCTCTAGATTCGCTTTGCCGAAGATTCAAAATTGATAATTCAGCAAGAACTGTACATGGTGCACTTTTAGATAGTCAGATCCTGGCAGAGGTTTACTTAGAATTAGTTGGTGGTAAGCAGCCAGATTTTGCACTTAATACAGCAAACTTTTCAAATGAAAATAATAATTCCATATTTAATGAGAAAAGGACGCAAGTTAGAAAAGAAAAATTAAAATCTAGGTTAACAACAGAAGAAAAAGCCAGTCATGAGAACTTTATAAAAAAGCTGGGAAACAGCTCTATGTGGTCAAAAATTTTAAAGTCCTAAAATTTTAATGTTTTAAGCTTGGAGTTGCTTTTTTATTTTCTTGTTTTCGCCTTTCTATCTCTTGTCTATACAATTTAAGAAAATCAATGTTTTCCAAATTCAGCGGTGGGAAACCACCATCCCGAGTGATATCGCTTACTATCCTGCGCAAGAAGGGAAACAACATTCGTGGGCATTCTATAAGTAAATATGGGTGTAATTGGTCGTCGGGGATATTTTCTATCTGAAACACACCACCATAATCTAGTTCTAAGACAAAAAGCACATTGTCTGTATTTTTTGACTTACTATCAACGCGAAGTTTCACTATTACGTCGAATTGCTTATTTGTTGTTCTTTTTTTTGCATCTATATTAACATTTACTTGGATTTCGGGGTTTAATTCACCATCTACACCCTTTTGCGCAAGAATATTTTCGAATGATAGATCTCTTACGTATTGTGCGAGAATATTCATCTTTGGTGGAACGATATCGTCAGTTTTTTTTGCCATAAAATCTTTCCTTTGAGCAGAACTTTTTCTGCAGATTGTAAATTGCTCAATCTTTCAGGTGTTTATTTTTGTTCCAGGGTGACCCAGCGTTTGGTGTAATATCTGTATAATCTGCATCGTAAATAGTTTCGTGCTGGTTAGGTGTTTCTTTATTAAAACTTTTAATATGAATAAACCTTTTTTCGATTTTCCTAAACAGCCAATACCGAAAATTTGGAATAAGTAAAAGAAAACCAAAAACGTCTGTAAAAAAACCTGGTGTAAGCAATAAAGCGCCAGCAAAAAGCACTAAAACGCCATGCCCAATGGGTTCAGACGGGTCTTCTAGGTTTCCAGCCTTTCTTTTGAATAGGTCAAAAAGCTGTGATGCCTGTTGTTTAACAAAGAAAGTCCCAGCTAATGCTGTGATTAATATAACAAAAACTGTTGGTATTAACCCAATTGCACTGCCCACTTTTATAAACAAGACAATCTCAATCACTGGTACAGTAAAAAATAGAATAAAAAGCCACATCTATTTTGGTATCCTTGTTCTACATTAGTGGACATTAACACGGTTAGCACCTACATAAGTATTTGAAAGTAAAATTACCACCATCGCACTGATCAGGAGCGTGAAATGAGTCCAGCAATTATCGAGATACTTGTTTTGGCAGGAATAGCCATATTTCTGGTTCTAAGGTTAAAAAATGTACTGGGTACCAGAGAGGGTTTTGAGAAGCCTCCGCTACAAGATGCCCCACCAGCAAATAATAATAGGGATTTTCGCGTTATAGAAGGTGGTGAGGACACGGACATAACAGATAATGTTGATAAAAAAAGCTCGTCAGCAGAAGCGTTGGCGCTTATGAAAAAAGTAGATACTGAATTTATGGTAAATGATTTTTTGTCTGGCGCGAGATCCGCTTATGAAATGATACTGATGGCATTTGAAAATGGCGATTTGAAAGACGTAGAAGTTTTTCTTGATGAAGATGTTCAAGACGCTTTTCAGCAAGTAATTGACATGCGAGCAAAAAAGAAATTGAAAGTTGAGGCAGAGTTTTACGGAATTCGTGAGCTCAGTTTAAAAAATGCAGACTTTGACACTAACACAAAAGTCGCGGAACTTTCTGTAGCGTTTACTGGCGAGCTTTCCTCTGTTGTCAAAAATAAAGATGGGAAAATTGTAGAGGGTGATGCTAAGCAGGTTAAGCGGCAAAAGGATACATGGACATTTTCTCGCGATCTATCATCATCTGATCCAAATTGGCTTCTTGTTGCCACTAGTAGCTAGAAAAAGTATTTAGTTTTGTGTTGAGACTCTCTATGTGGGGCTCTGGGTGGCAATTATGAAAAGGCGAAAACTTAGTTCGGAAGAATTGAAGCTTTGGGAAAAAGTCGCAAAATCTACACTTCCGTTAAGCGAAAAAAATTATTCTGAAACTGAAAGCGTTTCTAATAATGAAGCACCCAAGGGCGCCCCTTTAAAAGGTATGAAATTTCAGCTAAAAGACGAAAAAACACGGCGAAAAGAAGTTTTTTCAAATACCTCTCAAAAAGTAAAAATGGATATGGGAACGTTTTCCAAGCTTAAGAAAGGAAAGCTGGAACCAGAGGCTAGTCTAGATCTTCACGGCATGAATTTGGAACAAGCATATCAAGCTTTATTAAACTTTATAATTTCTGCCCATAACACACAAAAGAGATTGGTATTGGTTATAACTGGAAAAGGAAAAAACTCTGATCCGGGTTATGCTATCCCACAGCGCAATGGCGTTTTAAGGTCGCAGGTTCCAATGTGGCTAAAAGAGGCCAAGCTGTCTAATTTAATTCTTCAAGTAGAGCAGTCTCATCGAAGGCATGGTGGCCTCGGTGCTTTATATATCTATCTGCGGCGCATTAGATAAAATTTACTTCACCCGAGCACATTATAGTTTCTTGAAAATGTAATTAAAGTTCAAGATTTTCCGTTGTGTAGCTTGTTCTTAAAATATATAGCACAGAAAAATTGATGGAGAACCACATGTCAAATGCAGTGCTGGAAAAAGCCATAGAGGCGGCTTGGGAAGTCAGAGAAGAAATAAACCCCTCAACAATGGGTGAAATGAGAGAGGCTATCGAGGCTACGTTGTCTGCCCTTGATAATGGAAGTTTACGTGTCGCTGAAAAGACTAACAATGGTGACTGGGTTGTAAACGAATGGGCGAAAAAGGCAGTTTTGCTAGGCTTTAGACTAAAGGATATGGAGATACACGATGGTGGTCCGCAAAGCTCAGGCTGGTGGGACAAAGTTGATAATAAGTTTAAGGGTTGGAATAATAGCGACTGGAAAGAGGCAGGCTTTAGGGCTGTTCCAAGTTGTATTGTAAGGCATTCTGCTTATATAGCAGCAGGAGTGGTTCTTATGCCTTCATTCGTGAATCTTGGTGCACATGTTGAAACTGGAACGATGGTAGATACATGGGCAACGGTTGGTAGTTGTGCTCAAATAGGTAAAAATGTGCATTTGTCTGGTGGTGTTGGTATTGGTGGTGTTTTGGAGCCAATGCAGGCATCTCCGACAATCATTGAGGATAATTGTTTTATAGGCGCTCGTTCAGAAGTTGTAGAAGGGGTAATTGTTCGAGAGGGTTCGGTTCTTGGTATGGGGGTTTATATTGGGCAATCGACAAAAATAGTTGATCGAGAAACAGGAGAGGTAATGTATGGAGAGGTCCCGCCATATTCAGTGGTTGTTTCTGGGTCAATGCCAACCAGAAACGATATAAGTTTATACTGTGCAGTGATTGTAAAAAGAGTTGACGAGAAAACCCGAAGTAAAACAGGAATTAATGAACTTCTCCGTGATTGATATTTAAAGCATAAGGTTCCTTGGCCAAAAGGTCCTAGAAAATCTGTTATTATGAAAAAAAATTTCGGTAATAATAAAAGCCATCGTGCTATATACACGTTAGAAGTAAACTTAGGGCGTTCCAAGGAAGACGGCCTTCCAAAAAAAGCCACTGGGGCAACATTGATTTGCTATTCTACTGGTGTCGATGAAGACGAGGCTGTTCGAGAGGCTGTCGCAACATTGAGGCACTCTAATATGGCTCCACTAAATGTTGTTGGCTATGGTTCAATTCAAGAAAGAATAAGAAACGGACATGAAATTGATCATGAAGAAAAACAACTAATGGAGCGTGCCTTGCATGAAAATTCCGTCATAGTCGCTGATGTTATGCCTATATTTGGAAATGATACAGAAGCTGATAAAGTAAATTGAGGCGTATCATATATTTCGATTTAGATGGAACACTGACCGATGCTGGCCCAGGAATTAAGGCCTGTATTAATTATGCACTAGATAAAATGAATTTTGAAAAGTTGGGAGTGGATAGTGATTGGGTAGTTGGACCGTCCTTGTGGGGTACTTTTAAGAAGCTCGGTATTCCTGAAGAAAATCTTGATGAGGCGGTTAATTTGTATCGAGAACGGTACAACGTGAAAGGGTATTTAGAAAATAGTGTTTACGTAGGCATTCCTGGTCAACTAGCGGTGTTGCTAGAGATGGGCTATGTGCTTAGTCTTGCTACATCAAAGCCAATTGTTTCAGCCAGTGCAATATTAGAGTATTTTGATTTAACAAAATATTTCTCATATGAGTTTGGTTCCAATCTTGATGGTTCTCTATCTGACAAGTCCGTTTTATTAAAACATGCATTGGCCGTTACTGGTTTTGAACCTAACAACGCATTAATGATCGGAGATAGGCAATATGATATTATTGGTGCAAAATCTAACTTGATTAAATCTGTAGGAGTGAGCTATGGATATGGATCGACAAATGAGCTGAGAGAAGCAGGAGCTGACCTGCTCATTGATAAACCTGCAGAGTTGGCAAAAGCTGTACATAAACTATTACCTATTTAGGCTAAACGATGAGTGAAATTGATCCAGTAAAACTTACGGCTGATCTTATAAAATGTCCATCTGTTACCCCAGATGAGGGGGGTGCAATAGCGTTAATAGAAGACTTGCTAAAAAAAAATGGGTTTTCTTGTTATAGAATTAGTCGTGGGGGGGTAGAAAATCTATTTGCTCGTTGGGGTTCTGGTGAATTTGGAAATAGTTTCGCCTACAATGGTCATACAGATGTAGTACCGGTTGGAAACACCAAATCATGGTCCGTAGACCCTTTTGGGGCTGAGGTAAAGAGCGGTTATTTATTTGGCCGCGGAGCAACTGATATGAAGTCGAGTGTTGCGGCATTTGTTTCCGCTGCTATAGACTTTGTGGCAAAAAATCCACCCAGTGGCTCTATTGTTATTACTATTACTGGTGATGAAGAGGGTGAAGCTAAAAATGGGACAAGCGCAATTCTGGATTGGATGCGAGAAAATGATGAGAAAATTAGCCATTGTCTTGTGGGTGAGCCAACGTGTCCAGAATACTTGGGTGAAATGGTAAAGATAGGTCGACGGGGATCAGTTACAGCAAAATTTTGTGTAAAAGGTTTGCAAGGCCATACTGCTTATCCAGCTCTAGCAGTAAACCCTCTTAACGCACTTGTGCGATTAATGGATGCCCTTACTCAAGAAAGCTTAGATAACGGCTCTGAACATTTTGACCCATCGACTTTAGCCATCACGACCATTGATACTGGTAATACTGCAAGCAACGTAATCCCCGAGAAAGCAACGGCGAAAGTTAATATAAGGTTCAATGATCATCACACTGGGGAATCTATAAGCAGTTGGTTGGAAAAAACCTCGATAGTTATTTCCAAAGAGACAGGGACAGAAATTACAGTTGACACACACATTACGGGGGAGAGCTTTGTTACGGTTCCTGGATACTTATCTGATATTGTTTGCGAGTCTATTCAGCAAGAGCTTAGGGTAAAACCCGTGCTGTCTACGACGGGCGGAACATCTGATGCCAGGTTCATTAAGAATGTATGTCCTGTAGTGGAGTTTGGATTGGTAGGAAAGACTATGCATGCGATTGATGAACGGGTTGATATAAGTCAAATACGCGACTTAAAGAAGGTTTATATTCGTATTTTAGAAAACTATTTTGCCGAAATATAAGCCAACTTTAGTAATTATGGTAAAAGAACCAAGACCGGGGAAAGTCAAAACCCGTTTGGGGAATGACATTGGTATGATTGAAGCAGCTTGGTGGTACAGGCACCAAAGCTTGTCCCTGATCCGCAAGGTGGCACATCCAAAATGGGAAACTGTCATTGCAGTTACGCCAGATATAGAGGGGCAAAAAAGTAGAGTGTGGCCACCTGAATTAAAGCGAATTTCCCAAGGTATGTTTGATCTAGGGGAGAGAATGCTCAAGATAATAGAGAGTTTTCGCGTTGGTCCAATTTGCATAATTGGTTCTGATATTCCAGATGTTAGTATTGAAAAGATTGATAGGGCTTTTAAAGTTTTAATGAGGAATGAGTTTGTTATAGGGCCTACCTTAGATGGTGGCTTTTGGCTTTTTGGTGCAAGAAAAATAAGAACAATATCAAAAAAGACTTTTAAAAACGTCCGTTGGTCTTCGATTTATGCGTATGAAGATACTATTAAAACGTTGGACACTGAGAGGTGGGCCCTTTGTGACACCTTACGTGACGTGGACGAAAGCAGTGACTATATGGTTGCGCAAAAAAAGCCTTGATTGGTCACAGCTTAGGCCACTTACTGTTTTGTTGAAGACAAAAATATATACTGGATAAATGAAAACCACACTTTATCTACAACCTAAGATCTGGTTGATGCGTCTCAGCTAACAGGTCCTATTAGTGTAGGATTGAAAAATAAGAGATTTTAAATATGGCGGATTCCTTGTGAAGACTAATAAAGCTTATCAGCGCCCAAAAACCCCAGATAAAATTCTTATTTTAAAAGTTATGGCACCAACCAGCGACGGTGATATCTTTGCACGTCCTGTCTTTTGGGATGAGGTTGGTGACGAGCCGATTGTTTATATTGAACCCGATAAATTCACCGGTAACTTATCTTACGGCGATCGTGTTCTAACCAGAGTTAAGTTGGTCAATACTAATAATTTTCACTATGTTGGAAAGGTCATTAAGAAAATCGACAGCAAGCCACAAAAGCAACTTGGGATTTTTCGAAACACACCAAACGGGCCTCGAGTTAGGTCGATAGATAAGTCTGGTCAAGATTGGTTGGTGGAGCTGGATGAAAGTGTAGCTATCGGTGAGGGAGAATTAGTTGAAGTTAAGAAAATCTATTCAGGAAGAAGAATTCGGTCCGATAAGGTCAAAATTTCAGAAAGGCTGGGTGATGCTTCAGCCCCAAGGTCAATATCTCTCATAGCGATACATCAACATAATATCCCAAATACTTTTCCTGATGAGGTTATTTTACAATCAAAAAAAGCTACTCTGGTAAATAACAAAAAGTGGCATGACTATACAGAAATGCCTTTTGTTACGATTGATCCAAAAGACGCCCGTGACCACGATGATGCTTGCTATGCAAAATTGGATGATGATCCAAAAAACCCTGGTGGACATTTATTATGGGTAGCTATCGCAGATGTAGCACACTTTGTTCGTTCTGGGGACTCGATAGACAATGAGGCGCGTTACAGAGGTAACTCAACTTACTTCCCTGATAGGGTTGTTCCAATGCTTCCAGATAGTTTGTCTGGGGATCTTTGCAGTTTGCATGAGGGAGAAAAGAGAGCTTGCCTTGTTGTTAAAATGAAAATTGACTCACAAGGTAATAAGCTAAGTCATAAGTTTACACGTGCGCTTATTCAATCCTCTGCATCGCTTGAGTATAGTGAAGTTCAGGAGGCTGTAGATAAGGGTACCGGAAGACAGGAAGTTTTGCAGCTGCTGGAGCAAGTACTAAATCCTTTATATGCGGCATATAATAGTCTTAAAGTGGCTCGAAATAAAAGAGGGCCTTTGGAATTGAATTTGCCTGAAAGGCAGATAGACATCGATAAAACAGGAAAAGTAACAGAGATTAGATTCAAAGAAAGATTGGACGCTCACAAACTGATAGAAGAGTTTATGATACTTGCAAATTTTTGCGCCGCTGAAACACTATCTGACAAAAAGGTACCTACAATTTTCCGGGTACATGAAGAGCCTGAGAAAGAAAAAATCGAGTCTTTAAGAAAAACAGCTCAGTCAGCAGGATTAAATTTGCCAAAGGGACAAAATATAAAAGCTAGCCACATCAACCGGTTGCTTGCTCAGGCAGAATCAGTTCCTTTTCGTGATTTGATAAATCTATCTACATTGCGCTCCATGAGCCAAGCATATTATTCGCCAGAAAATTTTGGTCATTTTGGTTTATCTTTATCGAAATATGCTCATTTTACTTCGCCTATTAGGCGATACTCTGACCTTGTTATACATCGCGCTTTGATATCTGCCATAGGACTCGGTGATGATGGTCTTAAAGATACGGATGTTGATAGTATGCATCGTACTGCAGAAAAAATATCTGAGTCTGAGAGACGTTCTATGGTCGCCGAGCGGGATACTAATGACAGATACCTTGCACATTTTTTGTCAGAAAGAATCGGAGGTGAATTCTGTGGGAGTATAAGTGGGGTGTCAAATTTTGGGATATTTGTCAGGTTATATGAGACTGGAGCTGATGGTATTGTGCCTGTAAGGACTATCGGTAACGAATATTTTAAACACGATAAACCTGGCAATAGATTGATTGGTTCAGAAACTGGACAAAAGCTTGAATTAGGAATGTCAGTTCGAGTGATACTGAAAGAGGTGGATCCATTTGCAGGGGGGCTCGTATTTCAGCTTACCCATCTTGACGATGAGCCAATAAGCATGTCGGACAGAAATGGCCGATCTAACTTAAACCGGAAAAAACAAAAAAAACCGAGAAATAAATATTTAAAGAACAAGAGAAAAGGCAGAGTTAAAACCAGGACTTAACAATGGCTATTCACCGTAGGGAATCCAAATAGTTTTGTTTTCTATAGAGTTCGTTAGGAACTGTATGCCCTGACTTTCTTCGTTATACCAGTCCCGTTTCTCGCCATTGCTAACCCATGTGCGTTTTAAGTTACTAACTGAAGCTTTTTCTATATCTCTTGACACATCTGATGTTGAAAAGCTCCAGACACTTTCAATGTCCATATGACTAGCAAGCTCAAGTGCCAAAACAGTATGCCTGCCAGTCAATATATTTACAGTTCCTGGAGGCACGTCTGAAGTATCTAGGACTTGGTAGAAGTCAGTTACGATGGGAGAAAAAGGTTCTGAAGGAATAATAATTGATCGATTACCTGTAGCAAATAATGGTGCCATTGCTGATATAAATCCGAGCAGAGGGTACCTGTCATCGCATATGACACCACAGTTGCCTATTGCTTCATTCATAACGAGTGCTATTGCTTTTAGGGGTACGCTTCTTGCGCTACCATCGAATTTATCTGACCACGCCGCATAGAAAAATAGTCTTTGAATACTAGCCTCTACTTCAATTTGTGCATCCGCTCTCCCAGTAAGTAATTGTAAATTATTTGTAAATTCTACTGCTCTCGCTGAAAGGTTTTCGGCCAGATAGTACAATATTTGAGCCCGCAAGTGTGCGGTGGAGTGAGACCAAGACCTTGCAGAGTTCATGGCTTCTACAGCGTTTCTGATATCTTTGCGATTTGATAAAGGCACCTGGGTTACAGGCTTTCCTTTATAGTCAAAAACTGTTTGGGAATAACCACTATCGGGGCGACACTGCTTTCCCCCAATGTAAAGTTTTGCAGTTCGGTCAATATGATCAACTCTGCTAATTTGTTTTTTAACTGGTTTACACTTAATAGTAGCAGGTGAATGTTTTTTTGATTTACTATATGCTAGCAGACCTTCCCAGCCACCTTCTCGCCCAAATCCACTTTGTTTGAGTCCGCCAAATCCAGCAGCAGCGTCAAACATATTTGTTCCGTTTATCCACACTACCCCAGCTTTAATTTTAGGAGCGAGTTCTAAGCACAAATTGATATTTTCGCTCCAGATAGATGCGGCGAGTCCAAACGTAGTATTGTTCGATAGTTCTATTGCTTCTGAAGGTGTTCTAAAAGTTGTGCTTACCAGTACTGGACCAAAGATTTCTTCCTGCATCAGTGGATCTGCAGTATGTAAGTCTGTGATTAAGGTTGGTGAAAAAAAACAGCCTTCTTCGGGTAATGGTATATTGGCTTGATAAACCTTACCATTTGACTGGGAAACCATTCGGCTGATTTTTTCATGCTGTTTTTTATCTATGATAGCGCCCATATCTATTGATTTGTCCAAGGGATTTCCTAGGCGTAGGGTTTTCATTCGGGCTTTGAGTTTTTTATAAAATTTTTCTGCAATGGCTTCATGTACTAATAGGCGAGATCCAGCACAGCAAACTTGTCCTTGATTAAACCAAATTGCGTCAACAACGCCCTCAATAGCACTGTCCAGGTCCGCATCATCAAAAACAACAAATGGAGACTTTCCACCCAGCTCGAGTGTTAAAGATTTGCCTGATCCGGCAGTTTTTTCTCTTATTAATTTTCCAACTTCTGTTGATCCGGTAAATGCAATTTTATTGATATCTTTATGGTTAACAATCATTTCGCCAACTTTGCCATCGCCAGTTACAATATTTATCAGACCTTTTGGAACTCCCGCAGATATACATAGCTCAGCGAACAAAAGAGCTGTTAAAGATGTATATTCTGCAGGCTTCAGCACGACAGCATTACCCATTGCTATGGCAGGTGCTATTTTCCAAGAAAGCATTAGAAGTGGAAAATTCCATGGAATAATTTGACCACATACCCCTATTGGAGAGCGATTTGGAAGTTCAGCCTTCATTAATTGGGCCATCCCGGCATGGTAATAAAAGTGCCGCTGCGCAAGAGGGATATCTATATCACGCGATTCTCTTATTGGTTTTCCATTATCTAAAGTTTCCAAAACAGCAAAAAGACGAGAATTCTTCTGTAAAAGACGCGCGATGGCATATAGAATGCGTGCACGTTTATGATCACTTTCCTCAGACCACTTTTTTTGAGCGGTCCTAGCTGCTTTTACAGCAGAGTCTATATCAGCTTGTGATGACTGGCCAACTCTTGCTAATACTTTGTTGTTAGAAGGATTAATGGTATCAAAGTGGTCTTTGCAACTTTTCCATTTTCCGTTGATAAAATTTCCAAAATTATAATTGTGTTTCTCAAGCCAATTGTGTGCTTCTAAAGAGCTTTCCGGTGCTGCCCCGTAGTCCATTTTATCATAGATTTCTTTAATTTGCATGTTCTACCCCAATGGATGCCTGTAATTAGCTGAATAAGAACCAGTTATATAATGTTCTAATTGTCGCTCAATATCTCCCAGAAGGCTAGATGCTCCAAAACGAAATAAAGAAGCGTCTACCCAATCAGTTCCTAACTCTTCCTTTATTAGACTTAAATAAACTAAAGCGTCTTTTGCTTTCGATATACCACCTGCTGGTTTGTACCCTACTTTAAAACCTGTTTGTTCATAGTAATCCCGGATAGCACGCACCATAACAATAGAAGTAGCAAGAGTAGCATTAACATTTTCTTTTCCAGTTGAAGTTTTAATGAAATCAGCTCCAGCCATCATACAAACCATTGATGCGCGAGCGACATTTCTTAGACTTCCTAATTCGCCAGTTGCCAAGATGGTTTTTAAGTGCGCTTGTCCGCAGGCAGATCGAAATGCTTTAACTTCATTAAAAAGTTCTTGCCAGTTCTGTGTGAGTACATGCCTACGGGAAATAACAATATCAATCTCCTTGGCACCAGCTGCCACACTTTCATTGATTTCTAATAATCGGGTGCTTAAAGGAGATAGGCCGGCGGGGAAACCGGTTGATACAGCGGCAACTGGGATGCCGCTATTACCCAGGGCTGTGATCGCCGTTGCAATCATCTCATGGTATACGCATACAGCCCCAACATGAAGATTAGTTATTCCTAAGGCTCTTGTTAAATCTGGTCTAATAGGCCGGATTCCTTTAGCACATAACCTCCTTACGCGACCTTCTGTATCGTCTCCAGATAGGGTCGTAAGATCAATGCAAGAAATTGCTCGCAAAAGCCAGGCAGCCTGATGGTCTTTTTTTATTGATCTGCGAGCGCCAAGAGTGGTGGCGCGGCGTTCGATTGCCGAAGTGTTTGCGGTCTGGGACATAACCCAATCCACATCAAGTTCAGATCCATCGTTTCTTTTTATTAAATTATCATTCATAATTTATGACCGGGCATGTCTCGCAAAAAGTAGACATTCGCATGTGCATAATAATATATCAATATAGTAGTCTCTAAATCCTAGATATTTAATTTATTTTAAGTTTCATATTAGCGTGTATTAACGCACCAATGAAAAAGGCTGAGAGGAATAAAATAATTGTTGGTGCTGGTGCGCTGTCAATAAAAAAACTTATGTAAATACCTAAAAAGCTGGATAATAAAGATATTATCATTGCAATTACAAGCATTTGGCCAAACCGCTGTGTTAGTAAAAAAGCTATTGCCCCGGGGGCAATCAATAAACCAATTGATAGTATTATTCCTACAGCCGATAAAGTGGCTACTATTGTTATGGATACCATTGCTAGAAATCCGTAATGCAAAAAGCGAACTGGGATTCCAATTGAACGAGCATGTATTGGATCAAAAGTATGTAATAGCAAATCCTGTCTCTTTATGGTTATGAGGATTGTAACTGCTGCAGAAATTAAAAAAGAAATTATTAAGTCCTCAAGGCTCAGTCCAAGTATATTTCCAAATAATATGTGATCCAAGTGTACTTCAGTGGACACTTTTGAGTACAAAACAATGCCAAAGCCAAACATTCCCGAAAAAACTACACCCATTATTGTGTCCTGTTTGATCCTGCTATTTTCATTTAAAAATCCAGATGCAACTGCGCAAATCATCCCAGAACAGAAAGCTCCTATAAGTAAAGGAATATGCAATAAGTATGATATTATTATTCCAGGAAGTACGGAGTGGCTTATTGCGTCTCCCATAAGTGACCACCCCTTCAGCACCAAATAGCACGAAATTAAGGCTGATGGTATAGATATGATAGCCGTTAATAAGAAAGCGTTTATCATAAAATTATATTGGAATGGCGCACTTAATATTTCAGACATAATTAGTATCTGCTTCTAAAGCGGCGCGGCGTCTGGAATTAAGGTATCCATGTTTTGGTGCAAAGATGAAAGTAAAAATAAATACTATGGTTAAGATTGAGACAATTATTCCGCCAGTAGCGCCATCAAGAAAATAGCTAATGTAAGTACCAAAGAAACTACTTAACGTGCCAACAAGAATGCTTATAACGAGCAATTTGGAAAATTTATCTGTAAGTAGATAAGCTGTTGCCCCGGGAGTAACAACCATTGCAATTACTAAAAACGCACCAACAGTTTGAAGTGCCGCAACGCAAGAAGCAGCAAGAATTGTAAAAAATAATACTTTCAAAACACCAGGATTCAAACCTATAGACCTCGCATGGTTTTCATCAAAAAATGTAACCATAAAGTCTTTCCATTTCGTTGTAAGGATGCAAAGCGATACAATGCCAATTATTGCCAACTGGAAGGTATCTGCCGGCGTTATCGCAAGGATATTGCCCATTGTAATGGTTTGAATGCTCACAGATATCGGGGACACTGATATCATAAATAAACCCAGTCCAAAGAAAGCAGTAAAGATAATCCCTATTATAGCGTCTTCTTTGAGTTTAGAGCGGTGTTGTAAAAAAAGAATCGCGCCTGCGGCTAATCCTCCCGCAACAAAAGCCCCAAGAGCGAAGGGCAGTCCCAGCATATAGGCTCCAGCAACCCCTGGAACTATTGAATGGCTTAGTGCATCGCCTATTAGGGACCAGCCCTTCAACATCAAGTATGCTGAAATAAAAGCACAAACGCCTCCTACTAAAGCACTCACCCAAAGGGCATTAATCATGTAACTATAAGAAAATGGCTCTAATAAAGTATCAAGCATCTCTGTCATTTTTGTTTTCGTTGTCGTACAGGACGAAGGGACGCTCGTCATCTGAAATCACGCGGATTTCGCGCGTATCGTCGTCGTCATGAAGATCTGTTCCACTAAGAACAAAATGCCTAAGAACTCCACCAAATGCGAGTTCTAAATTTTGTCGTGTAAAAGTTTTTTCTGTTTTTCCGTACGCTAGTATCGTTTCTTTAATTAAAATTGTCCTATCGCAAAATTCTGGAACCGACCCAAGGTTATGGGTTGAAACAAGCATTATTTTGCCTTCTTTTCGCATTTCTCTAAGAAGTTTGATTATGGCCGTCTCTGTTTTTACATCCACTCCCGTGAAAGGTTCGTCTAGCAAAATTACTTCACTTTTTTGTGCCAATGCACGAGCCAAAAAAACTCTTTTTCTTTGGCCGCCCGATAATTCACCAATTTGGCGGTTTTTAAAATCTTCCATGCCAACACGGTTTAAAGCGTAGTCAACTTCTAATAGATCATTTGAAGTTGTTTTTCGAAAAAACCCCATATGTCCATATCGACCCATCATGACGACGTCCTGGACTAGCACAGGAAATGACCAGTCGACCTCTTCTGCTTGCGGTACATATGCGATATGATTATTTTTAAGTGCAGATTTTACAGATTGACCCAAAATCGATATTTCACCCTTTATTGTCGGTATAAAACCCATAAGCGCTTTGAACAAAGTTGATTTTCCAGCTCCATTAACTCCTACTAATGCCGTTATTGTGCTTCTGGGTATTTCAAATGAGACATTTCGTAAGGCCTTATTTCCGTTGTTGTAGGTTACGTTTAAATCGTTAGTTACTATGCCGGATTTTTTTTCGTTCATTTGGCCATTTTTGCTATCTTGGATGAAGTTGGTATCTGATATTAATTCGGTGTACAGCAGTTATTTAAGTCCTGTGACAATTGTTTCCGATGTTACTTTCAAAAGCTCGATGTAACTTGGGACTGGTCCGTTTGCTTTTGTAAGGCTGTCAACATATAAAACTCCGCCATATGTGGCTCCAGTTTCTCGAGAAATTTGTTGGGCTGGTGCTTGAGAGATTGTGCTTTCGCAAAAAACGGCCGGGATGTTATGTTCCCTAACACTGTCAATTACCTTCTTAACTTGTTTAGGAGTTCCCTGTGCGCCTGCATTTATTGGCCAAATATACAATTCATTCATTTTAAAATCTCTAGCCAAGTAACTAAATGCTCCTTCACATGATACCAGCCATCTTTTTTCTTTTGGAACCTTTAGTACTGCGTTTTTCAATGGTAAAATTGTATCTTTAATTTTCTGTTTGTAGGCTTCAGCATTGGTTTTATAAGAAATTGCGTTTGTGGGGTCGTGTTTCACAAACGCGTCTCTTATGTTATCTACATAAATTAAGGAACTTTCTAAGCTCATCCATGCATGAGGGTTTGGTAAACCAGAATATTCTCCGTCCTTAATACTTATTGGAGTTATGCCCTTTGTAAGAATAGCGCTTGGGATATTAGAGAGATTTGAAAAGAACTGTTCAAACCAAAGTTCTAAATTTAACCCATTCCAAAATATTAAATCAGCATCTTGTGCCTTAACGATATCTCTTGGGGTGGGTTGGTATCCATGAATTTCTGCCCCAGCCTTAGTGATTGACTCAACGATTGCATTTTCACCGGCTACATTTTGTGCCATGTCGGCGATTACGGTAAAAGTAGTGACAGCTTTAAATTTTTCTGCAGAAAGATAGCTAGTCAATATGAAGCATAGCAAAATGAAAACCCATGCTGTGTTGAATAAACGAATTTTATTGATAATTTTCATAAGGTAATTTCTTAGGTAAGTTAACTCTGCAATATTTAGAGAGATCTAATAGCTTGTCAATGCAATTGATAATCATTCGCAATAAAATTGATTCAGATTTGCTTTCTTTATGATTGAAAATCTGATCCCTCATTGATCAGAATTTTCTTTAATTCATTTAAGTGTTTACAGTCATCACTTGGATAGTTTTCAAGTTCGCTTGCTGTCTTTTCAGCAATGTTATCTGGTAAGATCTTAAGTTTCATACCTGTTTGAAGTGCTTTTATGTAAGTTTTGGCTGCCCGTTCGAAATAGTACATGCGATTAAAAGTTTCTGCTACATTACTGCCGATTACCAAAATTCCATGGTTGCCCATGACCATTACCTTCTTCTTTTCGTCTGAGAAAAGTGCTGCGCACCTTTCACCTTCCTCTTCAAAGGCAAGCCCACCATAATTATTATCAACTATAACTCTATTGAAGAACATAGCAGTATTCTGATCTATTGCAGGAAGCCTGCTATCTTCAAGGCTTGCCAAAACAGTTGCGTAATCAGAGTGAATATGCATTGCGCACTTTGCATGCGGGCAAAGCCTATGCAGCGCGCCGTGCAAACCCCATGCTGTTGGATCTGGTGCATTAGGTAAGTTCATTGTGTCAGGATTTTTTGAGTCAAGCTCAATTAAATCGCTGGCTCTAATTCTTGAAAAATGAACCATGTTAGGATTAACAAGGAATTTGGTTCCGTCACTACTCACTGCAAGCGAAAAGTGATTAGCAACGGCTTCATGCATCTTAAGCCTTTCAGTCCAGCGAAATGCTGCTGCCATATCTATACGTTCTTGCCAATGATTTATATTTGATTTCATTTGAGCAATCGCCATATCCACTCCCCTCTCAGATACATTAACGGCAACAGAAAAAGAGGCAAGTTATTATAAGAATCTGCAGTAATTATCGAAGCGAAAAGAGATCGAAACACGTGACATTTGAACAAAAAAAAGCTATTATGTGTTAAACAATAAAAAAGGGGACTTTAATGTCCGAGAGCGAGCAAGGCACCCAACAATATGATGCAGAATCTATCAAGGTTCTCAAGGGCTTAGAGGCTGTCCGAAAAAGACCAGGAATGTATATAGGTGATACGGATGATGGCTCAGGTTTGCACCATATGGTATATGAAGTTGTTGATAATGGGATAGATGAAGCTCTTGCTAAACATGCTGACTATGTAGAAGTCAAAATTTGTCCGGACAGCAGTGTCTCAGTTAGAGATAATGGCAGAGGTATCCCGGTCGATATTCACGAAGAAGAAGGCGTATCAGCTGCAGAAGTAATCATGACACAGCTTCATGCGGGTGGTAAATTTGATAGTAATTCATACAAAGTTTCCGGTGGATTGCATGGTGTCGGTGTATCCGTAGTAAATGCACTGTCAGTTTGGTTAGAGCTTAGGGTATGGCGTGATGGCAAGGAGCACTTTGCCAGGTTTGAGCATGGCGAAACATCAGAACATCTTAAAATTTTGGGCGACGCTGGTGGAGAGAGAGGAACAGAGGTTAGGTTTTTAGCATCCACTGACACCTTTTCTAATTTAGACTATTCATTCGAAATACTAGAAAAGCGCCTTCGTGAACTTGCTTTTTTAAACTCAGGTGTAAAGATTATTCTAATTGATGAACGCCCTGCTGAAGTTCGAAAAACTGAGCTATTTTACGAAGGAGGAGTGAAAGAGTTTGTGAAATATTTAGACCGTTCCAAAACTTCGATAATGCAAGAGCCCATTTTCTTTATCGGTGAGCGCGACGAGATAGGTGTTGAAGTAGCAATGTGGTGGAACGACAGTTATCACGAAAATGTTTTGCCTTTTACGAACAACATCCCCCAAAGGGATGGTGGAACCCATATGGCTGGCTTTCGGGGCGCACTAACTAGAACGATCAATAATTACGCTCAATCTAGTGGTATAGCAAAAAAGGAGAAGGTGAATTTTACTGGAGACGATGCGCGTGAAGGTCTTACCTGTGTTCTATCAGTAAAAGTGCCAGACCCGAAATTTAGTTCGCAGACGAAGGATAAACTTGTTTCATCTGAAGTTCGACCTGCTGTTGAGGGGCTAATGAATGAAAAGCTTTCCGAATGGTTTGAAGAAAACCCAAATGAAGCTAAAACGATCGTTGGTAAAATTATTGAGGCTGCTTTAGCTAGAGAAGCTGCTCGTAAGGCTCGAGAGCTAACACGGCGTAAAACAGCAATGGACGTCAACTACTTAGCTGGAAAGCTAAAGGACTGTTCAGAAAAGGACCCCTCAAAGGCAGAAGTATTTCTTGTCGAGGGTGACTCTGCAGGAGGCTCAGCACAAACGGGAAGAGATCGCCGTACTCAGGCAATTTTACCTTTAAAGGGAAAAATTCTCAATGTAGAGCGTGCGCGTTTTGATCGCATGCTTGCCAGTCAAGAAATTGGTAATTTGGTAATGGCACTAGGAACTGGTATTGGCAGAGATGAATTTAATATAGAAAAATTAAGATATCATAAGATAATAATAATGACCGATGCGGATGTAGATGGGGCTCATATTAGAACGCTTCTACTTACCTTTTTCTATCGGCAAATGCCAGAATTAGTTGAAGGGGGATTTCTATACATAGCACAACCTCCGTTGTACAAAGTTGCTAGAGGTAAATCAGAAGTTTATCTCAAAGATCAATCTGCTCTTGAGGATTATCTAATTCAGCAAGGTAGTGAGGGCAGCGTTCTGAGATTGGGGGATGGATCAGAGATTTCTGTTCACGATTTAATTCGTGTCGTTGAAGAGGCACGGCAGCTCAAAAGAGTTTTAGAAGCCTTTCCAACGCACTATCCTCGGCACATCCTAGAACAAGCGGCTATTGCGGGTGCTTTTGCTCCTGGAGTAGTTGACTCAGATTTACAAGGGACGGCTGACAAAGTGGCCGACCGTTTAAACCTAATAGCGTTGGAGTATGAAAAGGGTTGGAACGGTCGTCCAACTCAAGATTATGGTGTTAGGCTAACGCGCATTCTAAGAGGTGTAGAGGAAATGCGTACGCTTGATGGACCGATGCTAAGGTCTGGGGAAGCCAGAAAAGCAGGTAGCTTTACTAATAGTCTAACTGAGGTATATGGTGCGCCTGCAAAATTACTGCGTAAAGATCGAGCACAAGTTATTCACGGGCCATTAGACCTATTAGAATCTATTTTCCTTGAGGGTGAGAAAGGTTTGAACCTACAGCGGTATAAAGGTTTGGGAGAGATGAACCCAGATCAGCTATGGGAAACTACACTAGATCCTGACGCAAGAACATTATTGCAGGTAAAAATAGATGATGCAGCTGAGGCTGATGATTTGTTTACTCGTTTAATGGGCGAGGTTGTTGAGCCGCGGCGGGAGTTC
Organism: Paracoccaceae bacterium; assembly: GCA_902631295.1. GTDB lineage: Bacteria > Pseudomonadota > Alphaproteobacteria > Rhodobacterales > Rhodobacteraceae > Salinivivens. The sequence goes on along the minus strand of CACOXV010000009.1, from coordinate 20,211 downwards.
ATTCAACAAAATGCGCTTACTGTCGAAAATCTTGACTTTTAAAAGTTAATTTTATTTGCTGCAGTTTTAAACGCCTCAATATCTTCCTCTGTTGTTGACCATGAGCACACAAAACGTCCTGTCACAAACTCGTCTAAATCGCCTTTTAGAAGTCCATTCCGCAGATAATACTTCGCTCCAGCTTTAAAAAGTTCTTGGTGTGCTTTTCGTGGCATATCAGCAAAAATCATGTTTGCATCAGTTTCGTGGTGCAGTTTTACATATGGTAAAATACCCAATAGCCTGCTTAGTTTTTTCGCCATCTTATTAGAAGATTTAGCCAATTCGAGCCAAAGATTTTTATCTAAATACCCTAGCATTTGAGCAGCTAGGTATCTATTTTTTGAAAAAAGGTGTCCTGCGCGCTTTCTGCGTAATTCGAATTGCCGTCCGTGTTTACCACTGAAGAAAATAACTGCTTCTACCCCCATCAAGCCATTTTTTGTGCACCCAAATGTGACTGCGTCTACTCCAGCCATCCAGGTCATTTCTGCAGGGGAGCAATTTAGAGCACTTAGAGCATTGGCAAATCTTGCTCCATCCATATGTAAATGGGAATTGAACTTAGATTTAATTTCAGAAATTTGATGAATTTCTTTCAAACTGTAGCACCGCCCTTTTTCTGTAATCTGCGTTATTGAAACTGGGCCCCGCTGTGGGCCGTGTATACCTCTTGTTTCTTCAGATAACATGGCGGCATTAAGGTCTTCAGGACTAATCTTGTCACTTTGCCCAACTAGGGTAAGTTTTGCTCCGCCTGTGAAAAATTCGGGCGCATTACACTCATCTTGATGTAGATGGGATATTGGGGAGCAAAAAATAGTATCCCATGGATTGGAGAGGCAGGCCAAGGCGAGAGAATTAGCCGCTGTGCCCGTGGATACTAAATATACTATCGCTTCGTCTGTTTCAAAAATATCTTTGATACGATCAGTAAGTTCGCACATATAATCATCTTCACCATAACTAGCTTGATGCCCATCATTTGCGTCCTTTATTTTTTCTAGAATTTGGTTTGGAACGGGGCTCGTATTATCTGATGAAAAATTCATTTTGGTTCCGAAATAATAAAATTTTCCCAATCATCTTCATTTACAGATTTTTCTGAAATAGTAGTGCCCTGTATAGAAATACCCGAGCGATGCATAGTTTCTTTGTTTCCTGTCAACAATGGATGCCAAACTGGTAATTGCTTTTTTTCATAAAGTAATTTGTAGGCACATGTGGATGGGAGCCAATAAGCATTTTCTTCGATCGTGGTCGGGGTAAGCTTAATACACTCCGGGACGTGATCGTTACGATGCTCATAATCATTACACAAGCAGCTCTCATCGCTAAATAGGCGGCATGCTATTCGTGTTAAAAAAACTTTTCCAGTTTCTTCGTCTTCGATTTTATTAAGGCAACATTTTCCACAACCATCACAAAGTGCCTCCCATTCTTCAGAATTTAAGCTTTCTAAGGGTTTTGTTTCCCAAAATTTATCAGAAAACATGGAGCTTTTTTTCTTTAGAGGAGCCATGATTAACCAAGAGCCTCTTTAGCTTTTTCACAATCGGAAGCCATTTGCTCAACTAATGTTTCTACATTATCAAAGCTCAATTCAGGACGCAAATATTCTACAAGCGCAATTGATAATTGAGCTCCATAAATATCCCCAGAAAAATCAAAAATATAAGTTTCCAGATTTGGACTGTTTTTACCAAACATTGGCCTAACGCCTATAGAGGCCGCGCCTTTGAAACTGCCTTTGTATGGTCCGTCTAAAATGTCAATAAGGACAGCATAAACTCCTAGTTTTGGAATATGTAAACCGCTCAACTCCATATTGGCGGTTGGATATCCTAAGATTCGACCGCGTTGTTCTCCTCCAATGACGGGTCCCTCAATTCTGTGCCAATGTCCTAAGTGGCTAGCAGCTTCTTTTGGTTTTCCTTCTGATAATAAATTTCTTATAGATGTCGATGAGATTTCACCATATTCGCCCTTAATTAATTCAAGCGACGTCACCCCAAATCCTAGCTTAGCCCCCAAGTTTTTTAGAATTTTTACATTGCCTTCTCGGTCTTTTCCAAAACAGAAGTCTTCTCCAACCAAAACGTGCTGTAGTTTTAAGCCTTCGGATAGTACATTCCGAGCAAACTCCTCTGGATTTAATTTTGATAGCGCAGCATTGAAATTTAACTCGTAAAGCTTTGATACACCTAATTTTTCTAATCGAGTTGCTTTTGCAGAGGGGCTCATCAAGCGAAAATAAGGTGCATTGGGGGCGAAGTAGCTCCTTGGATGAGGTTCAAAAGTGACCACTCCCATAGGAGCATTTAAATTTTTTGCTATACTGTGAACTTTTTTTAGAACTGACTGATGTCCTAAGTGTACACCATCGAAGTTGCCAATTGCTGCAACAGCATTAGTGTCGTCAGCGTCGACGTACTGGTAATCTCTAATTATTCTCATAGTAATGGAATTAGCGCCAGTCGAGCGGCGGTTCAAGATAGCTTTTTATATACAATATGGGATATTAATCAAATTTACGGCTTGGTGCCAAAACCATGGCCTCACCTACAAGAACATTTTTACCATCGACCTCACACTTGCAGTCAAGCTTTACCCTACGCTTATCAATTTGGATGTCTGTTACTTTTACCTCTGCGTAAACTAGGTCGCCTGGCCTTACTGGTGCGAGAAATTTTAACGACTGGCTCATATAGATCGCACCATGACCTGGTAGCTGTTCACCAATAACAGCAGATATCAATCCTGCCGTTAACATACCATGAGCAATTCTTCCTTCAAATATTGTGTCTTGAGCATAGTTATCATCTAAATGAACTGGATTATGGTCTGTACTGACTTCTGCGAACATTTCTATATCTTTATCGGTAACATACTTCTGAAGATAGCGAGTCATCCCCATTTCGATATCTTCAATGCAAATTGTTCCGCGTGGCTGGTTATCTAGCATGCTATCCTCATTTTAAGACGAAATATTGCTTCTTATTGACCAAATCTAGTGTAACTTTATTACTTTGCAAGTGCAGAAAATCAAGTGTAAATTAATACTGTCTGTTAAAATAATTTCAAAATCTATTCAGCGTAAGTACCCAATACTGTAGGTACAATCCACTTTTTGTTTAGTGATATACTTTTTAAGGGCTTCTGGATTTGGGTTATAAGATGTTTTGGTTTCTTTTGCTGCCAGACCGCCAGTTACAAACAAACTATCAATTTCTTCTGAATTAGCGCCTTTTATATCAGTGTTGACTCCATCACCGATAGCTAAGATCTTTTTTTCATCAACTCTAGCGCCTAGCTGCTCTAGTCGTATCCTGGCTAAATTATAAATAGCACCATGTGGTTTACCAAAATATAAACTTTCACCACCCATTTCTGTGTACATTTTCGCTAGAGCTCCAGCGCACCACTGTCTAGTCTCTCCTCGGTCTACTACGATATCAGGATTAGCACATAAAAACTTCATACCGTTTTTGATAGCGAATAAAAAATTCTCCTTGTTAACAGAGGGGTCCGCAGATCCGTCAAAAGGTCCTGTGCAAACGATACCTTCTGCATTTTGAATAGATACTTGTTCAATTTCGATGGGGGATTTAATAATAGAAATAGGTTCGAAGAACGCTTGATCTCGTGGTTCCCCTATGAAATAAATTTTTTTTCCTACAGCACCCTTAAACATTGCCGTTCTAGCACTATCGCCGGATGTAGCGACTGTATCGTAACACATCTTTGGAACATTGAAATTAACTAGCTGCTTCTCTACGTCAATTCTTGGCTTTGGTGAGTTAGTTACCAAAACAACCTTGCCGCCTTTTCTTCTATATTCTACCAGAGCAGCCACTGCCGATTCATAGGCAGTAATTCCATTATGTACACAACCCCAAAGATCAACAAATAGCGCATCATATTTATGGGAGATTTCATCCAGATTATTTATTATGAGTGTCACTTTCGGTACCTAATTGGCCACATTTCGTAATAAATTCATAATTTGAGCTGTGGTATTATCTGCTTCTTACGACTAAGTACGCCCGGCAAAACAACTGTATCCTCAATGCAGCTACTGCCAAATGACTTTTCAGCAATCTCCTTAACTAATTCGTTTGGAACAAACAGGGTTGCCTCTTCATTAAATATATCAATAACGAAGAACAAAATTTGATCAACTCCTTCGTTTTCTTCAATAGCCTTCATTGCTTGAAGTAAAGATTTTTTTCTCTCAAGGATTTGTTCGGGTAGGGTAGTTTCCATTACGGATATTCGAAGCTTTTTGCCCCCTACATCATACTTCTTTGAGTCCATCAAAATTAACTCAGGGTCTGTATATTTTGAAATATCCGACTTTGCCTTGAAGAGCTGTGAGGCAAGTGTCTCTATGTCAATGTTTAAATCCTGTGCTAGTTTTTTGGCGGTTGACTTGTCCAAATCTGTTGTTGTTGGGCTTCTGAATGCAAGCGTATCTGATAAAATACAGCTTAACGCGGCACCCTTAACCGCTCGGGGCATCTGGGCTATGCTAGTACCCATAATTTCAATCATTACTGTTGCTGTGCAGGCTAATGGTCGGATAATCACTTCAATAGGGCGGTTTGTTTCTAACCCACCAATCAGCTTGTGGTGGTCAATAATTCCCTGAATTTCGCATTCGTTGATGTTTTCGGGTAGTTCATCAGGGTTATTTGTGTCAACAATTATAACAGAACTACCTTCGTCTAATTTGTCTATTATTCGGGGCATATCTATTCCCCAATAATCTAACATGAAAAGAGCTTCACTATTAGGCTGACCTAAAAGAATTGGCTCTGCATCAGTCTTTTGAATATGGTTCAAATACCAGGCCCAAATTACAGGCGCGCCAGTAGAGTCTGTATCAGGCGATTTATGTCCGAAAACCAAAACTGGCATAATATTATCCTTTTAAATTTTAGCTAAAGTCCACGATGTAGGTACCTCACATTTAAAGAGACTGCTAATCTCTGAGAAAAATGGGGGACTCTAATGTAGATTTTTCAGGCTGATACTTATAACCTCCTAAGTCAAATTCCAACAATGAATTTGGATCACTTAGTCGATTTTCCATGATGTAACGGGCCATTGCTCCTCGGGCTTTTTTTGCATAAAAGCTAATAATTTTAATGCCGTTATCTGTATTTTCATAAAAAATTGGAGTTATAACTTTCATACTTAATATATCTCGTGCCACAGAGCTAAAATATTCTTGGCTAGCGCAATTAACCAGGTATCTAGAATTTGTTTCTTCAGCTGTTTGATTGAGGACGTCTGATATCCGACCCTTCCAAAAATCGTGAAGCGATGTTTTAACACCAATATTAAATTTACTTCCCATTTCAAGTCGATATGGCTCAATTTCGTCTAAAGGCCGAAGAATGCCGTACAAACCTGACAAAATACGGAGATGATCTTGCGCCCAACGCAATCCATCGGAACTTAAAGATGTGGCATCAAATCCTTGGTACGTGTCACCAGCAAAAGCAAAAACAGCAGCTTTTTTATCTTGATGACCAAAAGATTTAAAACGTTCCAAATTTAAATCAGCTAATTTTTCACTAATTTTCATCGCTGAAATTAGTCCATCTTTTCCAAGATTTGATGCCACTTTAGCCAGATCATGTGCTTCATTTGAAAACAAAGGTTTTGACGTCACTTCTGTATCAATTGGTGACATATCAAGTTTTTTTGCTGGTGATACAACTACTAACATTTAATCTCCAAAATTTATAAAGAATATTTAGGCCTTTTTAATCAATACGTCCAGTTTTCTAGTCAAGCTAATTCTAACAACTGATAATCAAAAATGAACGATGAAAATTAACACGTTGAGTTATCTTAGTAGTAATTCTGGCAAAATGTAATCTCTTAACGATATCAGAATCACAAAGGCAACCAATGGAGCTAGATCGAGTGGCCTCGTATCTGGTAATAGGTTTCTTATGGGGGTGTAGATGGGTTCTAAGAGTTTATTTAACCCTAACCAAACCTGCGTGACAAATGGTTGGCGCAAATTTAAAATCTGAAATGAAATAAGCCAGCTAAAAATAATATGTACAATCATGATAAAAAAAGCTGCATCTAATATTAAGCGTAAAGGTCCATAAATTGCCATCATAAGGGTTACTCTTTCATTTTATCATTATTAGTTAGGTAACATTGCAACAATCGGCAAGTGCAAGATTTATTTAGAATTTGATTTTGCATTTTCTTGCATTCGTGAAGACTTTTCCGAAGCCTGTTCTTTCAAAGGAGCTTCAGCCTTCAACTCATTAGCTAAAAATGGAAGTAAGTCTTCGCTTACAGTAAAGTTGGTTGGGTCCCTGAGTGGTGCTTTCCATTCTAAAGAGTCCATCGCAGCACAGTTTAAGCAGATCGGTTCCCAATCGGCATGGACAGTATTACATTTCTCACATACCCACTGAGGTCCACGTTTTGCAGTAATTGCTAAATTTAATAAGTCATGTATCTTTTGGTCATCTCCACCTTTACCTCTTTCAGCTACAGCCATAAGAGTTAATACTCTAGCGTCACGATCCTCTTTCTGAATTTTGTTAAGCACCCTTTGCGCCATAGGAAAGTTCTCCTGCTTTAAATACAGTTCTGAAAGGGAAATTTTCGACTCCAGATGATTTGGGTTTAGCCTGCAAAGTTTTTGTAATCGTTTTAGTTTATCCTCATCACCTTCTTTTGGGTAAATCTCATAGAAAACTGCCTTGAGGTCGGGATGTGGTTGTGACTGCCAAGCTTTGTTGATTATACGGCTTGCATTACGATTGTTGTTCCTACTTATGTATGCGCGAGCTGCAAGAACTGCCGCCGGCACGAGGTCCGGTGATAATCTATTTGCCTCTATAGCTGCTTCTTGTTTTTCTATTGAAGTCCCTTCAGCAAGCAGTTCCTTAGCTTCTGCGAGTGCCAAGACAGCGTCACGGCGTCGGTGTATGTCCCTGGGTATGGTTCCTTTTTTAAGCTTTGTGCCAAGGGTTTTACGCGCTCCTCTCCAGTCTCCTGACTCTGCTTGAAGCTGTAATAAAATATCTTGTGTTTCGGTATGTGCGGGCTTTATATTAAATGCTTCTTTTGCAATTTTAATTGCTATTTCCGTATGCCCCTCTGCCAATTTCTGCTTCAGTATTCCTCGTAAACCAACAAACTTAGTTCGTGGATTTTGGATTAAAGCTTTATATGTCTCATTTGCCTTTTTTAAATCTCCAGAGAGTTCTGCGGCCTGGGCTATTAGCAGGTTTGTTAGTTCAGGTCTTCTAAGGTGTTTTTCTGCTCTATTTGCCTTTGCCATGGCAGTTGCTCCTTCGCCTGAAGCTAGTGCTAATAATCCCTCAGACAGAGCGTTAAAGCCCTTTCTTTCTCTATTTCTTGTGAAATAACGTGAGATAGCAGTTTCATCACCATTAATAAAACTCAAGATTGCGAGGCAGAGCGAAAATAGCTTTAGAACCAAGATTGCTAAAAATATTACTAAACCCAAAAAGATGACCGTTTGAATAGGGCTGAGTATAAATTCAGTTGTACCAATATTTATGAACACTTCACCCAAAAAAGTTTGTTCATTATCAAGCAAATACGTAATGCAGAGCGCAACAAGGGTTATTATCACAATAAAAAAAACAATTTTAAACAGCGATAACAGCATTCTAAGGGTCCTAATCTGTATGAAAATAGATTAATTGATTCATAGCGTTATTAATCTCTAAGTGATTTTTTGCTTCGTTGTACCAATCCCTCATTTCATTCTGTAAATCTGACGGTAGCCGGTCTAACTCTCTTAATGCCTTTTCAATATCTCCATTTTTTAATGAATATTCGGCTCTCGACAAAATCGCGTCATTACTGGTTCCAACTTTTGGGCTCGTTGATCTTGTTTTCACGAATTTTTTTAAAAATTTAGCAATTCCAAGCCCACTTTCTTCGTCTGTAAAGTGATTATCATGCTCAATTTGTAATAGGTTTCGTGCGTACTCGGGAAAGGTTTGAAGTAAATTAAATTGTGTAGTCACTCCAGTTTTTGCCCAAATCTTTATAACAGAGGGTGCTTCTCTGCCACTAGCCGTTTCATAGTCTGTTAAAGTTTTTTGGAAAGGTAAACCTGTCGTTATTGCTTTTTGCATGGACGCCAATGCTTCATTAAGAGAAAGATTGGCATTTTCATCAGTGCTGGGCATATTCATGGGCACATTTTTTTCAACTTTTGTGCCTAATAAGTAAATATCCTCTTCCAACATTTTAATTTTATCATCAACGAGCGCTTCTATTTTTTTTATACTAACATCGGACTGTGAAAAATCATATTTCTCGATCATTTGAACTTTCTTGCTTAATTCTCGTAATTCATTAACAATCGGCAGTATATTGACCTCTTCTGGGATATCACTGTTGATCTTAGTAACCATTATTTTCAGCTCATTCATTTGCTTAGATATATTGTCGAAATTAACTGCAGACTTTTCCTGAGCCTCTTTTAATTCATTCCATAAAGGTAATCTTGGGACGATATTGATGCTGAGTAGAAAGCTTACGGCTGCTCCCACGATAGCACCAAATAAAACGGGTATGAGGGCATTTTTTATAATAGCTTTATATTGCTTATCAACAACTTGGTCACTTGACGTTTTGTTTGAATAGTCTTTTAAATCTGATTTAGATTTTTCCACTTTAGCTTTATTATTTTCTAATGTGGCTTTTTTATTGTCTGTCATTTTTTACCTAAATAAAAATGTTCGTTGGTAGCAAGCTAATCCTTTGAAATTAATTACTCAAGCAACACGTTTTGAAGAACCTTCTTGGTTAAAGATTTCATTCCCGCTAAATCTGGTGTTTGTGCTTCACTAACTGAACCTGCTTTGACATTCAAAAATACATTTGCCACTGCTGAACTTATAGCAATTATATGAGACCTATCGAGCGTGGGAGTTTGTTTCTTCAGCAAAAGAGCGGTGCGTTCTGAAAAAATTGGTAAAACTGTTTTATCGCCGTTTTCAAATGCACTCAAAGCGGAAAGTGATAGGTTTTGCGCGACTTGGTCATATCCTATCCATTCGTTGCACAAGAACCCGGCGTCTCTTAATTGATTTACAAGGTCGCCTTTTGTATATTTTCCATGAATATGGAGGATTTCGCTAGCAATTTTTTTACCTTTACAAAGTGTTTTTAATAGTTGCTCAACATTGTCGCCAATTTTTTCAGCGGAATAACCCAGCGAAGACGCAAGGTTTGTCGTTCTATCTCCGACACATAAAGCCCTTATATTATTATTCGCGGCCTGACCTGCGGCCTTTACCCCGTTAGAAGATGTGAAAATTAGGTATTGGATCTGTTTTAAAGTCTTTGGCTTTTTAAAAAATTTTATTTCAAGCAATGGTGATATTATAATTTGATCTTTTTCCAGTTCTTTTCCAAAAAAAGAAGCGAATAGATTGGCTGCATCTACAGGCCTTGTTATAATCAATTTAGGTTTTAATTCGTTGTATGTCATATACTGTAATGGTAACTGGCCCGAAACTTTCACACAATGGGATTTAAATTGAATTTATCTGCTCGTATAATTTTAGGCATAGAGAGTAGCTGCGATGATACAGCTGCTGCTATAGTATCATACGAAAATGGTAATTCTAAAATACTTTCATCGGTAATCGTTAACCAAAATACATTGCATGAAAAGTATGGTGGCATAGTCCCAGAGATTGCTGCAAGAGCGCATGCGGAGAGAGTGGATTCTGTCGTAAAAAATTCACTGAAAGAAGCAAAACTAAGTTTAGAAAACGTAGATTTAATCGGTGTTACTGCTGGCCCAGGTTTAATAGGAGGAGTTGTTGCTGGCGTGATGTGTGCTAAAGGCTTAGCATATGGAGGTAATCTACCTTTGGTTGGAGTTAATCATCTGGCGGGTCATGCACTAACGCCACGACTTACTGAAAATATAGGATATCCTTATTTAATTTTACTTGCATCAGGCGGTCATTGCCAATTTGTTCAGGTTGAATGTGCAAATAAATTTTCGCGGATAGGTGGCACTATTGACGACGCTCCAGGAGAGGCTTTTGATAAAACTGCACGTCTTCTTGGTTTAGAACAACCAGGGGGTCCATCTATTGAAAAAGCATCTATTAATGGCGATTCTTTCAGATTTGATTTTCCCAGACCTCTCCTAAATCGAAACGACTGTGATATGTCATTTTCTGGATTGAAAACTGCTGTATCTAGGTCTCTAAAGGATTTAGATACACAACAAGGCGGTTTATATGAGCATGATGTTAAAGATTTTGCAGCTAGTTTTCAGGCTGCGATCTCTGACGTTCTCGTGGAAAAATCAAGGAGAGCAATAGTTGAAGTGAGAAAAAAGATTTCAGACCTAAAAACTTTTGCAATTGTAGGTGGAGTTGCTGCAAACCAAAAAATACGGTCGAATTTACTGTCACTTTGCAATGGTTTAGAAATCAACTTTATTGCACCACCGCTTGAACTATGCACTGATAATGGGGCTATGATAGCACATGCTGCAGGAGAGCTATATGATCTTGGGCAGGAGGATGATTATACTTTATCACCGAGATCTCGGTGGCCACTCGACGAAAAAAAACCACCTATGCTGGGCAGTGGAAAAAGAGGGGCTAAAGCATGACTGTGGGAATTCTTGGGGCTGGTGCTTTTGGAACCTCTCTGTCGATTGCCCTATCAAACCCAAACAAAAAGCTAATACTTTGGACCCAAAATCACGGTACAGTAAAATCTATTCAGGAATTAAGAGAAAACCGGCTCAGATTGCCTGGCTACATTCTGCCTGAACAGATTATAGCAACTAATAATATTGCTGAAATCAAGGACTGCTCAATAGTATTGATTGCCGTACCCATGCAACAGTTAAGGTCTTTGTTGGAAATGCATGGATCAATTTTGAAGGGAAAGATATTAGTAGCTTGCTGCAAAGGTTTTGAAGTTTCCTCGGGTTTGGGTCCAACCTCAATTCTTGAAATAGCATCAGAAAAGACAGCTGTATTAACTGGCCCAAGCTTTGCTTCTGATTTAGCATCAGGTTTTCCAACCGCTCTAACTATCGCTTCTAAGGTAGAAGGTTTGGCAAAATATATTCAAAAAGAATTAGGCACAGACATATTAAGACTTTATTGGTCTAATGATCCAATAGGAGCAGAACTCGGAGGGGCGTTGAAGAATGTTATTGCTATTGGATGTGGGGTCACTATTGGTGCAGGCTATGGTAGTAGTTCTCGTGCCGCACTCATGACCCGCGGTTATTCTGAAATTGTTAATATTGCACCTTATTTTGGCGCTAAGCCGGAGACACTATTTGGATTGTCTGGATTAGGAGATTTAAGTTTAACTTGCATGTCCTCCGAATCTAGAAACTATCAATATGGTCTTGCACTGGGAAAACAGCAGTCTTTTGATAAAAATATTACCGTTGAGGGTGTTGGTACTTCTAGTGCGATAGTTTTAAAGGCAAAAGAGTTCAAGGTAGATACGCCAGTAATGGTCGTTATTAATAAACTTGTTTTAGGTAAGATTTCTTTAAAGCACGCGATCCAAAACCTTTTATCCAGGCCGCAGAGGCAAGAATAAATCGTAGTTAATATCTATAATGCTCCGGTTTATAAGGACCCTCTGGCGTAACTCCAATATAATCGGCTTGGTCGGAAGCCAACTTTGTCAGTTTAACACCAATGCGATCCAAATGTAGTCGTGCTACTTTTTCATCTAGATGCTTGGGTAAAATAAAAACCTCATTTTTATAGTTTTTACTATTTGTCCATAATTCTATTTGTGCAAGTACTTGATTAGTAAAGGATGCAGACATAACAAACGATGGATGACCGGTCGCATTTCCCAAGTTCAGAAGGCGACCTTCAGACAAAAGGATAAGCCTATTGCCATTTGGCATTTCTATCATGTCAACTTGTTCTTTAATGTTGGTCCACTTGTGGTTGCGCAGGCTTGAAACTTGAATTTCGTTATCAAAATGCCCGATATTTCCAACAATGGCCATGTCTTTCATTTCTCGCATATGTTCTATACGAATGACATCTTTGTTTCCTGTCGTTGTTATAAAAATATCCGCATCTGAGACCACATCCTCCAGGACAACCACTTCAAAGCCATCCATTGCAGCTTGTAATGCGCAAATTGGATCAACCTCCGTAACTTTAACACGTGCACCTGCGCCTCGCAGTGATGCAGAAGAGCCCTTGCCAACGTCGCCATAACCACACACAACAGCTGTTTTTCCAGCCATCATTGTATCTGTGGCTCTACGAATGCCGTCCACCAAAGACTCTTTGCACCCGTATTTGTTGTCGAACTTAGATTTTGTTACCGAGTCATTTACGTTAATAGCTGGAAAAGGGAGTTGCCCATTTTTCACAAGCTCATAAAGTCGATGCACTCCGGTTGTCGTTTCTTCTGATACACCACGTATATTGTCTCTAGTTTTAGTGAACCAACCAGGGGACTGCTTAATTCTCTTATAGATTTGAACTTTTATGACTTCTTCTTCTTCTGATTGTGGAACAGCAAGTATCTCTTCGCCAGCCTCAGCCCTCGCACCTAGAAGAACATAAAGTGTTGCATCACCGCCATCATCCAAAATCATATTAGGGCCATTTTCGAATTGAAATGATTGGTCTAAATAATCCCAATGTTCTTCCAAAGATTGACCCTTAATTGCAAAAACTGGTATCCCTGTTTGTGCAATTGCCGCTGCTGCATGATCTTGGGTGGAAAATATATTGCAAGAGGCCCATCTTACATCTGCACCTAAAGCTACTAATGTTTCGATTAAAACGGCAGTTTGTATCGTCATATGCAAAGAACCAACAATTCTAGCTCCCTTGAGAGGTTTAGAATTACCGTATTCTTTGCGAAGAGCTATTAGGCCTGGCATTTCTGTCTCTGCTATATCGAGTTCACGTCGTCCAAACTCTGCAAGTGAGATATCTTTTACTATGTAATCAGCGGCCATTTTTAAACTCCATTTTTTCGTCTGCTATCACAACTAAAACAAGGCTGCAATTAATCAATAAATTGTTTAAAGTATTTAAAATATCGATGAAAATATTTTATTTGAAGGCAGAATGATGAAACCAGCGCGCGCATGGCAAAGAATGTTATCTGGCCGCAGATTAGATTTGTTAGATCCCACACCAGTAGATATTGAAATTCAGGACATAGCCCACGGTTTGTCCTTTGTTGCTCGTTGGAATGGTCAAACAAACGGTGACTTTCCTTATTCTGTAGCTGAGCATTCACTTTTAGTAGAAAGGATTTTTAGCGAATTAAACCCAAATAGTAATCCAGAGGCTAGATTAACAGCATTACTCCACGATGCACCAGAGTATGTACTTGGAGACCTTATTTCACCTGTCAAAGCTGCTGTTGGTTACGGGTATGAAAATCTAGATGATAAACTTACAGCAGCAATTCATAGAAGATTTGGTTTGCCTGCAAAAGTATCTCCTCAACTTAAGAAGAAAATTAAGAAAGCTGATAAAGTTAGTGCTTGGCTAGAAGCAATGGAAATAGCTGGTTTTTCAAGACATGAGGCTGACAAGTTTTTTGGAAATTTTGATCACTGCTATTTATCTCAATTTTCAATTCAGATCCGGCCACCTGCTAAAGTCCGAAAAGACTACATAGATAAATGTTCAAATCTGTTGGATCAAATCTAATGCCATTTTCTGTTCGGATCGCTGGTTCCAATGACATCATTGAAATGTCTAATGTATTAAATGATATTATTATTGAGGGTGGAAGTACGTTGCATAATCGTATTTTTACGGCAATGGAATTTGAAAAGTATTTCTTTAAAAATCGATTTGCTATTTGCAGTCATGTAGCTGTCCAGGGTAACGCAATTATTGGCTTTCAATTTCTTGAATGGTCAGACCCTAATTGGTCTGGAATTGATAAGCTGCCATCGAATTGGGGGCTTATTGCAACTTATATAAGCAAAACTGCTCGAAGACGCGGTGCTGGGAAAAAACTTTTTGGTGCTACTAAATCATATGCAAGTAAAATAAAGATGTACTCAATAATCGCTACAATAAGCGCTCTTAACAAAGGAGCAATTACATTCTATGATAGTTTAGGTTTTTACGAATACGCGCAGTATAAAAATCAAGCCGGTCAAAATTGCATTTCGAAGAGATTCGATTTGTGCGATGAATAACTATCGTGGACTTCTTTTCGCTAATATGCGTTGAAGTGTTCTTCTATGCATGTTTAAGCGCCTTGCAGTTTCACTGACATTGCGGTCGCAAAGCTCATAAACCCTCTGAATGTGTTCCCATCTTACGCGGTCTGCGCTCATTGGGTTTTCTGGCGGCGGTGGAAGTTCATCATCTTTAGTTAATAGAGCATTTATCACATCATTTGCATCAGCCGGCTTTGACAGGTAATCGGTAGCACCAATCTTTACCGCCGCAACAGCCGTTGCTATTGCTCCGTAACCCGTTAACACTACTATCCGACAGTCAGGCCGTTTAGAACGTAAAATTTCTACTACGTCCAAACCATTTCCATCTGAAAGTCTAAGATCAATGACTGCGTAAGCCGGAGTGCGCGCTGTGGCTATTGCACTACCCGCAGCAATTGAACCTGCTGTTTCTACTGAAAAACCACGTTTTTCCATAGCCTTTGCTAAACGACGCAGAAATGGTTCATCGTCATCTAGAATTAGTAGTGAGTTATCTTCACCGATCGATCGTTTTTCAACCTCTTTCACGGGTTGTCTCCTGCCTTTGGTAAGTTGCTTTTTTAGAAAGATAATACTTTGTCGTCAAATGTCTTGCAAATTTAACTATTTTCGACAAAACATGCTGTAGTTTCGGCCATAATTTCAGGTGAAGTGTCGGCTCTAAAAAACTCTACGAAACCATGCTCTGGCAGTACTAAATAGGTAATAGTCGAATGATCTACTAGGTAGTATTCATCATTACTTTCTTGCTTTTTGTAGTAAGTTCGATAAGCCTTACTTGCTGCTTTTATTTGCTCCTCGCTTCCGGTAAATGCAAGCATTTGCGGGTGGATCATTTCGGTAAATTCCTGTAAAACTTCCGGTGTATCTCGACTTGGATCAACTGATATAAAAACTGGTGTTGTTTGGATGCCCCGCTCCTCAAGCATATCAACAGCATCAGCATTTCTAGAAACATGCAATGGACAAACGTCTGGACAGAAAGTGTACCCGAAGTATACCAAAGAGGGTTTCGAAAATATTTCTACGTCTGTCAAAGTGTTTCCATTGGTAGAAATTAACTCAAGCGCGCCTCCAATATTTCCGGAACCTCCAGTCACTTTCGAATTTCTGCACTGAGCAAACGTATCTTCTTCATTAAATGGCCAGATTGGTGTTGTAGCTAAATATGTCAGACTGACTAGTATGATCAACGAAGCGGCTGATAAGTAAACAATATTTTTCATATTCGTCATTTTCTTGAACTGCCTCAGTACCTTGTTATACATAAGCTATAAAGAATATCTTATAAAATAACGAGGGTGCGACAATGATACCCGAAAATGCAGTAATAATTTCAAGAGATAATCAGCGTAGTCAATGGATAAGATTGCGCACAATGATTTTATTGCGTTGGGTCGCAATACTTGGTCAAAGTGCGGCAGTTTTAGTGGCTGTTCAGTTTTACAACCTTCGTTTAGAGCTTGATTTAATTATTTTTGCCATTGGAATTTCGGTGGCAGGTAACCTTGTGGCTATGTTTGTTTTTCCAAAAAATGAACGGTTATCGGAAAGACAAAATATGGCCATGATATTATTTGATCTGCTTCAATTACTGTTGCTGCTTTTTTTTACTGGTGGACTCAACAATCCGTTTGCAGTTTTAGTGATTGCGCCTGTTGCTATTTCTGCGACCTCACTACCTCTGAGGTATACACTTTCACTAGGTATTATAGCTATAGTTGCAGTAACTGTATTGGCTAATTACAATTATCCTTTATTAACAGAGCAAGGATTTGTTTTAAGAGTTCCCAATATTTTTATTTTTGGAAACTGGACTGCAATTGTTATCTCAATGTTATTTTTGAGTTTTTATTCGCGTAAAGTAACGGTTGAAGTTAACGATATGTCGGATGCATTATTTGCGACGCAAATGGCACTTTCAAGAGAACAAAAACTTACGGACTTAGGGGGAGTCGTAGCAGCGGCGGCGCATGAGCTCGGAACACCATTGGCAACTATTAAATTGGCTAGTAGTGAACTGATGGATGAACTAAAGGATCGAAAAGAGCTTTTGGAAGATGCGGTACTTATAAGAGATCAAGCAGATCGTTGCCGTGATATTCTTCAGTCTATGGGTCAGGCTGGTAAAGATGATCAGCATATGCGTAATTCACCAGTATCAGAAGTAATTCGAGAAGCAGCAGAACCTCACTTGGATCGGGGGGTAGAGATAATTTTTGAGCTTAATCTGAAATCAAAAGAAGATATATCCCAGCCAGTAATTCAGCGCCTCCCTGAGATAATCCATGGCTTAAGAAATATGATTCAAAATGCAATTGATTTTGCTAGTAGTAAAGTTTGGATTATTCTTAGTTGGAGTGAGTCAGACATAAAAATTACAATAAATGATGATGGGCCTGGATTTCCTGTACAAATGATTTCAAGGATCGGGGATCCATTTGTAAGTTATCGAAAATCTTCTTCAGTTCGAGAAAAGCACATAGAGTATGAAGGGATGGGACTCGGTTTATTTATAGCAAAAACGTTACTTGAGCGAACGAATGCAAAGCTTAACTTTTCAAATGGTGCGTCAAGATCAGTTGATGATTTAAACAACGACGGTCAGACAGGCGCGGTTGTGGAGATTTCTTGGACACGCACGGATATTGAAAAGAAGAAAAATTTATCGGGGGAGAACGAAAATTTGAATGTATTATAGCGGTTTAGAATTTATATCAGAACCAGAAGATCAAATAAATTTATGATAGCTTGTGAAAGAATTTATTTTGCTCAAACAGACATTTGAAATAAACATTAGTAATGAGCAGGAAATGGCCGAGTTAGCCATACTAACCGGCCAAATTATCAAGAGTAATGACATACTATTGCTTAAGGGAGAAATAGGGGCTGGAAAAAGCTATTTTTCCAGAAAACTCATTCAATCCCAACAAACTTTTCCAGAAGAAGTGCCATCGCCAACATTTACTCTAGTTCAGACATACGAGACCAAGTTAGGCGAAATTTGGCATGTCGATTTATACCGTCTTACCAATGCAGAAGGCTTGATAGAACTTGGTCTTTCAGAAGCTTTTGACGAAAAAATCTGTTTAATTGAATGGCCAGAATTGGCGCTTAATATTGTGCCAGAAACTTCTCTGAGTTTAGAGATTTTGATAACTGCGGAACAGGAAAGAAAGGTCAAATTTAGCTGGGATTCTTCTGAAAGTTGGGCCCAGCGTATAGAAAAAATTTCTGAAAGTTATAACGCGAAACAAAAACCATATGCTGCGAGAAAAGATTGATTTGGTAGCTTGATTAAGGCTAGAAATATCCCTATTTTTTTACTCCTATGGAATTAGATAAAAAAATATTTGGAATGCCCTGTGGAGCAGATTTTCCGGGGTCTTTAGCATCTGGAATTTTCAATTTTTTTTCCGCTTATTCTCCAGAAATTTTGGCGCGTGTAAATATAATTGTAAATACTAACCGTATGCGGCGTAGGCTGTTGGAGGAGTTCGCATCACTTGATACAGTCTTAATTCCTAAAGTATATGTTTTATCTGATTTATCAGAATTGATTGGCACTTTCAAAGATCCTAATCCCAATTCGCCCTTGCAATACAGATTTGAGCTAATGGTTCTGGTTCAAAAATTAATCGAACAACAACCTGACTTGGCCTCGAAATCAGCGCTTTATGATCTTACCGATAATTTAGCAAAATTAATAGATGAATTGCAGGGTGAGAACGTCACCCCAATGATGATTAAAAATCTAAACGTAGAGGATCATTCAGGTCATTGGCAGCGTATTTTGCACTTTATGGATATTGTAGCAACCTATCTTGAGGAAAGGAGTTTGGAACCAGACTCTGAAGGTTTTCAACGTAATCAAGTATTAACATTACTAAAGTCTTGGGAAGAACATCCCCCAGAAAATTATATATTTATAGCAGGCTCTACTGGTTCACGGGGCACGACTTTAGAATTAATAAAAGGAATTTATGGACTTCGTAATGGTGTTGTCGTTTTGCCAGGATTTGATTTTCATATGTCAGAAACAGTTTTCGGAAGTATTTCTGATCCCCTAATTGGTGAAGACCATCCACAGTATCGGTTTGTTAAACTGCTTGGAGAACTAA
The DNA here is from genome assembly GCA_902631295.1 of Paracoccaceae bacterium. Classification (GTDB taxonomy): domain Bacteria; phylum Pseudomonadota; class Alphaproteobacteria; order Rhodobacterales; family Rhodobacteraceae; genus Salinivivens. The sequence goes on along the minus strand of CACOXV010000009.1, from coordinate 1,803 downwards.
ATATTAACTTTAGAGAAGTTGGGATTTGGCCTGTTACTTCCCCCCCAAGCACTCCTCGTAACAAATTAATTTCCCTTGCTTTGCGTCCAGCGCCATTCACGGATAGATGGATGTTAGAGGGCCCTAAGCTAGAAAGTTTGGAGAGTGCCTGTGAAGGGTTGAGCTTATTTGAAGCTGACAACCCAAGACAAGAAGCTTTGGCTATTGCAATGCTTCTACGACAGGCAGCTGATCAAAACAAAAGAGTTGCTCTAGTTACTCCAGATCGAAGGCTAACCCGCCAGGTGACAGCAGAGCTACTGAGATGGGGTATTATTCCAGATGATAGTGCAGGACTTTCATTACATTTAACATTGCCGGGCCGGTTTCTAAGACAAGTATCAGAGCTTTTAAATAGATCACCAACATCATCTGAATTAATTGCATTATTAAAAAACCCAATATGCCATAGTTATAAATTAGACCGTGGTAAACATCTGCATCTAGTATCAAGATTAGAAATTTTTCTTAGAAAAAATACCATAATAGATCCAGGGGTCGGTCATTTAAATAACTTTTTAAAAGAAAATAATCAGCGATTTACGCAGCAATGGGTAAAATGGCTTTCAATTTTTTTAATGAAAGTTCAAAAAGACGGATACCAAAAATTAGGTTATTGGTTGGAAGAACATATTTCTAACGCCAACCATCTCGCAATGGGTAGCGATCCGACAAATAACAAAATGTCTAATGCTTTGTGGCAGCGTGATGCTGGTGAGATGGCAAAAAAGATAATCGATAATATGTTTGCGGTGGCTGATTCAGCGCCGTTAATGTCACCGTACGACTATAACAGGATGCTTAAAATAATTTTCTCTAATCATGAGGTCAGAAATTCGCATATTTCTCATAATGATATTTTAATTTGGGGAACACTTGAAGCTCGTGGAAATGGAACGGATCTACTTATTTTGAGTGGGTTGAATGAGGGAATTTGGCCAGCGCAGCCAGAATCCGACCAATGGATGAATAGAAAAATGAGAAAAGATGCTGGGCTGTTGTTGCCGGATAGAAAGATAGGTCTAGCAGCTCATGATTTCCAGCAAGCTATGGGCGCAAAGGAAGTTTGGATAACTAGGTCTAAAAGAAATTCTGAGGCAGAGACAACTCCCTCGCGTTGGCTAAGTAGGTTAATTAACCTGCTGGAAGGGTTAACTTCTAACGGGGGGAGACGTGCTCTTGAAAATATGCGCAGTCGGGGAGCTCAACATCTTTTATTGGTAAATGAACTAGAAAAAACAAGACAAATAAAAAAGCCACCCAGGCCTGAACCAATTCCTCCTGTAAAAGTAAGGCCAAAAAAACTATCAGTCACAGAAATCAAAACTCTTATCCGTGATCCTTACTCTATATATGCTCGTCATATTTTAAAAATTGAACCATTAGAGCGTCTGGATAAGTTCTCTGCTTATGCATTGCGAGGGATCGCTTACCATTCAATTTTTGAGAAGTTTATGATGACTTGGAATGATGGAGCGAATTTAAAAGATCATATAAAAAGTCTACATGAAATAGCATCTGAAGTAATAAAATTCAGTACTTCAAATAAAATTCTACAACAGTTCTGGATGAAGGGAATAAGCGATTTATCAGAGTCATTTCTTAACGAAGAGATAGAGCGCCATAATGAGGCTACCCCTTTAGCTTTTGAGAGGCTTGGAAAATTTAAGATTAAGAATAAAGATTTTGAAATTTCTGGTAAAGTCGACAGAGTAGATTTGAAGGATAGCGGTGATGCAATTATTTATGATTATAAATCTGGTA
>CACOXV010000008.1 GCA_902631295.1 Paracoccaceae bacterium | reverse complement strand
ATTATACTGAGACATAAGCCAGCCTAGAACCTCAAGTTTGGGGTTCTCTAGAGGAATATCATTTACTATCTTATAACACCCAGCGGGAAGCTTGTTAGCAGCGGCTGCAAGAAAAAACCTTCCTGACTTTCTATTATTCCTAGAGCCACAACCAAGAAGCGCAACTGGGTTACTATTTTTTAAGGGGCAAATTAACGCTTGCGCCAATTTACCCGAGAAGTAATGGAGCTTACACCAATCTGCTACCTCATCCCCCAGCTCAACCATTAAGTCTTCAAAAATCTCTGGGGTGCAAATATATGTATCTATTGCATTATCAGAATTTTCAGCAAACCCAAACTTCATATTCCACCCCGTATCAATCTATTCATTATAAAGGTCCGACTTAACATTATTTTATCAAGAAAAATAAGCCCAGACTTGATTGGCTTATTCCTAATATTAATGCAAACGGAAGCCGTAAAACTCTGCTTAAATTATTAGCACAGGTCAGTTCAAAACATGGGCCATATTTTAATCAATCACCTTTTTTCAGACAGCGCTGAGCCAAAACTTCTGCAATTTGAACCGCGTTGAGGGCGGCGCCCTTTCTTAGATTATCAGATACACACCATAGATTGAGCCCATTCTCAATTGTACTATCCTGACGTATTCTACTGATAAATGTGGCGAAGTCCCCGACACACTCAACGGGTGTGGTGTATCCACCATTTTCACGTTTGTCGACGACCATTATACCTGGTGATTCTCGTAGTATATTTCTAGCCTCGTCCTCGTCCAGAAACTCTTCAAACTCTAAGTTTACTGCCTCACTGTGGCCAACAAACACCGGCACTCGAACACATGTCGCAGACACTTTTATTTTTGGATCGATAATTTTTTTGGTTTCCGCAACCATTTTCCACTCTTCTCTAGTGGTACCGTCTTCCATGAAGCTATCAATATGAGGAATTACGTTAAATGCGATTTGTTTAGTGAACGCTTCCGGGGAGACATCTTTGACGGGATTATATATCGCTTTCGTTTGCTCCCAGAGCTCATCCATACCACTTTTACCCGCACCAGAAACCGATTGATAGGTACTTACTACAACTCTTTTTATTCCCGCTCTATCATGTAAAGGCTTTAGAGCCACAACCATCTGCGCAGTGGAGCAATTAGGGTTAGCAATTATATTTTTCTTGGCATACTCATGAATAGCATCACTATTCACCTCTGGAACAATAAGCGGAACCTCAGGGTCATATCGATACAGCGAACTGTTATCTATAACGACGCAGCCAGCTGATGCTGCCCTTGGGGCATGCTTTTTGGTTCCGTCTGACCCAATTGCAAATAAAGCAATGTCCCAACCTGAGAAATCAAAGGTTTCTAAATCTTTTGTGATCAGAGTATTATCGCCAAAGCTTACTTCAGTGCCCAATGACCTGCGGCTCGCCAAAACGGCGATTTCATCCACTTGAAATTGACGTTCATAAAGGATGCTCAACATCTCGCGCCCGACGTTACCAGTGGCACCAACGACGACAACTCTGTAACCCATACCAAATTTCCCTCAGCTTCACTAAAAATTCAACAATTAATTTTTCAGCCCTTTCGCTGAATCTTTTATCGACGCATACTGGCCGGAGACACGATATCGCCAAAGATACTCTGGCAAGACAGTTTCCATAGCAGTCGGCCGAATTTCTAGATCTGATAAGTCATTTGCGTCTGTCGATACAATATTATCTATTTGGAGATTTTTTACCTGATCTTGCGTTAATATGTTATTTGGAAATAGACCAAAAGTGATAGCTTTAAGTAAATCTAAAGATTTTCCCATAATACCTGCCACAAAAAATGGCACCTTCAACATTAGGCGCCTTCTTTGGATAACGCCCAACATGCGCTTCATTAATTCAGAAAAAGTCTCAATGTTTGGTCCACCTAATTCATAAATCCCAGAAATAGAATAATCTGAAAGTGCCTTTTCAACTGCAGACGCCACATCCCCAACATATACCGGTTGGAACTTAGTATGAGCCCCAACTAAAGGCAAAAATGGAGATAAAGTTGCCATTTGTGCAAATCGGTTAAAAAATTGATCTTCTGGTCCAAATATAATTGAAGGCCGTAGAATTGTTGCATCCGGAAAATACTTCAATACCGAAGCTTCTCCCAATGCTTTTGTTCTTGCATAATTACTTGATGACCCTTCATTGGAACCAATTGCTGATATCTGAATAAAGTTTACCACTCCATTCTCTGATGAAATTTTGGCGACACGCTCTGCACCTAATGCTTGAACGTCTTTAAACGTATTTTTACCAATTTCCGATAATATTCCAACGCAGTTCACAACTGCATTAGCCCCAATAATTACTTTTGTAACAGAGGCATCATCTCTGATATTACAAAGTACAGGTTCAACTTGGCCAACAGCACCGTATTGCCTAACAAACAGCGCCTCGTTGGGACGCCTGACTGCAACTCTTACACGCCAACCTTGCTTAGCCATTCGTTGTGCTACATAACGCCCAACAAAACCAGATCCACCAAAAATGGTAACCAGTTTCGACATTCAGCTCTCCATTTTAAACTTCGCGCATTGCTTACAACTTGTGGTTCGTCGACACAAGCCGTGTAATAGGGAATTTAATTTTAAAAGTACTCAAACAAAAGTTAGTGACACGCCTTACCTAAAACCTTTAATCTCCAATAATTATATGGGAGAGGCGTTAAAAATCCTGCAGTAAGCATAAAAGGTATTACCCACCAAGTAAGAGTAGCACCACCGGTTAAGATAACGTCTGTTATATTCATGGCTGCTTCCATTGCTATCATTGAAATTAGTGACATACCAATTGCAGTTTTGAAGGCATTACTTAGCTCCATTTGCCTCCATAATATGACTGTCTCTAATATTATTGAAGTAATCAAACCATTTATTATCGCGAGCGTCATAATAGCCATCACTGGCCATTCAATTCCCGAAAATTGAAAATATGCAATTGTCCCAAAATCACCTATGGAACAGCCAATCAAGCACCACATCGTGTTATAGGATGATCGCCGCCAAGTATGCTTACAACGCCAATTTATTCCAGTTATATTGCTTATTTCAACCAATTTACGCTCCTTTAATTATATGATAAACCCTCCAGTAAGGGTAAAGTAAAGGGCAAAATCTTACTCTTACTAAAATTGCAGAAATCGATGTTAAATTAACCTAGTTTCTTTGGGCAGGACCAACATAATTCCACTCCCCACCCAAAGATCTGCACTTCATCCCAAGCTGGTCGCTTCCCTTGAAGTGGCTCTATTTAAAGGTAGGTCGTTCAGTAGAAAGTCAAAAACTTTTTATGCTTTCTATACTATAGCACTTCTTCAAACAATGCCCGTACATTCGTTTCGTTTAATTCCACAGGATTGCCGCCACAACTTGGGTCACTTAAAGCACCATTTACAAGCTTTTCTAAATCTGGGTTCTCAACGCCCAAATCACCTAGATTTGACGGAATATTAAGTGACGCATTAAACTGATCGACAAAAGCCTTAAAACCTGAAAACCCATTTTTTATACCCAGGTAACCTGAAACTGAGTCAAAACGCTGCTGAATTTTTAATTCATTCAATCTAAGCACTGCTGGCATGCAAACCGCATTAGTCGTTCCGTGATGTGTATGATGCATAGCGCCAATTGGATGACTGAGCGCATGAATGGCACCAAGTCCTTTTTGAAAAGCTGTCGCACCCATTAATGCCGCTGACATCATATTTGCTCTAGCCTCAACATCGCTTCCGTCCAAGTAAACTTTCCCAAGATTTTCAATGACAAGTCGCATTCCCTCCACTGCGATACCTTGGCTCATCGGGTGGTAATGTGGGCTCGAAAATGCCTCTACACAGTGTGCAAATGCATCCAAACCGGTACCAGCAGTTATTGATTTTGGCATTTCAACGGTTAGCTCTGGATCGCAAATGACAACTTTTGGCAAAATTTGTGGATGGAAAATAATTTTCTTCTCAGCAGTAACAGAATTAGTCAGAACGCTAGCTCTTCCAACTTCGGATCCAGTTCCAGCAGTTGTTGGAACCGCAACAATAGGAAAAATTGCGTCTGACTTTGCACGCGTCCACCAATCAGATACATCTTCGAAATCCCAAACTGAGCGATCTTGACCAACCATAAAAGCAACTAATTTCCCTAGATCTAAGCCTGAACCTCCTCCAAAGGCGATTACGCCATCATGATTTCCTTCTGTAAATGCAGCTATACCTGCATCTAAATTTTTCTCATTAGGGTTTGGGTCAACATTCGAAAAAATAGCTTCGCCCAGACCAGCTTCTTTCATTAACTGCAAAGTTCTGGATGTTATTGGAAGATTACTCAAACCTTTATCAGTAATCAGAAGTGGTTTTTTAATATTTGCTTGATTACAAGCATCAGAAATTTCCCTTATTCGACCAGCGCCAAATTTTATTTGTGTAGGATATGACCAATTTCCAATTAGTGTCATTTCGTTACTTTCTTCAGATGGTAAGATTTAGGCCGTGTAAGATTATGATAACCAATGATCGATAGACCACCACCACTACCCGTATTTTTACAACCAGTCCAACAAATCGCTGGATCAAGGTAATCAGCACGATTTAGAAATACTGTCCCTGTTTCAATTTGATCTGCAATTTTTTCTGCTCGGCCAACATCCTTTGTCCACAGGCTCGCAGTTAAACCAAATTCACTATCGTTCATCAAGCAAATAGCTTCTTCATCACTGGACACAGGCATAATACAGACAACAGGACCAAACGTTTCATCTTTCATAATTCGCATATTATGATTAACACCTGTTAAAATTTGTGGAGTTACATAGGTGCCAGCATCATCATTTTTAAAAACTTCGATATGAGCCGTTGCACCTAACTCTACAGCCTCGTTAATTTGTAATCTTACTTCATCAGAAAATCGTTTATTTGCCATAGGCCCAATAGTAGTTTCAGGCTCCAACGGATTGCCAAGCTTATAATTTTCGACAATATTTATCGCTTTCTGTAAGAATTTTTCGTAAAGACTCTCGACTACATAAATTCGCTCTATTCCACAGCAACATTGTCCAGAATTAAACATTGCACCGTCTATTAGTGTTTCCACTGCTGCATCTAAATCCGCATCTTCCATGACATACCCGGGATCTTTACCCCCAAGTTCTGTTCCAACAGGCGTAAAAGTTCCAGCTGCTGCTCGCTCGATCTCGATGCCCCCTCGCAAAGAACCGGTAAAATTAACGAAATCAAATGAATTATCTTCAATAAGACGAGACGTGGTGTCGTGGTCTAAATACATGTTAATAAATACATCTTTCGGGATACCGACAGAAATGAAAGCGTCAACGAGGCGCTCACCCACCAGAAGGGTTTGGGTTGCGTGTTTTAATGCTACGACATTTCCTGCAATTAGCGCAGGAGCAATTGTATTGATTGCCGTCATATAAGGATAATTCCACGGTGCGACGACGAAAACTAATCCATGAGGTATTCGTCTTATATAACGCTTAAAACTGGAGTCATTGCTAATCTCAATATCTTGCAACGCTTCTTCAGCTATCTCACTCATATATTGAGCGCGCTCTTTAAACCCCCCAAATTCACCACCATACCTAATTGGCCTCCCCATCATTTGGGCTAGCTCTGGTACGATCTGATCGTTCATTTTGCCTACAGCGTCTACACCTTCCATAACCAACGATATACGTTCAGCTAATGGGCGAGCCGACCAAGCTTTTTGTGCTGCACGCAGGAGTTGAACTTTTTCCTGTGCAACCTTTAATGAAAGGGTATTTCTTTTAGCAAATATTTCACCATTAATCGGTGATATACATGTTATTTCATTCATAATATCACGCTCTTTCAAAGCCTCTTGCTATTTCCCAATCCGTCACAACCCTATCAAATTCTTCCAACTCAACTTCAGCAGCTCTACAATAATGTTTTACGACGCCCTCTCCAAAAGCAGATTTTAGCATTTCGGATTGAGCCAGAGCGAACTTTGCCTCACGCAAACTTTCAGGAATCATTTTTGTGTCACCCTGGTAAACATCGCCTTTAGCAGGCTCATCTAGCTCTAGCTTATTTTCTATTCCTGCCAATCCAGCAGCAATTTGGGCGGCAATCGCTAAGTAGGGATTCATATCCGAACCACCGATTCTACATTCTATTCTGACACTCTTAGTTCCTGCTCCACACAAACGAAAACCAGCCGTACGATTATCTACCGACCAGATAATACGAGTAGGAGCAAATGTTCCTTTAGCAAAGCGCTTGTAACTATTAACATAAGGAGCAAGAAAAAATGTAATATCTGATGTGTACTGCAGAAGTCCTGCCATATAATGTTTCATCAACAGGCTCATTCCCAATTTATCATTAGGATCATAGAATGCATTTTTACCGTCTTTCCATAGTGACTGGTGAACGTGTGACGAAGAACCCACCTTGTCGTGATGCCACTTTGGTAGGAAAGTAACTGCATGCCCCTTACTCCAGGCAATTTCCTTCACAGCGTGTTTGGCAATTGTATGATACTCGGCGGTATTAAGTGCATTCGCATATTTTATATTCAGCTCTTCTTGACCCGTCTCCGCCTCACCTTTCGAGTTTTCGACCGGTATACCAGCATCCCATAAACAGTTACGAACAGGGCGCATGATATGTTCTTCTTTTGTAGTTTGAAGGATATGATAATCTTCATTATAGGCGCTAATGGGCGTTAGCTCCCGAAAACCATCTTCCTGTATCTCTTTGAAGCTTTTCTCAAAAAGAAAAAATTCTAATTCTGTAGCCATCATGGGATCAAGGCCAATTTTTTCAAGACGCTTAATCTGCTTCTTTAGAATAGCTCGGGGTGAATGACTTACTTCCTCATGTGTGTGATGATCAAGGACATCACAGATGACCATAGCCGTACCATCCAACCATGGGATACTACGTAGGGTACTAAGGTCTGGCTTCATCGTATAGTCGCCATAACCATCTTCCCAACTCGTAGATGCATATCCATCTGGTGTACCCATCTCTATATCAGTAGCTAACAAATAATCACAACAATGGGTTTCTTTATATCCCTCAGAAATAAAGTGTTTTGCGTGGAATCTTTTACCCATCAGCCTTCCTTGCATATCCACAAAACATACAAGCACAGTATCAATACTGCCGTCGCCAACGGCCGACTCCAGATCTTTAAATTTTAAATTTCCGGTCATTATCATTCTTCCCTATTGGAGAGCGCCCCAAGCTTCAGGGCGCTCATTTATTAGTTTTTACTCAAAATTATATGGAGCTCCAGCCTGATTAATGACGGAGTTGTACTCTTTAAAGATGTTTACAATCTTTTGATGCACCTCACCTTCTTGAGCGACTTCTTCCCAAAAATCCTTGGCAGCGTTTTCAACTTCTGCCCATTCTGCCGGAGGAACTGAGCGTAATGCAAGCTTATCACCGTTTGCACGTAGGGCCGCTTCACCACCCCAATACCATTGGTTACGATATGTATGTCCGGCTTCGGTTGCCGCCATAACTACCGATTTAAGGTGATCTGGTAAGTCAGCCCATCTCTTCTCGTTTACGAACCATGAGCCAATCCAAGCACCGGAAATATTATTCGTTAGAAAATAATCCGTAACATCAGCCCAACCCACAGTATAATCTTCGGTAATTCCTGACCAGGCCATTCCATCAAGCTCACCAGTTTGCACTGCTACCTCCGCATCTTCATAAGGAATGTTCATCGGCACCACACCAAATTTCGCTAGAAACCTACCTGCGGTTGGAAATGAGTATAATCTTAACCCGTCTAGATCGCCTACACTTGTGATTTCCTTTTTTGTATTGAAGTTACAAGGATCCTGCCCTGCGGCTGATATCCATTTTACACCTACCTTTGCATACTCTTCTTCCCAAATTTCCTTTAATCCATATTGATTAAATAGAACTGGAACATCTAAAATATGCTTGGTTGCAAATGGAAAATACCCTCCAAACATACGCAATGGAGTTGGTGACGCCATTGAGTCGTCGTCTGAATGAACGCCATCAATTGTGCCTCGTTGCAACGCTTGAAAGAGCTCACCAGTTGGGACTATTTGATCTGCATAGAATAACTCTACCTGCAGCTCTCCATTAGAATTAGCGTTTATGTAATCAATTACTGGCTTAGTTACATGTTCTCCAAGTGCACCGCCGGCATACGTTTGAAAACGCCATTTTATTGTGCTTTGAGCTTGGACTATTGCAGGCGTAGCTAGTGCCGCTGCACCGCCTATACTTGCTGTGGTTAAAAACTTACGTCTTGTTGTCATGATATACTCCTTTTTATTGATACTCTCCTCTACTTTCGTCCCTTTCACAGGGATCTCTTAAAATTAATTTCCGTACACCTCTCCTGGCAACCAAAGCGCTAATTCTGGAAATAACATTATTACTGTCAGCGCAAAAACCATTACTATCACGAAAGGCAGAATAGAAGTGTATATATCTTTAAGACTGATCTCTGGAGGAGCCATAGCTCTCATCAGAAATAGATTATACCCAAATGGTGGGGTCATGTAAGCAATCTGTGTAGTAATTGTGTAAAGAACTCCATACCAAATTAAATTAAAACCCAATTCCCCAACGAGGGGCACATACAATGGTGCAACGATTACTAACATCGCCGTGTCATCTAAAAAGGTACCCATAATAATGAAACTTAGCTGCATCAAAATTAGAATAACCCATGGGGACAAACCAAGCTGTTCTGTAAAAAGACTCTCAATAGCTTTTACTGCCCCTAAACCATCAAAGACTGCTCCGAATGCAAGAGCTGCCAGAATAATCCACATAAACATGCATGAAATGCCAAGGGTTTTGCGTACACTTTTTTCAAAAACGTCGCGCGTCATGCGCCCTTTTACTACTGCGGCAAGAAAAGCCGCAATTGCTCCAATTGCAGAGCTTTCAACTAAAGATGTCCACCCATTGATGAATGGGATCATCATTGCAAAAAATATAAATAAAGGTAACAGACCGGCGCGAAGAAGTTTTAATTTTACAGGAAGTGGAATATTCCGATCCTCAACTGGAAGAATTGGGCCAAGTGCCGGGTTAATACGACAACGTACTGCAATATAAATTATAAACATAGCCGCCATCATGAGCCCAGGTATCACTCCTGCCAACCAAAGTTGACCCACAGGTTGACGAGCAATCATAGCATAAAGCACCAGAACGACTGAAGGAGGAACCAGTATTCCTAGAGAGGACCCAGCCTGAATTACTCCAGTAACCATCCTTTTATCATAACCGCGCTTAAGCAATTCAGGGAGTGCAATTGTAGCTCCAATTGCCATACCCGCCACAGAAAGACCGTTCATTGCTGAAATGAGCACCATCAAACCAATAGTGCCAACTGCAAGGCCCCCCGAAAGACCGCCCATCCAAACATGAAACATCTTATAGAGATCATCTGCTATTTTTGATTCAGAGAGAATATACCCCATGAAAATAAACATCGGTAATGTTAACAGAGGATACCATTTCATTAGTTTAATAGCTGCAGCAAATCCAATATCATAACCACCTCTATCTCCCCACAGAAAAAAAGCAGCTACAACTGCAACAAAACCAATAGCTCCAAATACCCGCTGACCGGTGAGGAGCATCAACATCATTGTTGAGAACATTAAAATAGCAATTATCTCATATGACATTAATTCTTTTCTCCAAAATCATGGCCTTTGATGCGTAAAATATCTTTGAAAAATTCTGATATTGACTGAAGTAGCATTAATGAGAGTCCAAAGAGCATGATCAGTTTTATTGGCCAAATATACGGACGCCAAATCGAGGAGCTGCGCTCTCCCCCATAGCTCAAGGAATACATAAAGCTTTCCCACCCTCCCCAAATCATAAATATCAGGTAAATGATCAAAAATATTATGGTTATTGCATCAACTTGAGCCTTCCGATGATTATCCCACTCCCCATATAGCAAATCCATCCGTACATTAGACCCCATCTGAATAGAGTAAGGCCCACCCAACATATAATACGCAACCATACAAAATTGAGCCATTTCTAGGGTCCAAAGTGATGGGTTAAAAAATGTTTTGGAGATCGATGACCATAGCAAAATACCCATCATTAGAAAAATGCCATACATGGCAAATCGGCCTATACGGTAATTGAAAGCATCTACATATTTAATGAAGTGGATCATCACTAACTATCAGTTCTAAATACAAAATTTGTCAAGAATTAATAAAAAAATTTCTGAAAAAGTAGAGGGAAGCTGCGTCTCTCAACTTAGTTACTAGACCTCCATGCCTGGGTACGCCTCAAAACACCTTTGGATAAAGTAAGATGTATGACCCGGGCAAATATATTTGTATAAAAAATCATCATGCCCATCGCTGCGGCGGGAGCAATATCACCAGCATCATCCATATTGAGTACGGCAATTGAAGCTAATGAAGTTTTCGGCGAGTAGAGAAAAACAACTGCAGAAACTGTAGTCATTGCATTAACGAATAAGTAGATTGCAATATCCAAGATTGCTGGCAGACATACGGGTACCGTCACTCTAGAAAACAGTTTAAATGTGGGTTGTTTCAAAGATGCTGAGACAGATTCAAACTCACTGTCCATTTGCTTAAGAGCGGTAACGGCCGTAAGATGTGAAACTGTGTAAAAATGTGTTACAGTACAAATGACAAGAATGGTCATTGTTCCATATACTATATGCAAAGGATTTTCGGGATTATTAAAAAAGAATATATAAGCAAGCCCTAGCACCATACCCGGTATCGCCATTGGTAACATGGCAAACATCTGAAATATCGCTCTACCAGTTTTGAATCCGCTTGATTTTTCAACCAAGTACGCTCCGAAAAATATTACGCACGTACCTATTAAAGCTGTCAATAAAGCCATTTTGATTGAATTATAATAGGCACCCCAACCGCCACCATCCATTTTATCGAACTGATAATTATTTAAACTTAAACTTAGATCATATGGCCAGAACTTGATTAGGGCAGCAAACTGGCAAATACCCAACATGCCAATTATAAATAATCCAACAAGTCCACAATAAATAGTAAAGATTAAGTCAGCCCTCGAACTTGGTTTGGGATTAAATGGAACGGACCTAGCAGTGAGCAGAGCCACTTGTTTACTTTGGACAACCCGGTCTATTGCAAAGGCTAAAATTGCCGGAATTATTAGAACTACTGATACAACTGCCCCCATCTCAAAGTTCTGTTGACCTATAACTTGTTTATAAATGTCCACAGCTAAAACGTTAAATTGACCACCGATTACCTTAGGCAACCCGAAGTCCGTAATTACTAGGTTAAATACAACAAAAGCTGCTGAAATTATACCGTACCTTGCCCCAGGTATAGTAACGGTCCAGAAGGTCTTCCAAGGCGACGCTTTTAAAGAAATAGCAGCTTCATAAAGACGACCATCAGAAATAGCTAATGCGGTAGATATGATTAAAAATGCGTGTGGAAAGGTGAAAAATACTGAACCTATGATTATACCTATAGGACCGTAAATACTTGCTCCAAATAATAAGCCTTTCATTACACCCTGTGCCCCGAAAAGATAGACAAGAGCAATCCCGGGGAGTAGTGAGGGGACAAGTATCGGAGCCATTGCAATAAGCCTAAAGAGGCCCTTGAACCGCATACAGCTTCTATTCAGTGCATACGCAAACCAGAACGCTAAGATTACTGTGATTATTGTACTAATTATCGCAATAAATATCGAATTCTGAATTGATTTAAACAAAGCTGGAGTAGAAAAATAATTTATAAAATTCGATAAACCCGTTGATCTAACAGGCCGTAACTGTACGCGGCGAAAAGTATTACTATCCAATTCTTGCCAATCAGTCCCAGTCATTAATTTAGAACCCACTAGGAATCGCCCCTGCCCATCAACATTCCGAATACGATACATAACTGGGCTGCGGAAACTGAAGTCGGGAAAAAATATTGTAACGCCTAGTCGGCCGCCAGAACCTGTACTTAATTCCTCATCCGGGATAGCCTTTAAATCTTCATTTAAATTTTGAAGGTTTGTAATTTTAGGAGAAAATTGACCCGCGTCATCACTAACTTGGACTTCAAATTTTGATAAATCATATTGAAAAGTCGAAAATGATTTCGAAAACATTGAATAAAGAGGAAATACCAAGCTAATTACAAGGTATAGAGCAATAACAATCATACCTCCACGCATGATGATATCGTCTCGGCTGAGTTTAGCTTTTACTAGCCCTTTTGGTCTGACTACTGTATTGTCTATACTAGCCGTATTCATATTCAGGCCGCTTGAGCATCAAAAGCTAAAATGCTTTGAGAGGGTAATTCAATCCATAAAATTTGCTTTGGCTCTATAGACAATCTTCTGACTGCGTTTACTGAGAAATCTGCCGTAACCAAAGCCTCCGGAAATTCATCACTCTTCAATTTGCAACGCCAAAATGAACCCAAAAACTCCATTTCTACAAGCTGAGCAGAAAACACGTTCTTGCCTGACTTTGTTGGAAGCTTAGCGCCCAATGGTATTATATCCTCCGGCCTGATGGTTATTGAGACTTCACGGCCGTTAGCAAACCGGTGCTCCACCGTATTTAATTCAGTGTTGCCAATTTTTACCAAATTTTTGCCACTTATTGTGCCCCTGAATTGCGTCATTTCCCCAATGAAATCTGCAACAAATAAGGTCTCTGGCTTACAATAAACTTCATTGGGCGTACCTATTTGCTCTACCTTTCCTTCATTCATAACAACAATGCGGTCAGCCATTGACAGAGCTTCTTCTTGATCATGGGTGACCATTATGGTTGTAACACCAAGTTTCTGTTGTAGAGTTTTTATTTCATGCCTCAAATACACACGTACTTTGGCATCCAGAGCGGACAGTGGCTCATCAAGCAGCAACAAACCAGGGCCTGATGCTATTGCCCTGGCCAAAGCAATTCTTTGCTGTTGACCACCGGAAAGCTGAGCGGGATACTTAGGACCTTGATCTGGAAGTCCGATTAGATCTAATAACTCAGAAACCCGTTCACTAATTTCATTTTTGGAACGCCCAGTATTTTCAAGCCCGAATGCTATATTTTTCTCAATAGTAAGATTGGGAAATAAAGCATATGATTGAAAAACAATTCCATAATCACGCTCCGAGGCGGGAAAATTAGAAATATCTTTTCCACCTTGCACTACTGCGCCACTTGTTTGCAGATCTAATCCAGCTATTGCTCGTAAAAGAGTTGTTTTTCCACATCCCGAGGGACCCAAGAAACAAACAAATTCTCCCTCTTTTATATCTAAGGATACATCCTTAAGAGCCGTAAAGCTTCCAAATGATTTCCAAAGATTTTTTATTGAGAGATACGAGGATTGCGGGTCTTTAATGCCTTCCAAGATGTATTCCTTAAATTTATATTATTATTAATCCATAAATTTAGACAACAAAAAAGTCAGGCAGTAGAAATTTACTGCCTGACTAAAATTTCTTATTTAGGATCAGACTTGCCGTCGTAGCGTGACTGCCATTCTTTCAGAATACGCGCTCTATTGTTTGCTGCAAATTCGAAGTCATTTGGAATCATCGCCTCAATTAATCCCTCAGGAAAATGCTCAACAGGTTTTGCTACGCCAGGATAAGCAACAACTGCATAACCTTCGTTGTACATTTCATTAGCTTCCTTTGTTACTGAAAAATCTACAAGCTTCTGTGCCGCTTCCAGTTTCGATGTTCCGGCAACAATAGCGGTGGCTTCCATGTCCCAACCAACACCTTCAGACGGAACAATAATATCTAATGGAGCACCAGCTGCTTTCGATTTCGCACCGCGGAAAGCAAATGAAATCCCGATTGGAATTTCCCCAGCAGCGGCTAATTTACAGGGTTTTGAGCCTGAGTGAGTATACCTTGCGATATTTTCATGAAGGGCATCCATATACTCCCAACCACCTTCTTCGCCAAACAACTGAAGCCAACTAGATACATCTAAAAATCCTGTGCCAGATGAGTTTGGATTTGGCATAATCAAATGGCCTGCGTACTGAGCATCCGTCAAATCTTTCCAAGAGGTTGGTGGTGTTAGTCCAGCTTTTCCCGCCTCGACAGTATTATAGCAAACTGCAGCAACCCATGCATCCATTCCAACCCAAGCAGGTGGATTATCACCATCAACAAATTTACTATCCAACTTTTCTACACCAGCTGGAGCGTAAGGCTCTAACATTCCCTCTGATTTGAGCAGAAGCAGCGAAGTACCAGCTAGACCCCATACAACATCCGCTTGTGGATTGTTTTTTTCGGCCAATAGTTTTGCTGTAATGATCCCTGTAGAATCTCTAACCCAGTTAATTTTAATATCTGGATGACTTTCGTTAAATTTAGCAGCATATCTAGAAAGATCTTCGGCCTCTACAGCCGTGTAAACAGTGAGCTCTGTATCCGCAAATACGGATGTAGCTAACAATGATCCAACCGCTAACGATTTAAAAAATCCAAAGTTAAATTTCATTTTGTACCCCCAATGTGGTTTAGTTGTTTATTCTTCAAAATGCGTAATATTCCAAAGATTAGAATATGATCGCATGATTCTGTAACAAAAAAAAAAATTATTTCATTTTTCTTGATTTTTTTGATCTAGCCATCGCACATTTATTTAAGAATTCTTCATCAAATGGATCAACCTTACCGAACCTATTAGGCTTAAATGACGAACTATAAAGATCAGATTTACCGTCTAAAATAATTTCCGAAATAATAAACCCTATTCCGCCAGACAAACTAACACCTGAACCGCAGTCCCCAGCTGCTACATATAACCCATCAATTTCTGGAATAGGACCTAAAATAATTTCTCCATCTGGAGTATATGAAGAGAGACCACTGATATAGCTGGAAAAATTTGCACTTTCTATTTTAGGGAAGAACCGAGAAAGATCAGAATAAGAGTTCAGTAATATGTCCCAGTGATCTTCGCCAAGCGTGGGAGAGAAATATTGTAAATCCTCTGGCAGTTTTCTTGCATCAAAAACAGCACATTCATTCTCCTGAACACCAAGCAATAAGCCTCCCAATTCTGGGCGTGTGTACGCAGAAACATCAGGCATAATTGTAATTGAACCCTCTCTACCATAATCAAGATCGGGTTCAGTTAGCCAGTAATGGCTACGAACTGGAGCTGTTGCAATCGGCACCTTGATCTTAGATGCAAATAAAGAGGTCCAAACACCCCCAGCAAGTATCAAATTAGGGGAAAAAATTTTTCCATTCGCAGTATCAATTCCACAAATTTTAGATCCATCAATTATGACCTCTGTGGCGGCTAAGTTGGAATTGAACTTAACACCATTATTCTTTGCCGCTTTGAGATAATGCCAGGTTAAACGATAGCTATCGAGATAGCCATCCGAAGGAAAAAATGCAGCCTTTAGGATCTCTTCTTGGTTCAACCAAGGGGCCATTTTATTTATATCTTGGTCACTCGGTACTGACACATCTACATCGAAAAGAGACGCCGTTTCGATCATAGAATTCAATTCATCAACTCTTTCAGCAGATGACGCTAAACGCAAACTTCCCGTTTCATGATACTCTACACTCTCTCCGAGCTCATACTCTAATTGCGAAATCACTTCGACAGTTTTTTTAGCTAAAGGGATATTTGACTTTTTAGTAGATCCCTGCAGCACTAATCCAGCGGAGCGACTAGAGGCACCACTCGCAAAATCATTTCTCTCTAATACCAGAATAGTATCATTTGATTTTTTAGAAATATGATAGGCAATTGAGGCACCCAAAATGCCACCACCAACAATTATATGATCATAAAAGCTCAATTTTTATGGTCTAACTTTATGCTCAAATTTAATGATCAAAAACAATTACGCCTCTTCCTGGTTTTCCCTCCAACATGTCACTGAGTGCAATATTTATCTCCCTGAGCTGGTACCGCCGATTAACCATTAAATCGATCGGTAGTTTTCCCTCTAGGAATTTTTCACCATAAAGAGCAAAATCCCTGTGGGTGCAAGCAGAACCATATATCGAACCGGATATTGTTTTTTCTGATCTAGTTATGGCAGTAGTTTTTAGATTAATTGTCGCATCCTCGCTGTCCAAACCGACAAAAGTCACAGTACCACCTGAACAGCAATAATCAATCGCATCAGATTGCAATTTTCTTTTACCTACTGCCTCAAATACATGATCAGCACCCACACCCGTTAGCTCCATTAGTTTTTTAGAAATATCTTCACTCTGCTTCGAAACAAGAAAATCCGTGGCACCCAATTCTATTGCAAGGTTTCG
Organism: Paracoccaceae bacterium; assembly: GCA_902631295.1. Classification (GTDB taxonomy): domain Bacteria; phylum Pseudomonadota; class Alphaproteobacteria; order Rhodobacterales; family Rhodobacteraceae; genus Salinivivens. The sequence goes on along the minus strand of CACOXV010000008.1, from coordinate 60,651 downwards.
CGCACTAATATTTTGATCAATACAGATAACTTGTGAGGCTCCTTTCAATTTAGCCGCCATCACTACTGATAAACCAACACCTCCCGCCCCTATTACAACTACTGTTTCCCCGTTTTGTACCTTGGCTCGATTTAAGACAGCACCAACACCAGTCGTTACAGCACAACCAAGAAGCGCGGCAATTTCAAAGGGAATAGATTTAGCTACTGGCACGCAACATACTTCAGGTACCACAACATTTTCAGACCAACATCCAAGTGAACCAAGCTGCCGAACTGGCCCCTCTGAATTAGAAAATCGACAAGAGCCATCCAATAGTGTTCCATTGCCAACTGGCTTTTGATAGGCTTTGCATAAATGTGTTTTCCCACGAACACATTGATAACATTTTCCGCAGTATGGCAGCCAGCTAAGAACAACGTGATCGCCCACACTCACGTTGTTTACTTCCTTCCCAATAGAAGTGACAAGACCTGCACCTTCATGGCCCAGAACGCATGGCAGTATCTGGTTAGCCTGGCCACTAATCACATGAACATCAGAATGACAAACACCCGCAGCTCCCATTTGAACAAAAACTTCTTTTGGTCCTAGAGCCGCTAATTTTAAATTCTCCACAACTAGATCTGAATTTGTTTCATAAAGAACAGCTGCTTCAGTGTTTTTAATCATATGATCTCAAGCTCAACTATTACTTTAATGGAGCGTATATTATTTTAAGTATGGCACAATAAAATATATCAGTTTTACAAATATGCCGGGTTTACCGTGTTCGGTAATAGCGTTTCAATTGCGGACAAAATATCAAAGATCTTAATATCTTTGAATTGCTGCAAATGTGCCTTGTATGGCGGCATATTTGTGCATTCTAGCAACAAAGCTCGCGTATTTTCATTACAAGCATGCTTAAAAACTTTAAGCAATTCATCTGCTACTTTTGCCTCATCAAACATCACCATATCTTCAAAGATAACTTTTTGAAAATAACTGGAATTTTCCAGGCCACATATGCACTTAGAGTACTTCCAAAGTGCTTTCGGCAAATGCTTAGTACAGAGTTTATCTGCAGCAATAGTTAAAATTATAACTTGCTCAGGTGAATAAATTTTACTCATATCAGCCAGTTGATTAATTGATGATACAACAACGGGAATATCTAAGTTTTCTTGAAGTTCTTTCTGAAATGGAGCTAGGAAACCACACGAAGTTGTCAGAATATCACCTGTCGCAGATTGCGCGGCGTCCAAAAAGGGAGTGATATCAATATTTTCCGGTCGAGATGTAACTACCTTATTTGCTGTAGCGCCCTCGACTATTAGATGCTGAGGTGGTTCAATAAATGTTTTCTCACTTCCAATATCGCCAGGAATTCGCAAAAATTTTGTATCAAGCTGGAGTATACTGACACGACCCAAGACTTTAATTCCGCTGACGTATATTTTCTGGTAGCCATGTAGCTAACTCTGGAAAAATGACTAAGATCACAACCATTAACAACATTAACGCAACCATTGGAATAGCGGTCTTAGCAATGTAACCAATTTCGTGTTTCGTCATACCCTGCAAAACAAAAAGGTTAAAACCGATTGGGGGAGTAACCTGCGCTGTTTCGATAACGACAACTAAGAAAATACCAAACCAGATCAGATCAATTCCGGCTGTCCTGATCATTGGCTCCACTATTGCCATTGTGAGAACAACAGAAGATAGCCCATCCATAAACATACCAAGAATTAAATAAAAAACTGTAAGAACTGCAATTAGAGCTACCGGCGATAAATTATAACTCTCAATCAACTCTGCCATGGCTCTTGGCAGACCTGTAAAGCCCATAGATAGTGATAAAAACGCGGCACCCATAAGAATTAAGGCAATCATGGCAGATGTCTTAGTGGCCCCCATAAGGCTAACTGAAAATGTTGACCAATTAAGAGACCCCTGGGCTGCCGACAATATCAATGCTCCAACTACTCCAACTGCTGCAGCTTCTGTAGCGGTAGCAAATCCTAAATACATTGACCCTATGACAACACCGACCAAACCCATTACTGGCACCAGAAATAGACTTTCCTTTATCATCTTAGAAAAAGACATAGAGGGCTCTTTTTGTGGCCGATCGCCGGTTCCAAAAAAATGCCAAAAAACTATGTAAGTCATAAATAAACCGGCCAGAACTAGTCCCGGGAACACACCAGCCATAAACAATTTAGTTATACTCTCATTAATGGTTACACCGTAAACAATCAAAGTTAAGGAGGGTGGTATCATTAGGCCGAGTGTCGCCGCGCCTGCCAACGTACCAATAATCATGTATTCCGGATATCCCCTACTACGAAGTTCAGGTATAGACATTTTTCCTACCATATTCAAAGTTGCAGCAGAAGATCCAGAAACCGCAGCAAATATGGTACATCCTGCTATATTTGTATGCAGTAAGCCACCAGGTAAAAACCGCATCCAGGGCGATAGTCCTCGAAACATATCTTCTGACAATCTTGTTCGAAATAGTATTTCCCCCATCCAAATAAAAAGTGGTAAAGCCGTAAGGGTCCAACTACTTGCTCCCGTCCAAATGGTAGTAATCATTGCATCGCCAGCTGGGCGGGTTGTGAAAAGTTCCATACCCACCCAAGCGACTCCCATAAGCGCCAACCCAACCCAAACAGAGCTGCCTAGAAGCAGAAATAAAACGAATAAAAAAATGATTATGGCATAAAGTTCTGTCATTCGATTGCTTCCCGAAAAATACGCGTTTCTCTGTAAGCCAGTAAACGAAAAAGGTGATCCCAAATTGCAACCGCTAGCAAAATTGTTCCCACGGACATTGCTATTTGTGGAAACCATACAGGTGTATAAACCAGTTCAGAGGTCGTGCTTGACCAAGTTTTGCTCCACTCCCAAGGCCATTGGCCAATCATAGAAAAAATAGAAAGCAACCATTCAGGAACTTGATCTAAGCCTTGTGTCCTATCGTTCAAAATTTCAGATAGAAAATTTGTTTTGACTGCATATCGCGCAAAGTATGTTGCAGTCCAAGCCGACACCAGCATAGCAAAGGCATCTAACCAAAACTTTAAAAAATTGTTTATATTGAGAAAAATAGAGACACGAATATGGGATCCCTGGGTTAAAGCGAAAGCCAAAGCAAAAAAGGATGTACATGCCATCGCATATCCAGCAAACTCTGTTCCTCCGGGAAAGACCGTATTAGTCCAACGCGCAACCATCTGACCAATAATCAAAAGTAGAATTACAATCATAAAAATTGCAGACAAAATACCAAACCCCAAATAGACTTTATCCAATAAAGGCCAAATTGGAGACATTAGTCTTTTTGCTTTAGTGGGATTAAACAGACAAAATAGCGCAAATAGCGTTGGCAAAATAAAGAGCCAGAACCACAAAGGGAGCCCTAGTATAGGCTGCCAATCTCTCATTTTCTGCCTCCTTTTAAAATGCCCCGCTTTTAGCGGGGCATTTTATATTAGCTTAATTTGATTTGTAAGCATCCAATATTGCTTGACCATCTGCTCCCGCTGATGCCAACCAATCTGAAGTCATCTTTGCTCCAATCGCCTGTAGCTCAGCCAAAAATTCTGGACTTGCATCTTCTACAGCCATTCCATTTGCTTCAAGCTGCTCAAAATACCAATTCGCTAATTCAGCAGATTTGGCAGAGCATGCTGCTCCAGTTTCATCTGCAGCTTTTTGGATAGCACCCCTCATATCAGAGTTCAAACCTTCCCAAACACCCTTATTAACCATTACGTAGTTACGAGGTAACCAAGCATTTACTTTATAGTAGTGTGATAAATGTTCCCATACCTTTCTATCGTATCCGGTAGATCCAGATGAAATAAATGACTCTGCCACTCCAGTCGCCAGTGCCTGCGAAAGTTCAGCAGCCTCAACTTGCACTGGAACCATTCCTAACTCTTCAGCAAAAGTCGCGGTTGCAGAGTTGTAAGAGCGAAACTTGACACCCTGAGTATCTTTTGAAGAATTAACCGCTTTGTTGAAATAAAAACCTTGGCCTGGCCATGGGCACGTATAAAGAGCAACGAGGTTCAAGTCGGATAATTGTGAATTTACTTTATCCTTGGCGGCTGCCCATAGCTTATTGTTAGCTTCATAAGTCGTGGCAAGAAACGGCAAGTTGTCCCATCCCAAAAGCGGAGCTTCATTAGCATGAGCTGACATAAACCTTTCGCCAATAGGGGCTTGCCCCGTTTGTATAGCTCTTTTTATCTCACCTCCCTTAAACAAGGATCCACCAGGATGAACCGTAATATTTATCTCTCCGCTGGTATAATCGCGGACTTTGTCAGCAAAAACTACGCCCATTTCTGAATGAAAGTTGGTGGCGGAATAGGCCATTGGCATATCCCAGTCTTCTGCTATTGAAGCACCTGCTATAAATGTACCGCAAGCAAAAGCAGCGGCTAAATTCTTAAACTCCATTAATTCCTCCCAATTTTTGTTATGTTGCAGATCGCTTAAGCATATTCATTTGGGTCAAACCACGATAATTGAATATTTGGCTCTCGTTCATCTAGCAACTGAGCTATAATACGACCTGTTTTAGCACCCCCTGTCAAGCCCACATGCTGATGCCCAAATCCAACAAATACATTTTTAAAGTTTTTGACACGACCTATTAACGGAAGACTATTCGCTGTTGTTGGACGATGACCCAACCACTCTGTAATATGATCATATTGTATATCAGCAAAGAGTTTTAAAGCATTTTTCTTTAGTAACTCTATCGGTGCTTTAGATGCTCCGGCCTTCAATCCACCGAATTCTACAAGTCCAGCTAATCTTATTCTCCCATCCATAGGGGTTACCACAAATTTTCCAGAGGAAACCATCATTGAATTTTGAGGCATTTTTGAAGGATTTATAAGCTCAATATGGTACCCGCGTTCACTTTCAAAAGGTATATTGAGACCAAGCCTTTTAGATAAATCCCCAGACCATGGTCCCAGTGTAAAAATTACATGGTCTGCCTTATGCACTCCATTGTCAGTCTCCAAACCAACGATCATTGAATCTTTTTGCTGAAAACTTTTAATATTCGCTCGAACTATTTCTCCGTTATTATTCTCAAAATATTTTGAAAGCTCTTTTATATATTTGCCAGGATCACTAATTTTACCATGGTTACGGTTAACCACTATCACTTTGAATGCATCTTTATAGATTGGATCAACGCTTTGTAGTGCTTCCCCTTTTAAAATATCAAAATCATGTTTTAGTCTACTACGAATGTCCCATGCGAAACGATCTTTCTCGAAAGCTTCTTCTGTATCATAGCCAAACAAATAATCAGTAGTTTGGATATATTTTTCCGCTCCAGTTCCCTTTGCTAAAGATTTATGCTGGTCTACGGTATCATACAACAATTGAGACATTGCAGCAGCATAAGTCTCAACATGCTCAATATTTGTATGCCTTAGATATTTAAAAAGAAACGGCACTAAGCGGGGTAAATATGAATATTTTAGGAAAAGTGGCTTATTCGGATCCAGTAGCATGCTCGGTGACTTAGAAATTAAGCCTGGAATTGTTACGGGAATAATAGAACCTGAGGCCAAAACACCAGCGTTCCCATAAGAGGTGCCAGACGCTGGGCCAGTGCGATCGATCAATTTTACCTGGTAACCGAATCTTTGCAACCATATGGCGGCTGACACACCAACTATCCCTGCTCCAGCTACTATTGCTGTTTTCACTGAATTACCCCCTAATAAACGAATTAGTATTCACCAATCGTTTGACTAAGTTCCAAATCTATTCACACTCAATTGAAACATAAGTCTGGCTTTTTTCACAAAATAATCCAAGGTAAAAAAATGATTTGGTGGATGATAAAGTTAATCTTTCGTCCAGTTAGGTTAATCTTTCTTTTAACCTTTATATGGGTTGCAATAAGTATTTTAAAAATTGAAAACCCTGCAACAGAGGATGCTGAAGGACTTGCTTGGTGTAAAGAATACAAACCAAACTTATCTTACGAAGAATGTTCTAATGAATTTGGTTATTAAAAGATATTTTAAGGAACTTCTATGAGTTCTGCACCTGTTCAAGATATTGATCTTAAGACCTTTGAGAGTAATCCATATCCAATCCTAGGTTTTTTTCGAACAAACTCACCAATTACGTATGTACCACAGCTTAATGCAACGCTGTTTTTAAAGCATCAGGATATTTTCATCTGTGAAAAGAATGTGGAAGTATTTTCATCTGTGCAGCCGAATGGATTAATGACTAAGCTCATGGGGCAAAATATGATGCGAAAAGACGGAGACGCCCACATTAGTGAGAGAAAAGCAATTTTCCCAACGGTCTCTCCAAAAACAGTTAAAAATTTTTGGAAGGACAAGTTTGTTGAAAAAACTACTAAAATTATAAAAAAAATTGGCGACAAAAAAGAATTAGAGATTGTTTCTGAATTCTCCACACAAGTATCAGCAGAAGCTTTGAAACTTATAACCGGTTTGAGCAAAATGAAATGGATTGAAATGGATCGGGTGAGCCAAGGTATGATTGACGGTTGCTCTAACTACATTAGCGACCCTGTGGTAACAAAAAATTGTGAAGATTGTACTCGATCGATTGATATGCACATCGATGCACAGATGAAAGACCCTAAACTACATGACACACCATCTTTGCTGTCCAGTCAACTAGAGGCGGGATTATCTATGGATGCAATACGAGCGAATATAAAACTTGCTATCTCTGGAGGTCAAAATGAACCACGTGATGCTATTGCGGGAACAATTGGAACCTTACTAGAAAATCATTCCCAGCTGGATTCAATAATATCAGGCTCCAAAACATGGCTGCAAGCATTCGAGGAATATTCACGATGGATGTCTCCAATTGGTATGTCTCCCAGACGCATAGCCAAAAATTTTATCTATAAAAACGTTGAGTTTTATGAAAATGACATGATCTTTTTCATGTTCGGGTCGGCAAATCGGGACGAGGCTATATTTCAGAGCCCAGATTACTTTGACATCTCAAGAGATAATGGCCCGTCTATTTCATTTGGTGCTGGACCTCACTTCTGTGCAGGTGCTTGGATATCTAAAACTCTGATCACAGAAGTAGCACTGCCTTTATTTTTTTCACATTTCTCCAATGTATATTTAAAAAAATCAGTCGAATTTAAAGGTTGGGCCTTCAGGGGACCCAAGGAGGTTATTTTAGTAAATAGGAATAAATAACTTGCTGAAGATTAAATTATCAAACATATTCCAAATAGAGAATATTATTGGCTCAGGAAAAACTATGATTAGAAGACGTTCATTTCTTAAAGCCGCGTCATGCCTGCCATTATCACTAGCTTTACCGAGCATAGCGTACACTAAGATTGACTTCGGGACGACAAAGATCACAACGGTCAGTGACGGACATATTACACTTCCAGCCGGGTTGACCTTCGACACAATGCCTAAGTCTGAACTTGAACTGATAATCAATGAATTATCTCTTTCACGAGAACAATTAGTTAGGGAATGTAACGTAACATTGTTGGAAACAGAGAACCGTAAAATTCTATTTGATGTTGGTGCCGGTGTTTACTTTTTGGATGGTATGGGGGCCATTGTAGATAGCTTGGACGAGAGGGGACTTGCGCCTGAAGATATTACGGACGTCATTTTTACTCATGCACATCCAGACCATATCTGGGGTGTCCTAGACGATTTTGATGATTTGTTATTTCCAAATGCCACGTATCATATTGGCAGGACAGAATGGGATTATTGGTGGAATCCAGAAACAGTTAATAAAGTTGATGAGAGCAGGGTAGAGACAGCCGTTGGTGCTAAAACTCGGTTTGAAGCATTACAAGATCAAATAGAATTTTTTGATGATGGAGATGAGCCGATACCAGGTGTACTGGCATTGATGACACCCGGCCACACGCCTGGCCACATGAGTTTTGAAATAGCCAATGGTTCGCAATCTGCTCTAATAGTCGGAGATGCTTTAAATAACCATCATGTTGCATTCAAAAGACCAAACTGGCTAAGTGGACTTGACCAAAATCCGGAAGAGGCAGCTCAAACAAGACAGAAGCTACTAAATCGAATATCAAATGAAGATATGTTGATTATTGGTTTTCATTTACCGAAAGGTGGAATAGGCCGCGTGGCGCAGTCTGCCACTGAATATTCGTTTGTAAATATTTAGCTCTAATTTCAGCTTAAAGATCATAATTTTTTGAAAGTGCATTGATAAGTAATAGTTATCAACGTAACGGTTATTCATGCACCATAGACACAAAACTAAAGGTAAAGATATGTCAGAGACTTCGATTATAGATCCAACTCACATTGATCGTTTGGCAGAACTTGCTGTTAAAACGGGTTTGGCCTTAAGACCAGGTCAGGATTTAATGATCACTGCACCTTTAGAAGCCTTACCCCTGGTTAGAAAAATAACTGATTATGCATACAAATCTGGTGCGGGGGTTATTACTCCAATATTTTCAGACCCAGAGATGGTATTATCACGTTACAGAAATGCACTTGATGCATCGTTTGATAAGGCTGCTAATTGGCTTTATGACGGAATGGGAGCAGCTTTCGACAATGATACTGCAAGACTTTCAATTGTTGGGGATGACCCAATGTTGCTTGCAGATGAAGACCCTCAGAAAGTTGGAAGAGTTAATAAGGCAAACTCTCAGGCATTGACGCCGGCCAGAGAGAGAATTACGCGCTTTGACATAAACTGGAATATCATAGCATGGCCTGGGTTAGCTTGGGCTAAACGCATGTTTCCAGATTTGCCAGAGAAAGAAGCTCAAAAGAAACTTTCAGAGGCTATATTTTCAGCTTCGCGCGTTAACACCAATGATCCTATTGGCGCGTGGACTAAGCATAACAAAAATTTACGAAAACGATCAGACTGGTTAAACCAGCAAAACTTTGCTTCCCTACATTTTTCAGGGCCAGGCACTGACCTTACTGTTGGGCTCGCAGATGATCACGAGTGGATGGGCGGTGCATCTCTCGCGAAAAATGGTGTTATTTGTAATCCAAATATACCGTCGGAAGAGGTTTTTACCACACCGCATTGCCTGAAAGTTGAAGGTACGGTTAGCTCCACAAAACCTCTATCTCATCAAGGAACATTAATTGATAACATCTGTGTAAAATTTGAATCTGGAAGTATCACTGAAGCTCATGCATCCAAAGGTGAAGAAGTGTTATTGAAAGTATTAGACTCCGATGCAGGTGCAAGGCGTTTGGGAGAGGTGGCCTTAGTTCCTCACAGTTCACCAATTTCGCAAAGTGGTCTTTTATTTTGTAACACTTTGTTCGATGAAAATGCCGCTAGTCATATCGCGTTGGGTCAGTGTTACTCTAAATGTTTTAGAGATGGCGAAAAACTGAGTGAGGATCAGATCATCTCAAGAGGCGGTAATAGCAGTATGATACATATTGACTGGATGATTGGATCTGGCGAAATAAATGTAGATGGTGTAAAAACCGATGGAACTGCAGTGCCAGTTTTCCGAAACGGTGAGTGGGCTGGATAAGTCAAATTCAAAACATAGCTGTAAAGATACGCCGACAAATAAGTGAGGCAACGACCGCTCCTGGCATGGTAATGATATCTTTATCAGCCGTAGCACTTGGCGCAGCGTTTGGTGGCTATCTCCCACTAATTTCCCTATGGATGGAAACTTTCAATATATCTTTTCAAAGGATTGGCATAGTGTGTGGAGCTGCTGCTCTTGGCGTTGTGTCCAGCGCCTACTTTGCACCAAAATTGGCTGCGAAATATGGATATATAGTGACAATTAATGCCGGCTTAATCGTTGCAGCTATAATGACAATTGCATTCCGCTTTACGGACAACTACGGTTTGTGGCTTGTCTTTCGGTTTGTAAGTGGCCTTGGCCTAGGTCTACATTGGGTTCTGACTGAAGCTTGGCTGGCCAACATTGTAGCTGAAAAATATCGCACCCGTGTGATGGCAATTTATGCTACCGCTATTTCAATAGGATTTGCTATTGGACCCGTCGTCATTTGGTTATTTGGTGCTCTTTCGATAATTCCATTTATAATTATGGGTGGTCTTCTGATTTTAGCTGCAATCCCAATATTAAAACTCAAAGGCGTTGAACCTAAAGACACTCAAACACACTCCGCGTCGCCACTCATATTGATCAAAAGAGCCCCAACTGTAGCTTCTGCCTGTGTCGTAGTCGGCAGTGTAGATTTAGCCTTAATTAGTCTTCTTCCCGCAATGATAACTCGCACACCCGATGCTGCACCAGTTCTAGCGTTGATTATCGTGCCGGCCATGGCACTGGGTGCAACAAGTCTTCAGTACCCTGTTGCAATTTTAGCCGATAAATACGGTCTTCGGAAAGTTGGCGTAATAACTGTTTGTGCAGGCCTCATATTTGCCAGCTTGATCCCATTCTTTTTAGGATCCATATTCGCAACCCTTATCTTTGGATTTCTTGCTGCAGGATTAGTTTATGCTCTCTATTCGATTGGCCTTGCAATGTTATCTAGGAGATTTTCAGGAGCGGAAATTGTTGCAGCAAACGCTGGATTTGTAATACTTTTTGAACTTTCAAATTTGATGGGGCCTTGGGTTGCTGGATTTTTGCTAGATATAAATATGCGTTTAGGCCTGCCTATTTTCACACTTTCTATAGGTGTTTTTTATGTGACTATCTCATGGATAAGAAGACACACAAATGCCAATTATTAGAAATATTTCTAAATAATTTAAATACCCCAGGTATCTGAAATACGATAACCGCTTGGCCATGGATCTGCCGGATCAAGCATGTGCTGATGGGTACCCGTAATCCATGCACGACCACTAATTTCCGGCAAAATAGCCTCCACACTTCCGACCTTAGTTAATCCTAAAATTTGACCAGTGAATTCTGAATTAATAATAGAACTTGCAGTTAACTGCTCCCCAATTTTTATTTTCCCACGCTTGTGTAAGATTGCCATTTTAGCTGACAAGGCTGTCCCTGTGGGCGACCTATCAATTTTTCCAGGTTTTATTGCTACCGCAGATTTAAATTTTTTACCGTTTTTATCTTGCAATAATGGGCCACAAAAGTGGCAAAACGAAAAATGATCCCAATCAGAATAGGTGGGATGATAAAAGTTTAATTGCTCGTTGGCGGCTTGAGTAATCTTTTCTCCTAATTTCGCTAGATCTTTAGCTTCATCCGGAGAAAGCCTTAAGCCTAGACTGTCTGCGTCCACTACCACAAACGAGTCACCACCAAAAGCAGTATCAACCCTCAAAGCTCCATATCCGTCGATCTCAAGTACTGAATCAAGAGCATTTGAGAAACTAGGCAAATTTTTAACATAGATTCTATCTGCCTTTCCGTTAGAACACTCTGCCTTTACTTTTATTAAACCTCCCGGCGCCTCAAGCGTGAAACTAGTGATGGGTTCAACCATCTCTATTATTCCGGCATCTAGCAAAACGGTTGCGACGCAAATCGAATTTGATCCTGACATCGGAGGATTAAACTCTGGCTCCATTATAATAAAAGCTGCATCTGCTTTTGGGTTCTTTGGAGGGACAAGTAAATTTAAATGTCTAAAAACGCCACCTCGGGGCTCATTTAATAGGAAATTACGCAATAAACCATTACTCAAAATCCACTTACTCTGCTCCCAAACTGTATCTCCGGGTGGCGGCGGAACTCCACCAATAATCACGTCTCCTACCTCACCTTCCGCATGAGCTGAAATAACATGGATTGACTTAGTGGTTCGCATTAAAGAAGCTTAGGTATAGCTTTAAGATGTGTAAACTGCTTTTTAGGAAAATATTAATATGGAGAGACCAACCGGAGTCCAAATATCAAGGTTTTTAAAAAACCAAGGTGTCCAATACATATTTGGCATTCCCGGCGTTCACAACCAAGAGCTTTATCGCGGCATTGACGAAGCGGAGCTCATCCATATTCTTGCAAGACATGAACAGGGCGCTGGCTTCATGGCAGATGGCTACGCCAGAGCCAGTGGCAAACCAGGAATTGTTTATGTTATTACGGGACCAGGTATTTGTAATGTTTTAACTGCACTAGGGCAATCATACTCCGATAGCATACCGGTCCTAGCTATTTCTTCGTGCTTAGACGAAACAGCATACCGACGCGGACAGTTACACCAAATGCTGGATCAGGAGAGTGCAGCCGGTAGTGTTTGTGACTGGTCTGAGACAGCTCAAAATTACAAGGCTGCTTATGGCTTATTGGAACGGGCATTTACAGAATTCCATGATAAGAGACCCAGACCAAAACATATACAAATCCCAATTAAAGTACTTGAAGAAAACGCACCTGATTTTGAAATCAGTGAAAGAGCTAAAAACTTTTTTTCATATGCCGAAAACGAGATAAATGAGGTTTCGAAGCTAATTAAAAACTCTGAAAAGCCTCTGTTTATTGTAGGTGGTGGCGCAAAGAAAGCAGACGTTTTTAAGCTAATAAAAAAGACTGGTGCTGCCAGTTTTACAAGCTTTACGGGCAGGGGACTAATACCAGCAACTTACCCTTTATTTATGGGCTCATCGTTGGCTAGGCCAGACACTGTAAGTATGCTATCAAAATCAGATTTAATAGTTGTTCTGGGCTCAGAACTAGCGGAAGTTGATATCTGGCGATACGATCTGGGTCACAAATGTACACTGGTTCGTGTCGATACCGATCCTGAAGTTCTCAGTGACCATCATAATGCGGATATTAAGCTAAATATGAAGGTGGAAGACTTTGTTAAAGCATCTCTAAAAAACTTCAATGGACAAGATAGTGCAGAAAAGTGGGATCCTAAACTTATATCGCAAAAACGTGAAGAATGGACTTTACAAGCAATAAGAGAGTTTCCTGGGGTATCAGAGGTGGTCAGAGCAGTCGAGGAAATCTTACCAGAAGATACTATGGTATATTCTGATATGACGCAATTTGCATATTTGGCTAAAGAAATTTGGGATATGAAAAAACCTAATCATTGGCATCATCCTTATGGATTTGGGACTTTAGGGTATGCATTGCCAGCTGCGATAGGCGGTTGTATTGCCAGACCCAATATGCCCACGATAGCTATAGCTGGTGACTATGGATTTCAGTACACAATACAGGAGTTAGGTACCGCTGTTGAATTGCAACTTAATTTACCAATTCTCATTTGGGACAACCAAAAACTTAAAGCAATCGAGGACAGCATGGTGGCTGCGCAAATTGCTCCAAATTCCGTTCAAGCTTTAAACCCTAATTTCTGCAAATTAGCTGAATCCTATGGGGCGCTATCTAGAAAGCCAGCTAACCAAAAAGAACTACAAAAAAATATAATTGCAGCTTTCAGCGCAAAAGTTCCGACTGTTATCCATATCTCTGGAGAAATCCAATAGACTAACGACGCCTCCAAAATGATAAAGGCCCTCTTAAAAGGGCCTTTATCGAAAAGATTGACCTAGGGAGGAGGTAGGTCACTATCCTTTAGTCTTTCAAACGAAATTGGGAGGAACGTGTGAAAAACTTTAAAAAACGCATCACGTTTTTCTGTAATATAATATGCTGCGTTGCGGCAAGTTTTACCAATGCTATTTTTGCATACCCGTTTTGCATTATTTTATAGCTGGCATATATTTATAACTCTTAAGATACTTTATTTGAATATTATCGTCTTAGATGCTGGTGATACATTGATTTCATCAATGAGTGTACCCTTTCTAGTTTCGATAATATCACATACTATTTTAGCAATATCACCTGGTTCAATTGCATTATTTTCATCCTTGCCGGGCTCAAAATTCAAGCTGTCAAAAAATGGGGTTCTTACAAAACCCGGATTTATTAAACAAACCCTCACGCCAGAGTTGCCGCATTCATCACGAATTGATTGAGCAAAACCTCTCAAACCAAACTTTGCGGCTGAATAAAGTGATGCCTTTTTCTTTCCAACTATAGAAGCCTCTGAACCCATGATAATAATGTCACCACTACCCTTAGCCTTCATAAAACTCACTAAGTGTCTGCAAAGCATTATATGTGATATTAAATTTAAATTTAAAAAATCAGATATTTGCTTAGCAGAAAAATTCTCCAAGGTTCGAAAATCACCACAACCAGCATTACAAATTAACACGTCAACTTCAGAGTGTTGATGCAAAACCTGCGGAATAATGCGCTCAGTTTTTTCAAAATCCGACAAATCAACTGAAATAGGAAAATAACCATCAAAATCTGGCTTAAATTTTTTGTGATCGCGTGCAAGACCTATTACATCAGTCCCACTTTTTAATAGTAGTGAAGTAATTTCTTTTCCAATACCGCTCGAACTACCGGTAACGATCGCTTTTCTTTTTTCCAAATTTTACAAGCTCCAGCCTCAAACCAAACAACGAAAAATTTTATTTCTTGTTGTATACTTTTCTAATTCAAATTGCAGAAATGAAGACATTTCTTCCTCTATTTCTTTGCCATATGATACAATTCCATCCTTAGCCTCCATTGGAAATGAAAAAAGTTTATCATCTGGATATAGAGATGTAATTTTTTTATACATTTCTTTAGGATATCTGAGGGGACCGTGACTTACAGAGTGAACTTGCTCAATGTTTATATCATTGAATATTTTGTGAATCAGTTCTGAATAAAGTTTTTCCCAGCCAGAGCAGTAAATCAGAGGGTCAAACCTGAGACCAACGGACCAACCATTTTTGGCTAGTTTTTGCAAAACATTAATTCGTCTATCTATACTGGGGGCCTTATTATCCAAAATGGCTGCGACATTACTGGGAGCCAAACTATAAGCTACGACACAATTAGAAATAGGACTTCTGTTTAAAAGAGTGTCAGAAACTATACTCTTAGTTCTAAGTTCAAGTTCAACCGAACTGAAATTAGTAAAAAATTCTAACGCTTTTTCTGCAAAGCCTGTTATTTTTTCAAATGCTAAGGAGTCACAATCATAACCGGAAAAAAAAGTCATACTTTTATTATTATTTTCAAAAATTGTATCCGAAATTGCTTTAAAAAAATCCTCGTAATTTACAAATAAAACGTAGTTTGCAGAAGAGTACATACCTTGTAGAAAACAGTATCGGCAATCATAGATACAGTTATACATATGAGAAAAATAATAATTTTTTTGTGCATCAATACCAAAACCTGATGGTGCCGGTAAAACAAAATTATCGTGTTTTTTTGCTAAAATTAAAGCAGGGTTTTGTTTTTGAATACGGAAGTTCTGTTTTCTCCGATTAAACATTTCTTGATATCGTTCAATCTCAAAAATATCGGCGTGCTTCAGGCGTTTACAAATTTCTTGTGCCACTGGATGATCTAGGACTTCACGCTCCACAAAAATACTGTCGATCATTTTAGCTTCCAGTCTTTTACTGCTAAGAAAAGCTCACTCTCGAGATTAGAGATTAATTCTGAAGCGGAGTTTCCCGCGGCTAGAGTACGTGCTAATTTTCCATCGGGAAATGCAGACTTCCATTTTTTATATGCTTGCAAAAATCTATATCTATTACTCTGAGTAAAATGATACCTTTCAAAATATTGATAAACCTCCTCTGGTACGTGCAGTCTTTTTTTCTCATCATTCACTAATTTTTCTATGCGACTAATTATTCCACGAAGTTTATTTTTATTTTGATATATCAATTGAGTAATTGCTTCTCTTGAAACCAAACTCACAGGACTTTTTGGTGTATCAGATACGATCTTTAAAACGAATACCAATTCATTACAGGAAAACATAGAGGCGATCTCACAAAAACCTGATGCTTCCATATCAAAAAGTACAGCTTCTGAATATTTTGTTTCTGGCTGGGCAACAGTATGCAGTGTTTGGCATTTGACTATTTTTGATAATCGAAAACCTGGAAAATATGACGTTTTTCTTGCTGTATCATGAACCTTTATCGCTTGAAATAATTGCCCAATTGGTTCTTCACAAAACCCAGCAATTCCGATGTTGATCCACGCAACATACCTCTGAACATTAAACAACATTTTTAAATAGGTAGCGGCCGCGGCGGCTTTACTTGACCCAATTCCAGATATCACAAGAGCATGCCCACTCTTTGGATTTATGTACACAGGAAAGTTTAAATTATTCGAAAGTGGATGTAGATCAAATAAATCAATAAGTGGTTTTGCTTCAGGTTCTAACGCTATCACCCAGCAGATTTTTAGATCAACGTCTCGAATATCGGGCAGTTCAATCATTAAAACAGCGCCTTAATGAATCTTCCCAATATTGCTTCCTTTGAAGCAAAGTCTTTGCGTAAGCCATTTTTTTACGCTTTTGAGATCCATTTATTAAAATATCCATTTTTATTATAACTTCACGTATCGCCGCAATTCTGTAATCCAATTTGAGATCAGGCTTATTTAACATCTTTTCAAGAGCATATATGCGAAATCTGTCCATTCCCCAATGCACACCTGAAAGTTGATCACTGTGACCTCCCTTTTTGATGATTAATGGCTCATCAATAAAAATTACTTCCTCTTTTGAACTATACCGCAACCAGAAGTCATAATCCTCACATGCTGGTAGTTCCTCATCAAAAAAACCAAAGTCCTCGAAAACTGATCTATGCATCATTGATGAACTTGGAGATATACAACATAATTTGAGACAGCTTTGGAAAACATTGCCTCCATGTTTCTTATGTTTTTTGTGTTGGTTTACACGAACCCCATTGCGTATCCATATTTCGTCAGTGTGACACAGCCGACTGTTTCGTATATCATCTTTAAACGCAATTGCCTGCCGATCTAGCTTTCCTTTTAACCAAAGATCATCAGAATCTAACAGAGCAATATACTCACTTCTTGCCTCCTTAATCCCTAAATTTCTTGCAGAGCTGACCCCTCGGTTTTCTTGAAAAACATATCGTAAAACAGTCTTAGGCGTACTTATAGAATTAAATCCTAAATCACTTAAAATTTTATAAGTTGTATCTGTGGACCCATCATCGACTATAATTAACTCACGCGCAGGTAACGTTTGAGCCAAAACTGATTGAACACAGTCTGAGATAAAATCTGCTCTATTATATGTTGGGATTATTACTGAAACTTCCGTCATTATATAGCTATTTATTTAGTTCGAGCATGAGACATTTTAGAATCAACCTACCGACCACAATCATCGAAATTTGATTAATATCGTTCTTGGGCGCTAACTCTACAACGTTCAGACCAATAATCTGTCCTTTTTTTGATATTCCATCAAAACATGCAGAAATTTGCATCCAATTAAGGCCACCAGGCGATAGTGCTATGGTTCCAGGCACTATTGATGGATCTAACCCATCCACATCAAGAGTTATAAAGAACTTGCCTACCTCAGGTAACTTATTCAAAAAAAATTCTATTCCTTTTTCATGGATATCCTTAGCAAGATAAATCTGTGCTCCCCAATCTTTTGCATCTTTAAAATCCTGCGCTGTAGCACTTCCATAAGAACGTATACCAACTTGATGTATTCCAGAAATATGAGCCATTTCTGAAGCTCTTCGCATGGGGCTCGAGTATCCGTCTCTTTCACCAAATCGCTCAGTTTTCCAATCCATATGTGCATCAATTTGAATGACCGTTACGTCATTTAGTGGGTCCAAGCCTCGTAATACCGGATTAGTTATTCCATCGTCGCCTCCTATTGAAACAGGCAAAACGCCTCTGCCTACTAAGTAGCGCACTGCACCTTCTATGTCAGAGTAATGCCGATCAATATCGTTATCTCTAAGGGGAATATTTCCTCCATCAGCAACTGATATTGATGCAAGAGTACTGCCTGATGAAAGGTCAAGATCTACAGAATGTGGATCAACAAGAATTCGTGATGATGCGTCACGAAGTCTATCCGGAGCGGTTGACTGATTATTTGGAAACTCACCAGTACTGTAAGGTTTACCGAAGGGTGCCCCAAAAACTACGGCTTGGTGCTTCAGATTTGACCAATCTAAAAGGACAGGTAAATTGAGAAAACTTTTTGACGTAAGAAGTTTTGTGATAGGTGGCTTCAACTGAAAACCTAAATTTCTATTTGGAGATTTAGCATTTCGCGCGTCTGACGCCATGTCGCAACAGGGCGCTCATATTTTTCACATATTTCTGATGCTCTTTGGATTAATGCCGCATTAGAAGGTGCTAGTGTGTTTTTATCAAGTCTAACATTATCCTCAAGTCCCGACCTTGTATGGCCTCCAGCCGCAATTGCCCATTCATTTACGATAATTTGATTAGCACCGATCCCTGCTGCACACCACTCCGCTTTGGGTGCTCTTTCGTTCATAATTTTTACATATAGATCGAAAACTTCTTTATCAGCAGGCATAGCATTTTTAACTCCCATAACAAACTGAACATACAACTTTCCGTATAATTCATTTCGACCATGCATTCTGATAGCGGTCAAAATATGGCTTAAATCAAACGCCTCTACTTCTGGAGTAACCCTGTATCTCTTCATTTCTGATGCTAACCATTTTACCAAGTCAGGTGGGTTTTCGTAAACACGTGTGGGGAAATTATTGGATCCAACAGATAATGACGCCATATCAGGAGCCAGAGGAAGCATTCGACCCCTCTCAGTTCCAGCGCCCGAGCGGCCGCCGGTAGAAAATTGAATCACCATACCAGGACAGTGTTCTTTTAAGCCCTCCAACAATGCAGAAAATTTTTCGGGGTCAGATGATGGCGTCTGATCCTGATTGCGAACATGACAATGCGCGATTGTTGCACCCGCCTCAAATGCACTTTGCGTACTTTCTATTTGCTCTTGCAAACTAATTGGTACTGCAGGATTATCAGCCTTTGTTGGGAGTGACCCAGTGATTGCAACACATAAAATGCAAGGTTTTTTCATAAAAATTTTACTTTCTACATCAAGGGTCACTTGGCGTCATAATGGGATAACTTAGGCAAAACATCAAATTCATTTGTCCAAGTACATACGCCAGTAAGGGTTATCCATTCGTTTGCATGGCATGGGACTGATCTGAGCTATGCAGCGACATGCCGCCCTTACTATACTCCTATAAATTATATCGATTTGGATCATAAACTGAGATGTCAATGTTTGGAGATCTTTGGTTAATTATATCTGCTATTAACCTTCCAGTTTTTGGTCCAGATGTCATTCCAATGTGTTGGTGTCCAAATGCTGCATAAACACCACTCTCCTTGAGCTGCCCAATTAGTGGAAGGCTATCCGGGGCAGTTGGTCTAAATCCAAACCATTCCTCAGTCTTATCATAACACATTTTTGGAAAAGCTTCAGCCACTCGTCGCCTAAGTAACTTAATTGGAGCCTTACTTGGACCAAGTTTTATGCCACCTAGTTCAACTGTACCGGCACATCTAAGGTCGCTTCCCATAGGCGTCACTCCAAATTTACCTATTGTCATCATCATCGGGTTTCGAGGCAATATCGACGCGTTTTTATATACTACGTGATATCCTCTTTCAGCCTCTAGCGGAATATTAAGGCCTAGCTTTAGCATTAGCTCCTTTGACCAAATACCGGCTGTTATAATCGCTTTATCACATTCAAAGTTACCATTGTCAGTGTGCACACTAGAAATTTTTTTATTCTGAAACCCAAAATCTTCTACCTTGGCATTAATAAATTTTCCTCCATTTTGAGAAAATACTTTCATGAGTTCGCGAATATAACCCTGCGGGTTAACAATGTGCCCCTGCCCACTAATTACTGCTAAGCAATCAATAAATGAACCACATATTGGCTCAACATCTTGGACCAAATTTCCTGTAAATATCTCAGGAACCATTCCAACTTTTTTCTTACATTCCCAACCAAAAGAGTCTTTGTGAAAGTCTTCTAAAGATCTATAAGCATAGCTAAACTTACTGTCCGCTATCCAATTAGCTGCAGCCGTGCCTTCAGTAAGACTTTTATGCTGTTCAACGGAGTCCGTCAGAAGTGGAATTAAAGCTTCAATGGTTCTGTTTGAATCTGAACGGTTTGCGTTTTGTAAAAACTTTATCAACCATGGAGTTAGCTTAGGTAAGTAACTCCACTTTAGAAATAGTGGGCTCATTGGATCAATTAGATAACGTGGTATTTGTTTCCAAAGCGATGGTTCATTGACCGGAACAATTGCCCATTGGGCTAAGAGCCCAGCATTACCGTATGATGCCCCCATTCCAGGCTCGGCTTTATCCAATAACACAACTTCAAAATTTGAGCGTTGCAACCAAATCGCCGTAGAAATACCGCAGATACCAGCTCCGATAACAATAACTGGCTTTACCATTAATTCCTCTTCATTCGTTTAATGCCTGAAGATCTACTAATTTATCTCATTAAAATCTATATCGCCTTCTGGCTTATGTAATGTATATTTAACTGGATCAGATCTTGAAATTATAAGACCATCTCTGACAACCAACAATCGGTGAGCACGCAATCTAATAGCCTCAATCTTGTCTTTTGCCTGTAATAAAACAAAGTTTGCCGGCTTTCCCTTTTCAATTCCGTATTCTTCTAAACCAATTATTTTGGCAGAATTTTTAGTTACTGCATCAAAACACCACCCCATATCCTCGCGACTGGAGAGTTGACCTACATGCAATGCCATGAAAGCAACATCTAGCATGTCTGCTTTTCCAAGAGAGTACCAAGGATCCATTACACAATCTGATCCAAAACCAACTGTAAGGCCTGCGTCGCGTAGCTCCCTAACTCTAGTTTGGCCTCGTCTTTTTGGGTAAGTATCATGCCGACCCTGAAGCATTATATTAATCAGGGGGTTAGGTATTACGTTTATTTGTGACTCAGCCATCAAGGGTATCAACTTAGAAACATAATAATTATCCATAGAATGCATTGAAGTTAAATGTGACCCTGCAACACGGCCCTCTAGACCTAACCTTTTCGTTTCAAAAGCCAATGTCTCCACATGTCGACTCATTGGGTCGTCGCTTTCATCACAATGCATATCAACCATTAGCCCACGTTCTGCAGCAATTTCGCAAAGCAATTTAACACTTCGGGCGCCCTCAGACATTGTCCTTTCAAAATGGGGAATGCCTCCAACCACATCTACACCCATATCCAAAGCCCGTTTGGTATTTTCTAGTGCTGTTGGGTCCCGAAAGACACCGTCTTGAGGAAACGCTACCAACTGCAGATCTAAATACCCTTTAACTTTTTCCCTAACTTCTAAAAGAGCCTGAACGCCTTTCAATTCGTCATCACAAGTATCTACGTGACTACGTATAGCTCCTATACCCTTGGCAACTGCAAGATCGCAGTATTTCACAGCCCGAGAGATAATGTCGTCAATCGATTGCAGCGGCTTGAGTTCACCCCATAAACTTATACCT
The DNA here is from genome assembly GCA_902631295.1 of Paracoccaceae bacterium. GTDB lineage: Bacteria > Pseudomonadota > Alphaproteobacteria > Rhodobacterales > Rhodobacteraceae > Salinivivens. The sequence continues at coordinate 39,263 of CACOXV010000008.1, read as the reverse complement.
TCCAACAAAGTACCTGAGACATTGAGCCTTGGAGTACCTAATGACAAAGTTGCATCCATATGGAAGTGTGGATCAATAAATGGTGGTGACAAAAGACACCCTTCGGCATGAATAGTTTCCTTTGAGTCCCCTAAAATAGATTTAGCAATTTCAACTATTTTCCCATCCTTGCAGGCAACATCAAACTCCTCTCTGCCATCTGTGAGGCTGACGCCCTTTATCATTAAATCAAACATCATCTAACCTTACCTTTGCCCTTTGTACCAAGGTGTCAATAAAGCTCTAGGATAGTCTGCCGATCTTGCTGCTATCACCAACGCTACAATTGACAAAACATATGGGGCCATCAAAAAAACTTGCCCAGGAACAAGGGCCCCCATCTCGGTTTGTAATCTTACTTGCAAAGCATCAAAAGCACCAAATAAAAGTGCACCTATTAAAGCTTTTCCCGGTCTCCAACTTGCAAAGATTACGAGCGCAATACAGACCCATCCACGACCATTAACCATCCCAAAGAAAAATGCATCAAAAGCGCTCATTGTTAAAAAAGCCCCGCCAAGAGCCATCAGAGCTGAGCCAATAACGATTGCCCACATTCGAATTGCATAAACTGATAAACCCTGAGCATCCACACTATTCGGGTTATCCCCAACTGCTTTTATTGCCAATCCAAGGTTTGTACGATTCAGCACATACCAAACTAATAATACCATGATTAAAGCGAGCCAAGTTAAAGCGGTTTGCTGGAACAAAACTAATCCAATAAATGGTAAATCAGAAAGTATAGGAATATCCAATGGTTGAAACGGCTCAATTCTTGGGGGTGATGAAACATCCGGCAACGCTGTTCGATAAGTGAAGTAGCTTATAGAAGTAGCAAACAAAGTTATTCCAAGCCCACTGACGTGCTGCGAAAGCCCGAGTGGCACAGTAAGTAGCGCGTGTATTAATCCAAAGAATGCACCACATAAAAATGCGACTAAAATTCCACCCCATAGTCCAGCACCTAACCATGTGGCCATCCAACCACACATTGCACCTACAACAAATATACCTTCAATCCCTAGATTTAAGGTGCCAGATCTCTCACAAATTAAAGCTCCTAACACACCAAAAATTAAGGGTGTTGCGATCCTTAGAGATGCTGCCCAAAAACTATCCGTAAGCAAAATATTGAGGATATCAATCATAAAATCTTGTCCCAGTACCAGCACGCACAATTTTAAATCTTGCGATGAACCCTCCAACTAACACACATAAAAGAGATACTGATACCACTAAGTCTGCTAGGAAAGATGATATCCCCATTGCCCTACTCATGCTGTCAGCCCCAACAAACACAGAAGCAATAAAAACTGATGCAATTATAACACCGATTGGAGATAATCCTGCCAACATGGCAACTACTATTCCCGCATATCCAAAACCAGGCGAAAGATCTGCAGTGAGATAACCTTTTAGTCCGGCAACTTCACTCACGCCGGCAAGCCCTGCAAGACCCCCGGAAAGAAGGGCTACTCCAAAGAGTGAACGATTTATGTTTATCCCTGCATGCTTTGCAGCAGATGAGTTTTCCCCAACAGCTCTTAATTTAAATCCCCAAACTGAGTGCTTTATCATGAAATGGGCTATTACAGCTAAAATAACAGCTAAAATCAAACCAGAATGAACGCGCATTCGATCAATTAGTGGTGGAAACATACCCTGATCCAAAATTGGAGCTGACTGCGGCCACCCCAAACCCATTGGATCCTGCAAAGGTCCTTCTAACAACATTTGAAGAAAGATGATTATAATGAAGTTGAGCAAAAGTGTTGTTACCACCTCATCAGCGCCAAAACGTACTTTCAGATATGTTGGAGCAACCATTCCTACTGCGCCAGCACAGGCTCCCAAGACTATAATTAAAGGTAATAAAAAAATAGCAGGTAAATCAAAAAAACCTGACCCTACAGTCACAGCAGCTATTGCGCCAAGGTAAAGTTGACCTTCAGCACCTATATTCCAAAGTTTTGCCCGAAAAGCGATTGCCGCAGCAAGACCAGTAAAGATTAGCGGTGTAGCCCGGGTCAACATCTCTGAAACAGCAAAAACAGAGCCAAAAACACCCTTCGCCATCTCAACATAAGCAATTAGGGGATTAGCGCCGGCTGAAATTATTGGTATCGCCGCAAATAATAAAGAAACTATAGCCGCGATTATCGGTATGAATATCGTGCTACTGTTTGATATCTTTTCCCTTGGTTCGATGCGGATCATACAGACTCTCCCGCCATCATCAAGCCTATAGCCTCTCGGCTACTTGAATTGACATCATTTAAGTTACCATCTCTCATAACCACTATTCTATCGGCTAACCCTAAGATCTCATCTAAATCTTCAGAAATTAGAATAACGCCCCCACCCCGATCTCTGGCTTCAATTAGATGCCTCTGAACATCAGACGCCGCACCCATATCAAGTCCTCGAGTTGGTTGATTAGCCAGAATTATCTCTGGTTGTTGTTCAAAAACTCTAGCCAAAATGAGCTTCTGAATGTTCCCTCCAGATAATAAACGAGACGCTTGATCTATACCTGGCCCTCGCACATCATATTTTTCTGATAATGTTTGCGCATTATCATTAATTACGGAGGAACGCAGAAAACCAAAGTTTTGAATTAGAGGATCATCCAAGCGCTCAATAACCATATTTTCAGAAACACTTAACCCACCGACTATTCCCTGCCGATGCCTATCCTCTGGGATCCTTCCAAACCCCAATTTTATCATATTCAAAGGGTTTATATTTTGAATGGCCACACCTTTTAAAAGTATTGAGCCTTTATAAGGCGATGCCAAACCAGAGATAAGATCAGCGAGTACATTTTGACCATTTCCTGAAATCCCGGCAATTCCTAAAATTTCATGCGATTTTAATATTAAACTTATATTTTGAAGAGAGTCTCTTTTTGACCGGCCGGCTACAGAAATGTCATTTAACGATAAAATTGGACTACCAGGAGTTATTCTTTTTGGAGATACTTTTTGGGTTTCACTTCCAACCATTAAGCGTGCAATTTTCTTTTCGCTTGCATTTGAGGTTTCCATACTTCCAACATTTTTACCTTGGCGCAAAACAACAAGCCTATCTGAAAAAGATAAAACTTCACGCATTTTATGAGTTATGAAAATGACCGACAAACCATGGTTAGTCATTCGTCTTAAATTGGAAAATAAAGCATCTGCCTCTTGTGGTGTGAGAACTGCTGTTGGTTCGTCAAGTACCAGAATATGAGCATCCCGGTATAATGCTTTAAGGATTTCAACACGCTGCCTTTCTCCTACTGAAAGTCTTCCCACGGGAATGTCGAGCGGTGCCTCTAAACCACTGTTAGACATTATATTGTTAATTTTTTTTTCAGCTTTTCTCTGATTGCGCCTCAACGAAAACAGCGACTCGGCGCCCAAAGTAATATTATCAAAAGCTGTAATATTTTCAGCAAGAGTAAAATGCTGATGGACCATTCCAATTCCCGAAGCCAAAGCAGCACTAGGATTACCCAGCTCTAATGGGACCAAATCACCATTGACACCCCTAATCTCAATATTTCCAGAGTCCGGTAAATAATGACCAAACAACATATTCATAAGCGTTGTTTTACCTGCACCATTTTCACCAAGAAGCGCTAGAACTTCTCCTTTTTGAAGGTGAAGCGTTACATCATCATTCGCTAGAATTGAGCCAAAGCGTTTTACAAGCCCGTTGAGCTTTAATACAGTCGATGCTTCCATTTTTGAAGTGCGCTGCCCACTGTTGCAGCCAGCGCTCGTACTTTCTAATTATCAGAAGTGGGACGGGCGTCGTTAACGTTGACCCTGAAAAGACCATCCAAAATTTCTGTTTCTCTCGCCTTTACAGCAGCTGCTGTTTCCGCAGACATGAGATTTTCATCCATAATTAGTGATCCACCACCGTAAGCCATGAAACTATACTGTCCATAGTCCGCGGCCTCGAATGATCCGTCTGCCACGCGGGACACCGCCTTATCTATTGTGGCTTCCATATGCCAAATAGCAGACGCCATTATTGTCCCAGGATAATCCCCTGAAGTATCAATAACATTTCCGATAGCTTTAACTCCACGCTCTACTGCTGCATCAGAAACACCGAATCTTTCTGCATACATAACGTCTGCCCCAGCATCCATCATAGCAAAAGCACTTTCCTTCGCTTTTGGAGGATCGTACCAACTATCAATAAAGTTCACTAAGAATTTGACATCAGGATTTACTTCGCGGGCACCATCCATAAAAGCATGCATTAGACGATTTACTTCCGGTATAGCATACCCACCAACCATACCTATTAAATTGGATTTTGTAGCAGCCCCCGCAACCATGCCAGACAGATATGAAGGTTCATGAATCCAGTTGTCAAAAACAGAAAAGTTTGGAGCAACAGGTGTGAAAGATGAGCCCATCAAAAAAGCGGTCTCAGGATAGTCTTTGGCAACTTTTCGCGCAGCACGCTCTAGACCAAAAACTTCTCCAACGATTAATTGCATGCCTTGTTCGGCATATTCCCGCATTACTCTCTCATAGTCAGTATTTGCGATGTTCTCTGAAAAAATATACTCGATGTCTCCTCGTGAGGCAGCAGTATTCAGAGCTTTATGTATTCTACTTATCCATTGTTGCTCCACGGGGAGCGTGTATATTGCAGCAACTTTGATCTTATCAGCATATGAAGCACTAGCCATCATTAAACCTGAGCAAACAAATGTGACTGCTATTAAAAATCTACGTGTTATTGAAATCATTTTTTCTCTCCTTGATTAATACAAGTGAACACTTTTTTTCTATTCAGTCAATTTATTGTTGAGTAAAGAAACACGCTATATAATCAAGTATTATTAACGGATCTGATTTTTCTAATTTTTTAATTGCTTACAATTGCAAAGAGCTTATCATTGCATAAAAAGGCATAATAAGTGGAAAACAAAAGTCCAGAATTATCCAATGATTGGGATCGCACTGGTTTACCAGCCTGGAGTTTCATTAATCAAGAAATGTTTGACGCCGAAAAAGATTTGCTATTTCGGCGTCACTGGCAATTGGTATGCCACAGTAATGATATACCAAACGTGGGAGATTTTATAACGTGGGATTTGATTGGTGAGAGAGCACTGGTTTTAAGAGGAAAAGATGGGAAAGTAAGAGCATTTCATAATTTGTGCCGTCACCGTGGATCAAGGGTTGTAGCTGAAGAATATGGTAATTGCAGGTCAGTTATACTTTGCCCATTTCACGGTTGGACTTATAATTTAGACGGGTCTTTGCGAGGTGCTGCACAGCCTAAATCTTTCCCTAATTTAGACAAGCTAGAATATGGTCTAATTCCACTTGAAATGGATATTTGGCATGGTTTTGTTTTTGTAAGATTTCAGCCTGGGCCACAACCGCCGCTTTCAAAATTTCTACGCAAATTTGAAAATGAAATTTCCCAATATGATCTAGAAGATGTTGAACCCACAGGAGAAGGATTTTGGACAGAACAAATTAATGCAAATTGGAAATGTGTACGTGACGTCGATAATGAAGGATATCATGTACCAATGGCGCATCCAGGGTTACACGATTTATTTGGGGAAAACTATTACGATGAACCTCTTGAAGGCGGTGTTTCTAGATCGGTTGGTTCATTTAGTTCAACCAATGGTAGGCTGTGGAGTGTAAAAAATTACAAAAAATTGCTCCAACCCAAAGCTACTTTAGACGAAGCACACAAAAAATGTTGGTTGTATCTTGGTGTATTTCCAAACTTAGTTTTTGGTCTCTACCCCGACTCTGTAATTTTCTATCAAGAATACCCAGTTGAAAATGGTAAGACTATACAACGCGGAGCGAACTATAAGTTTGGAGACGAAGACCGCAAGATGAGAATTTCTAGATACCTGAGCATGAGAATCGACAGAATAACAAGCAAAGAAGACGAACAATTAATCGAATGGTCATGGGAAGCCGCTTTTTCAAGTGCTTACCAGGGTGTGATATTGTCTGATCTAGAATACGGAGTTAAGGCTTACCATGATGCTTTAAGAGAACACTTTCCCGTTCTTTTAGGCCCAGAACCAGATCGAGGTAGATTACTTCAGGCAAACGAAAGTCTGCTTGCTAAAAAAAATAAAGATCAATTAAACAATCATTAAATTCACTTTATAAACGTGAACGACATAATCGTAACATCGTAAAAGTAAAACTAAAGACTTATAAAAACGATAAAAGCTAATCTCCAAACCCGTCAATATCTTAAAAGTCAACATTTAGCCGGTGGGCAAGCAGATCTCCTTGATAAATTGACAAATGGTGGCTTTACTATAGAAACTTTCTTCATAAGTTTATGATATTGTAACTCTTTCAGAGAATATATTTCGACCCATAAATTGTCTTTTTTTGATTTTGATGAACCCAATTTCAACTGAGCGAGAGCAATAGATTTTTTTGTCATAGGTGACCAAATAGCTGAAGTCACAGTACCAACCTCATCTTTTTTGTTATAATATATTATTGATCCCTCGGCTGGCTCTTTTCCATCTATTTCTAAAGCATAAATCTTAAAAACTTCACTGTCTTCCAACTTACTATTTATAATAGCCCTTCTTCCATTGAAGAACCCTTTGTTCAGGTCAACTATCCATCCGAGACCAAGATCATCAGGGCGTCTACATCTATTTGGCCTTATTGCATGATCAGACGAAATAAAATCAATATTAGCCACTATAAAACCTGCTTCTATTCTAGCCATATTTAAGGCGTTGTATCCAATCGCTGTAATTCCATGATTGGTGCCTGCGTTCCAAACTCTCTCAATAAATTTATTTGCCACATTATTTTTCAAAAAAATTTCGTAACCCAAGTCTCCAGTAAAACCAGTTCTTGATATCATTATTGGGATATTTGATATTTTTGTTTGAAAAAGATGAAACGGTTTCAAATTATCTATGCCGTTTACCCCAAGTAAGCGGAGAATTGAGGCAGAAGTGGGCCCCTGAAGAGATATTCCACAAACGTGCTTACTCTCATCAATAATTTCAACATCAAAGCCATGCGATGTATCAATCAGCCAAGGAAGATGCTTTTCCTGCGAACACAGGCGAAAATCATTATCGGAAATCCTAAAAAGTGTTCCATCATCAATTACAAATCCATCCTGATCACACCACAATGTGTACTTAACTGTAGCAACATTCTGTTTAGCAACATCTCTTACAGTAAGCTTGTTTAAAAATTCTACAGCCTGTGACCCTACAATTCTATATTTATTTAAAGGAGTAATATCGAAGACACTACAAGTTGAACGGATAGAAAAATATTCTAACTCCTGATCTGATACAATTGTTGGTGATTTGTATCCATTCCAATTATACCAATTACCTTCAGTTTCCTGCGCAGCAAAAAAATCATAAAAGGGAGACCTAAAAAGTGGTTTGCCAAATATTATATCCCTATCATTTTTCCCATTTGACTGTATCATTTTATACTCTCTCGCAAGATCTTTTTAGCTGCGTTTAAGCCTGACAAGCCAAAAAGATTACCACCTGGATGGGTGCCCGCTCCACAAATGAAAAGGCCATCAATAGGGGTGGAATAATCTGACACATCAAATGTCGGCCTCAATGAATAGAGACTATCTATTTGTAATTCACTATGGTGCCAGTGACCACCGGCAACGCAATATTTTTTTTCAGTTTCATGCGGAAGAAGAAGACTTTTGAATAAAATACCCTTGCTAAAATCAGGAGCCAATTTTTGAATTGTTGAGATTACCTTTTTCATCAAAACTTCCTTTGAATTTTTCCAGCCACCTTTAAGAGAATATGGCGTATTCTGAATACAAATGGAGGCCATAACTGCTCCATTGAGAGAAGATTCGGAAGAAATCTTATTGAAATATATTTCAAAATTGGGATCAGAAGGAAGCTCATTATATTTAAGGGAATTAAAGTTACTTTCCACTGAGGCTAGAGAAGGGGCATAAACATATCGGTAGTTTTCATCTAGGTTTTGAGAATTATTTAACTTTGGAATTTCCTCCAAAATAATATTGAGTTTACTGGTATTTCCCGAGTACCTAAGAGCTCGAATCCGTCTTGTTAGATCAGTCTCCAAGTTTTGAGCACCGACTAAATCAAGAAAGGTGTTCACTGGACTGATGGAGGAGACAATTGTTTTTGCAGAGTATTCCACCCCGTTTTCTAGCTTTACACCTGTCGCTACGGAATCCGATATAATAATTGAACTGACTTTCCCCTTAAAGACGAAATCCACTCCATTTTCCTCAGCTGACTTAAACAGAGCATTAATGAAACTGGTTACACCGCCATGAATAGACAATGATTTCTCTTGATAGGAGGCTTTAATTTGTGAAAGTTTGTACAATAAACCTAGATATGACGTTGGCGATCTAGGCCCTAGTTTAATACCTAATGTAGAGTCAAATGAAATTAGTCCTTTTAGAGAAGGTGTTTCAAGTTCTTCTTCTACTAAATCAGCGATGCACATGGTAATCATTCGTAAAAGTTCTTGAAATTGTTCTCTACCTTGCAGCCTTAATTTTGCAGCTGTCAAAAATAAATTGACTTTACTGCCAAATGTTTTGTGATTACCTCCTACAGGAATTTGCGATGCCAATCTTTGAAACAGATGGCTTTGATTAAAAAATTTCTCTCTTAATTCTTTCCATCGTTTGAATTCTTCCTTTCCTATACCCTCGATACTTTTTCCAAAACTACTGCCAAATATAACATTTTCATTTTCTGTGTTCAGGCCTACGGTCTTTAAACCATCTTCATTAAACAAAATCTCATATTTGCTGAGACCCAAATCTTGCACTACATCTTTTGAAATACCAAATGCATTACTAGCCAATTCCGGCGCTTGGAAACCTTCAAATAAAACTTCACTCCTGGCCATCCCACCGTAGGTCTCGCCAGCTTCAATTAGAAGAACTTTTCTTCCGGAAGAAGCCAACTTTGAAGCTACGATGAGACCATTGTGTCCAGCTCCAATTACAATAACATCATAAGACTTCATAAGCATCCCTAATGTCGGAGTCAGGCATATTAAGATCCTTGAGTATTTCAACGGCCGCATTCCGACCAGGAGCACCCATGACACCACCCCCTGGATGAGTAGAGGAACCACACATGTAGAGCCCTTTAATGGGGCTTCTATATTGGGCATAACCTGGGATTGGTCTATTAAACAATAACTGGTCAAAAGTTAACTCGCCCTGAAAAATATTTCCCTCTGTCAAACCAACCTCTTCTTCAAGTTCTTTAGGAGTTCTTACTTCCATGTGCAGTATCTTATCTTTGAACCCTGGTGAATAATCTGCAATTTGTTGAATTACTGTCTCTCCAAATGCTTCCTTATTTTCTTTAGTCCAATTTTGGCCACCTACTTTAGGGGGACAATACTGAACAAAGCAACTCATAAAATGCTTGCCAGGAGGAGCCATGGTAGGATCGGTTAAAGTAGGTATCATCATATCTAAAAACGGATCCCTAGACCAAGTTCCCATTTTCCAATCATCGTAAGCTCTCTCCATCCTCTCAATACTGTCTGTGAAATGAATATCACCTTTTAAACATGGATTATTATCTGAAATAACAGGGAAATTCGGCATACTATCAAGAGCGATATTTACCTTTCCTGATGAGCCACGTATCTTAAAGTTATTCACTTTTTTTACAAAGTTTGGTGGCAGATGTTCGGGATCAGTCAATTTCAAAAATGTTCGCTTTACATCAGCATTTGAAACAACATTTTGCGCTAAATACTCGTCCCCATTTTTTAATATCACACCTTTAACTCGAGCACCTCTAATATCAACTTTTTCCACCTCAGAATTATTTAGCAACGTTCCACCCATTGCCCTAAAGGATGAGGTCAGAGCTTTAGAAATAGCACCCATTCCTCCTCGGGCGTAGCCCCAAGCCCCGATCGAACCATCAACTTCGCCCATGTAGTGATGCAATAGCACGTAGGCGGTACCTGGTGACATCGGGCCCAAAGCTGTGCCGATGATACCGGACACTGCTAGAGAAGCCTTTATTACGTCATTTTCAAAATATTCATCTAAAAAGTCTGAAATTGACATAGTCCAGAAACGAACGGTATCAGCTAATTCACTCGCAGTTAAGTCATTTACTTTACGCAACAGATAAAGCATTTCTGAAAGATCTCTAAATTTAAAGCTCGCTGGATCTGGTGCGGTTCTCATTAAAAGTGGTTGAATAAATCTGCACTGCTTTAGAATATCGCGAGAGTATCTTGAATAAGCTTCACTGTCTTTTACACTAAACCGTTCTAACTCTCGTTTTTTTGCATGGTAGTTTCTAAAGGATGCAAGATAATCGCCATCCCTTGTAAATACCGTACCGCCCTCTATCGCAACAATCTGCAGACCATGTTTTGGCAGCTCCAAATCTCTCATGATTTCAGGTCTAAAAAGACTGCAAACATAAGAACAGTTTGAATATAAAATTCCAGGATGAAGCTCACGACTAACCGCAGCACCACCTATCCAGTCATTTTTTTCTAAAACAAGAACGTTCAAACCCGCTTTTTGAAGGTAACAAGCATTAACCAAACCATTATGACCAGAACCGATAACTATTACATCAAAGTTTTTTTCCACAGACTGCACTACCTACCTTGAAGATTTATTTGTTACCACACCTTAACATTACAAAATAGTGAGTCAAAAATTGATTGCTGATCTTATTGTGAAAATTTAGATTTTTTTATTTTAGGCAAACATGAGTTATCATTCTTAAATCTCACTATGAGAGGCACAGATTTTTTTATAGCAATTTGATGGTTATTTGCATGTACAAAATACACTAGAAATAAAGATCGAAAAAATATTCCCATTACCTATAGTTATTGTGCAGTACAAAGTTAAACGAAAGTTGTAATGTAGAGAAATAGGTTATGAAATTAGGGGTAGACGTTTCTATCAGATATTCGCGGGAACTACTTTAGTTAGAAAAACAAGAAAGCAGTTTAATAATGCCAACATTATAAGCTTTGGAAAACACTCCTTCACCAAATTATATCTATTTTTCTTGACGAACTAAAGCCATTAAGCATTATGGCTTTTTAATGACAGATAAGACGAGCAATTATTTGTAGGCTGATTAAGAATGAAAACGGGGATAAAAAATTTTTAGCTTAACACTGAAAGACGAAACAAAAAAAGGCTGGAAACTTCTTTCTACTCCGTTAGCTTTCAGCATCATTTTATTGGCAGCTCCACTGACAATGATGTTCCTCTTAAGCTTTTGGACACAAGATTATTTAATTCTCGACAAATCATTTACTTTGAATAATTACATCGAAGCGTTTACACAGCCTGTATATCAATTACTGTTTTCAAGATCTCTCTACATTTCCCTAACAGTAACTTTTTTTACTGTTTTACTAGCGTATCCAATGGCCTATTATATTTCGTTTTATGGTGGCAATAGAAAAGCACTTTGGTTATTTCTAATTACGATACCGTTTTGGACAAGTTACCTGCTTAGAATGTTTTTGTGGAAGGTCATTCTGGGATACAATGGTGTTCTGAATTCATTTCTGCTTTGGCTAGAGATGATAACTGAACCTCTAACTTTTATTTTGTATAACTCAAATGCCGTAATTATTGCGCTCACGCATGGTTGGGCACCTTTTGCTATTCTACCAATTTTTGTATCCCTGGAAAAGATTGATAGATCTTTACTGGAAGCAAGTAGAGATCTTGGAGATGGGCCAATTAAACAATTTTTTAGGGTCATCCTGCCATTATCGATGCCTGGTGTGGTTGGTGCGGCGCTAATAATTTTTATTCCCACTGTAGGTGATTACATCACACCTAAACTAGTGGGAGGCACAGATGGCCTAATGATCGCAAATATGATCCAGGTTCAGTTCTCTAAAGCAAATAATGCTCCTCTCGCTGCCGCTTTATCTGTTTCCTCATTAGTGATCGTAGCATTTATCTCAATTGTTTTTGTTCTCATTAACAAAAAACACTTACGGAGGTACTAATATGAACCGCTCAAATAAATACCTCAAAACCTTTGCTATCACATATTTAATATTTTTGTATGCCCCAGCATTACTACTTCCAATATTTTCGTTTAATTCAAGCCAAATTATTGCTTTTCCATTATCAGGTTTCACTACTGGTTGGTTCAAGGCCTTACTATATCAAGAGACTTTACATGAAGCATTGAAAAATTCACTGATTGTGGCTGCATCATCAAGTATTTTTGCTACTATATTAGGTATATTAGCTTCACGCGCGGCGAGTAGGTACTATTTCCCCGGCAAACAGTTTTCGCTAACCTTCATTTTGGCACCTCTAGTTCTGCCTGAAATAATAGTAGGTGTATCACTCTTGATCGTATTAATTCAGCTTGGACTGCCTCTTAATTTATGGAGCGTCGTATTGGGCCATACACTCCTGATCATGCCGTTCTCAATACTCATTATGAATTCTGCCTTTAATAACCTTGATATAAGCTTAGAGGAAGCATCCCTTGATCTTGGCGAAACGCCACTTGGAACCTTTCGTCGCATCATCCTGCCGCTTGTATATCCTGGTATAATGGCAAGCCTATTACTCGGTTTTACCTTGTCTTTGGATGAGTTCATAATCGCATTTTTCTTAACTGGTACAGAGACAACATTACCAGTTTACATTTGGTCATTGTTTCGATTCCCGAAACAATTGCCCGCGACAATGGCACTCGGCACAATTCTAATCTTTGTTTCGTTAATTTTGTTATCGCTTGGTGAATATTTCCGAAGAAGAGCGGCAAAAACACAAACGTCCGTATTGTAAAATTAAAGGGATTTTAAACGATGGGTAAGTTAGTTCAGGTGAAAAATGTCTTTAAAAGCTTTGGTGACGTTCATGCTGTAAATGGTGTTTCTTTGGACATTCAAGAAGGCCAGTTTTATTCACTTTTAGGTCCTTCTGGTTGCGGTAAAACTACACTATTGAGACTAATCGCTGGCTTTGAAAAACCAACATCTGGGCAGGTTTTTATCGATAATATCTCGATGGATGGTATTGAGCCTAATTTGCGACCAACAAATATGGTTTTCCAAAATTACGCTATTTTCCCGCACTTAAATGTCGAGGAAAATGTAGCCTATGGATTGCGGAACAAACGTGAAAAAAGGTCTGATCAGAACAAACTGGTTGATGAAGCTCTTGAACTAGTGGGATTATCCGGTCTCAATAAACGTTCTGCGAATGCCCTTTCTGGCGGCCAAAAGCAGCGTGTTGCCCTAGCACGTGCACTAATATTAAAACCAAAAGTTCTTTTATTGGACGAACCACTCTCAGCACTAGATAAAAAGCTACGAGAACAGATGCAATCAGAACTTAGACATCTGCAGCGAGCCGTCGGAATTACTTTTATACTCGTGACACATGACCAATATGAAGCGCTTACAATGAGTGACCGAGTAGCCGTTATGTTCGATGGAAAGGTGGCACAAGAAGCATCACCAAGAGACCTTTACGAACTTCCAAATTCTCAAAAAGTTGCATCTTTCATTGGAGAAATGACGTTTATTAAAGGTGAAATCATCGGTGAAAACAAAAATTTACAGGTTCAGTCTGAAATTTTTGGAAAAATAAACATAGAGAAGTCTCGCGTTTTTGGCCAATCATCTAAAAAAATGGTTCTTGGAATACGTCCTGAGAAAATCGCAATAGTGCCAAAGACTTCTCGATCAAAAGATTTAATTTCTGGTAAAATAATTGATGTATCATACTTCGGTGAAACAACTAATTATAAAGTATCATGCGGTACTACAGAAACGTTGACAATCTCTTCACAAAATTCTGTTGGACAACTCAGTTATTCTGTCGGTGAAGAAATTCAGCTAAAGGCTGATATGAATAATATAATTGCCTTTTCAATTTGATCTCAGAGGCGAAATTCACCTCTGAGATTTTTTAGTTAACTTTGATTAGAAGCCACTTTTAATGAGCTCCCATTCTTTAATCATTTTCTCCCTATGTGCCGGGTCCGAAGGTTTTTGGAATAAAGAACCTTCAGTATAACTTGCTAATGGTTCCCATCCATTCTCTTTACCAACAGTTGCCATTACTTCTTTATTAGTATGTCCATAACCCCATTCAGTAACGATATATTCTGCAGATGCATCAGAAAGCCAAGCGTCAAGAAAATCGTAAGCTTTTTGTTCAGAACCAGGCGCGTCTTTCATCATTGTATAGCCACATACCCAAGTTGAAGAACCTTCTTTGGTACCGCGGTTGAAAACAGCCGCTGGAGCGTCCTCTTCATAACTTAGAGTAAATGCAACCTCATTCCACGTCCATTCTAAAAGAATTTCACCACTCTTCATAAGCGCAGCACCTTCGGCACCATCAGCATGATATTGTCGCACATTTTTATGCACTTTTCTGAGAAAATCTGAGGCCTTTTTAAAATCCTCGTCCGTAGCTTTGTTCCAATCCATTACTCCTACAGCTAGATAACCCAGTGCATAGGCATCATCCACGTTATCAATAATTGACACGCGCCCTTGAAATTTTGGATCAGCAAAAACGTGCAAAGAGCTGGCCTCTTCTGCGGATACTTCGTCAGAATTATATGTTAATGCTGTTGCACCCCAATCTATCGGAAGTGCCCATTGTACACCATCAACTTGAAAGCCCTCCATTCCAGCAAATCCAGGGTCAACCTTGTCAAAATTAGACAACCTAGAAGTATCTATTGGCTTTATAATGCCTGCATTTCTCCATTTTACCACTGACTGCGAACATGGATGACCCAAGTCAGCTCTGAAACCCGCACGCACTTTTTGAAAAGCTTCTTCCTCATCTGAAAAGAAAGAGTAAGTTGGCGCATCGCCATATTTTTTCATATAATCCTGGAAGAACATTTCGTCTTCATATCCACCCCAGTCAAAAACTACCAGTTCACTATCTGCTGCAAATGCAGGAGCATTGAACGACAATGTCGCTGCAGCCACCAGGTAACTTAAAGATTTTCTCATTTTTCCCAATTCCTTTTTAAAGTTCATAGCATGCGACTCATAAAATACTTTAATTTGTATTGAGTCTAGAAAAATAAGAAGAGTTAAATACAGAAATTTCATTTTAGAGGTTAATTTAAAAATTTTTCTGTAGCTCCAATAGGTTGTATAGGATAAAGCAGCACTGTAGCATCTATTAAAATTAAAAAGCTAGAAGTAGACAAACGTTTGAGTGTACCCCTTCCAACTAACCCCGATATTGTTATAGTTGGCGCTGGTTCATCAGGTCTTTCAGCAGCCAAAAAGCTTGAGGAACTAGGAACCTCGTATTTAGTTATAGAGGCTTCAGATCATATTGGAGGCCGGGCGTACACAAAGAGTGATATTTTTGGGCAACCCGTTGATCATGGTTGCTCTTGGATATCAGGGTCTGACGATAATATCTTCTCAGATTTGGGTAGAAAAAATAACTTTACACTCGTAGACCACTCGAACCCAAAGATCGAGATGTTCGAAAGAGACGGGGCAAAATCGACACAAGCAAATATAAACGAATACAATAAGTCTGAGTCTAAAATAAAGGAAATTCTTCGGGACACCGGACGACAAGGAATAGACATTCCAGCATCAAAAGTAATTCCAAACGTTCCATACAATGAATGTTTTCAGAATTGGGAAGGAGCGTTAAACTACGCTGTTGATATCAACCAAATTTCAACAGCAGAATATTGGCATTTAAAAGATACTCAACCAAGCTTTATTGTGAAAGAAGGTTTGGGTAATTTGGTGGCAACATTAAATAATAACTTTCCTATTGCCCTAAACACAAACGTCTTTGAAATAGACCTGTCTGGGAAAGGCGTCAAGGTTGTAACATCCAAGGGATCAATTGTGGCTAAGGCATGCATTTGTACTGTGTCAGTTGGTGTTTTAAAATCCGAAAAGATAAAATTTACTCCTAAACTTTGTAATAAAGTCCAAAGGGCAATTGATGATATTCAAATGGGCCTCTTGGTAAAAATCCCACTGCTTTTTGATGGGATTAGATTAGGATTTGCTGAAAATAGCTTCGTACAGTATGACATTGCAAAGGAAAATATTGGGAGTGAATGCTATTTCTTGGCTTGGCCAACTGGCCACGATTATGTAGTCGGATTTATCGGCGGTCAGTTCGCCTGGGACTTATCAAAGCTAGGTGAAGAGGAAATTGTAGAATATGCCTTGTCGAAACTCGAGATTTTGTCAGGTGACAAAATCAGAAAACACTTTTTGAAGGGCTTTGCTACTGATTGGGCGAGTAACCCATTCACGAAGGGATCTTACTCTGCAGTCAAACCAGGCTGTTTTGGGGCGCGAGAAGTGCTAAGCGAACCTATAGCCGAAAAATTGATATTTGCGGGTGAGGCAACTGCTGGCAATATAGCGGGTTTGGTCAATGGCGCATATGAAAGTGGCAAATTAGCAGCCACACGCATTACCAATATAGTAAAGCCAAAAATTAAATCTCCCTAACTTGCAATTAAATTTGAGAAACTTTCTCTAATGCTTTGTCAAGAATATCGAACATATCATCTATTTGAGAAGTATTTATGACCAAAGGTGGGGAAAAAACCGCCATATTTATCAGTGGCCTCACTAATAGGCCCATCTCCTCACAAGCTTTATCTAGCAGTGCCCCAAGTTTTCTTTCTTCTGCCAATGTGTAGCCTTGTTGATCTGGTTTACCCTCTATGCAGCCAAGCAAACCCATCCCACGTACATCGCCGACAATTGGATACTGTGCCAACTCTTGAAGCCTCCTCTGAAAATGAGGTGTAACTTTTTGTACATTGCCTAAAATGTCTTCTTCCTCAAAGATATCAATATTCTTCAATGCTGCTGCACAACAAACGGGGTGAGCTGAATACGTATAACCATTGGAAAATAATACAGATTCGTCGGGACTTTCCATTCGCGCCATAACATCATCTGATATTATACATGCACCTAATGGCAAGTAGCCGGATGTTAAGCCTTTAGCACATGTTATGATGTCCGGCTGAATTCCAAACACGTCACTAGATGCGAACCAATGACCGAGCCGACCAAAACCTGTAACGACTTCGTCAGATATATATAGAACATCATGCTTTCGACAGATTTCTAGCGTACGCTTATGATAACCATCTGGAGGAATTATTACGCCACCTGAACACAGAATCGGTTCCGCAATAAAAGCCCCAACTTTATCTGGCCCAAGGTCTCTGATTGCCTTTTCTAAATCAGCAACCTTTTCATCACACCAAGCCTCAACAGACATGTTTTCAGGTCGTCGATAAGGATTAACATCCGGCAAAAAATGAACCAAACGGTCTTCAATATCGAAACGGGACTTATCCCGTTCTTTACCAGTAACTGTAGAAGCTAAATAGGTAGATCCATGATAACCTTTTTCTCTGGCTAAAACAATTTTTTTGTCTGGCCTACCCAACCTATTGTTCATAAAATGCATAGTCCTAATAGCAGTATCAATAGCAGTAGAACCACCAGTTGTAAAAAATACGTTATTTAAATCTCCTGGGGCTAGCTCAGCAATTTTTTTTGCAAGAATAGATGATGGCTCAGTGACTGTTGTCCATGGAGAAGCATATGGAAGTTTCATTGCTTGCTTAGCAATTGCGTCGGCCATTTCTTGCCTTCCATAACCAATCTGAACACACCACATTCCACCCGGGCCGTCTATAAACTTCTTACCAGAGGCGTCCCACAAATAAATTCCATCAGCATTTTCTACCAGCATGTGATCGTACTCTCGCCACGCATCCATTGCTGCCCATGGATGTAACTGGTGTTGCCTATCCCAAGAATGTAAAACATCGGTAGATGGCTCATTGGCCTTCAAAAAATTTGAATTTCTTATTTTCATCAACAACCCCAATACTGGTAATTTTTATAAATACAAACTACATAAAATTTTAAGAATTAATATTAGTTTTTTTATCTAATTATTTACTGCAGAAATAGTTTCCCCGACATAAAATTCTTTTTCTAGAGTGCCATCATCTCTTTCAACATTAGGCACTACTAATTGACCGCCAAAAAAGGGCATAAACAATTAAGCCCAGTGCGATTTTTAGAGAAATAAATGATGTCTCATATATCTTCGACAGTTTGATACCTTCCGCAGACCATTAAGACTACTCTAAGCAGGTTATCGTTCTCACTGTCAAGCCTTTGAGTTTACGGAATAGGAATGTAGATTGAGCAGAAAGTTTATTGTAACTACTGTAGAAGAGAAGTTCAAAAGGTAATCCGAATATTTAGATGCTTGGACATGGAAACTACGCGTATACCCCCTTAGAATATTGGGGGAACTTCCCAGATGATATTACTTTAGGGGACGTGGCAGGGATTGCCGTAGACGCAAAAGATAACGTTTACCTTTTTAACAGAGGAGAGCACCCAGTTGTCGTCCTGTCTCAACATGGCGATGTATTACGGACTTGGGGCCACGGCATCTTCAAAAACCCACATGGAGCATCAATAGGGCCAGACCAATGCATCTATTTAACCGATAATTTTGACCATACTGTCAGGAAATTTTCCCAGACTGGCGAACTGCTAATGGAAATAGGAACTCCAAACATAAGTTCTGGATTTATGAGTGGAAAGCCTTTTTGCAAATGTACACATTGCGCAATAGCGCCATCGGGAGATATTTTCGTTTCTGATGGATACCAGAATGCCTGTATTCATCATTTTAATCCCAAGGGGAAACATATTAAAAGCTGGGGACAATCTGGAGCTGGCCCTGGTGAATTTAATCTACCGCATAATATATGCTGCGATAATGATGGTTGGCTATATGTGGCAGATCGAGAGAATTCTCGTATACAGATTTTTAATACTTCGGGCAATTTTGAAGGCCAAATAAATAATATGCACCGGCCTAGCGGTTTAGCTATAACTGGAGGCTCTTCTCCCGATTGCATTGTTGGTGAACTAGCTTCTTACCTAGAAGTAAATAAAGATTTCCCAAATTTGGGTCCATTTGTAAGTTTTTTTGATAAAAGGGGTTCTCTGCTTTCAAAACTAGACAAAGGAGTCGGGCCTGGTGTTCTGCCCGGCCAATTTATATCACCCCACAGTATAGCAATAGATAGTTTAGGCGACCTATATATTGGGGACGTGGCAGAAACAGATTGGGAAGAAGTTATGGGAAAAGAATTGATGCCTAGTAATTTACGCCGCTTCCAGAAACTTAAACGGATCCTGAAATAATTTTAGTAGATTTTATATAAATCATTTTTAAGGGTAACTTGCCAATAGCCCATTAGCTATCGAAGTGGCCTTTACCGATTCAATTTCCTGTAATTCGTCAAAGACAGCTGACTCATCACGGCAATAATTGCTTTCGAATAGCCCTTCCAGAACACGTAAATTCTTAAAAAATCGAATACTAGTTCCAATATTTTGATTTGAGAAATTCAATACAGGCAGAACCTTTTCAAATAGTAACCTTGCTTTTTCTGTATTACCATTTTGGTATAGTTGATAAATCTCTACATATATTTTTTCTAATCCCGTGGGAACGAAAGCATTTACTGAACGAGCCATTGCATCGATAAGTTGTGTTACAGCCCAGCCACCACAAACTTTCAATCTGCCATCTAGTTTTTGCAATACGGAAGTATACTTTTCACCTGCTCCTACTGTTTCTATTTTTAACCAGTTAAATTTATCGACAGAGTTGAATAATTTTACAATTTCATCTAGAGCCATTCCATCTCCCAACCAATCTAAATCTTGTATCATTAAAATTTTAGGGGATAGAATTTCCAAGTGCTCTAAAAAAAATAATTTCTCAGAAAATTTAAGGCTTGATGGTAATTGAAGACATATACCTTCCGCCCCAAAAGAATTAGCACTTTTTGTAAGCTCAACACTTTCTTTAAAGTCAGCTGCGGTTACACTACAGATAAAAGGAATGCGGCCCTTGTTCACCTCGGTAACTGTCTTAATAAATAAAATTTTTTCATCAAAGTTTAATGTAGTGTGTTCACCTGCTACTGCTAGTCCGAGCATTCCTCCACAGCCAGACAATATCGTGTGCTCTACCAAGCGAGTGAGTGAAGCGAGATCTAATTCACCCGAATTTGTAAATGGAGTATTTAAACTAGGCAAAATACCTTTCATGTCATCGCCTATCTAGGAGCTTTATTTTTTTTCATTGGTAGCGAAGCTGTTAAACAACCATAACCCAAACCAGAATGGACTAGTGGATTCTTATCAGAAAAACGTGGATCCATTGGCTGATTTATATGCTGAAAACGGTTAATCGTGAACTTATCAAGATTAAATAAATGCAAAAATAATCTCTTCCCTATTTTGAATTAATAAACTCATCAATTTCTCTACGTGTTGGAATGCTGGACTGCCCACCAAATCTTGTACATTTAATTGCTGCTGCCAAATTGGAAAATTTGATTGCCTCTCTCTCACTTTTCCCCTCAGCTAAACAGACTGCAAATGCTCCATGCCAAACATCACCAGCGCCTAAAGTATCTTCAGCTTTTATCCTGGGAGTGGGCAAATTATGTAAAGCACCTTCCTCTAGAAAATAGACACCATTTGGCCCGTCGGTAACGCAAGCCCACGAATTGTAATCATTTTCAATAACTTTCAAACTTGCCATTAAGTCATCCTTATTGGTGAAGTGTTTGAGCCCTTGCTTTGAAAATGCGACATGAGACGCGATTTCTACAGCATGTTGAGAAACGGGCGCTTCTGCATCCAAAACACCAGGCTTTTTATATTTTCTCGCTAAAGAGAGAGTAGCAATAGCAGCTTCGCTCCACCTACTGTCTGAAAGATAGGCATCGTAAACCGGAAAATTTGAAATACTATTTATAGCATCCTCTGGAAGAGACTCTCTGTAATTCACAATCTGCCGGTCACCATCAATATCCACGAGCACTGAAGAAAAAGATGATTGCCAATTTTCTAACTTCAAAACGAACTCTGTATTTACGTTCTCGCGCTTTAACTCACCGAGAATAAAGGATCCAACTTCGTCGCACCCAACAGCCGAAAATATAGTCGAGTTTGCACCTAAACGTGCAACTGCTACTGATGCATTACCAGCATTACCACCCCCGGAAAACATTGCAGTTTCCGCCCTGTACTTTTCATTTTGAACGGGCAAACTATCCATTTTAAAAACTAGGTCTAAGGTGGCTAGGCCTGTAATTAGAATATCTTGCATATCAAAAAATAACCCTAAACAAATTTACCTAGCTAATCACTTGGCATACCATTTGCAAAGATTAAACAGAACTGCTTCATATAACCTCCTACTGGCTGCATTTATGCAGCCTTTTTTTTCTAATCAAACGAGAATTAATACTCAACAAATTCGAGTTGCTCTGGAAGCTCAAACGCATCAGCCAGTTCTAGTGATTTTTTTTCTAACTGAACAAAATGAATAAACTTTGAAAGGTTAAAGTCTTGCTCGTGCAGGTCGTGTGTCACACCAATTACATGCCCTGACAAAGGCGGGGCGGAAAATAGTTCACCAATCTTAGGAATAAAATCTTGTGTTGTCGCGAAACTAATATGGCCTTTTTGACCACTTTTTGAGCACTCTTGCCATATTACGAGTTGATACACTTTTTAACGTGCCTCCGCATTCAACAACTTTGTCTGAAAATGAGCTATTTTGTCAATCTTAATGATTTTTACACAGATCTCCCAAGATCTTTATTCAGAATACTATAGCTTAGGTCTTTAGTATTGGGAGTATTATGCTAGCTATCCATTCAATAACTGATACAAGTGCAATTTATAGATGAAATTTTAATAGAGACATAAGTTTGGTATACGTCTATTCACTTGTTTTGCTGACGATGCTGGCATTTTCTGGGAATGCACTTTTGACCCGTGCTGCACTAGCAAGTTACAATATGGATCCCGAGTTGGTTCTTCTTCTCCGTGTATCCGCTGGTGCTATAACGTTACTTTTAATATGTTATCTAAAAAAATACTCTTTAAAAATATTGAGCAATCTTCACTTAAAGACAGCGGTCGCACTGAGTTTATATTTGGTAAGCTTTTCTTATGCATTCACAGGTCTTGAAACTGGGATAGGCGTGTTAATCCAATTCGGGGTAGTACAGTTGGTAATGTTCGCGTCATCATTTCTTTCTGATCAGAAAGTACCAAAAAATAAAACTATTGGCGCAATCATTGCTTTTACTGGGCTAATATATCTACTTTGGCCAAGTGGAGATTTTATAATAAATTTGACGTCAAGCGTTTTAATGGCAATCGCAGGCATGGCATGGGGAATCTATTCTGTTCTAGGAAAAAAAGCGGCTTCTGCAATCGCCGCTACAACTGCCAGCTTTTTAATTTCTACACCAATTTGTTTAATTTTTGTTTTATTGCTGCCTTATAATCCTGATTTTTCATGGTCAAATACAGGGGCACTATTGGCAATTGCCTCAGGCTCGGTAACTTCTGGGATAGGATATGCACTATGGTATTACGTTCTGCCCAAAATACCATCCACCAATGCCGCGGTATCTCAGCTTAGTGTACCATTAATAGCCGCTGGTGGTGGTATGATTTTTATGCAAGAATTAATAACTTTAAAATTTGTTTTATCATGCGTTCTTGTTCTAGGCGGTATAGCACTAACAATTGGAATACCCAAAAGTGGTAGACAGTAAATATCTAAAAATTGCTTAATAGCTTCGCTTCATCAGCCTTTGTCATCTTATTTTATCTTTGAAGTAAGCTGTAATTTAGATAGTTTTTTTGCCACAAAAGTATTTCTTATCCCTGGTAGCCAAATAATCTAGGTAACCACAAAACCATATTTGGTGAAAAAATCATTATCAGCAGTGCAAATATCAAAACTGCTAAAAATGCCCAAATTTCACCTATTATTTCACGCAAGGGTATATCAG
This sequence comes from Paracoccaceae bacterium, assembly GCA_902631295.1. Classification (GTDB taxonomy): domain Bacteria; phylum Pseudomonadota; class Alphaproteobacteria; order Rhodobacterales; family Rhodobacteraceae; genus Salinivivens. Next base: position 16,264 of record CACOXV010000008.1, on the reverse strand, counting down.
TCACCGCATTTATAACAAAGAGTAGCATTCCATACGGGGGTGTAATTAACCCTATCATTGAATTCACTACAACAAGGACTCCGAAATGCACTAAATCTATACCAAGCGCTTCACACGTCGGAATGAATAAGGGCACAATAACTAATATAATGACAGTAGCATCTAAGATGCATCCTACTAAAAGGATTAATAAGTTTATAAGCAGAAGAAAAATAATTGGGCTAATCTCAGCTCCTGCTAATAAGGCTGATAAAGTCTGTGGGATATTTTCTTTAACAACGACATATGTCAAAATCATGGAGGCACCAATCACTAACGCGACCGAGGCAGATGATCGGGCACTCTCAACTAATAATTGATAAAGTGATTTAATAGTCAAAGCACGATAAAAACCAGCTGCCAAAATAAAAGCATACAAAGCCGCTATCGCTGCTGCCTCTGTTGGCGATGTTACTCCACTATATATACAAGTCAAAAGTATTGCTGGCATTAAAAGTGCTGGAAATGACTTTAAAGTAATCAATGGCAATTGTGCTATTGGAACTGCTTCTTCTTTCCCAAAATCCCGACGATAAGAAATCAATGTATTCATAGCGATTAGGACTGCACCCATTGTTAAACCCGGCAATATACCTGCTAAAAATAAAAACCCAATCGAAGTATTCGAAACAAGAGCGTATAAGACCATCGGAATTGAGGGAGGAATAATTGGCCCGATAGTAGCAGTTGCTGCTGTAATTGCAGCAGCATATCCACGAGAGTAGCGCCCACTTTTGACCATCATTTCTATGACTAGTTTTCCAATTCCTGCTGCGTCAGCAACTGCAGAGCCTGACATCCCAGAAAAAATTAGAGAAGCCATAACGTTTACATGACCCAACCCACCTCTAAATCTTCCAACGACAGCTACGCAAAAATTAAGGAGACGATCTGAGATTGTACCAGCGTTCATTATATTTGCTGTCACAATAAAAAGTGGGACTGCTAATAAAAGAAACCCGTCGAAAAGCCTTTGAACCATAGTTTGACCAGCAATTGCGAGGTCCTGACCAGCCACACCTAAATAGACTATTATTCCAGAAAGAATTGCATAGGCTACTGGCGCTCCTAGTGCGGCCATAGAGAATAGAATAAAAATACCAGCTAATATTTCGATGCTCACTAGGTGTTATCCTTTTGAGTATCCAAAAATTCTTCTATGGGCCTTTTTGGAGGACCCTTTATTGATACGTCATAACAAATCCAAGCATAACGTAATATCACAACAATCATCAATGTGATGTACGATGCGAAAAGCCATTTAATCGGTATCTTATCTCCAGTTATTGGCATTCTTAAAGTTTGGATCTTCTTTAAGTCCATCAAACGACTTCCGAAGATTGAATCCCAAGTTGGCAAAAAAGACCAGAGCAAAGCAAAAATCATGATCAATGAAATAATGATTATAGCTATTCTCCTCAAATGATCTGGGAGGGCTAGATATAAGATGTCAAATGTAACATGATCCCGCTCTCGGACGACGAAAGAACAGCCAAAAAAAATCAACCAGACCCAAAGAAGTGAAATTAGATTTATCGTCCATCCTATTGGTTCAACAGTTAGCATCCAATTTGAAAGCTGCTCAATGGGCATAAGCCAGGCTATTTTTGAAGTATAGCGAGCAAATATTTGAAGAAGAAAAATAATAAAAATCGCCGCCAAAATCATGGCGGCGATAAATTCACATCCGCGAGTGAGCCACTTTGCAAAATTTTGCATATTTGACTCCCTCAAAATGAGTGCAAGAATTAATTACCAAGCGCGTTGATTTTTTCCAACACGCCATCTGGCCAACTTGCTGCAAATTCGCTTCCAACATACTGCGCTTGAACGTGGGTTCGGAAAGCGTCAAGATCAGGGCTATAGATTTCAACACCTTGGCTACGAATAAAGTCTGCCAAATTATTTTCTTTATCTAATTGCTTCAAGCGACCCCAAGCAGATGCTGCATCTGCAGCGCGCTGAACAGTCATTTGTTGATCAGGTGTTAAGCTATCCCAAGTATCTTTTGAAAAAGCTATGTAATTTAAATCAACTAGATGCGATGTAAGCGCGATTTGCTTTGTGACTTCATAAAATTTAGCATCTACAACAGTAGGTAATGGGTTATCTTGACCATCAACAGCCCCGGTAGAAAGCGCTGTGTAAACTTCGGTAAAAGCGAATGGGGTGGGTGAGGCTCCTAGAGCTGCACCCAAAAATTGCCAGGCATCTGTTCCAGGCATTCTCAGGTTAACACCGGCTAAATCTGCTGGAGTTTGGACATCAACTTCAGATCTAGGCTGACGCAAGTTCACATGACGACGCCCTAAATACATGACGGAAAGCAATTTTACACCAAGCTCATCTTCAACTGTTTTCTTGAAAGGGTCCATTAAAGGATCGTTGAAGACACGCACTTGGTGTGCTGCATCCTGATGGACATACCCAGTTGCAAAAATTGAAAACTCAGGAAAAAATTGGGCTAATTCCTGCGCAGACGCAATTGACATTGTCAAGTTTCCGCGGCTGATAGCATCAAGCTCCGTCCCTTGAGCGAACAATGTTGCATTATATCCAGGTTGGTAATCAGCAAAGCCTGCTACCATAGGCGCAAAAACTTTAGCCATAGCTGCTGATCTCATATCTGTTTCAGAGCCAGCTGTAGCCAGCGTAAAAGTCATTTGATCTGCCGCAACTGTTGTAGCCGTAGTCCCAACCAACATGCTTGCCGCTGCAATCGCATTTAAGACTGAACGTCTTGTAAATTTATTTAACATAAAATATTCCTCCCATACTAAAACACCTTAAGTGCTCAAAAATTCGATATCATATTTTTTAACTTTTGCAATTTTAACACAAAAAATATGGTATTTTTCAATAACTTTAAAGGAATTGACTCGAATCTGTATTAAGTTTCAACCTTTACTGATTGATGAGTCAATGCGGATTTCTTAATTGCCTCTATGACCTTTAATGTAAGAAGACCTTCCCTACCAGACACAACAGGATTTTCTATTTTTTTAATTACATTAATAAAATGGACAATCTGATTATATAATGGATCAGCTGTTTCATAGTCCATTGATGCAGTTTCCAAGGGTTTCCACCAATCGCGTTCACTGTTTTGACCCCATAAAGTTAAATCTGGAATAGAGAGAGATCCATGTGATCCACCTATGAAATAACAACTTTCCGAAGTCGGAGGATACACTGGATTTTCTTTAGAGGTCATTTCCCAGCTCCACGGCGAAACGATAGAGTCAGATACCGATATTGTACCTATCACTCCATTTCTAAATCTTAACAGTGCTCCTGCGACGTCTTCATTTTCAAATCCTCGAATTGACTCTACAGCTTGCGCCTGAACAAAATCAATTTCACCACAAAAATATCTTAAAAGGTCAATATCATGAGCAAGATTCACTGATATTGGTCCAGCTCCACTCTTTTTTCTCCATTCCGCCGCATCAAAATATTCATCCGATTTATAAAACCAACAATTTGCATGAATTGCCCGAACTTTTCCAATTTTTCCTGATAATATAACTTCGCTAGCCCTCTGGATTATCGGGTTGTAACGCCTATGATGGCCAACCAAGACAGATACTCCCAAATTTTCTGATTTTTCAACTAGCGCTAGTGCTTCTGCCGAAGAACCTGCGATTGGCTTTTCAATCATGACGGGACAATTCCTCTGTATACAGTAGAAGCCCTGTTCAATATGCATTAGCGTTGGGGTCGCAAGTATAATTCCGTCTGGAGATTGCTCGATAAACATATCCTCTAAAGAAGAATATATTTTCAGACTCTTTTTTCTTGCGTAGTTATGAGCATCTTCAGAAGGATCTACAACTGCTACCAATTTAGCATCTTTAGTTTTACAGATCACGTCGGCATGCCGCCTCCCAACAAGTCCAAGACCGACAAGAACCAATTTTATAGTACCACTCATATAGTCATTTATTTACGTAGATAAAATCTTTGGATAAAGCTGTGATGCAATAAACCAATTATTCCTCAGTAATCTCCCGATATAACCTGAGCCGCTAATAAGCATAACCAAACCTCAGCTGCAATGCAGTAAAAATTAAAGCTTCCCAAAACTATGAACCTACGTAAATAAATACAAAAACAAATACTGCCAATGCGATAAGCACATAAAAAGCTATCTCACCACTTACTCTGGCATCAGATTTTTTCTTCTTACTATTATTTCTCATTATAAAAGTACTAGTATTTTATAGAGTTGTTTCCACAGAATTAAAAATAGAAATCAGTCGTTCAAGGATTTTCCTTCTATAATTCTTGGACCTTCCAGAAGGCTCATTTTACAACCTTTGGCTATTTCACGAATTTCATCTTTCATCAGACCCATTATCTTATTGGCTGTTTCTTTATCATAAAATTTGGAAACGGTAAAAATTTCGGTTGGAGACTTTTCGAAAACTTCACCTGAAATTTGTCCTGCAGATAGATTTCGGGGCATCATAGTAGACTCTATATAAGACGTAATCATCTTTAACTGAATCTCACTGACCGCCTTTACATGAACTACTCGGCAATACAAAACTTCATCTCATTTAATTTAAATTATTCATTATTTACCAAATTCTTCCAGAAGTTTACAATATCCAATTTGGCTTTTCTTGAAGCTAGAAAGTCTAAAAAATTCATTTGGCGCATGTATTTTTTCGTCATCCAAGCCGAAAGCAAACATGGTTGCATGAATACCCAACTCTGACAATAAGGTAGACATCACTGGAATAGATCCTCCAACTCGGGTCTCCAATGGCTCCTTTCCATATAAATTGTGCAAAACCCGGCCTGCTATTTGACTGGAGTTATGGCCTCTTGGGACCAGAAATGGGTCAGCATCACCAGCAAGTTTTTTAACCTCAGCTTTAACTCCCGGTAGTCGATTATTTTCAACATGCTGTTTTATTAAATCATATATTCTTTCAGGCTTCTGGTTAGCGACGAGCCTACACGTGATTTTTGCGTGAGCTTGAGAGGGCAGTACTGTTTTAGAGCCGCCACCTTGATATCCGCCCCATATACCATTCAGCTCTAAAGTCGGCCGTGCCCAAAGTCTTTCTTGAACAGTATAACCCGCCTCCCCAAAAGTTTCCGGAACACCTAGTTTTTCTACATAGTCTTTTTCATCAAATGGAAGCCCAGCAAACATTTCCTTTTCTTCATCCGATAATTCGATAACATCATCATAAAATCCATCTATTGTTATTCGACCATCGAGATCTTTCATTGATGCTATTAAATGTGACAAGGCGTGTATTGGATTGGCTATACCACCGCCATGAGTTCCGGAATGTTGATCACCACTCGCTCCAGTTACCGTAATCTCACACCCAACTAACCCTCGTAAGGCATAAACCAAACTCGGTTGATCTTCGGACCACTGTCCTCCATCAGATGAAAATATCATATCTGCTTTCAATAGTTCTATATTGTCTTTTATAAATGGACCAATCGTGGGCGAGCCAATTTCTTCCTGTCCTTCATAAAAAAACTTAACATTCACAGGAAGCTTTTTAGCACTTGAAAGAAGAGCTTCGACTGCCAAAATCGGCGCTAACATATTTCCTTTATCATCTGACGCACCACGACCATAAATTTTCCCATCCTTAACAAGTGGTGTAAAAGGTGGACTATCCCAAAGTTCATAAGGATCAGCCGGCTGAACATCGAAATGTCCATATATTAATATAGTCGGCTTCTCATCTCCAGCGTGAAGCCAGTCTCCATAAACAACTGGGTGTGTTTGTGTTTTCATCAGCCGAGCATTTGAAATTCCAATTGACTGCAACTTAGATACGACCCATTCACCTGCTTTAACCACATCCTGAAAATGTTCATCCGCAGCCGATACTGATGGAATTGATATGAATGCTCTCAGCTCATCCACAAAACGGTCCTGATTTTTTTTAAGATAAGAATCCCAAGCCATTAATGCCTCCCCTTAGTAGTTTAGAGATATTGCCAAGAAGTAGATTGGACTCAAATAGAGAAAGTAAGCAAGCAGAAACCTGAAAAGAAGTGAGAGCTTGTTAATTTTTGAAAACACTGTGATTAATATACTTAGGCAATAAAATACTTACCATTTTGGAAAATAGTAATCATGGATATTTCGTTAAAAAACTTGAAAGTAATGATTTCTGCAGGAGGCTCCGGTATCGGAAAAGCAATCTTGGAAGGGTTCCATTCACAGGGAGCAAAAATTGCAACTTGTGATATTAATTCGGACTTGATTAAGATTTTAGAGTATGAATACCCCGATATTTACACAGAAGTGCTGGACGTTTCGGATGAGCCTAAAGTTCAATCATTTTGTTCAAATGCGTTGCGTAAATTGGGAGGCCTCGACTGCCTAGTAAACAATGCAGGAATAGCTGGACCGACCAGTAAAATTGAAGAAATTGACACTGCAGACTGGTCCGAATGCCTAAATGTATGTTTAACAAGCCAATTTTTGTTCATTAAAAATTGCATACCAAACCTGCGGTTAAGCGAAAATGCTTCAATAGTAAACCTCTCTTCCGCTGCCGGTAAAATGGGCTTTGGGCTACGTTCACCTTACGCCGCTTCCAAGTGGGGCGTTATCGGCCTGACAAAGTCACTTGCTATTGAATTAGGTGACGACAAGGTACGAGTGAACGCTATTTTGCCTGGGTTAGTAAACGGCGAACGACAAAAAAATGTTCTAATGGCAAAAGCACAGCGCTTAGGCAAAAGCTTTTCTGAAATCGAAAAGGAAGCATTCTCATTTACATCGATAAAATCATACGTCACTGCCGAGGACATAGCTAATCAGATCATGTTTTTAGCATCACCACTGGGGGCAAGAATTTCCGGACAGTCGATTGCAATTGATGGTGATACGAAGATGCTGGCCTAAATTAAAAGCCACAGGAAATAATGAAAAATTATTTTTCTTTTTTCCCAACAGGTTTTAAGTTTTCAAACTTTTTCCCAGTTATGGCTTCGAATTCATTTTCATCCCAGAAACCAATTAATATACCTAACTCTGCTGCTTTTTTTTGAGATTCTAATAATTCCTCGGTTGCAGTAATTCTCGTATGATGACGCATTGCCCAAGACTCAAGTGCCGTCTCTAACCGCAACCTTGCGTCTCGATGCACCATAGTTGTTGAGCCCGCAAGGTCTTCAAGCTCATCTGGATCTGAAAATAAATCAAACATGATGGGTTCAAATCCTTCACATCTTATATATTTCCATCGCCCATCAAATATCATTTTTGTATGGGCTAAATCCTGCGCTTGATCTAGCTCCTTTGCCATTTCAGACCAATGATAATCATGTTCACTGATAATATAATTCCGAGAAAAGCCTTCCGTGCCAGTCAGAATAGGTGTAAGATCTCGTCCCTCAAGTATATGTGGCTTGGGCTTACATCCAAAAAAGCTCAAAATAGTAGGCGCTAAGTCAATCATCTCCACGAGATCATTTTTAACAGTTCCCCTAGATTTATCTGAAACCTTTCTCGGGTCGTAGATTATTAGCGGCACCTTTACCGCCATTTCATGATAAAAATCCTTATCGCCCATCCAGTGATCACCAAGATAATCGCCATGATCAGATGAAAAAATAATAATCGTATTTTCACTTAAATTGGATTTATCCATCCATTTAAATAATCTACCTAAATTATCATCTAGCTGCTTTATTAATCCCATATAAGCCGGTATCACGTGCTTTCGCACTTCATCTTTAGAAAAACATTTTGAAACCCTTGCATTTTGATAAGCACGAAGTAACGGATGATTGGTCTGCTTTTCTTTATCAGAACGAATTGGATTATTAATGTCGTAATCTGAATACATATCATGATAGGGAGAAGGAACAATGTATGGCCAATGCGGTTTGATGTAGGATAAATGGCAGAGCCAAGGCTGATCACTTTCACGGGCTTGAGCCATAAAATCCATAGCCCGATTTGTCATATAAGCAGTTTCAGAGTGCTCCTCTGGAATATTTGCTGGCAATCTTGAATTTTTCAAAAGCCAGCCAGATAACAAATCTCCATTTTCATCCAACCCAGAATTAGCAAAATCACCCCATGGATTGTCTGAAATATATCCCTTTTCTACTAAATAATCATCATAGGAAGACCACCGCTGGCGAGCACTATTTGGATGCAAACCATCATCTCGTTCAAAAGGCACAAACCCACATTCAGAAACACGAACTCCAATTTCACTACTCGGATCAATGCCAAGCCAAGCCATACCTTCAGCATCGGCAACCATGTGCGTTTTCCCGACTAAAACAGACCGTACACCATTTTCATTTAGATGATCACCAATAGTGCGCTCACCAACCCTAAGTGGCATTCCATTCCAAGTCGAACCATGACTTCTGACATATCTACCAGTGTATGCTGACATTCTAGATGGGCCACAAACTGGGGACTGTACATATGCGTTACTAAATTGAACTCCCCGGCTGGCAAGGGCGTCTATATTTGGAGTATGCAAATTTGGGTGACCATAACAACTCAAATAATCATATCGAAGCTGATCAGCCATAATCCACAGAACGTTAGGAGGGGCAGTCATAATTCGTCACCATTCAAATCAAAGAGCCTGACCATCAAACAGATAGAGAGTTCGGGCACTGATGACATCAATCTAAGTTGTCCTTTAATTTTTTAAACGTGCTTATTTCTTAAGCTTCAGTGTTTAATTTAGCCTAGTTTTAGAACTTATAAAAGTGGGACAACGCTCAAATTAAGGATCTCATTATATTTCCACAATTTGCAATATAAACTTATCAGGCTAAGAATTATTTCTTTAATTGTACTTACAGTTAAATCTTAGCCTTAAACGAATAGTCTCCCTATTGCGTTTTTTTACTTTAGCAGGGTCATAAACAATTTAATCAAATCGTTTTGGCTCTGCAATTTTTTTAAAATCTTCATACCAAGAGACGTTTTACTATCAAAGGGTTAGAGTGATCCAAAAGGTGTAAGTAACCGTATCGAATGTAATAAAAGGATATAACCATGCTCAAACCTTACTTAAAACCATACCTAATTGGATATGTTAATGAACATTATGAGGACGTCGACGACCAGTTAGTATTTGCTTATGATGAGGCTCATGCAACAAAAATTGTACTCGAGACTTTCCAAGACGCTAAATTTGTTTTCCAGTCACGCCCAGTCATGGAACAACAGACTGCAGCCTGATCTAAAAGCATATACATATATCTAACTACCAGACGTTGATGTTGTGCAGCAAAATATGTAAACTACATATGCGTATTTACGGCAAGATATCAGAAAATGTTAAAAAAAGTATTCTGTACATCTTTAGTTTTACTGCTTTGCTCTTGTGGAACGACAAAGGGAGTTCTAGATGGTGCAGGCTCTGTTCTTGAAGGCTTAGCTTCTGACGTTCGAAGTGTAGGTGACTATTTGAACTAGCTTTTGAGCCAAGTTTTAAAAAATATCTACCCATAAATGACACCACACCATGGAAGAATCGTGAGCCTTAAATGTATCCATTTATTAGAATGGCAAAAGAGCTATTAGTTAACAAATCTCAGCCGTACCTATCTACAGGTGAAATCCATGAGTCGTCCCATATTTGCTGGCCATGGGATCTTGATTTCTGGTTTGAACTTAATAATGGGCGTGCACTTACATTGTATGATTTAGGCCGTATACCATTTTCGAGCAGGTCAGGTTTTAGCAAGGTCATTTTCAAAAATAGATGGTCGATGACAATGGCTGGCGCAAATGTAAGGTATCGAAAACGCATAAGGGCTTTTGACCGGATACGAATGCAGACCAGAACGGTCTGCTGGGACAAAAGGTTCTTGTACATTGAACAATCTATGTGGAATTCCAAAAAGGAGTGCGCCGGGCACATTATTTATCGCGCAGCGTTTGTAGGCAATAATGGAATTATTAATCCACAAAAGATTTTTGATGAGATTGAAGTGGCGCTTGTGTCACCTAAAATGCCAGACTGGTTGAAAGACTGGGTTAACTCAGAAGCAAAAAGACCTTGGCCCCCAATGCAAGAATAACTTGCTTTAGTCTATGCGAACTTGTTTTAGTACATAGAGCAATGGGAGACTAGTCTTATGAACACTTCAAAAAAAATATGGGGCTGGTTTTTTTATGACTGGGCCTGCCAGCCTTACAATACGCTGATGGTTACATTTATCATAGGCCCTTATTTTGCCACTGTGGCTGCTGAGTATTTTATAACCAACGGATTAGACGGCGCATCTTCCAGAGCCAATGCTCAATATTATTGGTCTTTGACCATAACAATAGTTGGTCTGATAGTTGGTTTTACCGCTCCAATTATCGGTGCCATTGCTGATAATTACGGGAACAGGATGAAATGGATTTATCTTTTTTCTGCTCTACTGATAATTGGCGCCTCTAGTTCTTGGTTCGGCCTGCCCGATGGATCAAATTGGAAGTGGATTTTGATTTCTTTTGGGGTAGGGTTTGTTGGTGCTGAATTGGCTTACATTTTCAGTAACGCACAACTTCCCTCGCTGGGACATAGATCCGAAACAGGTGCAATCTCTGGGAGTGGTTTTGGATTTGGGTATGTTGGAGGCCTAGTTTCTCTTGTAATAGTTCTTACCCTGTTTGTTGAACAGGAAAATGGGAAAACATTAATTGGTTTTGACCCAATTTTTGGCCTTAACGCTGAGGCGAAAGAAGGAACACGCTTTGTTGGTCCTTTTGTTGCTTTATGGTTTATTATTTTTTCAATACCTTACTTTTTATGGATTAATGATAAGTCCAAGCCACGCATAGGCGCCAGCTTCCGAAGCGGCCTGAAAGATCTGTGGAAAACAGTAGTGAGCTTACGCAACAAAAAAAGTACAGTTAGATATCTAATCTCAAATATGTTTTACCGCGATAGCTTAAATGGACTTTACAGCTTTGGAGGAGTTTATGCTGCCCTAGTTCTAGACTGGTCGATTGTTCAAATTGGGACTTTCGGAATAGTTGCAGCACTTGCAGCAGCTGTTTGTAGTTGGCTCGGTGGTAAGTGGGATAGAAGGGTAGGGCCAAAGCCAGTAATACTCTTTAGTATTATAGTTTTAACTGCTGTTTGCGTTATAGTTGTTGGAATGTCCAGAGTATCTTTCTTTGGCATTCCATTAGCTGAAGGCTCAAGTATTCCAGACAATATTTTTTATGGATGTGGAGTTCTAATTGGTGGCTTCGGAGGAATTCTACAATCGGCAAGTCGAACTATGATGGTAAGACACACGAACACTTCTAATTCAACTCAGTATTTTGGTATATACGGATTACTTGGTAGAGCTACCGCTTTTCTTGCTCCAGCATTAATTGCCTATGTTACAGCAGTAACAAACAGTAACAATCTTGGTGTATCTCCTCTTATTTTTCTCTTTTTAATTGGTTTAGTTCTTATGCTAAGGGTAAACCCCGATGGAGATACGAGCTAAGTTAATTATTATACTTTACGCTTGCAAAACTTTTGATCTAAAGATATCGCTCAGACGTTAATTTAAAATAACAAGTCACCGCAACCTTGGATAAAAAACGGGAATAAATTTTATGGAAAAACTTCTTATTGGCATTTTTGCCATGGCGTCAGTAGTAGTTGCGTCAAACATTCTAGTCCAATTCTTATTGCTAGATGGCCTTCTTACATGGGGCGCATTTACTTATCCCATCGCATTCTTAATTACTGATTTGATGAACAAAATTTACGGGCCCACGGCAGCCCGAAAAATAGTGCTGGCAGGATTTATCACAGGCATCTTATGCTCTCTTGTTGGAAGCAAAATTATGCTACAAGGTGATGGCTATGAATATCCTGCTGTAGCATTAAGAGTGGCATTTGCATCAGGCCTAGCTTTTATTATAGCGCAACTTTTTGATATAACTGTGTTCAATAAATTGCGCTCAGCTGAATGGTGGAAGGCTCCTCTGGCCTCAACACTTCTCGCATCTTTAATCGATACTGCTGTTTTTTTTACGATTGCATTTTCAGCACAAATAACATTCTTTTCTGAGGCCGCAAATAATGAGATTTCTTGGTCATGGGAGATAGTTCCTTTTCTAACCTTTGGTGCTGACGCGCCACTATGGGTATCACTTGCTGTAGCAGATTTAATGGTGAAGTGGCTCATTGGACTAGCGGCATTAATTCCTTTTCGAATTTTTGTTTCGTTTTTTTCATCACTTGATAATAAAACATCTTGAAAAATTTTTATTCTATGACACCATAAGACATAGAGTTAACAAATGAAAGGAGGTGGTCCAGTGTCTAAAAAGGTATTGGAGAGAGGTGTCGGAACAGTTAGGGGTAGTCGCATCTAGGGCAGTCCTGAAATGCAAAGCTTTTAATTGGTGAGCCACCTAACCGGCCCACCTCCGAAAATCTTGGAAGGCCGCTCAAACTGAGCGGCCTTTTCTAATAAATGACTGATAGAGGAAAAAATGGTGACTTTCAAAGATGCTAAAAATTAACGAACAAATAACTTTACAGAGTTGGGAATTAAGCGAACAGTTTGTTAGGGCTTCCGGGCCTGGAGGCCAACACGTTAATAAAACCAGCAGCGCAGTAGAATTGAGATTTGAAGCTGAGAAATCACCATCATTATCCGACCCTGTAAAAAGAAGGTTAAAAATAATCGCTGGGAGCAGATGGACAAAGGATGGCGCCATTGTGCTCAAATGCGATGATACGAGACACCAAGTTCGTAATCGTGAGATTGTACTAAAACGCTTGAAGGATATGATTAGAAAATCCTTACTCAAACCTAAAAGCAGAGTGCCTACTCGGCCAACCTTAGCCAGTAAAAGAAAACGCCTATCTGAAAAGAAAAACCGAGCTGGATTAAAATCAAATCGAGCCAGAATTTCCACAAAAGATATTTCTTTTGATTAGTTTAATAAAAAATTAAGATATTTTTGATATTACTACTACACACTAAAGCTGTTTGTAGAGGCCCAAGCATAGAATATCAAATTTACTAATAAGGACAAATTTCGAGCTGATATATTCTAATTTTATTAAGATTAGACCCTATTTTCTGCCAAAAACTTAAAAAAAGTGCTATTTTATACCAAAAATTATACACTATTTGTTGTGTTATTGCACAATATTCAGTTACAATCAGATAGTGAAGCCCAACCTATTGGGTATTTAATAAGGAGAAAATTATGTCAAAGCCAATGACAAAGACACAGCTTGTAGCAGCTTTGTCTGAAGAAATGGGTACAGATAAGAAATCTGCTAGTGCAGCACTAGACGCAATTTGTGGGCTCATCACTAGAGAAGTTTCAGGCGGAGGAGCAATCACTTTACCAGGTGTTGGTAAAATCATGTGCCGTGCACGCCCAGAAAGAATGGTGCGCAATCCTGCAACCGGTGAACAATTCAAAAAAGCGGCAGATAAAGTTGTTAAAATGACAATTGCAAAAGCTTTAAAAGAAAGTGTAAACAACTAAAATCAATTAAATTTGATATTTTGAAGGGGTCGCTTTAAGCGGCCCTTTGCATTTTGTGGAATTGCCTTTAGATCTTTAATTTTTGGAGGAAATTTGAGTCTCAAAGCTTTACTTCTCGGTTTGGTGTTTGCTCTTATTTGGTCTTCCGCCTTTACCTCTGCACGAGTTATCGTCAGCCACGCGCCACCTTTAGGAGCATTATCATTAAGATTTTTTCTATCAGGCGCATTAGCTTTAATAATCGCACTTTGGTTAAAACAAACCTTCAAACTTACAAAAAAACAGTTGCAAGCAACGGTAGTATTTGGGGTCTGTCAAAATACGATATATCTAGGTTTAAACTTTGTTGCGATGCAGTGGATTGAAGCCTCGTTAGCAGCAATAATTGCTTCAAGCATGCCTTTACTGGTTGCACTATTAGGGTGGTTATTTTTAGGACAAAGATTAGCACTAATTGGTGTAGTAGGGCTTGGACTTGGTTTTGTCGGGGTCATTTTAATAATGGGATTTCGGCTTAATACTGGAATAAGTGAATTAGGTTTAATCTACTGCATCTTGGCTGCTTTAGCATTGTCAATTGCAACACTTGCAGTGAGGAACACCAATTCTGAGGGAAACTTAATGGTAATAGTTGGTTATCAAATGTTAATCGGTGGAGCTTCACTATCTATTTTTTCAATTATACTCGAAACTTATACCGTTGTATTTGATTGGGCACTTTTGGTAGCTTTTATTTATACAACTTTAGCGCCCGGTCTAATTGCTACAGTTGTGTGGTTTTGGTTAGTGAATGAAATTGGCGCCGTAAAAGCCGCAACGTTTCATTTCTTAAATCCTTTCTTTGGCGTTTTTATTGCTGCGTCGATACTAGGTGAACCACTTAGTGTATCTGATTATTTGGGAGTACTAATTGTGACTGTTGGTATATTATTAGTACAAACGTCAAAGGAAAGTATTTAGAGACTTATCAAACAACACTTTATTCAACCAATTTGACCGCCAGCGTTTCCAATTTGTCCTCGATTAACAAGAAAATGATCCAATATAACACATGCCATCATGGCCTCCGCTACTGGCACTGCTCGTATTCCAACACAAGGATCGTGGCGGCCTTTAGTAACCACTTTAGTTGGTTCGCCAGTCTTAGTTATCGACTTACGTGAACTCAAAATTGAGGAAGTTGGTTTTACCGCAAATCTAGCAATAATATCCTGTCCTGTTGATATACCTCCCAAAATACCACCAGCATGATTAGAAGTATATTCTGGCTTACCGTCATTCCCTATAAATATTTCGTCAGCATTTTCTGAACCAGTTAATTCTGCGGCTTGCATTCCTTCACCAATCTCAACACCCTTTACAGCATTTATGGACATCAATGCGGAAGCTATATCCATATCCAATTTTCCATAAATTGGCGCACCTAATCCAGCGGGCACGTTGGTTGCTTGCACCTCAATTACAGCACCCGTAGAATTATGTGATTTCCTAATCTTATCAAGATATTTAGCCCATCTTTCCGCTGCTTTTTTGTCAGGAGACCAAAAATCATTTTGCTCTATTTCTTGCCAATCGAAATTACTTTTATCAATTTTATCCGGACCTATTTGAGTTAGGTAAGCTTGTATTCTGAGGTCTGGCACCAATTCAGATAAAACGGCACGAGCCACCCCTCCTGCGGCAACACGAGAAGCTGTCTCTCTTGCTGAAGACCTACCACCGCCCCGATAGTCTCTAATACCATACTTCTGCCAATAAGTTATATCAGCGTGCCCTGGGCGAAACGTATTTTCAATTTCACTATAGTCTTTGGATCTTTGATCGGTATTCTTTATCAAGAGCTGGATTGGCGTTCCTGTACTTTTGTCTTCAAAAACGCCAGATAAAATTTCCACCAGATCCTTCTCGCGTCGCTGTGTAGTGTATTTACTTTGCCCAGGTCGTCGCTTTTCCATGAAATGTCGAATATAGCTATGGGTTATTTCTACACCCGGAGGACAACCATCTATAGTTGCTCCAATGGCTTCCCCGTGGCTTTCACCCCAAGTTGTAACACGAAATAAATGTCCAAATGTATTTATACTCATTACCAATTCCTATGCATACCGACGGTGTAAACGTTGGTTAACCATTCCTCAAGTCAATTCCTCTTGATCATTACTTAATCTATATATACTAAGAAAGGACCTCGGGGTGCCCTCAGGGCTGAGACATTTCAATGAACCCGTAGAACCTGAACCGGTTAGAACCGGCGGAGGGAAGGTCTGGGCAGTGCCCTAAACCACTCTCCGATAGCATAAGGAGAGAAAAATTGCTTAAAATTACTTTTGCAGCTGGATTATTGAGCGCCGGGATGGCGTTGGCTCAAATACCCACTTTAACAGTGTATGCACCAGATTATTTTACTTCTGAGTGGGGTCCAGGTCCATCTATAGAAGCTAAATTCGAAGAGACTTGTGATTGCGATCTAGTCTTTTCGGCAGGAGAATTATTACCCAGACTTGTACTAGAAGGAAATAATACTTCGGCCGACGTAGTTATTGGCTTAAACACGGACATAACAAAAAAGGCTAGAGAATTGGGAATTTTTGGTCCTCACAAACAAGACAATGGCCTTTTGACCCTTCCAATTGATTGGGATGATGAAATATTTTTACCATTTGATTGGTCTTATGCCAGTTTTGTATTTGATACTACAAAAACAAAAGTACCAAGTAGCTTTGAAGAATTGGCAAACTTACCTGA
>CACOXV010000007.1 GCA_902631295.1 Paracoccaceae bacterium | reverse complement strand
CATAATTTAAGTTTGGTTGCTCTGGTAGAAAGTTATGCAAATAGTACTGTTGACGCCGAGGTTCCCAAGTCCAAGCTTGACCTCCAAAAAAGGATAGCCAATTTGTGGGCGCACTTCCATCTTTTTTTGGTTCAGCCCAATGGAACCAGTCTGATTTAGAGTTCGTGGTGGAAGATCTGCTTTCGACAAACCATGGATGTTCGCTGGAGCAATGTGCTGGAACAATGTCTAACATAACCTTTAATTTTAAGTTATGAGCCTTACTGACGAGTAATTCGAAGTCTTCTAAAGTTCCGTATTCTGGATTAATGCTATAATAGTCTGAGACATCATAACCGAAATCTTTTTGCGGCGATTTAAAAAACGGACTGATCCAGATAGCGTCCACTCCAAGTTCAGATAAGTAATCTAGTCGGCTGGTTATTCCCTTTAAATCTCCAATACCGTCATCATTCGAGTCTTGAAAAGATCGTGGGTATATTTGATATATCACTGCATTTTCCCACCACTTCAAAGAAGACATTGTTTAGCCCCCTTTAACTGATCCGGCCAGCAGACCGCGTATAAAATATTTTTGCATGGCTAGAAATACGATCACCGGTACTATCATAGAAATTACGGCTGATGCGTTTAGCAGATGGAGCTGATCTCCAAAGGTTCCTAACTGTCTTTCTAACAGAATAGGAAAAACGATATCGTCTGTTGCACTAGGCCCCACGAACATTGCAACAAGTAAATCGTTCCAGATCCAAAGAAACTGGAATATACTAAAAGACGCAAGTGCAGGTACAGACAAAGGGACAACTACTTTTAAAAATATTTGCATATGGTTAGCACCGTCAATTTTGGCACTTTCAATTAATTCTCGGGGTAGTCCTACTATGTAATTACGTAAAAGAAATATAGCCAAAGGAAGACCAAAGCCCGTGTGGGTAAGCCATAAACCAGCGAATGATTTTGTTGGGAATTGGCATGTGTTTGTAATTTCACAGTCCGTCATCCACTGATTTAACGAAGTCGCCCACGAAGCCAGGCCGTTTAATCCCTGAAGAATAGGAAGAAATGCTAATTGCGTTGGGACGACCATTAAAGATACCACAATAATGAATAGCCAGTCACGTCCTGGAAATTGCATCCATGAAAAAGCGTAAGCTGCAAATGCAGCGACTGTTATTGGAATAATTGTTGCTGGAACGACTACAATAAATGAAGATATAAGTGCATTTGGGACGTCTTTGTTATCGAGAAGTACCTCAAAATATGCCTCAGCACCAAAGACAGGATCTTGATTTATAAATACGTCAAGATTTTTTGGCTTTGGAGCTACCTCCTCCGGAAATGACCAAGTGAAGTCACCGTTAGCTTGAAAAACGAATTCACCATCCCGTACAAGCATAATTTCTCCCGCTGGAACAAGCTTTCGTATTAACTTGGTCTTACCGGGTTTGTCTGGATCTGGAACACGACCTTTGAACATAATTGAGCGGATCTCTCCAGATATTTGGAACCACTCCTCATCTTTATTTATTCGGTCAAAAATATTACCGCGCATTTCCGTTATTTTTACCTTTTTACCTTTGTCATGCGTGCTGAAGCGGTGTCCAAGCTCCGTTGGGGTAAAGGCAGTCCAAAACCCAGAGGTCTTAGATGCCACTTCAGACCGAAAGGAAGTGGTTACGAGCGCAATAAATGGTACGACCCAAATCACCAAAATTAATGCAAGTATGATGTGGGCAAACGAGCGACTATACATGACAGATTAAATCCTTAATGTCCTACTTGTTTTTGTTCGCGTCGTATTCTCCACCCAAGAAAAATCATATGTGGAATGACTGTTAGCATGAGCATGATCGCAATAGCTGCAAACAAATTATCAACGTTGTTACCTCCAATAGACCATGTGTTCATGGCGGCTTCCATCATAGTAGCGAGCAATAGTTTGTCATCATCATTGGCCGATAATGCATATGGAATATCAAAAACTTTTAGTACATCTGTAACAAGATATGTCCAAACAACGACGACTGTCGAAAAAATTTGCGGTAATTTTACGCGGAAAAAGAGTTGCCGCGGGTTTGCCCCATCAATAATTGCAGCTTCAACTGTTTCTTGCGGTACACCTCTCAAAGCAGCAGAAAAAATTACCATTGCAAAGCCAGTCTTAATCCATACCATTATCCACATTAGATAAAAGTTCCCCCAGAACTTTAGATTATACAAAGGTTCATTATATTCGGGAGTGTGTCCTAGTAGTGCTTTCAGTAATCCGATTTGATAAGATGGTGTCGCTCCATTAATTGCTTGCTGAGGTTCAATTCCACCACCTGCAAAAATATTTCTCCAGATAACGGCTGCTCCTACAAAGGAGATAGCCAAAGGAACAAAGATAAATGTTTTTGCGACTACACCCCAACTGACCGAATCTGCCAATACAGCAATCAGTAAGCCAAAAATTATGCAAAGTGATGGCACAAGGATTAGCCACATTAAGCTATTTCTCATTGCAAGCCTAAATTGAAGGTATCCCAAAGCGTTAGAGTCCCAAAGGAACGCATAGTTGTTTACTGATGCGCCACCGCCAGGTTCGGTAAAAGAAATTTTTAATGTTGTAAGCGCTGGAACAAGCAAAAAAAGTAACAGGAGCACTAAAGCTGGTCCAACGAATATCCATGGTTGTATCGTTTCGATAACTACAGATCTTTTGCCTATTGATTTACTTGAGCTGATTTTAGCCAATCCAAAGTTTAGCCAATTAGAAATCCAATAGTATAAAAACGATATGAATAATGCGATAACTACTGAGCGTAAAGCAAAACCAACTTTTGCAAATCTGAGTTCAGTTACAAAAGTGGAAACAGACCATCCATATTTATTATGAAGCCAGAGACCGAAACTCGCAAAAGCATCATCTATTGGTGCAGTTAATGAAAAAATAAAAACGGCTGTTAGGGGCAACACACAGATAATGGTTAATACGATAGCAAGGCTATTGCTGAATATTATAGATTGGATCGAACGCATATACGTATTTACCTATGATCAATAGAATAAGAGCACAGGTTTACCCTGTGCTCTTAAAAGTCATATTGCGGATACTATTATTTAATAGCGTCCCATGCTGACTGAATATTATCAGCCGTTGTATTTGCATCTTGACCGTTTGCAAAAGCTGTCATCTCACTCCAGAAAGCTCCAGCTCCGATAGCGCCAGGCATTAAATCAGAAGCATCAAAACGAAATGTTGTCGCATTAGCCAATATTTCTCCCTGCTTTCGTAGAAGAGGTGTGGCGTAAGCAGATAAGTCTGCCCCCTTGTGCGCAGTTAGGAATACGCCCTGCTGCATCCAAGCTTCATGAGCTGAGGCTTCTTGCAAATATTTGAAGAACGCACGTGTAGCAGGGGAGTCTTTCGCCATTGTGTAAAGCGTTCCCGCACCAAGTACTGGGTTGCCCAAATTTCCGGATGCAAACGGTGGGAAGTAGAAAGCATCAGCCTCTCCGCGCGCGACTTCTGCGCCTTTATCGGGGAAAAAACCGGTAATGAAGGATGCTTGACGATGCATCATACAGCTTGGTGGTGACGTGAATAAACCTTTTGGCGCATCACCAAAAGATGTAGTGGCGACTGATGATGCCCCACCTGCAACGTAATCGTCGTTTCGAGAGAATTTTCCATACAGCTCCATTGCGTTAATTACTTCTGGGCTGTTGAATGCTAGGTCATTTGAAACCCAACGGTCATAATTTTCTGCAGATGTCGTACGCAACATTATGTCTTCCATCCAGTCAGTTGCGGTCCATCCAGTCGCATTGCCAGATTCTACACCAATACACCAAGGGGTATTGCCATCTGCAACCATTTGGTCTGAAAGTTCAATTAGTTCTTCCATAGTAGCTGGTATTTCATAGCCATTATCCTCGAATTGCTCAGGTGAATACCAAACCAAAGATTTAAGATCCATTTTATAGGCAAACCCATAGAAATGATCGTTACCGTTAGAATCTGCATATGTGCCGAGATCAACCCATGATGAACCTGCACCATAGTTATCTTTCATCCACGCTGCGGCCTCATCGCCAATGGGAATTAAGTGACCTTCTGCTGCCATATCTGCAGCGAGACCCGGTTGGGGAAAGATTGCTATATTTGGCGGATTATTTGAGCGCATGTCCGCGACAACAAGTGCTGCAAAGTCTCGTGAGCCAGAATATTGGATTTTCGCCCCAGTTGCTTTTTCAAAGCAACTAACGGTATTTAGAAGCATCTCCTGGTCTGTACCTAGCATTGAGCCTTGAATGGTAATGACTTCACCTGGAAAACTTCCCATATCGCCTAGCTTAGACGGCGTATCGCATACGTCTGCATATGCCACACTTCCGAAAGCGTAGGAAGCAGCAACAAGTGCTGCTGTAGTGGTTAATTTATTTTTTAAGGCCATAAATTCCCTCCCAAGAATATTTTTGTCATTGTAATTTTGAATTACAAATAATTTGGCTATTGGTTAGCATCTGAATGCTAATGTGAACGCTAACATTTGAATTTTTGTCCTGCAAGTATCAATTTAATTGAACGAAACAAAAAGATCTGACAAAAATTTTAAAGAGGCCTAAAAGTGAGTTATCTATTTCAGAATATAAACTATACTTGATGTCAGTAATTTATTAGGAGTACTGGCCTTGAAGGAAAACAAGAGGCTCGCCTTTATTAACGTCGAAGCTGTTCACATGCCCCACAAATATTGTATGATCGCCTCCATCATGACTAGCGTAAAAAGAACATTCAAATAATGCTAAACAATCGTGTATAATGGGAACTCCATGCATATTATATTGCCAACCTAATTCTTCGAAACCTTCATGTGGTTTTGTAAATTTAGAACATAAATCGAGTTGCTGTTTTTTTAAAACATGAATTGCAAAATGATCTGCATTAGCGAAATAGTCGTGACGCTTCGAACTTTTTGCAGCTGACCAAAGAACCAATGGAGGGTTCAACGAAACGCTTGTGAAGCTATTTGCAGTAATACCTATAGGACCTTCGTCAGAGCCACAGGTTACAACCGTTACTCCCGTTGCAAACTGACTTAAAGCTTTTTTATAAGTACTGATCTCAGTTGAAACAGTCAAAATATATGAACTCCATGAGCCAAATCAATTACAATGTGTCAATTGAACTGTTTCTGGTAAAGAAAATTTCAGCGAGTTAAAGTGTCGTGAAATGGCATAGCGGTATGAAATACTGCAGTCAACCGATAAAAGCCAGTGTTTAAGACACTCTCAAGCTGTATTATACGCTCAAATTATATTTTGCTTTAAAATTAATTTTTGACTGTCAATAGCCGCGGCGATGACGGCACTGAAATTTAACTTTTGCTAATAGCCTAATTCGGCGTGTTTATTTTTTTGGTCGATTTCGAATGACTTTTGGTAAACTTGAATTTAAGAGTAGGGCTTAAAGCGCTCTGTTTAAAGGTTCAAAGGCAATACGATGGAAGGGGCTCCTACACCGACTGGAAATGATGCTTTACAGACCGCAAAGCGGTTGGTTAAAGAAACAATTCCTAAAAGGAAAAAGATTTTTACTGCATCGATCCTGTGTATGCTTGGTGTCTCCTTTTTTACTGCTGCGCTTGCTTACACGACTAAATTGATTGTGAATGATGTTTTTGTTGCCAAAGATGCAAAAGCTGCGATTGAGGTAGCAATTATAGTTATTGTCGTTTCATTATCCAAAAGCCTTTTTCACTATGGAAATGCTGTTCTTCAGACAGTTCTAAACCGATCAATTTCCAGCTCTTATCAAAAAGAAGCTTTCGAAAAAACACTTAGAAGAGAGATTAGTTTTTTCAATGGAAAGCATGCCTCGGATCACATGGCACAGATAAGATTATACGGTATGGCTGCAGGCCAAGCTGTTACAGTTCTATGCTCAAGATTTTTGACTGAAATATTAACACTTTTAGCGCTATTCGTCGTTATGTTTCTTCAAGATGCTTTGATGACGCTGTATTCCATACTCATAATTCCCGTTATATTCGGTCTGGTCTCGTTCCTTTCTCGGAAAATTAGAAAAGTAGCTAAGGAAGAAACCGACCTATCTGGGCATTATTTTGCAGCAGGTTCAGAGGCTCTTGCTGGAGTTCGAACAGTAAAAAGTTACAATTTAGAACGAAAATCGATAGATAAGTTTAATTCGTCTGTTGATGCGTTAGAAGATCGGATCTTTGGTATCAGCAAGGTAACCGCCGCAACCCATCCAATAATGGAATTTCTAGGTGGTTTAGTACTGGGTGTATTTGTAATTTATGCAGCTTGGCAGACCATTAATTATGGAAAAACTCCAGGGGAATTTACAGCTTTTATAACAGCCTTTCTTTTAGCCTATCAGCCAGCAGCTAAGATTTCAAAACTTTGGGTCGAATTACAGAAATCTCTGACCCAATCATTTTTTATGTTACAATTGATTGATACTAAGCCACAAAGCGTCAGCTATGGAAATAAGTCGTTAGACGGAAGTTTAGGAAGCATAACTTTTTCTGATGTTTCGTTCGGTTATGAAAATGATGATGTTTCAATTGACAAAGTAAGTTTTCATTTAAATCACGGAGAAAAAGTAGCAATAGTTGGTAAATCTGGAGCAGGTAAATCAACATTAGTAGACCTAATTCTTGGCTTCTATGGCCCGGATAACGGTATAATTAAAATTGGATCAACGGAGATTTCATCAATTTTACCAACGGCTCTTAAAAACCATATTGCTTTTATTAGTCAGGATGTTTTCCTATTTGATGATACAATTGAAGAAAATATAAGGGATGGGTATTCAAGTGCTTCCAAAGAAGAAGTCAATATCGCTGTAAGGAGCGCACAAGTTGATAATTTTACAGCAGATTTTCCTCTAGGGCTGCAGACAATAGTAGGTTCTAATGGTTCAAATTTATCAGGTGGACAAAAACAAAGAGTTGCGATAGCCCGCGGACTTTTGAAAAAAGCCTCTATATATATTTTTGACGAAGCAACTAGCGCGTTAGACGTGGAAAATGAGCGCGAAATTATGACAGCTATGTTAAAAACTCTTGAAAGTGAAACAGTTATATTTATTACTCATCGACCAGCTTTGTTAGACTATGTTGACAAAGTTCTAATGCTTGAAAACGGGAAGGTAGTAGGCTTTGATGAGCCAAAAAAGATAGAAAAAACATCGGCTGCATTTCGTGATTTATTCGGTGCGCTAACATAACGATAAAGCTCGTGTATTTATTCAAACCAACTTAATTAAATTTATCGATTTCTATCGCTTTTTTAATAAATTCAATTGTCTCAAATTGGGACCAATCTGCATCACCGATTAAACGACCTATCTCATGCCCTGTTCTGTCAAATAATATTGTTAATGGAAGAGCGGCAACACCTGACGCGCGCGCGAGCTTTCCTTTAGGATCTCGATATTTTGGGAGTTCACTAATATTGTTGCCATGAAAGAAGTCTTCTATAGCCTCCTTACTACTACGCATTGTGGCGATTGTGAGAACTTGAAAATTATCACCACTTAGCTGGTTTGACAGCACTTCAAGGCTAGGCATTTCTTTACGACAAGGAGCGCACCATGTTGCCCAAAAGTTTACAAGTGTTACTCGCCCTTTGAAATCATTTAAAGTTAATTCTGTTTCGTCTTCCGCAAAAAAAACCGTATTTGGCGCGTTAAAAGGTTGAGTTGCCAGCGTCATTTTTTTCATATCGCCAAATTTATTATTATTGAGGTCAACAAATTTTGCTTCATTTGCAGAAAGTGCATTTGCGAACAATAAAAATGAAGTGTAAAGAACAGCGTAGCGAATTTTGTTCATATATTCTCCGAAAGGTAAATTAATGGCGCAAAAAAAATCTAATCTCATGTGGGGCGGCAGATTTGCTGCTGGGCAAGATAGCCTTATGGAGGAAATTAATGCTTCGATCGAATTTGACAAGCGCTTAGCAGAGCAAGATATCTTAGCTTCAAAAGTACATGCTAAAATGCTTTCAAAACAAAACATAATTAGTGAATCTGACTGTAAATCGATTGTAAAGGGACTCGATCTAATTGCGTCACAAATCAAAAAAAATGAATTTGTTTTCGACAGAGCTCTTGAGGATATTCATATGAATATTGAAGCTCAGCTTAAGGAAATAATTGGAGAACCAGCGGGCAGGCTTCACACTGCACGGTCGCGAAATGATCAAGTTGCAACTGATTTTCGATTATGGGTGCGTGATCAAATCGATTTATCTCAAAAGCTATTAAGGGGTTTAATAGAAACACTTTTGGCTCAAGCGGATTCGGGGGTTGATTGGGTCATGCCTGGATTTACCCATTTGCAAATGGCGCAACCAGTCACCTGGGGTCACCATATGCTGGCTTATGTGGAGATGTTCAGTAGAGATCTATCGAGATTTAGTGATGCAAGAGATAGGATGAACGAATGTCCATTAGGTGCAGCTGCGCTTGCCGGGACGTCATTTCCAATTAATAGAGAAACAACATCATCGGCGTTAAATTTTAAAGCCCCCTCAGCAAATTCTTTGGATGCTGTTAGTGACAGAGATTTCGCATTAGAATTTTTATCAAGTTCGTCTATTTGTGCAATGCATTTAAGTAGGTTGGCTGAAGAACTGGTGATTTGGTCTTCAGCACAATTCAAATTAATTTCACTTTCTGACCGGTTTTCAACTGGATCATCGATGATGCCTCAAAAGAAAAATCCTGACGCTGCTGAATTAATAAGAGCAAAAGTGGGACGAATTTTTGGTGCTAATGTAGCTCTGATGATGGTAATGAAGGGATTGCCATTGGCCTATTCAAAAGACATGCAAGAAGATAAAGAGCAGGTTTTTGATGCCGCTGATAATTTGACAGTTGCCCTAGCCGCTATGACTGGGATGATTAAGGATCTGAAAGCAAACAAAGAGAATATGGAAGCAGCGGCACATTTTGGATTTTCAACTGCAACCGATCTAGCAGACTGGTTAGTTCAAAACTTAAATTTGCCGTTCAGAGAAGCACATCATATAACGGGCCAAATAGTTTTAATAGCAGAGACTAAAAAGTGTGACTTATGTGATCTGGATTTGGGTGAAATGCAGGAGGTTGATGATAGAATTACTGAGGATATATACTCCGTACTTTCAGTACATCAGTCGGTCGCCTCTAGATCTTCATATGGCGGAACCGCACCCTCTCAGGTGCGAAGTCAGATTAACCGTTGGAGAGATATCCTGGACTTATGAGATTTGTTTTGATTATCATTTTTGCGATGGCATTAAACGGGTGTGGTATAGATGGAGCTCCTACACCTAAGTCCTTTGTTTCGATTGACTAAGTTCTGCTGAAAGATATTACTTTTATTATATTATCTTACCTCATTTACATTTTTCAGAATTGTATACAATATATGTTTAAATTTATTTCCAAAGTTCTTGATTAGGCTTTTTTAAATGGATTATTTTTCATACAAGGGTGGCATTCTTCACGCTGAAGACGCATCAATTAAAGAGATTGCAAAAGAAGTTGGCACACCATTTTATGTCTATTCAACTGCAACACTGCGTAGACATTTTGATCTTTTTGAAAGTGCTCTGAGCGGGATCGACCATTTAATATGTTACGCGGTTAAAGCAGCGTCAAATCAGGCCATTTTAAAGACTTTAGCAAACTTTGGTGCTGGAATGGATGTAGTGTCTGGTGGTGAATATAAAAGGGCGAGAGAGGCTGGTGTTGAGGGTCGCCAGATAGTTTTTTCGGGAGTTGGAAAAACTGGTGCGGAAATGAAACTTGCACTGAGTGAGGGGGTGCGACAGTTCAATGTTGAGTCCGAGGAAGAGCTACAAGTATTATCGGAAATAGCTAATAATATGAATAAAGTAGCACCAATCACTGTGAGAGTGAACCCAGACGTTGATGCGAAAACTCACGAAAAAATTGCCACTGGTAAGGCCGAGAACAAATTTGGGATACCAATATCGAGAGCCAGGGAGGTATACGCGAAAGCTGCATCATTGCCTGGAATACAAGTGGTGGGAATAGATGTTCACATCGGCAGCCAGCTTACTCAACTTTTACCCTTTGAAGAAGCATATAAAAAACTCGCTGATCTCACTGAAATGCTTAGATCTGACGGGCATGAAATCAAACGCCTCGATTTGGGTGGTGGTTTAGGTATTCCTTACGGATCGAAAGATGGCAGTCCTCCCACGCCAAAAGAATATGGTCAAATGATAAAGAGGGTTCTGGGTCACTTGAATTGTGAAATAGAAATTGAGCCTGGACGGCTTTTGGTGGGCAACGCTGGTCTGCTTGTTACAGAGGTTATCTACGTTAAAAAAGGCCACGACAGAGAATTCTTAATTTTGGATGCGGCAATGAATGATTTATTACGTCCGGCTCTTTATGAAGCATACCATGATATAGTTCCCGTTTTGCAACCCTCTGTAAATCAAAAGAACACGGTTTATGATGTAGTTGGTCCAGTTTGTGAAACTGGGGATACTTTTGCTAAATCTCGTGCCATGCATATCTGTAAGCCTGGAGAACTTGTGGCTTTTCGTTCTGCAGGTGCATATGGGGCTGCAATGGCAAGTGAGTATAACACTCGCCCTTTGGTGCCTGAGGTTTTAG
Organism: Paracoccaceae bacterium; assembly: GCA_902631295.1. Classification (GTDB taxonomy): domain Bacteria; phylum Pseudomonadota; class Alphaproteobacteria; order Rhodobacterales; family Rhodobacteraceae; genus Salinivivens. Next base: position 69,395 of record CACOXV010000007.1, on the reverse strand, counting down.
TCAATAATAGTGATTATTTAGCCATAAGAGAGAGGCCAACATTGGACGAAATTATAGCTAGAGATAAAATACCTAATTGGTTGTAATGACTAGATTTTTGCGAGTCATTCTCGGTCTGCGAATTTTTCTATTAAATTCTGTAGTAAATCATCTCTTGTTGCTAGAATGGACTGAACATAATTTTTGTAAATGTCCATGTAAATTGCTATTTCGGGAACAGTTTGACTGATTAAGTCCAAGTAATAATAAGCCCCCCAACAAATCATAAAAATTACTATGCCAACAAAAAAACCAGCTTTTCCGGATTTATTTTTGTACTTAATTCGATCCGCTACAGAATAATTGGGAACCAGGGTTTCTTCCAAGGTAGTTCCTATTTCAATATTGTCTGGTAACGATTTGTTGTTCACTTTGTTTTTATATTTAATTGCTTTCTTACTCGATGGCTTTTGCGTATTCTCACCGAGACCGCCATCAACGGCCCTTGCGCGAATTTCGCGATCAGCTTCCTCTCTCAAAATTTCTAATGCATTTGCGTCAACTTCATTATTAGCTTTTTCTGTAAGAAAACTTTCAGTTGTTTCAAATTTAGGTAATTCGCCTTTTTTCTGATTTTTATAATTCGATACTTTATCTTTAACTATTTTTTTGCCAGATTGACTTGTTACAAACCAAGTTTTAGAGCAGCTTGAGCATTGAACATCTCGTCCAGCTGCAGGTATTATATCATTTGGGACTTCATATTGGGCGTCGCAGTTAGGGCACTTGATTAACATAAGCTTTGTTGCTCGGTTTTATGAGATAATAAAATACTTATTGCATATATTGTTTTCCATAGCATAGGAAAAAGTGTTAGATATGGATGGATAATAAATTCGACATTCTAATCTTTTGGAGCAGTTTTGCTAGAAATATCAAAAGTTAGCCATTCTTTTGGGGGTAATTCAGTTTTTTCTGATGTGTCATTAAGCGTGGCGCCTGGTTCCTTCTATTTTTTAACCGGTCCATCTGGTTCTGGAAAAACTACCTTTATTAATCTGTGCGCAGGCTCTCTTATTCCAGAAATTGGCAATATAAGTGTATTCGGTGAAGAAACAAAAAATATGACTAATTACGAACTATCGAGGATGAGGAGGCGCTTAGGAATAGTGCATCAGGAATGTGAATTTTTAGATCATTTAAGCATTGAAGATAATATTATACTGCCCGTATTCCTTGCAGGGCTGGACCCGCTGAAGGAGCGTGCAAACGTACTGGAGTTAATGAAATGGGTTGGCCTCTATTCAAAATCCAAGGTAAAACCGCAGGAACTATCTGGAGGAGAGCGGCAGAGAGCAGCGCTGGCGAGAGCTGTTATTATGTCGCCGGATATTATTTTAGCTGACGAGCCAACTGGTAATGTCGATTGGGAGATGTCTCAGCGTCTCCTACAGCTATTGGTTGAGCTTAATAAAATGGGTAAAACTATTTTCATTTCTACACATGATCTTTCCCTCGTTAGATTAGCAAAATCATATGTAAAAGCGCGGACTCTAAGAATTTCGGATCTACAATTGAGCCAAGCAGGAGCTGACCTGTAGTGCATTTTTTGTTTATGTTTTCGAAGGCTGTTTTGAATAATCCTGAACATTTGCAGGTTGTCCCAAATACAGGTTTTACTAAATGGTTAACAACTTTTACAGCTGGAGCAATGAGTTTCTTAGCAGTCGTGGGGCTAGCATTCTCGCTGATATGTTCTGATTTATCAAATGAATGGGGAAAGTCTCTAAAAAATTCTTCTCTACGCCTTTCGGCACCAACTGATCTCTTAGAAAAACAAACTAATATGGCTCTAGCTATTTTGGAGCAAACTAGTGGGGTTGAGTCAGCGCGGCTGGTTGGAATTGGCGGTAAGAAAAAACTGTTGGAGCCTTGGCTTGGTGTGGATTTTCCCCTGGAAGCTATTGCGATGCCAGCCTTAATCGAAATACGCGAAACTGAGGCTGGTGTTGACTATGACGGGTTGAGGTTGCGTCTTAGCGCAGAATTACCTTCCGCTAGTCTAGATAATCATTCTGAATGGAAGCGTCCCATTGAAGTCGTTTCAAAGTTAGTCAGCCAGCTTGGGATGTTTACCGTAATATTAATAATACTATCTTCCATATCTATGGTTACTATGGCGTCTAATGCGGCGCTTTCTGCAAATGTTAAGGTGCTGAGGGTCCTTCGACTAGTTGGTGCGTTTGATACATTCATAGTCACAGTTTTCGTTCGTATATTTACCCTCAGAGTTTTTTTGGGATCACTTACAGGAACAGTTTGCGCTAGCCTAGTGCTATTTTTAATACCAACTTTCAGTGAAAATTTAGGAATATTGGATATCCTTAGTCTTGAAATAAAAGATACGATATATTTTGCATGTGTGCCATTTCTATTCGCAATAATATCTATTTTTGTAACTCGAAATGCTGTGAAATCTTCTCTTAAAAGGCTTGTGTAATGCAATATATAGTACAGTGGATGCGTTCTCTAATTTTTGCTGTTCAGATGTATCTTGCGATGACGGTTATAGCTTTTTTTGGAGCCCCAATTTCGTTACTCAGAACCGATTATGCATGTGTAGTGGTGCGTTTATTTTGTAATTATGTGACTTGGTCAGCTTCTTGGATAATTGGTTTGCAAACTGAGATTAGAGGGGAGCCACCTTCAGGCGAAATACTCATTGCTGCAAAACATCAGAGTTTTTTAGATGTTATAATGATTGTGTCTAAAACACCCCAGCCGAAATTTATTATGAAGTCATCTTTAATCTACATGCCAATTATTGGGTTTTATGCACGTCGCATTGGTTGCATACCAGTAAAGCGTGGAAGGCGCAGTGAAGCAATTAAAACTATGATAGCAGCAGTACAAGATGGAAATGCTCCGCCTGGTCAATTAATTATTTATCCGCAGGGAACGCGTGTAACGCCTGGAGATAAAGCTTCTTATAAAGTAGGTGCGGCTGCGCTCTATAAAGAATTAGGGCAGCCATGCATGCCTGTTGCCTGCAATGTTGGCCTGTTTTGGGGCCGTCTTGGAATTTATAAAAAACCTGGTAAAGCGACGATAGAATTTTTACCAGTAATCATGCCTGGATTGGATAGAGATACTTTTTTGTACAAACTTGAGGAAACTATTGAGAGACGCTCAAATGACTTAATGAACGAAGTAGTAAATAGTAGTAACGTTAAATAAAGTATCTTTTACACATCTTTTAAATTGTTTCAAAAACACGAAGAATAAGGAATTGCCCTTATTTTCTTTCCAGTGAGCATCACAATTGCATCTGGGTCAACAAGTTCTTTTATTTCGTCAGATCGCACACTCATGCCCCCAGTGTAAGTTCCATATGAAGGCATGATAATTTTATTTTGGTCTGCTATAAAGCATGCTCTTACTACATTCGCGTTTGATAACTTTACTGAGATTTTTGGATGATAGTGGCCTGAAATTTCACCATTTTCACCTCGCAACGCTATGTGGCGAAAAGTAATAGCCGACTTGGAAAACGAATTTAAATAATTACCATATTTACACGATATATAAGGATCATGGTTGCCAGATATCCAGATCCAGTCTCGACCCTTCTGCAAAATCTTAAGGGAGTTAATTTCGCTGGTACTGAGGCTTCTCTCAGCGAGTGGATCATCAAAGCTATCACCGAGACAAATCACGCAACTCGGATTTGTATTGTGAATATCTTCCTGTAGTCTTTTTAAAGTATCTATGTTTTCATAAGGCGGTAATGCTCCAGCACCAATACGATTTAGTCTGTGAGTTTTGCCTAGATGTAAATCGGATACGCATAATATTCCCATCTCCTCCCAAAAAAGGCTACCAGTGCAAAGCGCTGTTAGTTTTTCGCCAACTAAATAAAAATCATAAGAGTGCATATATTATAAAGCGTGACCCATTAGTAAGGTAATTAATATTCTAATCCAGCATCAGCCATAAGCGAATTAATTTCTGTGTCCAGCATCAGCTCAATTGCGCTCCCGTGAATTGGTATTTTACCAGCCTCGAGAAGAAGTGGTGCTGAAAATGGAGATACCCGTTTCAGGTCAATATGATCTACTCGATCTTTAGTTTTTTCAAGCATATTTTCAATTCTGCCAAAATCAACCAATCCCTGCATTGCCTCATTTTTAGTTGCCTTAAGTAAAAGATGGTTTGGATCATATCGTAAAAGAGTATCATATAAAATATCTGATGAAAAAGTAGCTTGGCGGCCAGATTTTTTAAGGCCAGGTAAATTACGTTCAATTAATCCCGCTACTGTTGCAACAGATCGAAATGTTCTTTTCATAACTGCATTATTAGATAGCCAAAGATCTAAACCCCTCAAAATATTTTCACCTTCAAGTAATTTTTTTGGCTTCAATACTTTTGTTAGGCCCCAAACTAAAGTGGTGTAGTCATTTGCTACAAAACCAAGAGGGTTCAAGTTCAGTTCCTCCATGCGCTTAGTCAACAGTAGTCCAAGGGTTTGCTGCGCATTTCTACCTGCAAATCCATAAACACAGGTATAGTGCAGATTATTTCTAGGAAAGGTTTCAATAAGCAGGCTATTGGGTTCCGGTAACTTTGAATAAGATTCTTGTTGCTCAAGCCATCTGCAGAGATAATCAGGTAAATTATCCCAACGTTTGTCTTCCAAGGTTTTTAGGATTCTATCGCATAGTAGTGTTGATGTGGCGAATTTGGTTCCGCTAAAAACGGCAATTTTAGGTCTTTTTTCAGGCTTTGGTGAAACTTCCACAATCATCTCTCTGAGAGACTCAAATTTCACGATTTTACCGCCAATCAAAAAGGTATCACCAGGGGTTAGAGATATAGCAAAGGCCTCTTCTATTTCACCGATACTCGAGCCTTTTGATTTACCCTGCTTAGATTTATACTTAACTTTTAATGTGTCACTATCCTGAATGGTTCCTGCATTCATTCTCAAACGGTTTGCTACACGGGGATCTCTGAGTTTTACAAATCCATCGCTCGCTTGAACTAACCTATGCCACTGCTCGTATTTTTTTAACGCATATCCACCAGTTATACAAAAGTCTAAACATTTATCGAACTCTTGTCGGCTCAAATTCTTATATTTGGCAATACTCCTAATCTCATTAAAAATGTCTATCGGCTTAAATGGTCCCGCACATGCAATCAGTAATAAATGCTGGCAAATTACATCTAAGGGAACGTGAGTTTGTATCTCGCTGTCCAGTTTATTTTCGTTAATGGCATCAAGGGCCGTAAAACACTCTAGTACTTCTAAGCGATTGGCCGGGATGAGAAGTGCTTTGCTCGCTCTACTGTGGTTATGGTTCGCTCTACCTACGCGTTGTACTAAACGTTTTACTTGCCTTGGAGCGCCTATTTGAATTACTAAATCTACTGATCCCCAATCAATGCCAAGATCTAAACTGCCAGTACAAACCACTGCCCTCAGTTCTCCCCTAACCATCGCCTCCTCTACTTGCCTTCTTTGCTCTTTATCTAGGCTTCCATGGTGGATAGCGATTGGTAAATTTTTATTATTTTCTAACCATAAATTATGAAAGAAAATTTCTGCCTGAGCCCGCGTATTGTGAAAAATTAAGGTTGTCCTGTGCTGTGCGATTTCCTCTATAACCTCAGGGATTGAGTACAAGCCGCCACTACCGGCCCACGGCGGAGGTTCTGAAGTCTTCAATATTGAAACATTCGGCTCTAAACCTGGGTCAGATAAAATAATCTCGCAATCACTTTCAGGACCAAGCCAGCCTGCAATTAATGAAGGATCACTCACAGTAGCCGATAATCCGATTATCTTAGCGTCTAAGCAATATTTACGTAGATTTGATATTGCGAGAAATAATTGATCACCTCTTTTGCTTTCAGTAATTGAATGTATTTCATCCACAATAATCCTTTTCAAGTTGGAAAATATCCTTGGCGCCTCTGGGTATGATATCAACAGAGCTAAGCTTTCTGGTGTGGTGAGCAGAATATTAGGAGGTGTGACACGCTGCTTCTTTTTTATAGACTGCTTTGTGTCTCCCGTTCTGTCTTCTACGCTGATATCAAGCTTCAATTCATCGATAGGTCTTTCTAAATTCCTTTTGATATCAGAAGCTAATGCTTTAAGCGGCGAAATATAAAGCGTGTGTAGCTTTTCTGATGGATTTAAATAAAGGTCGGCTAATGTTGGCAAAAAGCCTGAGAGAGTTTTACCTGATCCGGTAGGAGCAATCAATAATTGGGCTGATGTCTCAAAACTTTCGAACATTCGTATCTGATGCTCATGTAGAGTCCAATTTTTGGTACTAATCCAGTTTAGAATTTTATTAGGTATCTGCACTTTTATTGAACTATATTGGACTATACAATTTGGATTGCATCTATTCGATTGGCTTAGAGTTTAAAACAATTTTGTCAAAATTATTACAAATATAGAACACTTCAAAATCTTTATTTGTTCAAAATGACATTGCTCCTGAAAAAAATTTTATGATTTTTTTCTTGTTCTCTTTTTAGCGGGACCTTTTTTAATTTTTTCGGAAATTAACAATACTGCAGCCTCAAGCTCCAAACTATCAGGTTCCACATCTTTAGGAAGTGTTGCATTTATTTTACCCCACTTCACGTATGGGCCATATTTTCCGTCCATTACATTTACTGGGCCTCCTTCGTCTGGATGTTCGCCCAATTCCTTTATAGGTTTTGCGGCTGCTGACCCACGCCCACTATTGCTCGCTTTCAGTGCTAAAACTTCAACTGCTCGGTTCATGCCAATTGTAAATACCTCGTCTACTTCTTTGAGATTTGCGTAGAGACGTCCATGTTTAATAAACGGTCCATATCTTCCAATGCCTGCTTCTACCACTTCACCATCCTCGGGATGCTTTCCAATCTCCCTTGGGAGCTCCAGTAATTGTAGTGCTTTTGCAAGATCTAAGTCTGATGCATTCCAACTTTTGGGCAAGCTCGCTCTAGGAGGCTTTGGGGTTTCTTCACTTACCTCACCGCGTTGAATATAGGGACCAAAACGACCGGATTTTAACTGAATAACATCTCCTTGATCTTCACCAAGAGTACGATCGGAATTATCACCATTATCCCCCGAAATTGGACGAGTAAAATTACATTCTGGGTAATTGCCGCAACCTACGAAACCTCCGGTCTTTGAGGATTTGAGATGTAGTTTGCCGCTTTTGCATTTTGGGCATAATCTTGGATCGGCCCCGTCACTTCTGGGAGGATAAAGCTGCGGAGATAAGGCGTCATCCAAAACATCCAAAACTTGGGTTATGCGAAGTTCAGAGGTTTCTGATATTGCTAAAGAAAAATCCTGCCAAAAATCTTTTAATACATTTGTATACTCAAGCTTGCCTGCGCTTATTATATCTAGTTTTTCTTCAAGCCCCGCTGTGAAATCGTACTCTATATATTTCTTGAAAAAGTTTAATAAAAAGATTGTTACGATGCGGCCTTTGTCTTCTGGTGACAAGCGATTTTTTTCTTTTCTAACGTAGTCACGGTCCTGAATTGTGGTCACAATAGAGGCGTAAGTTGAGGGTCGCCCTATTCCTAACTCTTCCATTTTTTTGACTAAAGTTGCTTCTGTATAGCGTGGTGGAGCTTGGGTGAAGTGCTGCTCTTTTCTCACTTCTAATTTTTCTAATTGCTCATTTTCGAAAAGTTTTGGTAAACTTTTTCCATCTTCTCTCTTCTCAGTATCGTCACGGCCCTCCTCGTAGACTTTCAAGAACCCGTCAAAAATTATAACTTGCCCGTTAGCTCGTAATAGAATTTGCTGATCTTCACTGGCGATATCAATTGTAGTGCGTTCAAGTTTTGCAGCCTCCATTTGGCACGAAATCGTTCTTTTCCATATAAGGTCATAAAGTTTTCTCTGATCGGCATCAGATATTTTTGCGATTGACGCATCTTTGGAAACATCAGTAGGGCGTATACATTCGTGAGCTTCTTGGGCATTTTTTGCTTTATTTTTGTACATTCTGGGACTTTTGGGCACGTAGTTAACTCCATACCGCCGATTAATTTCCTCTCGAGTGGCCATAACGGCCTCTGGTGCCATGTCGATCCCATCAGTTCGCATGTATGTAATATGTCCTGCTTCGTATAACCGTTGAGCCGTACTCATTGTTTGCCTGGCTCCCATACCAAATTTTCGGCTTGCTTCTTGCTGAAGAGTTGAGGTCATGAATGGTGCGTAAGGGTTTCTATTTGCTGCATTTGCTTCGACGCTCTTAATTTGAAGATCGCGGCTCTGTACAGCTGCAACAGCTATTTCCGCTTGTGGCTCATTTTGCAAATCAAATTTATCCAATTTATCACCGGCTAAATTGATAAGGCGTGCATCAAAAACTTGTCCTCTTGGGGACTTTAGAGATGCATGAACACTCCAATATTCTTGGGCTTTAAAGGCTTCAATTTCCATTTCCCTTTCGACAATCAGTCTTAGGCATACTGATTGAACCCTTCCTGCGGAGCGCGCTCCAGGTAATTTTCTCCAAAGCACTGGGCTTAAATTAAAACCAACCAAATAATCTAAAGCTCTTCTAGCGAGGTAGGCTTCTACCAGGGGTGAATCTATCTCTCTCGGAGCTTTCATGGCTTCGGAAACTGCTGATTTAGTGATGGCATTGAAGACAACACGCTGGATCTGTGTGTTGCCAGTAATTGCGCGTCTTTTGCGCAACGCTTCCTCTAAATGCCAACTAATTGCTTCGCCTTCCCGATCTGGGTCAGTCGCCAAGATAAGTGTATTATCTTTTTTCAATGCATCTGATATTGCTTTGATGTGTTTTTTACTGTCAGTGGATACTTCCCATAACATTTCAAAGTTATTTTGTGGGTCCACTGATCCATCTTTAGGAGGTAAATCTCTCACATGACCGTACGATGCAAAAACACTATAATCATTTCCTAAGTATTTGTTGATCGTTTTTGCTTTTGCTGGAGACTCCACCACAACTACGGGCATTTAATTTCCTTCCGACTCGACGAATAGGTTATCGCGGCGCTTAATGAATTGACTGAGTGGGTGTTGTCAATCCGTTGTCTGTACAATAAGCCAAAATATTTTCTATTATATCTCAAAAAGTACAAATTTATGACTTACAAAAATTAATTGACTGTGGACGTACATGCCTACTTCGGCCCTAAAATGTAAAACTATCTGGTTTACGTTTGCGACCCACCAACGGTAAGACCACCTATTAAAAGTGATGGCTGACCAACTCCCACTGGGACCCATTGTCCAGCCTTTCCGCAATTGCCCATCCCAGGATCTAAAGACATATCGGCCCCAATCGCGCGGATTTCTTTCAAAGCCGATGCGCCATCTCCTATAAGCGTAGCGCCTTTTACGGGAGCACCAACTTTTCCGTTCCTCACATTATATGCCTCCGTACATGAGAAAACAAACTTCCCATTAGTGATGTCAACTTGTCCGCCACCAAAACCAACGGCATAAATTCCATTTTTTACTGAAGACAGCATATCTTTAACATTGTCCGTACCATCAAGCATGTATGTGTTTGTCATACGCGGCATGGGTGGATGGGCGTAACTTTGTCTGCGACCATTTCCTGTTGATGACGTACCCATTAAACGGGCGTTTTGCCGATCTTGCATATACCCCACTAATATTCCATCCTCAATTAGGGTGTTTTTTGAGCTCGGAGTTCCTTCATCATCAAAAGATATTGAGCCCCTTCTATCCGGAATTGTGCCATCATCTAAAACTGTCACTCCTTTGGCCGCCACTTGTTTACCCATCAAGTTCGCGAACGCACTTGTATTTTTCCGATTGAAATCACCCTCTAAGCCATGACCAACAGCCTCATGTAACAAAATTCCTGGCCAGCCAGGACCTAAAACTACATCCATGACACCTGCCGGTGCTGCTTCAGCCTTTAAATTTAAAACTGCAATCCTCAAAGCTTCTTTCACAAATCCGCGCCAAATATCTGGTTCAGAAACAATTGAAAGTGAATATCTACCTCCGCCACCTGCGCTTCCAGTTTCACGACGCCCCATTTCTTCCACACTGACAGAAACATTTATTCTAGTTAATGGTCTGGTATCGAGTTTGAGATCACAATCAGGCCGCAAAATCGATATATTTTGCACCGAGGCAGATACCGAGGCTGATACTTGAACAACTCTTTTATCTAAATTTCTGGCATAGTCATCAATTTCTCTCAATAAGTCTACCTTTGAGGAAAATGGTAACTCAATAATTGGGTCAATATCTTTATACAGTTTGCTTATTACGTTTGAGGGAGGAAGACTATTCTGCTGATCCTTATCCGAGTTCAATAGTTTAATGGTTTCTGAAGCTCGATTCAGTGATTTTTCACTTATCTCAGTTGAATGGGCAAACGCAGTTGACTCATTTTTTACTGCACGAAGGCCAAAACCTTTTGAAGCATCTAAATTGGCTGACTTTAATCGTTGGTCGTCTAAAACCAGCGACTCAGATCGTTTTTCTTCAATAAATAATTCACCGTCGTCAGCTGTTTTAAGTACGTCGGCCAAAAATTTTTTAGTTTTGTCTTGATCTAAATACTGTTCAAATGGCAGAAATTTTTCATTTTTCATTTTTTAATCCAAGTTTTTTATTAAATTTGACGAAAATGATTGAAAGCGTCTCTTTGACGCAAGGTTTTTTCTTTAACTATCAGCAAGAATATGGTTTTAAACTTAAGTAAGACAACAGCCAAACACAGCATAAGCTAAGGTTATACAATGGGACAAAATATTTTAAAGTACAGCACAACAGCCTTTTTCTTGGGAACAGTAGCCAATTCACAGGAAAATTTGGAGTTGATTGGAGTGCCAAAGCAATCAGGTACTGGTTTTCAGCCGGCCGTAACAGAGTTAGCAAGAGATCTACAGTGGCTGGATGGAATGCTACTAATCATAATTACAGGAATAAGCCTATTTGTAACATTTCTATTGGGTTATGTAATTTTTAAATTTAATCGTAAATCAAATCCGGAGCCAGCATCTTTCACCCATAATACGCCAATTGAAGTTGCTTGGACGGTGGTGCCGATCGTAATCCTTGTTTTCATTGGAGCGTTTTCTCTTCCGGTACTTTTCAAGCAGCAAGTTATCCCCGATGGCGACATAAACATCAAAGTTACAGGATACCAGTGGTTCTGGGAATATGAGTATGTAGACCACGGGTTCGACTTCGCGAGTTATATGATTGGTGATGGTAAAGTTTTGACCCAAGATGTAGAAACGGAGTTAATTGAAGCAGGCTATTCTAGTGATGAGTTTTTACTTGCGACAGATACGGCGGTTGTGGTTCCCGTTGATAAAGTAGTTGTAATGCAAGTTACGGGTGCTGATGTAATCCATAGTTGGACCATACCAGCCTTTGGAGTGAAACAAGATGCTGTTCCTGGAAGACTGGGACAGTTGTGGTTCAAAGCAGAGAAAGAAGGCGTTTATTTTGGGCAATGTTCTGAGCTTTGTGGTAAAGATCACGCATACATGCCAATTACGGTCAAAGTTGTAAGCCAGGAAAATTATGATGCTTGGCTGTCCGGCGCCATTGAAGAGTTCGCTGAGGTCAAGGAAATCAGCGGCACTGTCGAGTTGGCTCTAGTTAAGTGATTGCGTTAGATATCAACAAGACTTACAATTTTTATTTAATTATTGGGTCCCCAGAATAACCATGAGTGATACAACTCTAGCAAAAGCCGAATTTGATACTGAGTCTGATATCAGTGATTATATTGCTCTTTTAAAGCCGAGAGTGATGATTTTGGTCGTATTTACAGCTTTAGTGGGTATTATCGCGGCCCCGATTGAGGTGCATCCATTCACAATATTAGTTTCAATTATATTTATCGCACTTGGTGGTGGCGCGTCTGGTGCTTTAAATATGTGGTATGAATCTGATATCGACAGCCTAATGCGTCGTACCAGAAACCGTCCAATTCCTACTGGAAAAATTACCGGTGATGAAGCTAAAGCATTTGGTTTTGCACTGGCAGGTATTTCTGTTTTGATGCTTGGATTGTCTGCAAATTGGTTCGCTGCGGCGTTATTGGTCTTTACTATTTTCTTTTATGTTGTGATTTACACTATATGGTTAAAAAGATGGACCCCCCAAAATATTGTTATTGGTGGAGCAGCAGGTGCTTTTCCTCCTATGATTGGTTGGGCCGTTGCTACCTCAGGAATATCAGTTGAGAGTGTTCTTATGTTTTCGTTAATATTTCTGTGGACCCCACCACATTTTTGGGCTTTAGCCCTTTTCATCCGAGATGATTATGAAAAGGCAAGCGTACCAATGCTTACAGTTACGCATGGTCGGCGTTCTACCAGAAACCATATTTTTTTCTATACAATTTCATTAGCTCTTTTTGCATTATTTACGTCTTTTACTTCGCTAGGTGGCTGGGTTTATCTTGGAACTGCCTTAGTACTTAACTCATTGTTCATAGCTATGGCGTTCAACATTTGGGTGAGAGGCGATCACGAAGCTGAGGAAGATAATTTTAGTGTAGAGCGCAGATTTTTTCGGTACTCACTAGTGTATCTTTTTTTACAATTTGGTTCTATTCTCGTAGACAGAGGGCTTGGTACAAATTTTTCATGGGGGCTCTTATGAACTTTGGTGTGGAGCACGAACTTCATAAGCGCCGTATGAGTAAAAACATTGGTATAGGCGTTGTTCTCGTAACTTTTGTAGCTCTTATATTCGGACTAACTGTTGTTAAAGTTACAGATGGAGATGTTTCCAGCGCAATTGCAGGAGCAGCAAGTAGTGAATGAGAGTGCAAATCAAAAGACCGCTCTTTATGCCTTAGGTGTGGTATTTTTTATGGGAGCAATGGCTTGGGCCTCAGTTCCTCTATATGATCTTTTTTGTCGAGTTACCGGGTACGGTGGCTATACAAATGTTTCAGAAGTTGAGTCTAAAATTATCTTAGACGAGACAATAACAATAAGGTTTGATGCTTCTTTGGAGCGTGATATGCCTTGGGAATTCATGCCAGTTGAAAGACAGCTAGAGGTTAAACTTGGAGAAACAGCACTCGCGTTTTACGAAGCATATAATCCAACGAGCCGACCAATCGCGGGATCCGCCAGTTATAATGTTACCCCTTACGGTGCTGGGTCCTTTTTCAATAAAATTGACTGTTTCTGCTTTCAAGAGCAGATTCTACAGCCAGGTGAACGGGTACAAATGCCTGTGACATTTTTTGTAGATCCTGAGTTAGTAAATGATAAAGACGCCAAATTTGCTAAAACCATCACGCTGTCGTATACTTTTTACGAGATTGATCTGCCAGTGGATGAAGCAAAATTTAATAGTCACTACCCGAGCACAGACTTAAATAGCGACGCCAAAGAGGGACAATTATGGCACATGTAAAAAATCACGATTATCACATTTTAAATCCATCTCTCTGGCCATTTATCGGGTCAGTTGCAGCTTTCGTAATGTTGTTTGGCGCTGTTTTGTTTTTTCACGGAAACGGTCCTTGGCTTCTTCTAATTGGGTTTGTTGGCGTTCTTTATGTAATGTTTGGATGGTGGGCTGATACTGTTACTGAAAATAAAGAGGGTGATCATACCCCGGTAGTTTTAATAGGGCTGCGTTACGGTTTTATCCTTTTTATCATGTCGGAAGTAATGTTTTTTGCAGCTTGGTTTTGGAGTTTTTTTAAACACGCCATGTATCCAATGTCAGATCAGTCCCCTATAGCCGATGGTGTTTGGCCACCTGTAGGAATTGAAACTTTCGATCCCTGGCATTTACCCCTAATTAACACACTTATTTTACTATGCTCTGGTGCTGCAGCTACATGGGCGCACCACGCTCTGGTACATGAGAATAATCGGAAAGATATAAAAAATGGCTTAATTTTAGCAATTTTATTAGGAGGTATTTTTACCGTTTTCCAAGCTTACGAGTACAGCCATGCGGCATTTGGTTTCAGTGGTAATATCTACGGCGCCAATTTTTTTATGGCGACTGGATTTCATGGATTCCATGTCATTGTAGGCACTATATTTCTATTTATTTGCCTTATGAGAACTTTGCGTGGTCATTTTTCGCCTGAAAGTCATCTCGGTTTTGAGGCAGCTGCTTGGTACTGGCACTTTGTAGACGTAGTTTGGCTATTTCTTTTTGCGGCTGTATATGTTTGGGGAGGCTGATATTTACTTTTTTTCCAAAAGCAAAATTAGTCAAATGCATAAACCCACTACTTGTTACTAGCGTATTTCGCGTTTAAAGAATTAAGCCAATGAAGCGTATTTGGTTCATAGTGTTTATTGGTTTCGCTGGAACAGCATGTTTGCTTTATCTGGGTAAGTGGCAAATTGACAGGCTGTATTGGAAACTAGGCGTCTTAAATAAGATAGATCAAAAAATTGCTGCAGCCCCAGTGCCTTTGCCAGTTGAGCCCTCTGAAAGTGTTCATAAATATTTATCTGTAGAAATTTCTGGACAGTTTTTGAAAGAAAGCATTCGGGTACTGGCGAGTAAAAAGCGTTATGGAGCTGGTTATCGCATAATTCATGTTTTCCGCACAAATGGACGAAGGCTGCTTGTAGATCTGGGTTTCGTGGGGCTTGAAACTGATTATGATGTAGATTTGATTAATGATATTTCTTTAGTTGGAAATTTGCATTGGCCTGATGAAGTAGACAACTTCACTCCGGAACCTGATTTTGAAAATAATATTTGGTTTGCGCGTAACGTAGAGCGTGTTGCATCTGCTTTGCAAACGGAACCGATATTAATAATTCTAAAAGATTCAACATTAAAAGATCAAAATATTAAGCCAATGCCTATTGACACTACGCACATTCCAAATGATCACTTACAGTACGCGATTACCTGGTTTTCTTTAGCCATAATCTGGGCTCTTATGAGCTGTCTATTTATTTGGACTACAAGGCAAAAGGCTGTAAAATGAAGTATATCTCAACCCGTGGAGCGGCTCCTGCGCTTAGCTTCGAGGAAGCAATGCTTACGGGCTTGGCTCTGGACGGTGGATTATATGTTCCAGCTCACATTCCTAAGTTAACCAAAGATGAAATTCTATCTCTGCAGGGTTTACGTTATCAAGACATTGCATTTAGAATAATTAAACCCTTCGTGGATGATGCATTCGACGATGATTCTTTAATCGACATTATTGAAAAAGCCTACGCAGATTTCAGCCATGTTTCATGCGCTCCCTTGGTTGAGTTGGAGGCTAATCATTTTTTATTAGAGCTCTTTCATGGTCCGACCCTTGCATTCAAAGACTTCGCTATGCAATTAATCGGACAACTATTTCAGGTCGCGTTAAACCGCCGTAAGCAAAAAGTCACAATAATTGGTGCAACAAGTGGAGATACTGGTAGTGCTGCTATAGAGGCTTTTAGGGGTCTAGACGCGGTGAATGTTTTCATTCTCTTTCCAGATGGGCGAGTTTCGGATGTTCAACGCAGGCAAATGACAACTGCGAAAGAAAGTAACGTTCATGCGATTGCGGTCGACGGAACCTTTGATGACTGTCAATCTCGTGTAAAAGATATGTTTAACGACCATGAATTTCGTAACGAAGTGCAACTTGCAGGTATTAATTCTATAAACTGGGCGCGCGTTCTTGCACAAATTGTATATTATTTTTCATCTGCAGTTTCGCTAGGTGCACCTCTTCGAAAAGTGAGCTTCACTGTTCCAACTGGTAATTTCGGTGATATTTTTGCTGGTTATATTGCAAAAGAAATGGGTTTGCCAATTGAACGATTAGTTGTGGCCACCAACCAGAATGACATTTTGCATAGATGCTTGAGTGGAAAGGGATATCATACGACGCAAGTTGCAGCGTCAATTAGCCCATCAATGGATATACAAATCAGTTCAAATTTTGAGAGGGCTTTATTCTATGCATACGGCCTGGACACAACAGAAATTGTAAAACTCATGGAGCAATTGAAACAGAATGATGGTTTTGAAATTACAAACGATGCTTTAATCGCTTTATCGGAGCATTATTCTTCTGGTATGGCGACTGAAGTCGAAACTTTTGATACGATTAAGACCATTTTGACTAGATCAGCCCAGCTACTTTGCCCACACACAGCTATAGGGGTAAAGGTTGCGGACGAGTTGCGTAATAATAAAGTGCCTATGGTTACACTAGCGACAGCACATCCTGCAAAATTTCCAGCTGCTGTTAAAAACGCTTCAGAAGTAAATCCAGAGCTCCCAAACATAATGAGTGATCTATTTGACAGACCGGAGCGGATTTTAAAAGTTGATAACGATGTGGTTCAGTTAAAAAATTTAATTAGAGACAGGATATAATGTGACAGTTCAAACTGAAAAATTAGAAAATGGATTTCGTATTGTCACGGAGCATATGCCGGGTTTGCAATCAGCTTCGATCGGAGTTTGGGTTGACGCGGGAGGTCGCCATGAGCGCCCTGAACAAAATGGGATTGCTCACTTTTTAGAGCATATGGCATTTAAGGGAACTGCTAAGAGGTCTGCATTCGATATAGCTGAAGCGATTGAAGATGTAGGTGGGTATATAAATGCTTATACTTCCAGAGAAGTAACGGCTTATTATGTCAGATTGTTAAACGAAAATATACCGTTAGCTATCGATATTTTGGCAGATATTTTGAAGAATTCGATTTTTGATAAAAGAGAAATAGAAGTCGAACGTAATGTCATTCTGCAAGAAATCGGTCAATCATTAGATACTCCAGATGATATAATTTTTGATTGGTTGCAGGAAACGGCATACCCTGATCAACCGATGGGGCGAACAATCTTAGGTCCTGCAGAAAAGGTTCAAAAATTTGATAAGCGTGACCTATCTGATTTTGTATCCGAAAATTACTCTCCTGATAGGTTGATTTTGGCAGCTGCTGGTGGGGTAAATCACGAGCAGATTGTGTCTTTGGCAAAGGAACATTTTGGTGATCTAAAACTGAAAAAGACAAGATCTCCAATTACTTCAACCAATTTTCACGGTGGCGAGTTTCGAAGAGAAAAAAAATTAGAGCAAGCACATATGGCCTTAGCTTTTGATGGGCCTAGTTATGTTGATGACGAAATTTACGCAGCGCAGATTTATAGCGTAGCACTTGGCGGAGGAATGTCTTCCCGCCTTTTCCAAGAAATCCGAGAAAAACGGGGCCTATGTTATTCTATTTTCGCGCAGTCAGTAGCATATCGTGACGGTGGCAGTACTTTAATATATGCAGGTACTAGTGAGGAAAAATTAAAGGAATTAAGCGAACTAACCTTCGATGAACTAAAAAGGGCTGCTGATAACTTCAGTCAGTCTGAGTTGGATCGTGCACGTGCTCAAATGAAAGCAGGTTTGCTAATGGGCCTTGAAAGCGCATCTTCTCGTGCAGAGCGACTTGCACGGATGGTTTCAATATGGGATCGCGTTCCAAGTATAGAAGAAACTGTTCATAAAATTGATGCAATAGGTTTAAACGATATGCGAAATTATGTAGAGAAAATTGCGTTTACAACAAAAACTGCAATGGCCTTGTATGGCCCGGTAGGTTTGGCCCCAGATCTTATTGATTTAGAAAAGCGACGAGCCGCCTGAAAATGCTATTTAGTAAGCGTCAGTTGCTGATACAGACAGATAGACTAGACTTGCGGCTGCCTCAGCTCTCAGACCATAAAAACTGGTCTCAGCTACGTTTTGAATCAAAAGAGTTTTTAACTCCTTGGGAACCAACTTGGTCTCACGACCATCTACTTAGAAGGCCTTTTATAAATCGAGTTAATTGGGCAAAGCGCTCAATACAGCATGGCACTGCTATCCCCTTATTTATAATCAACAGAAATGATGGAGTGCTGATAGGAGCAATAACTCTAGACAATATACGAAGGGGACCAAATCAAACCGCTACCATGGGCTATTGGATTGGGCTTCCGTACGTTCGCAAAGGTTTTATGTCAGAAGCTATATCCGCTCTGGTTCATTACGCATTTGGTACATTAGATATAAGTAGAATTGAGTCAGCTTGCTTGCCAGAAAATACCCCGTCGCGTAAAGTTCTGGAAAAATGTGGGTTCAAGTATGAGGGAGTAGCTCAGGCTTACATTCAAATTGATGGTCGGTGGCGCACTCATGTTTTATATGCATCCTTGCGTTATGATAGACGAGGAAAAACTGATACTGGGGTTTTATAATATTAGCGCGCAAACGAAATTATGTGATTTTAATTTGGTAGATTAACTTTGATGTTTAACCCCGCTGATAAAAAGTTCTTATCCAAAATAGAAATTGCCTGTGGTCCAAAAGTTTTTAGGCCCGCTAGCCAAAGCTATAAGGAGGAACCGCGTGGTAGATGGATCGGTAAAATCGGCGCAGTAGTGGCCCCCCAAAATGTTTCTGAGGCCTCAAAAATTTTAAAGATTTGCTCAGATGCTCGGGTGCCTGTAATTCCTTATGGTGGTGGTACTGGCTTAGTTGGTGGACAGGTTGGAGCAAACCTTGATTCACCTCTCATTTTATCAACTGAGCGTTTGACAAAGATAATAGATATATTTCCGGAGGAACATGTTATTGTTTGTGAAGCAGGATGCACATTGGAAGATATTCAAAATGAGGCTAAGAATAATAACCGTTTATTCCCATTATCTTTAGCATCAAAAGGTTCCGCTAGAATTGGAGGTAATTTAGCTACTAACGCAGGTGGTATAGGGGTCTTACGATACGGTAATGCACGAGATTTATGTTTAGGATTAGAAGTAACTTTTCCTAATGGAGAGATTTGGTCAGATCTTCGCCGTCTGAGGAAAGATAATTCTGGCTATGATTTAAAAAGCCTACTGATAGGCTCTGAGGGATCTTTGGGCTTGGTGACTGCTGCCTCCTTGAGATTGGCTCCTTTACCAAGATCGGAAAGTACCGCCTTGCTTTTTGTGAACAGTCCAAAGGCTGCACTAGCTGCTCTTAATATCACTCAAGATTTTGTTTCTGAGGGGTTAAGTGCATTTGAATTATTATCAGGCCAGGGTTTTTCTTTCATTAAAGAAGCAATGCCTTCGGTACAACTTCCGTTTAGCAAAATACCTGATTGGGCAATTCTTATCCAATTAGGATTCGGATCGGCTAGAAATGCGGAAAACTCTATGATCAAACTTTATGAAAAAATTTGTTATCATAAGTTGGTCTATGATGGCGTGCTTGCGAAATCTAAAAAAGAAAGTGATGCTCTGTGGAAGCTTAGAGAAACAATACCTGAAGCTAATCGAAGAATTGGTGCTATAGCCAGTCATGATCTTTCTTTACCTCTTTCAGAAATTTCAACATTTATAGACAGAGCTCAAATTGAATTATCTTCTATTGGTCGATTTCGTATAAATTGTTTTGGACATTTAGGTGATGGAAATTTGCATTTTAATGTTTTTCCAGAAACTGGAAAAACAAAAGATCAGTATTCATCTCAGTGTGATGTGATCGAAAGTGTTGTTCACGATCTGACCGTAGAGTTCAAAGGATCTGTAAGTGCTGAGCATGGTATAGGTCGATCTAAGGTGAAAGATTTAATAAAATACAGTAGTCCAGTAAAATTAGATCTAATGCGAAAGCTGAAAGATTTATTCGACCCAAATGGGATTATGAACCCGGGAGTTATCATCAAATAGATAGCTAGGTTTTTAATCTCTTAACGTCACGCTTATAAAGATAAAGTGAGATTATGTGATAATAAAAAAATTGTGCAACTTTTGCCATCCCTGGCAAACTAAAAATTTTTGCTAGAAAGCGATATTTTGGCATTTCATTCCATAAGGTTACAAATGCGTCCACACCTACAAATAATTCAGAATTTTTGAGTACATGAAGCTGACGAGCAGTTTCATCCCTTGTTAATCCAAATAAATCCAGATCCGTATTATTTATATCCTTGAAATCTATAGGAAGCCCTTTTGAAGCACCATAGCTTTCATATATACAAATTTCTTTACTGCAAATTTCACAATCGCCATTAAAAAGAACTGTGGTGCTTGGTTTACTATTACTTGTCATGTTGAAAATGTAGTGCTTTATTAACTTAAGCAATAAGGCGCGACAATTTTACATTTTTATTAGTATAAGATATAAGTATTACAGACCTAGAGAAAAATCCATTAAGCTATTTCTACACCCCATAGGTCATAATCGCTCGCCTCATCGACTTTTACAGTTAGTAAATCCCCGGGCTTTAAGTGAGAAAAGTTTTTATCGATAAATAAATTACCATCGATCTCCGGTGCATCGGCTTGAGTTCTGCATATTGCCGTGTCTTCATCTACTTGGTCAACTATAACCTTGACTGTTGTACCCACTTTGCGTTCCAATTTTTCAGATGAAATCTCATTGGCTTTTGACATAAAACGATCCCATCTCTCCTGTTTTACAGCGCTGGGAACTTGATTTAAAAGTAGGTTTGATCTGGCCCCCTCAACATTTTCATATTGAAAGCAACCGACACGATCTAGTTGAGCTTCCTGCAACCAATCAAGCAAAAATGTAAATTCTTCCTCTGTTTCGCCTGGGTAGCCAACTATAAATGTCGATCTTAAAGTTATATCTGGGCATATTTTTCGCCATTGTTCGATTTCGTTTAACGTGCGTGAAGCAGCAGCTGGGCGGGCCATCCTTTTCAATGTTTCGGGATGTGCGTGCTGGAACGGTATATCCAGGTAGGGTAAAATTTTTTGCTCGGCCATTAATGGGATTAGGTTTCTCACATGTGGGTATGGGTAAACATAGTGTAGTCTGACCCAAACTCCTAGGGATCCTAAATCTTTAGCTAAGTCAGAAATGTGAGATCTATGGCCGCCTACAGTGGTGTGTTTTAAATCCAACCCATAAGCGGATGTGTCTTGAGAAATAACTAATAATTCTTTAACGCCATTTTCGACCAGCTTTTCAGCCTCTTTGATGACATAGCGGGCTGGCCTGCTTGACAAACGGCCGCGCATTTTGGGGATGATACAAAATTTACATTTATGATTGCAGCCTTCTGATATTTTAAGATAACTATAGTGCCTTGGTGTTAATTTAATACCGGTAGGGGGAAGTAGATCCACAAATGGATCTGGTTTAGGTGGAACAATTTGATGAACGGTATCTAGTACATTTTCATATTGCTGTGGCCCAGTTATTGCTAAAACCTTTGGATGATGTTTTTTTATGTAATCGGGCTCGGCTCCCAAACAACCCGTAACAATTACTTTTCCATTTTCTGCTAGAGCTTCCCCAATCGCGTCTAAGCTTTCAGCTTTAGCACTATCCAGGAAGCCACAGGTGTTTACAATTACAGCATTAGAGCCAGAATAATCGCTGGATATTTGATAACCTTCTGCACGAAGTCTTGTTAGGATGCGTTCACTATCTACCAATGCTTTTGGACAACCTAATGACACCATCCCTACAGTAGGCTGGTTATTTTTTAAACCACTTGGAATTTTTGGGTTTGCTAGATCTGGGCGACTCTGTATTTTCATCTATACCATTCGTTCAGCAAAAGACCTTGATGGCTAAGAGTTAATTATTTTTGTCGAATTCAAATTTGAACAGTAATTTATTTGCGCCGATCACGCCTTTGACTCATCGGTTGAAATGCCACGCCTACATGCGCCTCACAATACGGTTTCCCTGCTTGCGACGGGAGACCACAAAACCAAAAATCTTCTGTAGCTGGATCTCCAACTGGCCACTTGCAAGTTCGTTCGGTAAGGTCAAGAAGAGAGATTTTTTTTGCTTTCTTTTCAATTTCACTTACCCGGGCTAATGCTTCTGGACTTATTTCATTTGCGGATGGTTGAGGGGGAAGTGGTTGACCTGCAGGTATAATCTGCCGTCGTAAACTTGTCACATTGGATCTTGGTTCAGTTGGAGAATTTGCGGTAGTTACTTTTGATGCGTTTGACTTGCTGGAGCCTCTTTTTGTATCTGAGATAGTTTTGACGGAGGCCTTTGTTTTGGAATCCGATTTGGATGATGACGAACTTGTAGCGCGATTTGACAGTCCCAAACGATGTACCTTTCCAATTACAGCATTCCGGGTTACGCCACCTAGTTCTTTTGCTATTTGACTAGCCGATTGACCTTCGCCCCATAACTTCTTTAAAATTTCTACTCTTTCATCGGTCCAAGACATTTACATTTCCCATAAATTGCATCGTAGTATCATAAACCTTACTGACGGAGATACAAGAGTGTTTGGTATTATGATCTAATATTATAATATCTTTTTTGGGCTTATTTGCTGTAGAAGGCCAGCACTAATTAAATACAATGATGTACCAGTTAGCCCCCATAAAATTACCGGGTTTGCAGAAAAATCGACCCAAGCAGACCATCCAGCAAATGCAATCCATAAAAGCGTTATTGGTAAAGATATAAAACGCCAACGCTTTGTTCGGACAGGGTGTACGAACTTAAGAGGAAGAAACATAGCTATTGCCAAAACAATAACTACTGTCAAAATGATCCAAAAATTTGGCTGAATCGCAAACATTACCAGAGCTACCATGTTCCAACATCCAGGGAACCCATGAAAGCTTTTATCTTTAGTTTTCATGTTACCGTCACAAAAGTACATTGCTGATGCAAATGTTATTACAATTATTGTAACCCATCCAGTCCAACCCGGCAAAAGTCCAGATTGAAATAATGCAAAGGCCGGAATAAAAACATAGGTTAAATAATCAATAATAAGATCCAGCAAAACTCCATCGAACCTTGGCGCATATTTTTTAACGTCAAATCGTCGTGCTAATGGACCATCGATGCCGTCCACAGCAAAGGCAACGACAAGCCATAGAAACATTAAACTCCATTGGTGATTGGCCGCTGCAAGCATCGAAAGCATTGCAAATACTGCTCCAGTTGCAGTTAATAAGTGTACAGATAACGCAGTTACTCTTGGGTTCATTTTTATTCTATACGATTTTATTGAGACTGGGCGCAACTGCTAAGCCTGAGGATGTGTTTTAGAATAAACCTCCATTAAGCGAACGCTATCTACTGACGTATAAATTTGAGTAGTTGAAAGGCTAGCGTGGCCAAGTAGTTCTTGAATGGTCCTTAGGTCACCACCATTGGATAGTAGATGCGTGGCAAAGCTGTGTCTTAGTGCATGCGGAGTAGCAGATGCTGGAAGGCCAAGAAGATGTCGAACAAACTTCATTTTATTTTGAATTACTTTTGGTGATAATTGCTTTCCCATTGCACCAAAGAAAATCTTATCATCTCGTTCAAGTTTAAATGGGCATAATTCTACATATTGATTGACGGCATTTTGTGCGATTTTTAAAACTGGGACTATTCGCACTTTGCCACCTTTTCCAGTTATTCTTATCGAATTACCCAACGGTATCTCTTTTTTACGTAAATTAAGTGCTTCAGATATACGCAGTCCACAACCATATAGCAAAATCAACACAGCAGTATCTCGTGCGACGATCCAAGGTTCAGTTGATGTGCTCTCGCATTGCGTTAGAACTGCTTTGGCCTCAACCGGTTCCAAAGGGCGTGGTAATTTTTTTGAAAATTTTGGTGATTTCATTGATAATATATGTGTCGCATCAAATTTACGATGCTTTGAGAGCCACCTTATATATGACTTTAAACTTGATAATTTTCTCGCATTTGATCTTGCACCAGAATTTGTGGTTCTTAGCTTGGCTTGCCACGCTCGGATATCTGATATTTTCAAATTTTCAACAGTCAACAAATTAGCAGTTTCATTATGATATTCAGCTAAAAACTTAAAAAAATCTGTCAAATCACTATAGTAGGCGCTTCTTGTATTGCTAGCTAGATTGCCTGTAGCAGCTTTTATCTCTAACCAGCTTTCAATACTATTTTTTATAACAGGTGCTATAAGTTTAAATTGATCCATCGTTCTAACATTTTCTCACATGCAGATGCGAAAAATTTTAATAAGTCTGTGCCTTGTCCCGGGTCAAAGAAATTTGCGTCACTTGATCCAAAAGTTATCATCCCTGTAATTTGATTTTCATCAAGATTTAACTGAACGCATGCTTCTGACTCAATCTTGATAGAGGCATTTTCAAATAGCTGATTTGTTACACTTTTTGCTTTGCGCAGTTTTACTTTTGATAACTCAGTTGAACCTCCTTGTGTTATGTAAGTATTTACGAATCCTGGCATGACTGTTTGTATATCAGGCCGGTAATTAGATGGGATTAGCGAGTCTGCAAAACCATCTGGTTTCTCAAGCAAAATAAATATGCAATCTACGCTTAGAATTTTTAATAATTCGGATTTTAGGAAGATAACAAACTCATCCAAGCTTTTCTTATCCAGAAGCTGGATCACTGCTTGATGAATTTGCTTTGTTCCTAAAAGGTTTTGGTATGCTGCCGCAACTACCGATTGATGTGCGCCTTCGAGCTCACCTAGTTTATCAGATAGTCGGTTCATTGCTACATTACGTAGATCAACGACATTAGTACCTAATTTGATGTCTGTTGCTGCTAAAAGGCTATCCATTAACTCCTGGTCATTTAGGATAATTGATGGATCAGCAAGGAGCTCAGCTCGGACAGTATCTTCCATATTGTTGCCTGTATGTTTTTTATTAACATAATGGCACGATATTAAAAAAAATTACAGAATTTTTTGTTTTGTAAATTTTATATCTTCTAAAAATGCCGTTAAGCCTTTGTCGGTAAGTGGATGGTTTATCATCGATTTTATAACAGTTGGTGGCGCTGTCATAACGTCGGCGCCTATACGAGCACTTTCTAATGCGTGGTTCACTGTACGAATTGATGCAGCTAAGATTTGAGTTTTAAAATCGTAGTTGTCGTAGATTTCACGAATATCCTCAATCAACTGCATGCCGTCAAGATTGATGTCATCCAACCTTCCGATAAATGGTGAAATGAATGTGGCGCCCGCCTTTGCTGCTAGCAAGGCTTGATTTGCTGAAAAACAAAGCGTCACGTTTACCATGTGCCCTTCAGAACTCAGGGTTTTGCATGCTCTCAGCCCATCCCAGGTTAATGGGACCTTCACAGCTATATTTTTTGCAATTGTTACGAGTTTGCGACCTTCCTTAATCATAGTACTAGCTTCAGTCGAAGTAACTTCAGCACTCACAGGGCCTTTAACAATCGAACAAATTTCTTTTGTAACTTCAATGATATCTCTTCCTGATTTCTTAATAAGTGATGGGTTCGTTGTTACACCGTCGACCATGCCTAAGTCGTTGAGTTCCTTAATCTGGTCAATTTCTGCGGTGTCTACAAAAAATTTCATTGTTTTTCTCCCATACGCCTAGCGAAGTGTTGAAGATTATTTACTTCAGTTTTAAGCTTGGGAAAACCCCTTAAGGAAAACTTTGAAACAAGATCAAGAATTTTTTGCTGATGGAATGTTGGTCGAAGTGTTGACGACACAGCCAGTTGATAGGTTATTTACCTATAAAGCTCCAAGTGCAGGCTGTTTTAAAGGTGCTATTGTTCTTGTTCCTTTTGGAAAACGTATTGTCATGGGCTTGGTATGGGGCGCGAGTACTGAAAAAATTGAGCCAAAGAAAATAAAAACGATTGATAGCATTTTGGAACATCGGCCCATACAGCCCGAATTGCAAAATTTTATTCGGAGAGTTGCAGATTATACTGTTTCACCATTATATTCGGTTTTTCGATTGGTTACACGGGTGCGGGATATTGCGGCTCAAGAGACCCATAAAAGACTTTTATTTAGAGGAAAAGTACCAAGTCAATTTAAAATGACCTCAGCTAGAGCCCGTGTTTTAGAAAGCTTTGACCAATCAGATGGTACTGGCCTATCAATCTCAGAGTTAGCTAAATTAGCTAAAGTTTCACCGTCCGTAATCAATGCCATGATACCATCTGGATGCCTAATTTCTAAAATGCAGCCAAAGGACTTGCCGTATGCAGCAGTGGATACTACCCATTCAAAAAGGCCGCTCAGTGAAGATCAAGCACGGGTAGTTTCCGAATTAAGTAAAGTTTTGGATCAAAATGCTCACTCTTCCATATTACTTTGCGGGGTAACGGGTTCTGGAAAAACTGCTGTCTACCTTGAGGCAATTGCGAAGGTAATTGATGGTGGTCTACAAGCATTAGTTCTTTTACCGGAGATCGCATTAACTGGCGAATTTACAGAACGGCTTAAAGCTCGGTTTGGAGTTTATCCTGCAGAATGGCATTCTGGTATCTCTCAATCTGAGCGTCGCAGGGTCTGGAAAATGGTGGGTCGCGGTCAGGCTCAAATAGTAGTTGGTGCTCGATCAGCACTTTTTTTACCGTTTGAGTCGTTAGGGCTTATTGTAGTCGATGAAGAGCATGACTCATCTTACAAACAGCAAGATGGCGTTTTATACAATGCGCGAGATATGGCCGTGCTAAGAGCGTCTTTGGCTAATGCAAAAGTTATATTAGCATCTGCGACCCCAAGTTTAGAGACCTGGAATAATGCTAAATCTGGTAAATATAAACGTTTCAACTTGACGAAAAGATACGGTTCCTCTGTTCTGCCGGATATTGAGATTATTGATATGAGGAACGAGGAGTTGCGATCTGATCAGTGGATTTCGCCGACCCTGAAGACTAAAATCGATGTGGCGATAAATAATAGCGAGCAAGTATTATTGTTTTTGAATCGTCGAGGTTATGCTCCCGTCACTTTGTGCCGTTCGTGTGGTGAGCGAATTGGTTGTGATTTTTGTGATACTGCAATGATCGAGCACCGGTTCCAAAAACGGTTGATGTGTCATCAGTGCGGTGAAACAAAGGCTATGCCCATAACGTGTCCTAATTGCAAAGTGATGGGCAATTTTGCTCCAATAGGGCCCGGTGTTGAAAGATTAGCAGAGGAGGCTGCTAAAACTTTTCCAGAGGCATCAATTACTGTATTATCCTCAGATTTGTACAAATCTGCTAGATCGTTGAAGGATGAATTGGAAAGAATTTCGCGCGGTAATAGTGATATAATTATTGGAACCCAATTGATCGCTAAAGGGCACAATTTTCCTGATCTTACAGTTGTTGGTGTTGTTGATCCTGATTTGGGCTTACAGGGGTCAGATCTCCGAGCAGCCGAACGAACCTTTCAACTTATAAGGCAGGTCTCGGGTCGTGCAGGGCGAAGTGATAAAAAAGGAGCCGCATATTTACAGACATACCAACCACTGCATCCCGTTATAAAAGCAATTTCTGAGGGCCAAGATGAACAATTTTGGATAGCAGAAGCTGAAGGTAGAGCGAGTGCAAAAATGCCTCCTTACGGTCGGCTAGTTGGCATCTTAATTTCAGCGCAGAAATCTGAAGATGCATTTGAACTAGGACTTCAATTAGCAAAAAGTGCAAAAATTTTAAATTCTGCCGGGATTACCCTCTATGGCCCGGCACCAGCTCCAATAACCCGAGTACGTGGTCGATACCGGGTAAGGCTTTTGCTCAAGGCGGACAAGGGTACATCCATGCAAAGTACAGTTAAATCATGGGTATCGCGAGTAAATTTAAAAAATGATGTCCGCCTAACAATTGATGTGGATCCTCAAAGTTTTTTGTGATTTATCAACTGTTCTTGGCAACAAATTTTAATTATACGCAGGCTATGAGAGAAGACTTTTCCGTACGTAATGCATACAAATTGCCAAAATGGAGGCGTCCTGAAGCCTTATTGATATTAATGGCGGTTGCTTTGCCTTTAGCATTTTCAGTTTGGTCTGCCCTCTTAAACAACTTTGTCGTAGAGGTCATTCGTTTTGATGGATTAGATATTGGCGTGCTGCATACTATCAGAGAAATTCCTGGGTTTTTAGCGGTGGGAGTGATTAGTATCTTACTCTTTGTAAGAGAGCAGACATTAGCGCTCTCGATGCTTGCCCTTCTAGGGATCGCTACTGCTGTCACTGCTTGGTTTCCTTTTTTAAGTGGCATATTGACGATAACCCTTTTAAGTTCCGTCGGTTTTCATTTTTTTGAAACAGTTAATCAGTCCTTGCAACTTCAATGGTTTTCAAAAGAAGAGGCTCCAAATAAGCTTGGTCAACTAATGGCATATGGATCTGCTGCAACACTAATTGCTTATATTTTTATAATTTTGGGTTGGGAAAAGCTAAATTTATCTTTTAATTCCGCATATATGTTTGCAGGGCTTTCCTGTTTTGCCTTGGCGTTAATTGGGTATATTATTTTTCCAAATTTCAAAGCTCCAGTTCCGCAAACCAAAAATATGGTCATACGTAAACGTTACTGGCTTTATTATTTACTACAATTTCTGTCTGGAGCCCGAAGACAAATTTTTGTCGTTTTCGCCGGATTTATGATGGTAGAAAGATTTGGTATGGAGGATGTTAATGATATTCCAAAAGAGAAGATGCAAGATCCCTGGGGTATAGAATTTGCACCAACTTTTCTTGGTAGAGATACATGCCGAACTCCGATGGTATGGAATAAAAATCAACCAAACGGCGGATTTTCTAAAGCAAATACAACTTGGCTACCGATTTCAGACAAGCATTTAGAAAGAGCGGCGATCGATAGTGCATTGGATCCAAATTCAATTTACAATGATTTGGCAAAGTTTTTGAAATGGCGCAAGAAGCAGTCAGCAATGACCGAAGCAAATTGTATTTCGAATATAGCAGGCGATGATACAGAAATAAGTTTTGACCGTGAAAGTGATGATCAAACTCTTAACTGTAATTTCAATTTTAAAACGTTAACAGCGTCGTTTGAGGAGATTTAAATGGCACATGTAGAATTACAAGGTGTGACTAAGACTTTTGGAAATACAGAGGTTATCCGTGACGTTGAGTTGGAAATAAACAAAGGCGAATTTGTGGTTTTCGTTGGGCCGTCTGGATGTGGCAAATCCACATTACTCAGATTGATATCTGGACTTGAAAAATTAACTAGTGGTAAAATAATAATTGCGGAAAAAGAAGTAATGGATCTTCCACCGTCGGAAAGAGGCATTGCAATGGTCTTTCAGTCATACGCGCTGTACCCTCATATGAGTGTTTTCCAAAATATGGCCTTTTCCCTCGATTTACAAAAAATGCCAAAGATGGAAATTAAACAGCGTGTTGAAGATGCAGCAAAAATTTTACAGATGGAACACCTACTCGACAGGCGCCCCGCAGCCCTGTCTGGTGGTCAGCGCCAGCGAGTTGCAATTGGACGCGCCATCGTAAGAAACCCCGAAGTATTCTTGTTCGATGAACCTCTTTCAAATTTAGATGCTGCTCTTCGTCATGATACTCGGGTGGAAATAGCAAAATTACATCGTCAATTGGGAGCGACAACCGTGTATGTTACCCATGATCAAGTTGAAGCCATGACACTTGCTGACAAAATTGTTGTCTTGAAGGATGGGGAAGTCATGCAGGTAGGCGCTCCAATGGATTTATTCAATTATCCAGCAAACAAATTTGTAGCAGGCTTTCTGGGGTCTCCTAAGATGAATTTTTTTGAAAGCAAACTCATATCAGTGAATAGTCCAAAAACAAGTGGAAAAGTGGAATTTGATGGCCATAACTCAAATTATATCAGACTTGTTTCGCAAGAAAAGGGCGTTGGGGAATTAGTACATTTAGGTATAAGACCTCAGGATTTAAAAATTAACGATAACGGCGCGATTGTCGGTAAAGTTACCTTAGTCGAACGCCTTGGTACGGAAACCGTTGTGGAACTTCTCTCAAAAAGTGAAGTACCTTTTAGATTTGCCTCACCAGAAACACTTGATATAGAAATGGGAAGCCAGGTGTCTTTTACCTATGACCGTCTAAAGGCTCATATATTTTAAGGGTCGTTGCGTAGTGACATCTGCAATAGGTTTCTATAAAGCCAAATTTTTACCTAATTCTCAATTATCTAATTAAAACAATAGCTTTGAAACAAATAATGATTATTTAAAGCTTGTGCGATACAGTTCTTGTACTTGATTCACAAACTATTGATAAAACAAATATGTATTTTTTGAAGGAGAACCAATGTTATACGCAGCTATAAGAGAATTTACACCTATGATTGGCAAAGATGCAGTACTCGAAGATCGAATACTTAGGACATCAAATATAATTGAAAAATACGGCGCAGTTTCCAGAGTAGGTAAAGTTATTGGTGGTCACAGGTCTGGAGATTATGAACTTTACAATTGGTACGAAACGGTAGCAGCGGGAGCTTCCGCAATGGAAGGATACTCCGATGACCCTGATTTCAAAAAAATATTTGAAGAACGCGCCCTGACCCCTGTCGCAGAAATGCGAGGTCCGTGGCTGGGAAGAATGCTCTATAATTCTGGTAAAGATGATCTAAGAAAAATAGTACTGGCTCGGGATTATCATATGCCACGAAAAAATATTGCTAAGGCAATGGAATTAGTACCCGGCTTGCAAGAAATTTGTGATGAAAATAATGTGGAGTTAGGCGTAGGCGTGCCTGTAATTGCATCAGATCATGAAATGATGCGAATTTTATATAGGTTTGAAGATTTAAAACACTGGGGCAGCGCTACTGATGCAGTTATCGCTAATCCTAATTTTTCTGAGTTGGTCGATGCGGCCAATGAGCTTGGAACATTAAAGCATTCCAGACTAATAATGATGCTTAAATAATGTGATAATTAATTTTACTGAAATTTTTTACTTAAGAGGGAGAAAAGTCATGCCGATTACGTAAAAAAAATTCATCCACTGCTGCTGAGCCAAAAGATATGCCTAATGCGCGCATGGAAGCGGTAAATGTGCTCAACCAACGTATG
This sequence comes from Paracoccaceae bacterium, assembly GCA_902631295.1. Lineage (GTDB taxonomy): Bacteria > Pseudomonadota > Alphaproteobacteria > Rhodobacterales > Rhodobacteraceae > Salinivivens. Next base: position 38,601 of record CACOXV010000007.1, on the reverse strand, counting down.
GTAAAGTTGACATTAAGTCCAGACTGGAAATGGTAAAAAAATATAAAGACAATAGTAGGAACTCATAATTGCCAAGCGACCCATACCGATATAATTGCAGAGGGTGCTGTGCATTGCGTTTGTGATGATGGCGCGAAGCGACATACTCGGCTGGCGATGCATATGCGATTTCAACAGGTCACAACGCGTGGGTTTTTGGGGACAAACCGGCCTTAGTTTATGAGTTTGCAGGTACATGGGGCGAATAAAATACCTGAAAATATTTTGACTTTATAAAAAGGAAAATTACTTCATGGCTCGTAGCCAACAGAAGCTTAAATTTTTTATGAGGTTTCTGATGAATGTAAGTGATTATAATACTATTAAGACTGTTCGTAAAAAAGCAGAACAAAAAACGGAAAGCAGAGATATTGGCATTATAGACATCGCAAAAGAGAGAGGATTTATTGACAAAAGCGGGAAGGTTACGCCAGAGGGGCAAAGATTTCTCCAAGAACGAATAGTAAATTCTTCTCTAACGGCAAGTGATACATGACGAGATCTAATAAATAATGTTTAAAAAACGACGTTTACTAAACCAGAATTTTTGTACTGTTAAATAGATTGAGCAATAATTTTTTGTTAAACAAAAAACTGTTGGGTTATTTGGCTGCGATAATAACAGTATCAATCTGGGCAGCATTTTTAGTCGGAACTAGGTTTGCGATAACTAAAAATTTTACAGTTGAAGAAATATTTATACTGAGGCTTCTTCCAGCGACCATAATCATGGCTCCACTCATGTTTAAATTTGGTATCCTACCGCCTGGAGACCGATTTATTACTAAGATTATTTTTGCACTAGGCGCCAGCGCTTTATTCCCTTGGATTCTCTCAATGGGGCTTTATTACGCTCCAGCATCAAATGCAGGGGCTTTAGCTCCCGGCACACTCCCGTTTTGGACCGCACTAATTGCTTATTTTATTACTCGTGAAAACCCGGATATTCTGCGTAAAATTGGATTATTCATAATTTTGTTTGGCGCCGTCTTAATCGGAATTTTTCAACTCGAAACAAATTCTGGAAATCTAACTTGGTTTGGCAATATACTTTTTCTAATTGGAGCGGCTCTCTGGGCAATTTATACAGTCATGTTCCGTCAGAGTGGGATCAACCCATTTCAAGGCCTCGTTATTGGATTATTTTGGGGGAGTATTATCTTTGTTCCAATTCTTGCTATTTTTGGTAACGTAAGTTTTAAACATGCGAGCGGTACAAATATTTTTCTTATGATAATTTTGCACAGCGTTGTTATAGGGATTTTGTCGATGCTGCTATTTACCTATGCAGTCAAACAGTTAGGCGCTGCACAAACCGCTGCTTTTGGAGTGATTACACCAATTTTGTCAATGTTGGGCGGCATGATTTTTCTGGGAGAGCTAATTACGCCTTCAAAACTGCTTGGCATCTGTCTTGTAACTTTAGGAGTCCTTTTTGCGTCAGGTGCAGTAAGCTTCACAAAAAAATACTAAAAAACATAATTGACAAAACATAATCTTAAAGCAAAAAGCGGGTCAACGGTAGCTCCTCCCAAACCTACCGGACCCGCTTTTCCAATCTCTCCCCAGAAAGATTAACTCAATAGTGCGAAAGATAACTCAAGAGTCAACAACTAATTGATTTTATATATTAAAATGAACCTGTGAGTTTAGTTAAAATAGATCGATTATCTGTATAAAAGGGACCAGCTATATGGGAGAGTATAGCTGGTCCTGTCCCAAACTTACAATCAAGACTGAATATCTGACTGCTCATTACTTATATCATTAGCGAATAATCAGATTTGGGAGGATATCTATATCCGCTTGTACATTTTACAATGTATTTAGAATGTAACATAATTTTTATAATTTTGCTAATCATATCTGACAAATTAAGGATATAGCTGGAAATACACTTTTTATACTATCTATAATAAGACTATCAGCTACCGTTAAGAGTGTGGAGCTTAGCAAACGGTGTGAGTGTTCTACTCTTCCTGCAGCGACCACTAAGTTACACATCTTCTTCATTTTAGTATTGTGCTTTTTTCATGAATAAAATTAAGCACTACTGAAATATTCAATAAGAATACTGATGCAGAAGTACAAATCGGTTTCAATATAATATATTCACCAAAGAATGAGAAGTAGATTAGTAAGGCAAATCTAATTAGAACTATTTAATTAGCCTGGTTAAATTAAAACAGGTAACTAAATAATTTTGAATTCCAGCAATCAAACTGAAAGAGATAGTAATGGACAACAAATACGTAATTGCAACCGGGTACAATCGAGCAAATTTATGCGAACATGTTTCGAGATATATTGAAAACGGATGGTATCCAATTGGCGGTATGGTTATCGACTTTAATGATAATGAAGACGAGAAAATTTATTGTCAGCCGATGACCATAGAACAGGACTAATTTTGGTATTTAATCGTACAGTATTTTTTTGTGTGTAAGAAATATTGATCCATATTTTATACCGGACCGTATAGAAGGTATGAAACTTTACATTACAAAAGACCCTACAGTTGTCGAAATCTATGGCAGATTTGTAAAATTAATTAAAACAGTTGATACAAACCCAAAATTGCTTTTTGGTACCATCTCTTATCTAGTTTTAGTCATAGCGTACGCTGTTACCAATCTGTAACTTTTTGTGTAAGCCAATTAGTAATCCCTAGTACTAACAGACTTAAGGAATACCGATTCCTCATTGCAAATGTATGAGGATCATACATCTGGGACTCTCATCATTTAAGAATTCTTTCCTTGGTAAAAAATCATCGATCTGAGCCATTATATCAAATCCCAATATCAAATAGCCTAATTTTTTAACGCCTAAAAATTTTTATTTAACGCAGGCTACGTTTCGCTGACTTACAAAGTAAGGGAGATCACACGAGATGCGTTAAAAAGAGTAAACAAATAGGAAAATACAAAAAGCGGAGAGTCAGACGGTGCTAATCGCTAATTTCACAAATAGAATTAATGCTTAATAATTGATCTAAATTTTATTTTAGAGTTTTGATGTAAGCATAAAAAGTTCAAAGCCATCTTATATTTGGCTAAACTCAAACATCACTACATGAGTTAATTAAACGGTGACATCTAATAAATTTAATTTTTTGAAAGGGTATTTTTTATCTTTTTTTATTATTTGATTGGAGCAAGTATTTGACTTTTCTTTTTGTCGCTTTTTTCTCTGCTCTTTATCTTTATCTTTGGTAATAGAAAGATCTGTACGCAAGTTAAGTACCGGCATATAATCTAATGCTTTTTTATCAAACATAACACCCATTGAAATAATAACGACTGACTACGTTTGATGTTTAGTCGTGTTATGATTGGTTAATCTTATGCCGATAAAATTAAATATCTTCTCAATTTTCCATGGCTTCTAATTTTCTAAGGAGAATTCGAAGTCTAAACTAACTTTCATATTAGTGCAGCAATTCTTCTTCTTTTGAAAAAAGATAAATTTGTTGCTATATACAAATATATTAAGCAGCATTGGGTTAACAAATGATAGAATTGAAAACCTTTGAGCAATTTGGAAATGAAGAACTTGCTGATTTCAATCCTAAGCCAACTACCAAAACACCAGGACAAGAAGAGGCATCACGAATCCTTTGGTCTTCCGAGGATGACAAAACAAAAATTGGAATATGGGAGTGCTCAGAGGGTACTTTTACTGCCGACAGATCCTCTGCTGCTGAGTTTTGTCACATCCTTCACGGCAAAGCTTCAGTAATCAACTATGACGGAAATGGCCAACGTGACCTGTCTGCAGGAGATCTACTGGTACTTCCTAAAGGCTGGAAAGGCGAATGGACAATACACGAGAAAGTGAAAAAACTTTTTATAATTCAAGAGTAAATCTAATAACTTAATACTATAGTCCTCGTTAATAGAGTTTTTTGAAAGTCATTGGTTCATGAGTGCTAAAATCACTTGCCGCTGTGGAGCCTGCGGATTTGAGATAACGGACGATCAACCCAGCCTAAGCTTGCTATGTGGATGTACTGATTGTCGCGAAGCATTGGAGTGGTGCGCTAAAAAAGGTGGTTTAGAACCAGTATCTTTGCCTGAATTAATTTACGTTAAATCAGATATTGTTTACATATTTGGTTTAGAATTCATGAAAGCATTCCAGTTAAGACATAACGCACGATCTACTCGCGTATACTGTAAAGAGTGCTTTTCTGTAATTGGCGTAAATCACAAAAGCTACAGAGATAATGTTTTTATGTTCTTCAAAGACCATTGTGTAACGACTTGTGATTTGTCCATTAAACCTTCCGCTGCAATTTATTTAAATGAACTAAAAGATACCAATCAAATTAATAACTTGAAAAATATTCCATTGATTATGAGTTTTTCTAAGAAAGAAACCCAACAGTTTAGATCTATCGAAGCGGTTTCAGGTTCCTTTAATGAAATAAAACGTCCAAGGTATGGGCAAACTCTCAAGTCTGTAATTAAAAGCATTTCCAAAATGGAGATTTTAAACAGATAATCAGACAACTTAGGCGTTAGAACAAACTGACTATCAATAAATATAATCTATTTTATTCTTAGTAAATATTGAGCGATCAATTCTTTATCCATTGCGGTAAGTTGGGAAATGTTTTCCACAACAGAGGCCATTTTACCCCCTACGACATCATAATCGGGTGTAAAACCAGAACTGAGATATTCTACTATTTCGTCCTTAGTCCAGCCTAAATCTTGCGCTGTTATACCTGGTATTCTTCCTCTGCCACTGGGATCCTGTGCACCCTCGAACCACTTGGCATTTTCCAATGCTCCTATAAAATTTCTGGCGGTATGACACTCTGAGCAATGAGCAAGTGCCTCAACCAGATAAGTTGCACGATCCTGATCTTCATTGACGAATTCGTCTGACATGTAAAGACTTTTCCAAACACCAATATTACGCCTTAAATCCAAAAAAAATGGTAAATTATGGTCTTCATTCGGTGTCTCCGAGCTTGGTAGCGTTTTCCAGAAAGTCCAAAGATCAATGATATCTTGGTCCTTCATTTTATTATATGCGGTGTAGGGAAACGCAGGAAAATAATGTTGCCCATCTGGATCTTGTCCAAGCTTTAAAGCGTTGTAAAAATCTTTGAATTCCCAAGACCCAATTCCAAATTCAACACTATTTGAAATATTAGGCGCTCTAAATGTACCGAACGATGTTTCAAATTTCTGCCCACCCGCTAGCAAGTATTTATTCTCCGAGCCCTCTGCTACATGACAACTACTGCAACCTGCCGCGAGATATATATATTTACCATTATCAGAATCAGAATTTTTGGCAGAATATTCGATTGGGTCAGATGATTTCGGTCTGGACACGAACAAGTACAGTGCAACACCAAAGGCGGTCAGGCAAAACATGAATATAATAGCTTTTAGTCTCATTACAAAATAGTAATGGGTCCCAATAACGGAAGGTCAATAGCCATCAATTACTCTTTACAACTTTTAGAAAATAATCATGCTAAGCTTTTTAAAGGATCTGTTCAGGTTTCCACAAATACGATAGAAGGTTTTTGGAGAATAACTTGTTGAACGAAAATAGTACTGAAGCTCCGGTTCCATATAGCAAGTTTGCTAAAACAATGCATTGGGGGTTTGTCCTACTCTTCGCATATGGTGTTTTTAAACAAGTAGATAACCTCTCCGAATTAGCAGACCCTTCATTATTCAGATTAGAGATTGTCTTTGCAGGGATATTTATCCTTTTATTGATTATTCGATTTATTTACGTAAAAAAAACGCAGCAAAGCGCTCTACCAGAAAACACAAGCAAAATACAAAAGACCGCGGCAAAACTTGTTCACCTTGGGATGTATATTAGTCTTGGATCAATAGCGCTTACCGGGCTCTTGATCGGTGGACTTTATTGGTTGGGAATGAGAGAAAATTTTGTAATGGAAGCCGTAATAAGTATTCACGAATTTGCAGTGACATCAACATATTGGTTAGTAGCTATTCACGTATTAGCAGCGATTTTTCACCGTTTTAAAAACGATGGTGTGTGGTCAGCAATGGTTCCGTTTTCAAAAAAGGGCACTTAATTGCTCCCTCTGTCTTCCATTTTCATAAAAATAAATTTTTAATCAGGTTTAGTCTCTTCGCTAAAATTTACCTTAAAGTATATTGAGTTGGATCTGATCAATTATAAAGGGATGTTTTATTCTGCCAAATTCATATTACCTAGTTGGATCAGCAGGCTTATATTAAAGCAAGACTTTGGGTTGCTATAACCGCCAACACTGCCACAACAGAAAGCAAGTGAATTATGGTAACTTTAGAATCCCCCATTTAATAATCTTAATATCAAATTTAAATTTAATCAAATTTTAGCCACCACATCGACAGAAGTGTCGTAAAGTTTGTAAATTTTTGCTTTAGTAATAAATTTAGTAGAAATAAAAGAAACAAGATTAAAAATAGTTGAATGCCATTATTGAATTCTAAAACGCGAAGATTAAAATTTACTAGTAAGAGTAGTCACAAACAGGAATAGTAATGATTGATAGTTTGAAAGGAATACTTAAGAATAAACTAGATTTAACTTCAAACTGTATAACTGTTCAGCCATAATTGTATAAGACAAAAGGTTTTTTTGATGTCAGAAGCAAGTCAAAATTTCACAAACCCTGAGCCACCGTTGGCTTTCGCCCTTCCATTACTGTTTTGCCCATTACTAGTTCTGGCATGGATTTATGGAGGCGTTGTTTTAATTCTCGCACCTGCTTTTGGCTATGTCATAATATCAATCGTTGATTTTATAATTGGTGAGAATCGAAAAAACGAAATGGATGTCACGAATGACACAAGCAGATATAAGTTAATCCTGTTTGCATGGCCCTTAATTCAATTCTTTCTACTTATTGGATCTTTAATTTCTATTTGTTGGTTCCAGCATCTAACGGTTGTAGAAGCGGTTATTTTAATGTTGGTGCAGGGCATGATTACTGGAGCAGTTGGGATTACTTTTGCCCATGAGTTAATGCATCAAAAAACAAAGCTGGAAAGATTTTTGGCTGATGTCTTAATGGCTATGGCATTTTATGGTCATTTTCGAACCGAACATGTATTTGTACATCACCGGTATGTAGGCACAAAAAAAGATGCAGTAACCGCCCGCTTTAATGAGAGTTTCTATACTTTCTTCCTACGAGTTATTCCACAATGCCTGATTTCAGCATGGTCTGTGGAAGCCCAAAAGCTGGCCGCAAAAAATAAGTCTACCTTCTCTATGTCAAACCCGTTTTATACTTATGCTGCATTAGCATCTCTATTTGTATTACTGTCTTTCATAATAGGTGGCACATACGGAATAACACTATTTTTCATTCAGGCGCTTATCGCAATACTTCACTTGGAGGTTGTAAATTATATTGAGCATTATGGGCTCTCCAGAAAAAAAATATCAGAAAATAAATATGAACCAACGAAGCCACATCATAGTTGGAATGCAAACCACGCAGCCAGTAATTTACTACTTATTAACCTACAAAAACATTCGGATCATCATGCAAAACCAGCAAAAACTTATCCAATGCTAAGTGCATACGGCGAAGAAAGCGCACCTCAATTACCATTTGGATACCCAATTATGGTAGTATTTAGCCTTATTCCATTTCTTTGGCGGAGAGTTATGAATCCAAAAGTGATTAAATGGCGGGAACAATTCTATCCAGAAGTTAAAGAGTGGAAAGGCTTAAGTTAGCTGTAAAGTCACTAGCGTGGTCCAAAATAAAAATTATTATAGTGTTCAAACGCTTGAATAATAGTTTGATTATTCTTATCAAGGCTCCAAAGCATTTGCATAGTGCAAAGCTACTTTCTTATCTCGGGTTATAATTACAACCTTGCCTTTCTCATCATATAAAATGTAACGCACACCGTGGCGCCAAGTCACCTGCACAAGTCTCATCTGTGAATATAAGCTAAACGACCCTTCGGTTAATAATGGGTATCTGAATTGAAATTTTCAAGTCTCTAATGAGTGACAAAATGATCACTTGTTACAGCAATAATTATATTTTTAAAGAAAGCTTTAAACCTAAGAGATCTTAAAATCTAAAATCAGCTACAAAAAAAAATTGAAAACTATGGAAGCTTTAATTGTGCAGATGAAATTATTTGAATACCCAGAGAAAATTTGTAAAAAACCGCCCTGTTAATTATGGTGAAGTAATTACCGGCTTACAGATTGGATGAACAATAGCGATCTCTGGAGCAGTTCTCAGCAGTACACGGCAATCTTCCTCGAGTTTTGAGAATGTCTTTTCTATTGTCTTAACTAATTCATTTACATCAGGTTTTTTTTTGGTTTCCCCAAATGCAATTTGCAGACATTTATTAAAACGATCAGCTAATTGGGTATTTTCTGGCGGATTTACACTCTGAATTTGTGAGGCAATATTTCTGACTGTGCCCAAATCGGCTGATTTTTGAGCCGCATCACAAATATTCAAAAGAACACGCAAACGATTATTACTCATTTCACCAAATGCGTTCGTAGAGAACGATATCAAAAAAGCTAAAAACAGTAAGCGCATGCTCAAAATTCTTTCAAAAAATTTTTCTTATACTAACATAAACATTAACAAAAGTGATGTAGATAGCAATGTGAACCTACAGTATATAATATTAGTGCTTTAACTTTGATTGAAAGGAAACGAAATGGATCTTGAAGAGGTTTACTTAAGGCAAATAGTTGAGCAACTTAAGTTGCAAAATAAGCTAAAAGAGGATGGCAACGACTTATTAAAAGAAATCTTAAATAAACTTGGAAAATAAATATTTATTTCGATTTAACAGGAAGATTGATATGACATTGGTTACAACTATAACAAAATTCAAAGCCAAGCTTGGTTTAGAGGATCAACTAATCGATGCTCTCAGAAGCTTTGACAATACAAACTCCATCTCCTGGCAAATATTGAGTTTAGGGGATAATGAGTATGCTGCTTTAAATACTTACGAAAGTATTGAAAATAGAAGTATGGATGTCGTATCCGGTTTAGATTGGTTAGATGACATTACCCCTATTTTAGAGCTGTATGAAGACGGTAGTCGTACACAGGCTTTTTCTGGAATAGTTCTCCATCAAAATGAAACTAGTGGCTATTAATTTAGAATTTTTCCTACTGCTAAAAAAATGAAAAAGCATCAACTAGTCATAATGTTTTTACTCATCGCAGCCTGTTGTTTTTCGTATTATGTTAGTAGTCTAAAATTTACTCGCTTTGACAATTTTTTAACTAATAAATGATGAGAACTTTTTTAGTCAGCGTATTTCTATACTTGAGTGCAAGCCAAATCACTGCACAGACCATATATGGCCCAGGCAGCAAACCATGCTCTGAACTCGTAAAAGCATGGGAAGGCGGTAGTTTTTTTGATAAAAACTTTTTTGATGCATGGGTGACCGGCTTTGTAGGTGGAGCAAATTGGGCATCACAAAAAGCAATTCATGCAGATGAAACAGTGTTTGGGATGGAATTACTTAAGTTTTGTAAGTCTAATCTATCAGCAAAAGTCGTTGAAGGGGTCATGAACATTTATGAAGCGCTTAATTAGATTTACATTCACGACGCGCACAATCAGGATTTTACCTAACTCCTGAAACTGTACTATTATAATATTTATTAGCGTTACAGACTGTTTAGACATTTTTAAAGGAGAACAATATATCAGATATAAAATGTATTAACCTTGGCTATGTTTGTTCCAATTCAGACGCACCAGCTGTGGAAGAAATATTTCGGAAACATTCTGCTTGGATGACTGAATTTTACTCAGAGTCAAATAACGGAAGCGAACATTTACTGAATGCATATTTTACAAAAGCGCCCGAGTTCATTGATCCTACTGATCCAGAAAAAGGTGTAACCGGCAACACCTTGTTTACAATTAATGAACGTTTCACAGGAATGACGAGTATCCAGCGCCATGTAGAAAATGCATCACAAAATGACTACTTTCCCAAATTTGCCGAAATACTTGGAAACTATGGGAAAGTGATAAGTATTGGTGGGGAAATCTATCACTCAATAAGATAGACTGAAAGCTTTAGATATTTATAAAACTATTAAACTAAATAGGGTAAATGCCTAATCGAAATAGTAATAAACTCATAAATTTTTCATTCTCTTTGATCAAAATTTTCGAGCATTTCCATAAGACGGTCGGTTGTCCCGTTGTCCTCAAACGCCGCTTTGGTAGAAGACGCCTGTGAAATATTCTTTGGTTTTTGTGAAGTCCACAATTCAACCGTAGGAGTAAACTCTATTTGACCATCAAGCAATCCCGCAGGCACATAAATCATAGGGTCTAGAAGATCTGGCTTGTTGTAAATAAACGTTCCACAAGTTGGACAAAAATTATAATGTAGTTTGTTACCACTTCCACCAGTTGTAAAATAGTGGGACAGTGTTCCAGAAATTTCGAGCTCATCCTGTGGCATTGCTAAAGCATGCAAGCTATTCCCAAATACTTTCTGGCATACATTACAATGACATTTAAATTGCATCATGGGGTCGTATGGAAATTTGAACGACACAGCACCACATAAACAATTGCCCGAATATTTCATTTTTACCTCACCAAATTCTATTCCGATCTCTCAGTAAAGGAGTGGAATTCTATATATTAAATAAAAGTATTCATCTTCGTAATTTAAAAATCAATAATTTTATTTAAACATAATTGTTAGAAATCAAAGCTAGTAATGTACAATAGTAAACTCATATGAGTTAAGAAAACAAAACGTAGCCAAACTTTATTTTCTTATGTAGTTGTTTCTTAATTATTGCTCGCATCAAGGAAAAGATTTTGACAGATTCCTCATTCCGACCAGTACTATTTATGGTTGGCTCCATGGCTCTTTTTTCTTTAGAAGATTTTTTCATAAAACTTTTATCAAAAACTATTCCTGCATCTCAAATCATGATAATTATGGGGCTACTTGGGACAACATTTTTTATTACAGCTGCCGCAATAGCGAAACAACCAATTTTCAGCCGTGATTTACTGGATAAGCATGTAATTGTAAGAACTTTGGGAGACTTGTTTGGCGCATTGTTTTTTGTGAGTGCGATAGTACTTACGCCCTTATCATCGGCTTCAGCTATATTACAGGGAACTCCGCTTGCAGTTACTGCTGGCGCAGCTATTTTCCTGGGAGAAACTGTAGGCCTCAGGCGGTGGATAGCAGTTCTTGTTGGCTTTATTGGCATAATTTTGATAATTAAACCTGGCGTGGCTGACTTCAGTCCTTTAAGTTTATTGGCAGTAGCCGCTGTAATCTGTTTATCGGCCAGAGATCTGGCCACTCGAGCTATGACGGACGCCCTACCGACAATAACTATATCGATTTATGCATTTGTAGCATTGGCTTTAGCAGGTATATTAGCGATCCCATTTTACGAAGCATTTGTTTTACCAGACTTAAGAGAAACCTCGTTATTTTTGGTTGGTATATCATCTGGAGTAGCGGCTTATTATCTACTCGTAGGAGCTACTCGTCGCGGCGAGGCTTCACTAATTGCTCCATTCAGATACTCTAGGTTGATATTTGCGATGCTCCTCTCAATACTTATTTTGGGCGAAAACCCTGATTTTTTTACATGGACTGGAGCTTTTCTAATTGTTGCATCTGGTTATTTTATTGCTTTACGAGAACGTGCCATTAAAGATGTGAAACGATGATTACGATAAGTGGTAATAGACAGTCTGTAGGTCCTTAATGGTAACCATACGTATATATAAAGAGAAAGACCGAAGACAGGTTTTAGCATTGTGGCGCGAATGTAATTTAGTTCGTCCCAAAAATAACCCAAAGAACGATTTAGACAGAAAGAAGGGATTTGGCGAAGAGCTTTTTCTCGTCTTAGAAGAGGAGGAGAAGGTTATTGGAACAGTAATGGGTGGTTACGATGGTCACCGCGGCATAATTAACTATTTGGGAGTACACCCAAGCTATCGAGGACAAGGATTTGGCAAGATGTTAATGCAGGCGGTTGAGAAAAAATTAAAAGATTTAGGTTGCCCACAAGTAAATTTATTAGTTTGGGCAAATAATACTGAAGTCCTGGATTTTTATGAGAAGTTTCAATACTCGAAAGCGGATGATATCGTTTTACTTCGAAAGAGATTAATTTCAGATTTGCGAAACTGACAACAAACATTTGCTGGCGAAGGTATACTAAATAATTGGATAAATCTGCACAGGCAAAATAGAAATAATATAGGCTTTCATTGCGAAAGGGCATACTTTAACAACAGTCAGCAATACGAAAGTTTATATTTTTCAGAAATTATGTGACGACGATAAACTTCAATCATCCAAGCGAGCATAACTGCGTTCATAACATGCCATAAAAAATGTGTACCTATTGGAATAGTCTGGCATAACGGGACATCCAAGATACGGGCCATCATTGAAGTCATCAATATAAAAGCGCCTATTGCCAAGCCACGAGAGACCTTGGGTAACCTCGTATATATCAGAAGCGAGAAAACTATAATGAGTATCAGTATGGGCATATAAACCTTGGTAGAACCAAGAAAGGTTAGAGGCAAGGTCAACCAATCAACGACGATTGAAAAAGGGAAATATCCTAGTGTTATTAACAATGCGATGCTTGTTGGTACTCCTAAAAAGTCTTTTGAAGCCGCAAACAAATAAAAAAGCGTAAACAATAATATAAATAAAACGTCCAAGGCTCCAGCCCATGTCTGCGCGAATGAGTGGAAAAGAAAGGAAGCGAAACCAATCATTCCAAGAATAATAGCCAGAATACGAGCTGTACTATTAAGACCCTCTCTCCGCAAAACCCAGATTGCAGCCACCAAAAAAAATATATTGGTTATTGCATTTAATGGTTCAGACCAAAACGATCCATCAATTCTCTCGCAATACCCATCTACTGGTGCAAACCAATTCATTACTTTTCCTCAAAATTTTTCTTCACAAGACTACTTTAGTTGCATTGTGACATAAACAAACTTACGCAGTAATTCTACAAAATCTGGCTCAGCAATTGGCGAAGTTTAAGTATAAAGTTTAGCTTGTATCTTCATTTTAAGTTCAAGGCTGAAGGATAGTTAGTAAAAGCTTCATCAGATATTGGTGTGAAAGTTCCTGTTTCTACCATCGCTCCCGCCTCAGCTCTTCGCTGTGTAAGCTCTTCATCCTTATGAAAGCGTTGTAAATGCGCTTCGGATTCAAAGTGGATAACCGTATGTAGTTTACTATCGTCGTCAGCCTCGGTGCCTGCAAATACAAACGTCATACCATATTCTTTAAGCTTATCTTCACTTGCGTGAACCATTTCTTTCCAAGCCTTGAAGCCTTTTGATAAGCTAATAGTTGTAACAACGAGCATCTTTTGATCCTTTCATGCTAAAAACTCTAATTTGACGTTATTAGCTAATCCAAGACTTTCAATACCTTAAAGCATAGTATAGAAAAAACATCATACACGATAAATGAAACAGGGCATAAATTGATAGAGGGGATGATTGGTCCTATTTTTTATATTATGTCTTAAGTACGATAATTGTTGGAGGATGGAGTTGAAAAAGCATTTCATGTGTACTCACACATACATGAGTGATGATATTAAGGACAAATTCCTTGAGGATACAAAAAACTTAACTGACAATGAACTTTTTGACGGAATGAAAACCGAAAAAGCTGAATTACTTCAGCATTGGATGGGCACAGAAGATTTCTTTTATTGTCATTGGTATGCTGAAGACGAAGATGCTATATTTGCAGCTTTAGAAAATATGGGCATGAATGACGTTATGGTTACGCTACCGACAGAAACGCAACGATATATATCCTCCGATAGGCTTACTGGTGAGCGCATGGTAAATCCTGCAGAGCTACTAAAATAAAACAGATAATATTAGATTATAATATGTATCATTTTAAATAAGTTAAAATCTATGACGTTAATTCCTGATGCATCTTCAGTATATCAAGGAAGTCTTCCAGTCTCGTCCGATAATTTAATTAAACTATTAGATCAGTGGGGAATTATATACGATAGATCCAACCATGCACCCCTTAAAACTGTAGAAGATGCTAAAAAAATACAATATCAGTTTTTATCTTCAAAAGAAGGTGGAGGTCACATTAAAAATCTTTACCTAAGGGATAACAAAAAACGCAGCTTGCTATTAGTTTCCGAACAAGACAGAAAAATCGATCTCAAATTAGTCGCATCAAAACTAGGTCTTGGCCGATTATCGTTTGGTTCTGCCGAACGATTGATGGAGCACCTGGGTGTTAGACCTGGCGCAGTGACACCATTAGCAATGATTACTGGCGCTAAAAAAGGTGTTCGACTTTTTATCGATCACGAACTGAAAAACTGTAAAAAGATATATGTCCACCCGTTAGTGAATGACAGAACGTTGGGGATTTCACCAACAAATTTACAAAAATTCTTAACTGAAGTTGGAGTTGCGGCAGATTGGGTAGATCTTTCCAACCCAGCTGAAAGAAGCACATAAAAATCATGGTTTTGAATTCTGTCCTCTTTCAAAATTGAAGGCTGAATAGTTTAGTATCTTGAAAACTCACATGTGCAGTCTACGATTAATCACAAGGAGGTTTATATGTTTTTAGCCCATAAACTAATTGCTACTAAGATTTTAATTACTGGAGCAGTCTTTGTTACAGCGGGAACAGTTCTTGCCGCTGCTGCTCTCACTGACCCAAAGTGCAGAGACAAGCTGAAAGAGTGCGCTGAGAAGCTTCGCAATGGCAAGAAGGACACGTGAAGCAGATGCTGAACTAATTGAGACCGTCGATGACCTCGAAGAATTGGTTCAGGATAAAAGACAAAATTGGAGAGCAAACTCAAGTAAGGCAAGACGCAGACAAAGAAGGTATAAAAACCGTCTTACTCAGGAACTTTTGAGGATTGATATCGAGCCAAAAAAGTAAATGACTAGTAATTGTTGAGTACCGTTAAAAATCAAGCACAGGACTAATTTTGATAAAGAAAGTTTACATAGCCGGACCTTTATTTAATTCCCACGAGAAGCATTATCTGGAGAAAATTTCGCAACTGTTAGAAGATAATGGTTTTGCTTGTTTTCTTCCCCACCGAGACCAAAGAGGTGTTTCTGAAAAGGAGCTTGAACAGCCTATTATGACAGCTGCAACCAAAGGGAAAATTTTTAATAATGATCTCACCGCATTAGAAAGTTCTGATCTGACTGTAGCGCTATTAACCGGTCAAGATATTGATTCTGGAACAGCAGCAGAAATAGGTTTCAGTTATGCAAATAACAAACCTGTAATTGCAATTACGGCTTCTGAAAGACGTTTTCGAAATTTGTTTGTCGAAGGTATGATCAGTGAAACAATAGATGAAATAGATACACTGGTAGATACTATTCACCGCCTTAATAAATAAGTTTTTGTCCTTTAACGAAAGCACGGGTTCCGTTCGAAGTGCCAAACGTTATATCTGACAGAAAGTCGCATTGAATTGCACTTTCGTCGAGCTAAGATTCATCCATCTAAACAGGAGAATATTATGAAATTATTAAGTACAACACTATTTGCAGTGATCCTATCAACCTCATTTACTCTTGCAGACGGTTGCAACAAGCATGGTACGGATACAGCAATGACATGCGAAGTTGGGCAAGAGTGGAATGCTGAATTGGGTATGTGTATGGAAACAAGTGCATGAACGCAAATGCATCTAACAACAGTGGGCTCGGTTGGGCTTTCTTAAGCTGTGTATTTTTTATTGTTGGAATACCAGTTATGATGCTTCTAGCAACAGAAGGCTCAGACTGGTATGAGACTTTTAGTTTGATGAACCCAATGTTCTAGGAAGTTTACTCATATACTTTCATAAAAAAAATGGGTTCATACATACAATCAGCAATTGCTCGTTATCTTAGTATCCTTAAAAGAATTTTTAGTAGAGGGAAGATAATACTAACCTCTACTTCAACTTAAAAAGTTCCGACACACGAAGTTTCAACATAAATCTAAGTTTTGTTAACTCCAGTAGGATGTGCACGTCCATTTATTATCAGTTTTGGCTGTATTCCCACATCCACCAACTTCGGCCTGTTTTTCAGATATTTTGAGACCGCTTCAATATTTTCAATATCTTTTACCAACTTTATTAATCTTGGGAATTCATTAAGTAATTCTGGGTCTAATTTTCTGGACAAATCAAGATGATGAAAACAGGCAAATTCTGCAGCTCTTGGAGTATCATCGATAAAGTATCTACCTTTATGATTATCAAGATACCGGGCTAAATCGGAAAACCGGCTTTTTAAATTTGCTCTCATATTATCTCTTTTGTTGCAAAAATTCTGTCCAATAGCAAAATTTACTGTTGGATTCAGTGGGGCGAATAATTCTTGGGCACTTTGCAAAACGCCCATGGCTTCCGCGGCTTTCACAGGATCATTGATTGTTAAACCACCTACATTTTCTATATATTTGAGAATAGCAACGCTTTGGCAAATTTGAGTGCCATCTTCGACTTCCAGAATGGGTAGCTGTTGAAAAGGAATTTTGGGTTTTACGTTCGACCACTCTTCGTCAAAGTGATCCCACGACATGCAATACTAGTAATCTATTCCACAATAAGCCAAAAGCAGTTGTGGTGCTTCGGCTAACGCTCTCATTTTAAAATAAATAAGTTTAATCATTTATTCAAACTTCTCCGATAGCAACAAACTTTGCAAGCTGCCTTTTGCATTATATCATGTTTTTACCTGTCTCGAAAACTAAGTTCGGCCATTAGATATCAAAGCTTTGAAAAATATTTATCTAATCAACTGAATTGATACTTTTCTAATTATATTAATTATCCAAAATAAAAGACACTACTAAACCTGTACTATGCAAGCTTAATTCCGAGTGTATGCTAACACTAGGTTTAGTTTTGAAAAGGAAAGAGATGCCAACACTTATTCTAAAGCAAAAGATAACAAAAGGTTTTGATCATTGGCTAGCTGCATATGACGGCGCAGAAGATCTTAGAAGCAGTAAATATGGAATAAAGACGATTTACAGAGGCCAAGATATAGAGGATAAAGATACTATACATGTAGTAATGTATACCCCGAATATGGACGTTATACGGGAACATATGGAAAATGAAGCAGACCTTATCGCTTCAGCAGGCGGAGACACCGACCCAGCATCAATGTCAATGTCCATTGCGTCAGATTAATTAATTTAAGTGTATAATGATAATTAGGAGATAATAAGTTGAAAAAGTTTTTGATTAAAAGAGAGATGGCAGGCGCGGGAAGCCTTCCTAAAAATGACTTGAATAATGCAGGCAAGGGTTCTGAGGGAGTTCTTGAAGCTATGCGTTCTGAGGGAAAAAATATTGCCCAGGAGCAAAGCTACGTAATTGGGGATGCAATATACTGCGTTTACAATGCTGACAGTGAAGAACTCGTTAAAGAACATGCAGAGCGCGCCGGTGTGCCAGCCAGTGAAATCTCGGAGGTTAGCACTGTTATCAAGCACAATACCTCATATGTGAGCTAATTTTTAAAAACGTTTAAAAAATAAGATAAATGTCCAACTATGTAAACGTAAACGGATCTTGCCACTGTGGAAGAATTCAAATCAGCGGCAAAGTATCTGAAGATATGGTAATTGCCTGTCATTGCACGGATTGCCAGCAGTTTAGCGGTGCTCCGTTTAGACCAGTCGCAATTATTAAAAACGAAGATATAAAGATCAGCGGGGAGGTAACTGAATACACAAAAGTTGCAGACAGTGGTAACAAACGGGTTCAGGGGTTTTGCGGTAATTGCGGTTGTCAAATTTATGCTAGAGCAACTGATAGATCAGTTTTCAACGTTAGAACAGGCTTTTTAGATCAGCACCATACACTTACTCCAACAAAGCACATTTTTGGGCAATCAAAAGTTGCTTGGATTGAAACTATTTCGGAGGCCAAATGGCATGTGGCCGGCCCTGATAGCACCGAAATGCAGCCTTAATTTTTGATCTTTGTAAGGTTTTTAGCGTTAAATAAGTGATGGAAAAATTGTCAGGCTACAAATTATATTACGTAGAGGGAACCGCATCGATGGGTGTGCGAGTACTTCTAGAAGAAATTGGCGCACCTTACGAACTCATATCGACAACGACCATCCGAGGCAAACCACGACCATCGGAGCAATTAAGAATTAATCCAAACGGATGGATACCAGTACTTATTTGGGACGATGGGGCAATGTATGAGTGCGCAGCTATAACAATATTTCTATGCGATCGTCATCCAGCCGCACAATTAGCTCCAACACCAAATTCACCACTGCGTAGTCTTTTTCTCCAGACGCTCGTTTACTTCTCTAGTTCAATTCAAACTGCATTTCAGCAGGATTATCACCCATATCGATTTGCTGATACGATAGAAGATGAGCCAGGAGCGCAAAGGCGTGGGCAAAAAAGGTTAATGGAGACTTTGCGGATAATTGATGACCAAATTGGCGAGAAAAAATGGATCCTAGGTGAGTGCTTCAGTGCAGCCGATATTTATTTATATATGCTTACAACTTGGCTTAAACCGTCGCGAGAGCATCCAGAACTAAGTAACTTTCCTAATGTGCAGCGGATCGCCCAACAAACAGGTGTTCGACCTAGCGTTAAATTAGTTTATGGATAGCCTTTAAGAATTTATCCTCTTTTATTGCGCTTTCTAGCTTAATAAAAATTCTATATTGAGTATATTTTCAGAACAAGTAACACAGTTGACTGAAATCTTATCGGTAAAGTTTTACTAACGCTTTTATTGAGCCGAGCTATTTTGCTATAGTATTTTTATGACCAAATTAGTCCCGATAATAATGTTTTGCCTTTTGGCTAATCACTGTGATGCCAGTGAAGATAAGATACTCAAACTTTTGATTGAAAATCGGTCCTGTAATGGCTGTAATTTGTCTAAATTGAACCTTGGCAATTATAAACTTTTCAAAGTTGACTTGAGCAGGGCAGATCTAAGCGAGAGTTATTTGGTTAATGTTGATCTAGGCAATGCAAACCTGTCAAACAGCAATTTGAGCAACACTTATATGAATGGGGCGAATCTCTCAGAGGCCACGCTGGTAAAAACTAATTTAAGCGGTGCGGAATTAGAGCTAGCAGATTTTAGCCAAGCACTTTTTGTTAATGTTAATCTGATTGAAGCCTATCTTCTTCATGCCTCTATATCTGAAGATCAGCTGAATAATGCTCGATTATGTAAAACTGTTCTTCCTGATGCCAGCATAAGTTACAGAGATTGCTAATACTGAAATTATTGAAAGCAGCGGTTTTAAAATAATACCACTACGCATAGAGTATATTACCCGCTTCAACCCAGGCCCCTGATCCACCCTCTAAATTACTCACATCACTAAAGCCCATATCCACAAGTGTTTTTGTTGCCAAGGCACCTTGTCCGCCTGCTCCACAATAAACTATTATTTTACTATCAGATTTTACATCTATTTTTTTGAAAGGGTTATCTGCTCTTTGATCAAAATAAAACTCTAGAAAACCACGGTTGGCATGTATCGCATTTTTTATCATACCACTTTCTTCAACAGCCTCTTTTGATTGCACATCCACAAGTATGAGCTTCGGGTCATCTATTATAGACTGTAGTTCTTCTACTGAAACGGTATTTATTTGATTGTTTGCTTCATTAATTAATTCTGGAAAACTCTTCATTATTTATTCCTCTGTATAAAAACTGTTGGATGTATGACTTATTGTTTAAATAGTTACCTTTATTAAAAATCCAACCCACTCTTTTTCTATTTAACCATGCCCTAATTTTCTGGCCTTTATAAGTGGTTTAAACCATTTTTAAATTAATTGGCTTCAGTTGCGTATTAGGCGTGAGGTTTTAAAGCGTTTAAATTAAATCTTACAAGTAATTAAAAAAACCCCTCGCAAGCGAGGGGAAATTTAATAAGGGAGCTTTAAATGAATATTTCTTTCAATAATACTAACGGCCAATAAGTCAGAATGTTTATACCTAACGCCAAACAAAATTCAATTTTCCCAGAAATCTGCGACAATTTATGCGTTGAAGTAGCAAGTTCAAAAGCTAATCTTATTTAGTACAGGGAAGTTTTGGATCAGATTGTCACCTCCCAGTTCAACTGATCCACGTAAAACACCAACATACTATGGATCAGTTTAACCCCATTAACTGATCCACCCTGTATTAAGTGCTTGCAAAACTAAAATCTATTAAAAGTTAATCACGTTTTTTAACGGCGTGTTTTTGTGTTCTAATTGAAACCAAATTGCAAATTGCGTAGGTTTTGTGCTTGGTTTAATTTAAAGAAAAGGATCGGGGTTACGATGCGCGTAATATCAGTATTAATTATAATATTTTTGTCCGGATGTAGCATTCCATTCGTTCCATTTCTTTAGCAAGGCGAACAGGAAATTAGTAAAATACGCGTGCAAACATTTTTCTTGTTGCCACGAAACTGCATTTTTGATTTCCTCAAGTCAGTAGTTCAAGGAGTTTTTAAATGACAAAGTATGCAATCCATACAAAATGGGAGTGGCCTGACGGCGTTCCGAGTGCGGAGACTATGCAAGGTTGGCATCGTGAGTTTAGAAGCCAAACAAAAGCAGAAGATATAATTTGGTTTCAAATAGATGTTAATACACATCAATCAGTAATTATATTTTCCTCTGAGGAAGATGCTAAAGCAGAACTAGAAATGCGCCAAAAGCAACGTGCACAGTCAATTAATGAAACTGGACATAAGATGGTTGAAGAAACAATGGGTCCAGTATTATCCATAATGTCTGAAGCTTAGCTTGCGAGTTCTAGTTGTAATTATATCTTTGACGCTGGCGTCCCAAGCTAAGTCGGACGGACTTTTTTCTTGGCTATTCAGCTCTGGTAAAGAAATCAAGGCTGAAATTACTCTGGTAAACAAGTGCGAACTTGAAGCTCGATATTTTATTGTGCGCGATCTTGCAACTGGCAAGAGTGCCGCATTCAAAAATGGAGTGGCTAAACTGAAAACAAAAGTAAATTCATCTTTACAACTGCAACTCTCTCCATCCGTAAAGCACGTTATTTTTGAAGGAAACGCGGTCTCGGCAAAAAAGAAAATGAAGCTTATTGCGGACTGCTCGGAACGTAAACTTAAGGGAATTACTGACTAATGATCGCTCTCTCAAGAAACTCGGTATATTCGGTGTTAAATATTTAAAGGAGAAAATTATGAATGTGTTTATTCGTGGAACTATAGCAACAGGCGCGCATGTCCTGCATGAGAAAATTAAACAGGATATGAAAGCCGGAGCTGGTGAATTTGTGACTGAATGGAGGTTTGCCGAAGTAGGTGAAAAAGAGTTTATGGCTTGTATAAATGTTTCCGACATGGAAGCGATGGGAGCATTTATGAATAGCCCGGAAGAATTACAGTGGGACAAAGATAACGGCTGCGAATACACAGTTTATAGCATGGAAGAAATGACAGAGTAAAACCTCAACATATGGGTCAACGACCATGCAAGCCTCTGCACTTAAAAAACAAAGACGAAGCTTCTACCGCTGTGCCCGTGTGACTTTAAATTTAGATTGGAAGTTGTTGGCCAAAATTAGGTTAGCACGCACGTTTATATGTGATTAATTTTAGTTTGGCTAATTACTACCACTTAATTTGTACTTACTTTACTTAAATTCCATGAAATACTAGGTGCAGCAATTCAATTTGAGGAAAAAAATGACTTTATCGGCAATTGAAAAACTTAATAAATGGGAAAAAGCTTTCTCGACAGGGAATACTTCTGAAGTAGAAGAAATGCTTGCTGAAGATTATGTATTTGAAAATACAGACGGGAACCATGAAACTAAAAATGAAGTTTTGAGCTGGGTTTCTGAAGGTGGCCAGTCCATTGGTGACTTTAAAGTTTACCATGAGGATGAGAGCATAATTTGTGGCCGACATTCATATAAGCAAGACGGCGAACCTGAATGGGAAGTTATGTTTTTTGCAAGATTCGAAAATAATAAGTGTAAGTTTTGGAAGGTGCACGGCGGCGTTAAAAATTAAACGCAGACCTATCCACTACTTATTTCTCGTAGCGAGATAGGGCTAAGTTCGATTATATCCGCGATCTAGATTAGCGTCGGTCCCGCAGACATCTCCAGTGCAGCATTCAAATATATTTGATTTACAAACAGCACAAGCTTCATGTCCATGAACGACTATTGTGTTAAGTGGTGCTGAGCACCTAGGACATCTCTGAATGTTTTGGTTTGATGGATGCTGATGGTTATCCAAGTTTATTTCCGTACGCCAGTCTTTTTTCAAATATTGCCCTGTAATAAATATCGATCAGCGATTTTAAAATAAAAATTCTAGAAATTGCTCGCAAAATTTTCCAGCCCAGAAACTATAAATGATTGAACTTCTTAATTACAAAGACAATGCTCTGAGTCAGTTGTACAATCTTTCTCACAACAATCACAGCTTACACAATTATCGACGTCACCACAGTCGCAACTGCTACAATTACAGTCACTACTACAACAATCACAGTGATTATGTTCTTTATCTAAAGTCATAATTTATATTTGCACAGGCCCTTACATCCGTCAAATAAAAATATGCCACTGGGATATCTACCTCTCCGTAGGTTTATATGTTTACAACTATGCGAAAATCAAATTTGATATTTTAAAACCGATAAGGAGAAAAAAATGTTTGTATCTTTTACCGGTTGGGAATTTGACGGAAATGTAGATAATGCAGTAGAAGCGGCTAAAGGGTTCTGGCCTGAAATGAAAAAGCATGTTGCAGTAAACATGCGTGCGACGGTCACTGGGGAAAAAACAATAAGAACCATGACGGTCTGGAGCAGTAAAGAACAGCTTGAGGCAGCAATAGATGACGTTAGAGCAGCAGCTAGCTCGGCAGTAGGCATGACTGTAACAGGCGGAATGATTGGTGAGCTTGCAGTTGAGCTTGATTAATTGATCGGTAGGACGTTTAGCCCAGCCCTGCTGCCTTCTTGCGAAACGCTAGAGCCTGCTACTAAACTTTTACCGTGCAATCTAAACTGCGCGAAGGATAGTCAATATACTTTAATAACATTGCTATTATAATAGCTAGCCTGCATTTTTTTCTATCTTACAAATTTATGATTTATTGGGTTTCGACCATCAACCAATTCTCAGTAAGGTCTTTCTAGCATTAATCAGCCAGAAAATGCCGCATAATTTTTTCAGCACCCTTTGGGTCATCTCGATGCGGCCCATGACCGCAACCTTCTAACAGTTGGAGCCGCGCATTATCACCAATAGCGTCAGCAATCGCTTCAGAGCAGATAGGAGGAGTGACTGGATCGATAGCACCTCCAATAACTAATGTTGGACATGTAATATTTGCAATCTCGGCACGCATATCCATATGGGCCATTTCATCAGAAAAGAAATGGAATGCTACTTCAGGACGCTCTATAGCACGGTCACGGAAAGCGCCCGCCGCAGGCGCATTAGGGTTGCTGTACAGCGGCAAGCATACCTGACCATAAGTGTCATAGGCAACTTTGGATGGATTGGAAAAGAACTCACGTGCAACATCTGCAGCTCGGGGGCCACCAAGTTTGCGCATCATTTTCATTGTTTCGTCGAGACGAAATTGCGCAGCAGTAGAGGAAAGAATTAGTTTCGATATTCTTCCAGGATGGCGCGCAGCGTAATGCATCGCAACCATTCCTCCAAAAGATTGCCCAAAAACTACCGGTGACTGAATGCTTAATGTGCTGCAGAATATTGCAATATCGTCTGCCCATTGATCTAAGTGCCAGGTTTCCCTTTCGCCAGTCGAACGTCCACAACCACGATGGTCCAGATAAATTAATTGATGTGTGTCACTATAACGGTCAAAATATGGACGTAATGTTGAATGGTCATACCCAGGACCTCCATGTAATAAAATCAAGGTTGGGCGTTGTGCCATATTAGAAGTTTCAGCATCCAGACTTTCTCCCACAACGTCAAAAAATAAGCGTGCCGAACCAACATCAATAAACATAAAAGGCCTACTTCAAATTGTATTTTAAAATTTATCTATTAAGTTCTATATCAATTTCACGAAGTTCACTAGACCGCTAATAGCTTGAAACAAGGTTAAGCTTAACTCAAGTAATCTTTTATCTTTATAACTTCATTTACTGCAGTCGTGCCGTAATATCTTGAATTATTTGCTGTCAGAGTTAGGCTAATGGCAACTTTGGAGGGGTTCATGAAACCAAAAATTACTTTGACAATCACGGCTTTAATCGGACTAGTTTTTTCATCCGTAATGTTTATTGCACCAGAATTTGTAACTCGCGAACAGTTCCCAAATGCAGAGGGGCAAGGGTTTACTGACCTAATTACTCTCCGTTATGCAATTGCAAGCTTAATCTTGGCTTTGGTTATAATCACCTATCATTTAAGAAATATTGAAGGTCGAGCTTTTCAAGCACATGTGATGAGAGGCTATACTTTGGCTTTCAGCGTGGTTTGTGTCACCAATCTGATATTACAAGTTTTGGGTAAAATATCAGCCGTACCTCCAACAGTAGCTACAGGCCTTATTGCTATTTTATCATTTGTCTCATGGCGTAATCTAGCCAAAATTAGCGAAACTTAACTCGAACTTTTGTAATATGAATATTAAAGACATTACAAGCTTGACGAGCACGGCAACATCTAAAGCCATTGAAATATTAAGGATTTGTTGTCGTTATGGATAACTTAATAGTGTGGATAAGAACTAACCAAACTAGAGCAGCAGCCATTGCCCTTCTTCTTGGTGCACTTGCCTATACACAGCTGGCAAATAAACCTCGAAACCTTGAGGATTGTCTATTAAAGGTATCTAGAGAAGCAAAAACAGAAGAGGCTGCAACTTTAGGAAATACTACTTGTAAAATGAAGTTTGGTGAATAATTTGCCGCATCTAAATTTCTTGATAAAACCATCAAGAGAATTAAGCTCGACTCATGAGAAGCTTATTTAAATATTTTGTTTACGCAGTATTGATTGTGATGTTTTGCATGTTCGCATGGCAATTCGTACAGGTCGTTTTTCTGTAGCGTATGGGGACGCCAAGTTATAAAATATTTGACAGTAGCACTGTAGTTAATCACAGTGGCGTTAGTAAACAAATACACAGTCAGCCGATCACTCGCAACCCAACGGAAGCTTAAGCTAAACTGGAAAAGTGAAAGGTTGATTAATGAAAAAAATAATATCTTTTATAATCCTATCTATATTTGCAACCCAAGCAGCTGCAATTACAATAAATCAGTTTGAACAAGTGCTTACTCACGAAGAACAAGAATTTTATCTAGCAGGTCTTGCAGATGGGATAGTGATGGGTAATGCCGTTAACGCTGCATTTGGAAATCCAGTAGATATGTGCATCCCTGCAAACATTACAATTGGTGGTGGTGTAGTTATGAATAGTGAAAGAGACAAATCTCAAGCCATTTCTACTGCCGTTAAGTATTCTCGAGAAACTATGAAAAAACAAGATAAGTCTGATCAGGTTGTTGTTGCTGTATATTTTGGGTTACGAAGACTGTTCCCCTGCAGATAGTGAGTTAAAATTCGGGTGAGCTTATTTAAAAACCGAATTTGCGCAATATATTTTGCATATCTTAGCAAGGCTGAGCTTCCAAATAGAGCTCAAATAACTCCAGCTAAATTTTATCTAACCACACGGAATAAAATTATGGCTGAAAATAGTAATGATGATGTAAGAAAACAAGCCCTAGAACAAGCAGAAGCTGGATTTGAAGGTTTTATTAAATGGACAAAATATGGGATTTATGGATCACTGGCATTCTTATTAGCGGTTGGTTCATGCAATTTTGGCGTCGAGAACAAAAGTTTTCCCGCATATAATGGGGAACAATATTCCCCAAGCAACTTAAATATCAAAAACTAATTATAATTTAAATTTTATTGAAAGATTGATATTTTGGACACCAAGTTAAGGAGCATCGTTAAAACTTTATCATGGAGAATAACTGGGACGTTTTGTACATTTTGCATAAGTTTTCTGATTATCGGTGATATTTCAGCAAGTAGTACGATTGCCATCATCCAACTTATATTTAACACAATTGTTTTTTATTTTCATGAACGTGTTTGGAACCTGATAACTTGGGGCAAAAGTTTGGTAAAACAATACTAAAAAATAATAACGTTTAAGGATTAAAATTATGACAAAACTTAATATTATCTATGCTTCAGAAATGGGAACAGCCATGGCTTTGGCGGAGGACGTAGAAGTAACCGCTAAAAACAAAGGCATTGATACAGAACTAAGCGAGATGGACGACGTTTCACTTGAGTCGTTGCAAGATATGGAGCGGGTAATGGTTGTAATAAGTTCAACGGGCGATGGTGATGTGCCGATGATGGGAGAGGAGTTTTGGACAGCTATTGAAAAAGCAGATATTGATCTTTCAAAAATGAATTATAGCGTCTGTGCTCTCGGTAACAAAATGTACTTTAATTTTTGTGGTGCAGGAAAGAAAATTGACAAGCGGTTTTCTGAACTTGGTGCAACGTGTGTTGTTAATAGGCATGAATGTGATGATGGAATCGATGGATGGGATGTATGGGCTGAAGAAGTTATCAGCGCGCTTGGTTACTAATATTTTCATATGCCTGGTTAGTTTTGGTCCAATAAGATGATATCTTTGACGATTTGACCAATATTGAAGAAGTTTTTAAAAATTCTCTCGCCTTCGACGATTGACTTCTTTCTGCTGCAAAAAATAAAAAACAGTCAGAAAATTTGTGACAATTTTCATAAAGTTCGTTTAAAAGCCCACTTTCATCTTCCATTTTGACAGTTTTAATTGTTAGCTGTTTGTCGTTAGGCATTGCTTGCAAATCTTTTATGTCACGTAATGCTAGCGTAGCATTAACACGTGTTCCGGGCGGGTTATTTTCTAAAATTCTCATTATTGCAGGCATGGCTGTTTCATCGCCAAAGAGAAACATCTTATCAGCCGTTGGCATTTTCATACCACTTGGCCCGTTGATTGCGATTTCGTCACCAACTTTTAATTCTTTAAGCCAATCGGTAACGCGACCACCTGTATGCAGTGCAATGTCTACTTCTATCCATTTTGCATCTCTTGCAATTCTACGTACTGTAAAAACAGGCCTATGCCACTCAGAAATACCAAGCGGCCAAAGTGTTAAGCCGTTATCATCCAAGTAGGGCCACCCCACACCAGCTGGACCCAATAAAAACCTGAAATGAAGACCAGCTGAATCACCAGCAAATACTGAGAAATTCCCCTTGAGTCGAAGACGTTTAAAGTTTTTTGATATTCTCCCACAGGAAGTAACTTCGCAACGTATTTGGTTGAAAGGAATGGAACCTACACTTTTTTCCCATTTTATTTTTGCACCTAACCCTAATTTTTTTAGGCGATCTGCATACAATTCTTTAAATAATTGAAGTTCAGCTTTCGTTCGAGATGAAAATCTTAACTTAGTTATTTTTTCGTCTCCAACAAATGAAACCTGGCCGAGAGGTGCTGTGATAATTGTTGTCGAGGATAGCCTTTCAACAGAATAACCATTTTTCTCTGCTATACCGGCTAGAGGCTCGGTCACCTCCAAAAATCCAACAGGAATTTCTGCACTATGTGTTTCCAAATTAATCCACTACTCCTGTCTTTCCAATTAAATAAAATATCCTCATAAAGCTTTATAAAAAGCATAAGATGTTGTTTTTACCCTAAGATAAAGAAACCACAACCGACCCTTTTAAGACATGGCAGAGTCAGAACCTTCTTATCTAAAGTATGACTATGACATAAGAATTTGTCCGACCTGTTCATCAGTCATGATCGGAGTAACATCCATATTACATAGATCGCTCCATTGGTTGGTAAACTTGCCTACCGCAACCATGTCGTCAGCTTCGGCAATCATAAAGCCTTGGCTCTTTCCAACTTCGTGCCATCTCCCTGTAACCGTTAATCCATCCATTTTTTCCTCACCAGTCATAAAACGCTCTTGGCAAGCTTTTACGTTTTCAACCGGGATTGAATAAGTAATTTTAAACAACATAAGTATCTCCTTTTTTCTGATACTATTGTCAGGTTTATTTAAGTTCAGGAAAGTACAAAAAATGTACCTAGCAAATAACTCCCTTACCCCTACTCGCTGATTAAGGCATTTGTTTTGATCAGATCATTTGCTACAGGCGCAGCATTCTATGATACCTAATTTTTGAAAGTATATGCGACCTGGTCAAAGAGCTAAGAAACCCAATTATCTGTATAATGATTTTATTATTTCCATTGTCAGAGGCAGTAGGGTTTGTCAGACTACTTGCAAAAAAAGGAGTTCTACAAATGCCCCATGCGCGAATTATAAGTACGGAGTTTAAATCTGAAGAAGATTTGGACGTGGCAATAATCGCATGGAAGAAATGGTATCCAGACAATATGCCAGTTTCGATAAGTAGGCACATTGTGCGAACAGGTGAAAAGTCAACAATGATGACGACTGTTTATGAAAACGAGGATTTGCTCAATCAAGCTCAAAAAATCGCTGCGCAGTGGTGGGAGTTGTACGGTCATCATGTTTAAGAAACTATAGTATTTGATGAACCAGTTATTGACTAAGAGGTGTCGTTGGGAGGGGGTATTGGCGATGTTAAGGAAAGTTTCAGGCGGATGCCTTTGCAAAAAGATCCAATATAAAGCATTGGGTGAACCAAAATGGGTATCCGTATGCCATTGCCGTATGTGTCAAAAAGCTTACGGAAACACATCTGCTATTTTTGCTGCATTCAGCAAAGGCCAATTGCAATTTACAAGTGGGTTGCCGAAGTATTTTCAATCATCGGATATCGCAAAAAGAGGCTTTTGCATCGATTGTGGTAGCCCTATCGTTTTCAGTTATAAGTCTTTAGATGCTGTATTTGTTGGAACCCTTGATGATCCAGAAAACTGGCAGCCGAATGGAGTTCACTTAGGTATCGAAAGTAAAATCCCATGGGACGTTATACACGATAAGTTACCACAGTATCGAACTGAGGAAGATCCTGAATTTATTGCCGCCAGCTCTTCAGACAATACTGTGATAAAATGAAAAACTATTAGCCATGTATCTGTTGCTCTGTTTGTTAACTCAGTTTGCACGGATCAAGTTAAGAGGAGTTAAAGATGAATATAATAACAATCGTAAAGTATAAGCTTAAAGATGGATATATAGATGACTTCATAAAGGCGATAAACGATTACGATTACTCAAAAGCTCTGTCTATGCGTTTGATCTCCACTGGCGACAATGAGTACATGAGCATCATGGAATATGATGAAATAGAAAAAACTAGCGATGATGAAGTGGATGGAGTTAATTGGCTGGACACAGTAGAGCATATGCTAGAGTTTTATGGAGAGAGTAGAACAGATTCATGCTCCGGCCTGGTATTAGCTGCACATGACCAATAAAAGTGGAAGCAATACTTTGGATATGAGTCAGTATATATTATTAAATAAATTAATGACTCTTAATTTTTGAAAAATAATCTAATGAGGGATTCAATATGCGCTTTGAATTCATGTTACCATACCAAATTAAGGAAGAGATCACCAAAAATACACCAGTTGTACTTCCCATTGGAGTGATGGAGTATCACGGTGAACATATGGCAGTGGGTATGGATACGCTTGCGGTGACCAAGATTCTGGATAGGTTGGAAAAGCAGATAGAAGTAGTCATTCTTCCACCGTTTAGTTACGGTGCTGCGAGTTATGCCGTAGCAGCGCCAGAAGGAACTGGTAGCTTGCATGTTGATGCAGCAGTCCTTGCTCCGTTGGCCGAGCAAATATTTACAGGTTTGTTGAGAATAGGATTCCGGAATATACATGGGATCATACACCACCAAACCGAAAACTTTACATCTGGCATGCCAACTGATCTGGCTTTTAAAATTGGAGCTAAACAGGCAATTTTTCAATTCCTAGAACGCACGAAGGGTGAGGCGTGGTGGGGGAAGCAAGATATGCATGATTATTATGCCAGAAATCAGGCAGGGAGTGACCCATTTAATTGGATAAACGTACATCCTTTGATGGATTGCGAAATTATTAAAAATTATATTTTTGACCATGCGGGCGAAGGAGAAACTTCGCTTTTGATGGCTCTTGCTCCAGAAGGGGTTGAAATGGATCGTATCTCGGAAAATAGCACTTGGTATACTAAATCAGCAAGCGAGTCATCATCAGAAAAGGGAGAAAAAGTAACGTCGCAAATTGTAAAAAACTTAATGGAGCGTCTTAAGTCATAATAGCAGTTGATTCAAAATTATTGTACGTCAAAACTTGCTGATGCAGGACTTTTAATCAGCTCTGACTTTAGGTAATTTTCCAACCCTTATAAACCCATTTTGAAAAGTGAAAATCAGTAAGTTTAAATTATGGAACTTGGTTTGCAAGAAAAAGTAATAATTGTTACTGGAGGAGGCTCTGGTATTGGAGCATCAGTGGTAGACAAACTTTCGTTAAGTGGTGCAACACCAGTTATAATTGATAAGTCAAAACCAGATGACACTTTCTATGAAATCATAGAAAAACGATGTCCAAAAGCTATTTGGAAAACCTTGGACCTTTGTGATGACCAAGACTGCAAACATGCAGTGCAAGATATTCTGAATAAGCTGAGTAGAATTGATGGTTTAGTAAATAACGCTGGGATTAATGACGCCGTTGGCATTTGTGCTGGGCCAAATGAGTTTCGCAAATCACTAGATAGAAATCTCGTGCATTATTACACGATGGCAAATTTATGTATAAAGGAGTTAATAAAAACTAAAGGAGCAATAGTGAATGTTTCATCAAAAGTCGTTTTAACCGGTCAATCTGGAACCTCAGCTTATGCAGCTGCAAAGGGCGGTATCTTGGCTTTAACTCGCGAGTGGGCTGCAGAACATGCAAATCGCGGACTTCGTGTAAACGCAGTTATACCCGGAGAAGTTATGACACCTATGTACGAAAAATGGTTGGAAGGCTTTAAAATTCCAGATGAAAAACTTAAACAGATTACTAGCCGTATTCCCCTAGAGAAAAGAATGACAAAAGTTGAGGAGTTAGCTATGCCCATATTGTTTCTTTTGTCTCAATGGGCAGGACACATTACAGGGCAATTTTTAGTGGTTGATGGAGGCTATTCGCACTTGGATAGAGCCCTTATGTAAAAACAGAGGCTACCCTAGTGGCAATTGCCGTTTAAATGGGTTTCACAGGGCCAAAATCTACCCAACTCAGAGGTACCCTACTAAATGAGAGGGGCGTTTATTTGAATTATACCATTTGCTACAGAGGTAGCATAATAAAAAATATAACTAAAACGATGGAGAAATTATGACAAATAAAGTTTGCGTAATTATTGGCGGTGGTAGTGGAATGGGTGCAGCTGTTGCTAGAGAGATGAAAAAACGACATTACGACCTAGCTTTGATGTCACCTTCAACAAATTGTGAAATACTTGCTAATGAACTAGGAGGCATAGCTGTAAAGGGCAAAGCAGAAAATGCCACAGACTTGCAGGGGCTATTCAATACAACCATGGAGAAATATCGGCGTATTGATAGCTTGTTAATTCATGTTGGAGGGCCTCCGAAAGGAGACTTGCTAGAAATCTCAGATGAAGACTGGATCACAGCAAATGAAATGATTTTATTACCAGTGATACGCATGTCAAAATTAGTAACACCAGTAATGCAATCACAGGGAGGTGGTTCTATAGTTAATATAACAACATTTTCAGCTTTCGAACCTAGCCTGATTTTCCCGACATCAAGTGTTTATCGCGTTGGTGTATCATCCTTTACAAAGCTTTATTCAGATCGCTATGGCGCAGATAACATACGTATGAACTGCTTATTGCCTGGATTCACTGACAGTCTAGATTTGCCTCAGAAGTTTGCAGACATGTCTGTTTTTAAACGTCTCGCGAGTGCCGAAGAGCAAGCTAGAGCCGCAGCGTTCCTGCTCACAGAAGATAGCAGCTATATAACTGGTCAAAGCATCCGAAATGATGGGGGAGTAACTCGTAGCATGTAAAACTATACGCAATAAACTTGTAACTAAGTTAATTTTATTCCGCAGTATTTAGACCATCTTCACTAATAAATGCGTTATCCTCATTCTGCTTTTACCTTCAGTCGAAATGTTTCCCCAATTCAGCAGCAATCGCGTGAATAGCAAGTTGTGTGTCAACTTTGAAATCATCATCAAGAAAATCAGGCCAAGTAGATAATTTAACAACCACCATATTATAGTTTGGAGCAATATAAATAAGTTGGCCAAACACCCCTAAACACATAAACGATTCTTTGGTCTCATCTTCGATCCAGAACTGATTTCGATAGCAGCCATTTGGCAATAGCTTACGTCTTTCCTCGGACCATAATCCATGCTCACCTCGCCTTACATCCTCTATCCAGTCCTGTGGGATAATCTGTTTACCATGGCACATACCATCATCAAGATAGAGCTGACCAAAGCGGCCAAAATCCCGCAAACAGCCATTAAAACCTCCACTTGCCAGGCCATATCCACGCGCATCAACAGTAAAATATCCATCTTCTTCAGCACCCATTGGCTGCCATAATTCTTGACTGATCAGCTGATGCAATGGCAAGCCAGAGACACGCATCATAATATGTGCCAGTAAGTCTGTTTCTATTGAGCGATATAAAAATCTGCTACCATGTTCAGCGTCACAAGTTTTCAATGACAATATCTGATCCCAAACCGAAGCTGGCCAATCAATATCGGGGCTCGCATCAGGCGCGATAGGCCTCCAGCCTGAAGCGACATCTGTCTTACCAACATCAGAGTCGAGCCGTGTATATTCTTCGCTATACTGAACGCCAGTCGTCATATCCAAAACATGCTGAAGTGTTGCCCCTGCCCACGCTGTTTCTACTAGCTCTGGCATATAGGTTTTGACTGGAGCAGATGGGTCAAGTTCTCCTCGACCAATCATGATACCAGTAACGGTAGCGGTAATTGATTTGGACACTGATTGCATCAAATGTGGCGTTTCAGGCCGCATTCCATTGTGATAGCTCTCATGGACAATATAGCCATCCGCCATCACCAAAAATCCGTCGGTGTAAGTGTCATCAAGAAACGCCTCAATTGTCTGTAAATCCTGATTTGATCGGGTAAATTCAATCTGTGAGATATCCTTTTCTTGTCGCGGTATCGGCATTGTCTTGCCGTTACCACGCCAGACTTGTGCTGTGGGCATTAAGCTCCTAATACGCTGAAAGCTCCACCTATTCCATGGTGGTCGATCCCAGTCCATACGTGGCATTAGAGCTAAGATTTCGGCATCTGCCATGTCGAGAATTGGCGGCCGTTTTTCGCTATTTTTATAAGACGCTTCGATGACCTTATCTCCAATATAATTGGTCTGCATTATGACTTAAGTATGTTTAGTCTGAGAGGCAAAATAAATTCTGTCAATCACTAGGTCCAAGACAAGGTTCATGGATTTTATAATCATTTTCAGTTGAGATAAGCTGTTATATAGTTTTGGCCCATCCCCCAACTCACAATACCCTGCTCATTCAAATAGGCGTTTTATTCGGGTCAGCTCAATTGCTACGTCCGTAGCGTCTTATGTTGCATGATTTTAAACTAGTACTTAATTAATCAATCAAAGCAGGCGACACATTCGCGAAACTATCTAAGATTTCGCATCAATTGAGATTGATGAAGACATTGCTTCACGCTCAAAAGAAAATACGCAAACGCCTGTAAATTTTGTAAATTTGAATAAAAAAGCTTGTTTTATATCTTCTATAACCTTTGGAATATCTTTTTCAAAATCATTCATGGCCTTAACATCCTGAAACCTGACACTAATCGAAAGATCACCATCTTTCCCAACGGTCACTTGCAAACCATGAAAATCAAATACAGAAATGCGACTTTTCAAAAGTTCACATAAACTTTGGGCAGCAATTTTGGCCTCAGAAACGTTACTAAATTTCAACTGCAGTTGTGAAGAGTACATTACAAACTACTCCATTTTCTCGAGTAGATCTTCCAGTTGGCTACCAACGGAAGGGACATTTACTTGAGCGCCTCGATAGCCATCTTCAGCAAGTCCTAATTCTGCTTTTAGGTCGACACCATCTTGAGTTAGCATCCAGTTCCCATCAATTTGTGTAATTACTCCATCTTTCTCCAAGGCGGTAATTACCTCTGGTAGTGCAGCACCATGAGCGCAGAAATCAAGGAAGCCAATAAGCTCAGAAATCTTACCATCTGGAGCAAAACGGACAAACCGTCCAAGAAAAGCCCCAATCTCCGATGCGTATAAGTTAGCTTTTTTAGTTCGAAGAAGTATTTGGTCCGTAGTTGCCTTAGCAAGCTGGCGCATCATTCGGACCTGCTCAGGATTTAATCGGATTGGACGCTTATGAAATGCACATAAGGTACCTAGAACGACACCCTCTGGCGTATTCAAAGGAAAGCCAGCATATGCGGAGGCATTCATTGGCGGCTTGGTCATCATACTTCCCGCAAATCGTTCATCATCTGAAAGGTCAGCAACGATAAATGGTTCTGGGGAAGTTAAGGCGTATTGGCAAATCGACATATCTTGAGGCATAGCCATTAAAGGATCGACAGGTATACCAGAACCACCAATCGTAAACTGGCTCTTACCGTTAAGAATATTGACCATGCTGAAATCTGCACCAGTGACTAGCTTAACCATCTCCCCAAATATTTCAAACTGGCTAGAAAGATCTTGACCGATAATACCAGTCTCTGCCACCTTAACTCGCCTTAGTGCTTCATTCCTAGGAACTGCTGGCTTTGCCATTTTTCTTGAGGTCGCTGCGGCAACCCCCATCTGTACAAAATCCTTAAATCCGAAAGTTTTGATAATACGCCGTAATGACAATTGAAGCTCCTTTTTCCAATATAGTCCATTATTTTTTGAAAAAAGCAATCTATCTGTAGCACTTTAAATAAATGTTTTTATTTCACTTTAACATCACAAAAAACAAAATTTTTAGCATCATACTTTTTCAAAAAATAATGTGAGAGCAGGATATTTTCATATCTTACTGCCTCGACCTTTGCTCCCCCCCCTACCTCTCAGGATGGTCCACATAGTCCACTCGTCCACAGGTATCCCCACCCCAACTCACAATATCTCTGCTCACTCACAAAGTAGTTTATTTGGATCGCTTACTTTGCTACAAACGCAATGTCTTATCTTGCACACATTCAACGATAAAGTATTTTTGAGAAAATTTGGGAGAATGAAATGACTGAATTGAACGCTGCGTCTGATCGAATGGTTTTTATAATTGACTGCAAAGTAAAAGATAGAGAGGGATTTAAAACTTGGGCTAGAGATCGTGCAGCGAAGTATGTCTATGAGCTGAAAGAAGAAAATAGTATTAGTTATGAATGGCACATCTCCGAAGACGGAAGTGAAGCAACCCTTATAGAGGCCTTTACAGATAGTGATGCAATGATGGTACGTTTAGGAAATCATGCTGCAAGCCCATTAGCCTCTGAGGTATTAGAGCTGATCGATATAACTGACGTTTTGTGCTTGGGTAATGCAAAACAGAACGCAGTAGAGGCATTGAGTGCTTGGGGAGCTCGATTTCGCTCTCATCACTCTGGCTATAATAGAGAAATCGTGGCACCTCGTTAAAATATTTGAGCTAATCCAATGTGAGCCATGCTAGCAATTGCTAATTGATATTTTCCTCAATCGATAGTTTTCCATTAGCCCAGACTGGTAAGTTCTTTATATCGGCAAGCCAAGCCAATTCTTCGGAAGTACTAGTTCGGCCAAACTGTTTATTCCTGTGGGGGTAACGTCCAAATTTTTCCAGTACTTGACGGTGTTGCTCGACTGCCATTCTGTTCCGACCAGAAAATAAAGAAAAACTAGGGGAAGATGCTGCAGCTTTATCTATAAGCTCACAGGCGCAATCAAGGTCTTCTAAATCTTCTGAATGTGCCAACGCCCATGGTAATAGATATAAAAGAGCTGCTGGAAGTTTTAAAGTTTCTTCTATAGAGTCTGTAGTAACTAATTCACGTACTAATTTTTTACCAATTTGATCATAAGAAAATGCTTCGGGAGTTCCCCTGAAACAGGATCTAGAAAGCTGGTCTGCCAATAATACTTTAGCCACTTTACCGTCTAGACTATCCCAGTCTTCTCCAATTAACGTTGGTGGCTGGGCCTTTAGCTCTCGGATTACCGGAGCAAATGGTTGGCATAGAGCATCCAATGAACTGCCACTCGCAAACCAAATCGTTAAAAGAGATCTAACCTTCTCTTCAGTGTTTAAAGATAGCCTGATTACAGGATCTGCGGTATCACAGGCACACATATAATTTAGGACACTTCTTGGCTTACGAGGTTCTTCAAGAGCCTTTACGACATCAGGAAGTGACTTAAAAACTTCAGGCTTTAAGTCAGAGACATCCGATTGCATAATAAGACCTCTTTAAGATTACCATTCATCACCTTTACCACAGGCACACATAAATTAGTTTATGTATTTTTGACTCACCAATTACAACTGTGTTTCGAGAAATGAGTGCTTATGGTAAGGTACAATACTGAACAGCGTTTTAACCTGCTCAGACCCAGCCTCTCGGTATGCACTCATAAACCCAAGTTTCGAAAACATACTTGCATAATTTCCTGAAACATCTCGGCGAAACAAGCTCTGATGGTTCATTAAGACTTCAGTTGTATCATATCTTGCATGATTTTCAACTTTGGTTACTCTGATATTAGCTTTGGAGGCGCAAATGGATACGTACACGAAAACAATGGTGACCATTATAACTGTATGCGTTGTCGTTGTTACCTTGTTGCTAGTCGGCAGCTTAATATTCGAGGGCCATGACCACGACGAAGAGCATGATTACGGTTATGTTGAAGAATTATATGAAAAGTTAGAATATATTAGCCACCGTATCGATAAACTAGAAGAACGTTTGGAAGAATAGTCAAAATGTTAATATTCCTAGCACTTGAATTGATCATTTATTTGCGTATTGCTGAGGATTTGGAACGAAGTTTACGGTTTGGATATGAGGAAGTGATATGAAATTTTCTGGACAATGCCTTTGTGGGCAAGTCTCCTATAAGTCATATGCGGAACCAGTACTGATACTAAATTGTCATTGTGAGGATTGCCGGCGATCTACTGGCGCAGTCTATGGTACAAACGTAATGGTTGCAGAAGATCAGTTAGAAATTCATGGTAAAGTTTCAACATTTTCACATAAGGCAAAAAGCGGGAACACTATGACAAAACGCTTTTGCGTAAATTGTGGCACTCTGATGTTTGGAAATAGCAGTGGACGAACGAATGTGGTCTCTATACGTGCAGGTACCGTCGATCAAACCGAGATAATAAATCCTGTGATGAACGTTTTTGTAGATAGTAAAATATCGTCGACTCCCATAAACAACGACTT
This sequence comes from Paracoccaceae bacterium, assembly GCA_902631295.1. Classification (GTDB taxonomy): domain Bacteria; phylum Pseudomonadota; class Alphaproteobacteria; order Rhodobacterales; family Rhodobacteraceae; genus Salinivivens. Next base: position 984 of record CACOXV010000007.1, on the reverse strand, counting down.
ACCGAAAGCAAGTGAAATGCCTGAAGGCGAACCGTGGAAAAAGGATTAATCCCCACCCCAACTCACAATACCTCTGCTCACTCACAAAGGCGTTTATTTGTTTCACTTGGTTTGCTACGGTTGTAGCAATCATTGTTTATCTGGTCTCCATCTAAATGCGCGTCTAAACCCTAATTTCTGGGCTTCTTTAATCGTTGCAACATATTGCTCACCTTTTTGATCTCCAACCTTTATTTTGTCGTATTGTTGGTCAAAAGGAAGATGATAAATTTGGGTATTAGATGCTGGGTTTATATTACATTTTATCATTGGATACTCTTTACTGAGAGGAATTTTAACAACCCTAACTTTTAGAAACTCTGCTACTTTTTTAGCCATGTCACTCAAATCAGTAGTAGAAGCGAATACTGCTTGAACATTATTTGGCTGATAATTTTTACCAGCATTTTCTAAGCAAAAATGAGTCTTGGTAGCAAAAAGTTGATAGATATGTTTTTCATGAATTAGTTTTTGCGCTGACCAATTTTTAGCCTGAATAATTTCTACCTTATCTTTTTTTTTGCAAATGAGATCACGACCTAAATCTTCTTTCCCATCAACAATACCTTTGAATTGAACATCCCAGCCTTCTTTTTCCCAAAGATAGCCCAGATAACGTTCGTACATCTTACCAATCTCTTGCTTGGAATGATTTCGATTACAGTAGTTAGTCAGCGCAAGTTGCTCCCGTTCAACTGGTTTGAGATTTGAATATTCTTGAGGCGATAGATACAATCTCGCGCGATCAGACTTATCGCCCTCAATTGAAGTTTCAAATATTGTATCTTCAGACTCCAAAATATGCTCTCTCAGCGGAGCATAATCCGGAAACAACTCATCAAATATCTGAAGTTCTAGTTCCAGTTTCTTATTTTCTAATCGTAGCTGGCGAAGCTTTTCTTTTATTGGCCCTTCAATTTCTCGGGCTTTCGCAACAGCGGGGCG